>CAYYKD010000026.1:30223-46341 GCA_964471825.1 uncultured Spirochaetales bacterium
AAAGAGACCAGCAATACTCCCATTGTTTTTGTGGCGGCCGCGGTCACGGCCGAAGGCCTGGAAGAGATAAGAAGCATCACCAAGTGCGGTTTTATAGGTAAGCCTATAAACACCCGTACTTTTGTAAGTGAGATTATTGAATATATGAATAAAGAGTTTAAATAGAGGTAATATAGAGTTTATATGAAGCTTATATGAAGTATAAGGGGGATGCTTGTGGGAAAAAAATCTGTAATCTTAGTCGTTGATGACCATGTAGAAAATATAGAATTACTGGAGGCATTTTTAGCTCCGTTTAATTATGAGATTATTACTGCCTCAAATGGTGAGGATGCACTAAAAATTGTTTTTAATAATCGTGGAATTGATTTGGTCTTGCTAGATGTAATGATGACAGGCATTAATGGTTTTGAGGTGACCTCCAGGATTAGAGAGAGTGAGATTGGACGAATCCTGCCGATAGTATTGGTAACTTCGCTGCACGAAAAACAGGATAGGGTTAAAGGGATAGAGGCCGGATGCGACGATTTTATAACTAAGCCTGTTGATAAGATAGAGCTTTTGGCACGGGTAAGATCATTATTAAAAGTAAAAGCATATAATGATTTATTGTTTAATTATAGAAAGGATCTGGAAATCGAAGTTAAAGAGAGAACGCATGATCTAGGTGAGGCTTTGAAAAAGGTAAAACTATCATCGCTTGATACAATTTACAGGTTGTCAGTTGCCTCTGAGTATAAGGATGAGGATACTGGATTTCATATAAAAAGGATGAGTCTATACTCCGCAGCTATAGCCAGGCGGTTGGGACTTGGTAAGAATATTGTTGATACTATCTTATATGCCTCTCCTATGCATGATGTAGGCAAGATAGGGATACCGGATAGAATCCTGATGAAACCGGGAAAGCTGGATGAGGATGAATGGGTTGTTATGAAAAAGCACACGACATTTGGGGCAAATATTCTGAAGGGGTCAGATGCTGAGTTTATTGTACTTGGAGAATCAATAGCACTGAATCACCACGAAAAGTGGGATGGAACCGGTTATCCAAACGGGATAGCAGGGGAGGTGATCCCGATAGCTGCACGCATTACCGCTGTTGCTGATGTCTTTGATGCCCTAACAACACGGCGTCCATATAAGGAGCCATTTTCAATAGATAAATCCATAGGGATAATAATTGAAGAGAGGGGGACTCACTTTGATCCGGCAGTTGTTCATGCATTTATTGCAATTAAAGACGAAATTGTCGATATAAAAAATAAATTTGAAAATAAAATTGGTTAGGCAAAAAAAATCAAATAATCGTATATAAAAAACTTAAAACAACAGTAATAAGACTTTATGCGACAACAATGGTATGCGTATTTTGTGTTTTTAGTCATATCATGTCATGGCATGGCAAATCTCTGGTTAAATTTAAAAATAAATGTATCATTATTGGAAAAAAAATGTAAATATTAATAGGACAGGATATCATTTTACTGAGGTGAGATCAATGCCGTACACTATACTATTAATTGATGACGATCGAGATTTCTGTAAAGAGTTTGCTGAGTATTTCTATGACTATAATATACTTGAAGCAAATGATGGACTTGAGGCACTAAAGATAATTAAAAAAATCAATGTGATTGATCTTGTTGTGCTTGATGTAAGAATGCCCGGACTAAAAGGGCCGAAAGTTCTTGAGGAAATAAAAAAAATAAAACCAAATCTATATACTATCATGCTAACCGGCTTTAGCTCTGAGGATACGGCGATCCAATCGTTGAAGGCCCACGCCGATGACTATATGCAGAAACCTGTTAAGTTTTCAAAATTTAGAGAAATAGTAGAGGCAAAGATAGTTAAAAATGAATATATTGATGATCTTGAAAGTGATAGTATTAAGGCTAAGATTATTAAGATCAAGCACTACATCGATAAAAATTATGAGAAAATATTTAATCTGAATGATATATCTAAAATAGTCTGCCTTTCGCCAAAATACTTGAGCAGGGTCTTTAAAGAGGAAACGGGGATATGTTTTAACGAATATAAACTTGGTGTAAAGGTTAGATATTCTAAAGAGTTGCTTAAAGATACAGGTGCTAATGTAGATCAGATTGCCTATAAGCTGGGCTATAAGAATTCTGAGTCATTTATTAAGATATTTAAGAAAATCACCGGGTTGACCCCCACTGAGTATCGCCTTAAGCCCGAATAGTTTCCGCAACAAAGAGTTCACTATGATTGACAAGGACATGAATTTTAAAAAAAAATCTCTTCAGAATCAGATAAAAGTATTTAAAAAGAATGAAAACAAGTTCGCCGCCTATCATTTAAAGATGGATTTGAGTCAAGAGAGAAGCACTATAGAGCTGAAACAAAGAGATAGTCTGCTTGATAGGATTTTTTCAAATACTCATATCCTTATTGCCTATCTTGATTGTAGTTTTAATTTTGTATATGTTAATAGATCCTATGCTGACTATAATAAAAAATCAGTAAACTACTATCTGGGGAAGAATTACTTTGAGGTCTATAGCGGCGAGAAATACAGGGAGATTTTTTCAACTGTAGTAGAGAGCGGATTGCCGTATATAGTTTATCAGAAGCAATTCAGTAACTATCAGATATTGGAAAAAAACGATCTCTATTGGGATTGGAGTCTCTATCCGGTAAAAATTGAACAGGGGATTGTTGATGGTCTAATCCTGACCTTCCTTGATGTTACCGAACGGGTTAAATACAAAGGTGAGCTTGAGGAAACTAAGGATCAATTGATAAAATCAAAGAGACTCTCTGATCTGGGGATGCTTGCGGCTACTGTTGCCCATGAACTAAGAAACCCGTTGAGTGTAATTCAGGCAGCAATCTATAACATAGACAGAAAGAAACAAAACCTGCCCATTGATAATCAGATACAGACAATCGAGAAAAAGATATTAGAAAGCGAACAGATCATTTCAAACTTGTTGGCCTATGCAAAAATAAAGATGCCTGTACTCACTTTAACAGACATCTCGGAAACAATTGATGACTCAATTAATACTGTTCTGTTGATGTTTAAGACAGATAATATTGAAATAGTAAAGAACTATATTGATCTGATTGATATGATAATTATGGTTGATAGGGTGCAGATTAAAGAGGTGTTCTGTAATGTTCTAATAAATGCATTTCAATCAATCAAGAGAAAGAAGAGTGTTGTGGTAATCTCAATTCAGAGAACAAGTAGTTGTTTAAGGATTGATATTGAGGATAATGGTGACGGAATAAAAAAGGCTGATATAGCAAAAGTATTTGAGCCGTTTTTTACAAGAAAATCCAGGGGGACAGGACTCGGACTGTCACTATGCAGAGAGATAGTAAATCTCCATTCAGGGAGCATTGATATCCAAAGCAAACTTGGTAAGGGGTCGGTAGTTTCAATATGTCTTCCCTATCAGGACGGCAAAATATGAGTAGATCGGTATTAATCATTGAAGATGATATAGAGATGTGTAACGAACTCAGTGAGGCTCTTAAAGATAAGGATAACTTAATTACTATTGTGCATGATGGGCTTGAGGGAAAAAAAATAATTGAGAAGAATACATGCGACATAATAATACTTGATCTAAAAATACCCCGCTGTAACGGCTATCAGATATTGGATTTTATCAACAGTAATAATACAGATGCAAAAGTTGTTGTAATGACAGCAAGGATGGATATCCATTCAGATGATCTAAGAAGTGATACTCGCCGAAGGTATGAGGATTCGCTTCTTAGTATTGCGGACTGTATTATGCTAAAACCATTTAGAATTTCGGAACTGGTAGATATTGTAAACCTTTAGAACCATCTTAAAACTAATCATTTTTAACTTAACTTACTCTTTTTCATAAATAAATTTGTATTGATCGTCATATATTTTATTGTTCGTTGTTTTTAGGTATTTCCTATCAATTTTATTCAATTTTTATAACTTATTAATTACTCATCGTTACCTATTATCAATTTTATTTTCTATCATTCTATTTTCATATAACTTACCTTAGTCAGCTATTAATCGTTAAGATTACTTAAACAAACAGATTACAAGACAGATCACAAAATATATACGAACCAATTAAAAATGAAACGGGTCAGCAATAAAGGGATTTTGGGAATTGAATGAAAAATAGAAGTGGCTATAATAGAAAAATGGAAAAAAAGTTGGATATTACAGATGGGCATAGTCATTACAACCCGGGAATGATAGATGATTTTCAGTTCTATTGACTATATCAATAGTTGATAAAGTTTTTTTACCAAAAAGGAGTTTTTATGATTAAAAAGAAGATCGGGGTTTTGTTATTGTCGCTAGTATTTATAATTATACTAAGTATAAGTTGTACACCTGCAGGTGGTGAGATGAGTCTGATAGGTAGTTGGACGGTGAAGAGTACACCTATGGATTCAAGTTTCTCAATAACAGGTGGGTCTATGTCACTAACCAGTGATGATAAGTTCACGATTACAGTTGAGATGACACCTACAGTATTTCCATTTGTTATGACTAAGTCTGTATGTAGCGGCAGAATTACAAATGCTAACGCAATTTCAAAGACAATAACGCTTGATGCAGATGTTACGGAGATTTTGGATGTAACAGGTGTATGGGATTATGTACTTAGTGAAAAAAATCTATCATTTAGTAATACAGATGGAACCTACACATTTACAAAGTAGACTATAGGGCACTTCTAAAAACTTTATTTTTTAAGGTTTTTAGAAGCTCAAACCTATTCTTATACCTATATGGCATTCTAAATACACAGTATTTAGAACTGCCCTATAATTTAAAAATTGATTGTTGAGGATAAAGTATTTTTAAAAAAAGGAGGACGGGATGAACAAGATGGGAATTCGAGGTGTGTGGATCGAGGCTGCCGGTAAACTTAAACAGAAGTTTGCCAGTCTGACCGATGATGATCTTCTGTACATTGAGGGTAAAGAGGAGGAGCTGTGGGGTAGGCTGCAAAAGAAACTTGGTAAAACTAGAGATGAGATACACAAGTTGATAGAAAAGTTATAAAAAAAGGAGAATTAAGTATGAAATATTTTAAGATTTTATTTGCTGCCTTATTGGCATCAATTGTATTTATGATCGGATGCCAGGTGGTATCAACCGACACAGCGGCACCAAAAGTTTTGTTAACAACACCGGCGGCTAATTCTGTAGATGTTGCAATCAATACTAATATTATTGCTACATTTAACGAAAAGATGAGTATATCGACAATTACGGCTTCAACATTTGTTCTAAAAAAAGGGCTGGAAGTTGTTGAATGTGCTGTAAGTTATTCAAATGCGATAGCAATTCTTAATCCGACTGTCGATATGGATGTTAATTCAGTGTATACTGCAATTATAACTACCGGAGTAAAAGATCTGGCGGGTAATCCATTGGCTGCGAATTATGAATGGAGCTTTACTACAGGGACTGTTGCTGATACGATAGCACCTACAGTTATTTCAACTGTACCGGAAACGGATGGTGTTGATGTTGCTATTGATTCAAACATCACAGTTACATTTAGTGAAGAAATGTTGGACTCGTCCATAACAACTGCAACGATTAGACTAATGAATGGTTCAACACCTGTGGATTGTGAAGTAAACTATGCAACAAATGTTGCAACTCTTAATCCAAACTCAAATCTATTGTATAGTACTGTCTATACTGCAGAGGTTACAACAGGCGTTACTGACATGTCAGGAAATGCACTCTCTGTTCTTTATGGATGGGAGTTTGTTACCGGAGCTTTGCCTGACACTATAGCACCTACAGTTCTTTCAACAGTACCGGCTGCAGATAGTGTAAATATTGTGGTTAATTCAAACATCACAGTTACATTTAATGAGGCAATGCTGGGTTCATCGATCACAAGTTCAACTATTATGCTAAAAATTGGTTCTACACCTGTAGATTGTGGTGTGAGTTATTTAAATAATGTTGCAACACTTAACCCTAATGCAAATCTGTTGAATGACACTGTTTATACTGTCGAAGTAACAACAGGCGTTACAGATACTTCAGGCAACGCAATCTCTGCTCTTTATACATGGGATTTTACAACAGGGGAAGAAGTTGATGTTACTGCACCTACAGTTGTATCAACTGTACCGGCAGCAGACGGGGTAAATATTGCTGTTGATTCTAACATTACAGTTACATTTAGTGAGGCAATGTTAAGCTCTTCAATCACAGGCTCAACGATCATATTAAAAAATGGTTCAACACCAGTAGGTTGTGCTGTAAGCTATTTAAATAATGTTGCAACACTTAACCCAAGCTCAAGCCTATTAAACAATACTGTTTATACAGCAGAGGTAACAACCGGTGTAACTGACATGTCAGGTAATGAACTTGCTGTACTGTACACATGGGACTTTACTACAGTTCCTGATACTACTAAGCCTACTGTTATCTCAACAACACCGGGAGCCAATGGTGTTAATATTGCTATTGACTCTAACATTTCAGTTACATTCAGTGAAGAAATGTTAAATTCAACAATATCATCATCAACAGTTAGACTAAAAAATGGAATAACTCCTGTAACTTGTTCCGTAAGTTATAATGATAGTGTTGTAATACTTAACCCCGGTGCTAACCTATTGAATAATACGGTTTACACAGCAGAGGTTACAACAGGTGTTACAGACATTGCCGGAAATGCTCTGGCTGTTCTTTATACATGGGATTTTACAACAGTTGCAGAAACAATTGCACCTACAGTTGTTTCAACTGTTCCGGCTACAGATGCTGTTAATGTTGCTGTAGATTCTAACATTACAGTTACATTTAGTGAGGCAATGTTAAGTTCATCAATAACAACTTCAACTGTCAGGCTAAAAAATGGGACTACTGCTGTGACCTGTGCAGTAAGCAATAATGATAGTGTTGTAACACTTAACCCAAGCTCAAGCCTATTGAATAATACGGTTTATACAGCTGAGGTAACTACCGGTGTTACAGACATTGCCGGAAATGCTCTGGCTACTCTTTATACATGGGATTTTACAACAGCTTTAGAAACAATTGCACCTATAGTTGATTCAACTGTACCTGCTACAGATGGTGATAATGTTGCTGTAGATTCTAACATAACAGTTACATTTAGTGAGGCGATGTTAAGTTCATCAATAACAACTTCAACTGTTAGGCTAAAAAATGGGACGACTCCTGTGACCTGTGCAGTAAGCTATTTAAATAATGTTGCAACACTTAACCCAAGCTCAAGCCTATTGAATAATACGGTTTATACAGCTGAGGTAACTACCGGTGTTACAGACATTGCCGGAAATGCTCTGGCTGCTCTTTATACATGGGATTTTACAACAGCTACTTTAGCTGACACAACAGAGCCGACAGTAGTATCAACTGTACCTGCAACGGATGCTGTAAATATTGCTGTAGATTCAAACATTACAGTTACATTCAGTGAGGCGATGTTAACTTCTTCAATAACATCCTCAACGATCAGATTATTAGATGGCTCAACACCTATAGCCTGTGGAGTTAGTTATGCAACTAATGTTGCAACTCTTAATCCTGACTCAAACCTATTGAATAATACGGTTTACACAGCAGAGGTTACAACAGGTGTTACAGACATTGCCGGAAATGCTCTGGCTGTTCTTTATACATGGGATTTTACAACAGCTGTAGAGACTGATCCGCCGACAGTTATATCAACAATTCCTATGAATAGTGCTTTAGATGTATTAAATAATGCCAATATATCTGCTACATTTAGTGAAGTAATGGATATTACAACAATAGATGATACAACTTTCTTACTTACTAAGTCAGGAGTTCCTGTGGCTGGAGTTGTATCATATGCCGGCACAAAAGCTACATTTGATCCGACTAGTAATCTGGACACAGAAGCAGTGTATGATGCAAAGATAACTGTTGGAGCAAAAGATCTTGCAGGTAACAGCTTAGAGTTGGAATATTCATGGAGTTTTACAACTGCGACTGTAGTTACACTTGGACCTGCTCCTGTTGATCTTGGTTTAGCAGGTAACTTCGTTATATTGGCAAAATCAGCTATCACTACAACCGGAACAACAGCAATAGATGGCGATATTGGTTTGTTCCCTGCTGCACCAACTTTTATGCAAGGTTTTGGTCTTGTTGCAGATGCAAGTAATCAATTTTCAACTTCATCTGTTATAATAAACGGCGGAAAAGCTTATGGAGCTACTTATGCTGAACCTACACCTACAGTGCTTAATACTGCAGTTAATAATATGGTCACAGCATATAATGATGCGGCAGTAAGACCTATTCCTGACGAAACGAATCGTGGTGCCGGTGAAATAGGTGGATTAACACTTGTTCCCGGTCTTTATAAATGGACGACATCGGTTTTGATTTCTTCAGATGTTACATTAGCTGGCGGACCGAATGATGTTTGGATATTTCAGATATCAGGAAACCTGACTATGGCATCAGGCGTGAGTGTGGTCCTATCAAATGGTGCAGTGCCAAAAAACATTTTCTGGCAAGTAACAGAGGATGTAAATCTTAATTCAACTTCACATATGGAAGGAGTCGTAATGTCAGCAACAGCAATACACCTTGTCACAGGTGCAACTGTAAACGGCAGACTTCTTGCACAGACTGCTGTTACCCTTGATGCAAATGCGGTTACACAACCGGCTGAATAGCATATTTGACAAGTTCTTATTATCTGTCTGAGAATTCAAAATCAGGCAGATAATTATTTTTGTGTTTAATTTTGTATTAAATTTGAATTAAAAAAAAGGAGAGTATGAGATGAAATTATTTAATAAATCTATAATTGGATTATTAATCAGAGTTGTATTATTTACGGCATTTATAACTGCATGCCCAACAAAACCTGTCATAAAGATAATTACACCTGATCCGGTTGATATTCCTACAGTAAAATTTACCGACCCAATTAATCTTTCAATGGATGTCCCGATTAACTCTGATATAATCGCTATCTTCAATCAAGAGATGGATAGTACAACAATATCGGCAACTACTGTTACGCTTATGCAGGGGACTAATATAATTCCATGTAGTTTAAGCTATGCGGATAAGATTGTTATAATTAATCCTACAAGTGATCTACAGTCAAGTGCTGACTATACAGCGAAGATCACAACAGATGTAAAAGATCTGATAGGAACTAAACTTGCTTCTGATTATATCTGGAGTTTTAGAACAGGTGTTGCTGTTGATAGCACTGCACCTCTAGTTAGCTCAACAATACCGGCAGATCAGGCTATAGATGTTGTGCTTAATTCTAACATTGCTGTAACTTTTAATGAAGGTTTAAATCCAAAAACAGTAAGCAGTGCTAATTTTATCCTTTCAAAGAATGGTGTAATTATACCTGCAGTTATAAGCTATGGAAGAAATATAACAATTATTAATCCTGTAGATAATCTATCAGCATCCTCTGAGTATATTTTATCAGTTAAGATCGGTGTCAAAGACCTTGCGGGAAATTCGCTTGAGGATGACTATGATTTTAGTTTTACAACAGGAACAACTACAGCAGTCGGTCCATCACCGGTAATTCTTGGAACAGCAGGGGATTTTGTTATATTATCAAAAGCCGGTATATCAAATACAGGTAATACTTCTATAGTTGGGAGTATAGGTGTAAGCCCCGCAGCCGCAACCTATTTAACAGGATTTGATCTTGATATGGATCCTAGCAATACATTTTCAAACTCAATCTATGTTAGTGAAAAAGTATATGCGGCAAACTATACGGCACCGACACCATCATATATGACTGTTTCTATTAGTAACATGGAAGCTTCCTACACAGATGCAGCCGGAAGAGCAATTCCTACTGATACTGAGCTTGGTGCAGGAGATATTAGTGGCTTAACAATAGCTCCGGGACTGTATAAATGGGGAACAGGTGTGTTGGTTGCATCTGATGTAACCTTTGATGGCGGACCTGATGATGTTTGGGTATTTCAAATATCAGGTGGCTTAACTTTATCATCTGCAGTAAGAGTACATTTAACCGGCGGAGCAATGGCAAAGAATATTTTCTGGCAGGTATTTGGTGCAGTAACTCTAAATACAACTTCACATTTAGAGGGGATAGTATTGTCTCAAACTGAGATAACACTTGCTACAGGTTCAACTGTAAATGGAAGACTTCTTTCACAGACAGCAGTTACCTTGGATGCTTGTACAATTACTACACCGGCACAATAAGACGACACTTTATGCCTCATTAGTTTATGGATATATGAGGCTTACTTTAGTTTTTTGTATCAAAAAAAGTTTGACGGGGTGTATTAAATAAGGAGATATTATGAAAGTATTTAAGAAACTAATTACAGGAGCGTTATTTTTAACTCTTCTGATGACTGGATGTGAAACGAAGACGGATAGTAAGAGCGCAGTTGATCTAGGTTCTGCAGTCGGATTTACTATATTATCAAAATCAGGAATTGACTCAACTGGTGAGTCTGTAGTTACAGGCAGTATTGGTGTAAGTCCTGTTGCAGCAAGTTATATCACGGGGTTTATATTATCAATGGATGGGAGTAATCTGTATTCTACTTCGGGGTTAGTTTCAGATAAGGTATATGCTGCTAATTATAGTGAACCTACACCTACAAATATGACTAAGGCCATAGGTGATATGGAAAAAGCATACACAGATGCTGCGGGCCGTATTGATCCTCGCTCAACCGAATTAGGGGCAGGAGATATCAGTGGTCTAACAATTGTTCCCGGGATTTATAAATGGGGGACTGGAGTACTGATAGCTAGTGATGTTACTTTAAAAGGTGGGCCAAATGATATCTGGATATTCCAGATAGCAGGTGGATTAACAGTCTCTTCAGGTGCTAAGGTGTTGTTATCCGGCGGTGGAATGCCTAAGAATATATTTTGGCAATCATTTGGACCTGTTGTAATGGATACTACAGCACACATTGAGGGCGTTGTTTTATGTAAGACTGAGATCTCTCTTGCTACAGGTGCAACTGTAAATGGAAGACTTCTATCACAGACGGCTGTTACAATTGATGCATCAACCGTAACAGGGCCATCTTTATAATAGATGCCAGTTTGAAAAATGGTACGGAAAAATTTTTAAGTTGATTTAAGTATTTATTAAAAAGGAGTATTTGTATGAAAAAAAGAATTGCAGTTGTGTGTGCAGGATTAATGGTGGTAGGTATTATATTCACATTTAGTTGTTTTAAAAAGAGTAACACTAAACCTGAGTTTAGCATGATAACTAGAAGTGCCTATGTTGACAAACTCCAACTGGAAATCGAAGAGTGGAACAATGAATTGGATATGCTGGAGTTTAAGGTAAACAACCTTACCGGTGAGGCAAAAGAGAAAGCTAATGAACATCTGATAGTATTAAAGATCCAGCAGAATACTCTCTCGACACTTCTAAATAAGATTGAAAATGCTGAAGATAACGCATGGGTTAAGTTAAAAGCCGGTGCAGATTCAGCAAAAGTCAAGTTTAATTTTTCACTTGCAAAGGCAAAATTGGAGACTAATTAGAAGTCCCGGTTAATAAAAAACCTGTTAATAAAAAACCGGCAGGAGTTTAGACTTTTTGTACCCATTTTCCCGGAAGATGGGTATTTTTTAATACTGACCTGACACATATTGCAAACATGCCTATTGGAGTGTAAAAATGGATAGTGAGAATCTTAGTAATAAGAAGAAGAACGGAAGAGATGGGAAAAAGAATCAAGGCTGCCCTATCGTTGATAATTCCGAACAAGACGCTATTCTAAATAGCACCGGAAAAACAGTGTTGTTAAGCCAGCTAAAGAACGAGATGCAAAAGGCACATGAAGAGTTAAATGGTCTTTTGAATGATCTTTAGAAAAAACTGTTTCAAGGAGATAATTAATAAAAGGGATAATTAATAAGCATCCCTTGAAAGAATGTAAAGAAAGAATGTAAGTATTTATTGACATTTTACATTTTCTAAAATAATATCAATTTATGTCAATCAAAGGAGATGAGGTATATGAAACACTTTTTTATTATTTTTTGTTTTATAACAGGAGTTTTTATGACAGATGCACAGGAGTTTGTTATTAAAGCAGGTGGTTCTGCGGCGGGAGATTTACTCGGTAACTGGTGCCGGGGAACAGTGAAGTCAATAGGTGCAAAGGGGGTGGAGTTTGTTTCAAAGGATGGTAGAAAAGGTGTACTTTCTCCAAAAGCGGTTGCGATGTTTTCTGATAAGGCCGTTTTTAAACAGGGAGATATGGTATGGGCGATCTATGAGGGTGAGTCTATGCTCTACCAGGCGATCATTAAGAGAGTTGATGGATCTAAGTATCTGATTGCGTGGGTCTATGATGGAGAGGTGAGTACGGAGACTGCAACTCTTAAGGCCGATCAGATGGTAAAGATCAGCGATATCGGTAAATGGAAAATAGATGATAAAATCGTTGTTAAACAGGAATTAAAACAGGAAGCTAAACTGGAAGTAGGCACAGAAGTTGCGGCATGTTTTGAGAGCGGTAATTGGTTTAAGGGCAGGATAGAAAAAAGTGAAGATGGCGAGTATCTTGTTGTTACAAATGATGGCAGAGAGGCCTACCTTGATAAATCTAAGATTAAAATATTATCTGATAATATTACTGTTAAGGTCGGTGAAAAAATAGCAGCCCTATATGGTGATGAGATCTTTTATGGCGGAACAGTTCAGAAGCTTGAATCGGGTGGTGTAGTTGTTAAATGGGATGACGGCACGAGTCCCTCATTTGTTGCGAATAATAAGATTATAACAGGGGTTGGTGGTTATGACTATGTAAAACAGGTCTATGAAAAACCGGAAGATCTAGTCGGTCTGTCAGTTAATAACAGACTATTTGAGGTCTCAAGAAAAACAGGCAGAGTATATATTGATAAATCATGGGTTGGTGATATAGATCTTAAGAGTTATAGTTTAGCAGCACATTCATCGTTTAATGCCTCAGGTAAGATAGAGAAGGATGGAAACTTCTATATAATGAGAGGAACCAGTAAGTCTGGATACTTGAATGATAAAGGTGAAGTCTATGTGGCAGGACGAAGAATCATTACGATTTCAAAACCATCCTCAGGGGCTAAGGTCTTTTGGGATGATATGAGGCTTATGGCTATTACGATTGCTGTCTATCTGGAATAACAAATTTATCAAATCAACACAGTAAAGGCTCTTGTCAAAAGTCTTAATTTTTTCAAGAGCCTCAGTAGAGTCAATTAATCTGTATTGTACTGTGCTGGTTTAACTTAGTTGGCATTTTTTGTATTATTGGCTTTTATAATTCATTTTGTTCCAAATTATTTCGATTTTTATTATAGTTTAATGTTTTATTAAGACTTACATTATATTTTAATAAATATTGATTATTTACCTTGCTATTTCCTGTTTAATTATCTATTATTGTTATTAGAATACAAAGGAAAATGCATGGAAATGCAAAAAAAGTTAAAAACAGAACTAACAAGAGTAAAGTTGATTTTCAATCCGATTTCAGGTGCAAACTCAGAATCACCTATAAAACTAATCAACATAATTAAGGAAATGCAAAACTGTAATTTTCTAACAGAACCCTATATAATAGAGAAAGACTGTGATCTTGTAAGTGTAATTAAGAATGCACTTGAGGACGGGATCAAATTGATTGTCGCATGCGGCGGGGATGGAACTGTCAGCTCGGTAGCAAGAACACTCATTGGAAAAGATGCAACTCTGGGGATTATTCCAACAGGCACTCAGAATAATATTGCTTTTAGTCTTGGGATTCCGATCGATATTTCTGAAGCAGTTAAGCTTATCAGCACAGGGAAGAAGAGTAAAATCGATGTCGGATTAAGCAGGGTTGAAGATAAGGAAACCTATTTTATTGAGTTGTGTTCGATAGGGATTTTTTCAACACTATTTTCTGCAGGTGATGACATACAGCATGGCGATCTTCTGAAGATTGGAGATTTCCTGACGATACTCTCACAGATACCCTGTTCAGAGATAACACTTCTCCTTGAAGATAAAAAAGAGATAACCGAGCTTGGACATTTAGCGATAATATCAAATATGCCATTTGTTGTTTCTCACTATCCTGTTGGAAATGCCAACTCTCTAAGTGACGGACTTCTTGATGTGTTATTTTTTTCTGATCTGTCAAAGTTGGATATTTTTAGCTATATGATGAATAACCCCGGAACAGATACAAATGAGGATCCGAGGATTCTGCATTATCGTGTTAAAAAAATTACCGTTAAGAGCGATCCGCCAATGGACATAATGGCAGATGGCATGAACCTTGGAGCCGGTTCAATAAGTATTGAAGTTGTAAAGGCCGGTTTAAGCGTGATTTCAGGTGGCCCTGTGCCTGTCAACAATGCAAAGACAGGTAAACTAATTGAGTAAAAAAGCTAAACCGGTAGAAATCGTTAAAATACCTGAAATAAAAGTGCACGGCTTAGTTGGAAGATTGTTCTACACAATAAATAAGATACCAAGACTTGTATGGCTGGCAATCTTAGTTGCTTTATTATTACTTCTATTTTTTCTTACGCCACGACAAATATGGAAACTGTTATGGTTGAGTCTACAAAAGCAGGAGTTCCTATTCATACTTGTTTTATTGTTTGCTTTTATCACGCTCTCTCTTGTGTGGTCTATAGGGCAGAAACTAGATGTGTGGGTTTTTATGTTTTTAAATATGCGCGGCAAAAGACCTCATTGGATTGATAAAACAATGCTTATCTTTACTCAACTGGGTAATTTTATCTTTGCTGTGATCCTGTCGCTTGCAGTCTTTATCAAGGGTGATCGGCTGCTGGCATTTGAGATAATCCTTGGTGTCTTGAGTCTGAGTATCATAATTCAGATAATAAAGATAACTATTCACCGCACCCGCCCATATATAAAACTTAAGGACATAAGAATCATCGGCTCCCATGCAAGCGGGCACTCTTTTCCAAGTGGGCACACGGGACAGGTGTTTTTGATAATGACGATGTTAGTAGAGTACTATAATGTTAATATCCTGCTATCAGTTATACTATACTCGGTTGCCCTGCTTGTCGGCATTACCAGGATCTATGTGGGTATGCACTATCCGCGAGATGTTCTCGGCGGTGCATTTTTGGGAACAGCATGGGGGTTTCTAGGCGGAGTTATTAATTCTCAGATACCATTTTTGAAGTGACAGAGTAAATGTTTCTTCAAAATATTGATTGTAAATATGAATAAAGAGGTTGTATGATAAAAAGCATTAAAAAAAATGTGACGGATATATCAGTTGTCGGAATTGGGGCATCTGCAGGGGGGCTTGCGGCATTTGATCTGTTCTTTTCGGCATTTCCAAAAGACAGGTTGACAGGCATATCGTTTGTTGTTATACAACACCTATCACCAAATTATAAGAGTCTTCTGACCGAACTTGTTCAGAGGTATACAAGCATGAAGGTGCTTGAAGTTGAAGACGGTATGGATATAAAACCGGATCATGTCTATATCATACCGCCGGACTGTGTAATATCCTATGAGAACGGATTATTAAAACTCACTAAACCACAGCCGGAAAAAGATATCCATCTTCCGATTAATTATTTATTTCGGTCGCTTGCAGAGGAGTTGGCTGACAGGGCTATCGGCGTTATCCTTTCGGGATCAGGTGAAGACGGTGTTCTCGGTGCCTCAGCAATCAAAGCAGCCGGCGGGCATATCCTGGTTCAAAAACCGGAAACTGCTGACTTTAAAGAGATGCCTCAAAGTATAATTGATAGAGAGATAGCTGACTATATATCAGATCCCGACAAAATGCCTAAGATTATTATGACCATCTATAATAAGGTACACAGAAATATCAAGACAGTAAAACAACTCAATGAGTTTAATAATGAAGACAGCTCCATAAAGACACTTCTTGAAATAGTAAAGAAAAGTAATGGGCATGATTTTTCACAATACAAGGAAAATACAATTAGAAGAAGAATTCAAAAGAGAATGGCAGAACATTCTATCAAGAGTCTTGAGGAATACATTAACTTTGTGAATACGACGCCATTTGAGGTTGAAGCTTTATTAAATGACTTTCTTATCGGAGTT
>CAYYKD010000026.1:46351-47234 GCA_964471825.1 uncultured Spirochaetales bacterium
AGAACCTGCAACATTCGAGTCATTTAAGAAACACGCCTTGCCGTTATTGATCAAGAATAAATCAAAAGATACACCCATAAGAATATGGGTTCCCGGATGTTCAACCGGAGAGGAGGCGTATTCTATTGCAATTCTTCTGCACGAGGAATTAGAGAGAGCCCAACTTGATATCAAACCAATAATCTTTGCAACAGATATAAATAAAAAATCAATACATATAGCACGGCAAGGGGTCTATCCTGAGGCAATCTCACAGGGTATAGATGCCGATTATTTAAAAAAATATTTTGAACATAACGCATCTGAAAAGAACTATAAGATAGTAAAAGAAATTCGAGAAATGGTCGTCTTCTCGGAGCAAAATCTGATTAAGGATCCCCCGTTTTCACAGCTTGATATGATAAGCTGTCGTAATCTTTTAATCTATATAGACGGGGAACTTCAAAGAAAAGTTATACCGTTATTCTATTTTGCACTTAATCAAAACGGGATACTTTTTCTGGGAACATCTGAGACTCTTGGTGACTCTGCAGATCTGTTCGCAGTTATTGACCGGAAAGCAAAGCTATACAGAAAAAAGTCCAGCAGTAAAGAGAAGGCCTTCGCCGGAAGTAAAATGCTCTTGCCTTTAAAAAAAGTCATTGAGAATACTCTTGATAAGGCAAAATCACATAATGAAAGTACGAAATCAGTTCTTAAGGAGATTACAGAACAGGCTCTCCTAAAAATATTCTTTCCTACAGCTATTCTTGTTAATAAAGAGGGCGATATTAAGTATATTCATGGAAGATGCGGCATGTACCTAGAGCCGCCATCAGGTGAAAACTCACCAAATAATGTACTTAAAATGGCAAGAGAGGGGTTGCAACAGCATCTGACTATA
>CAYYKD010000026.1:47244-53411 GCA_964471825.1 uncultured Spirochaetales bacterium
TGACTATAGCACTTCAGAGATCAGTTCTATACAATCAACCTATTTATCATAATGGGCTACTGGTCAAAACAAATGGTCACTTTACAAAGGTTGATTTAACTGTACAGCCGGTTTTAAGAGTTGAGGATGAGATCCTGTGGATTGTAATTCTCGAAGAATCAATCTCCTCACACACTAGACCATCAGTTGATGTAAAAAACAAACGGGTTACTGTTGAAACGCCGGTTGATAACTCAGAAAAAGACTTGCTGATATCTGCTCTAAAGCAGGAGGTTCATCTAAAGGATGATTATCTGCAGACCTTTAAGGAGGAGCTAGAAACTTCCAACGAGGAATTAAAATCCTCCATTGAGGAGATGCAGTCTGTTAATGAGGAACTTCACTCTGCAAATGAGGAACTTGACAATCTAAATAATGAACTTCAAACTAAGGTTAATGATCTGTCACTGTTAAATAATGATATGAATAATCTTCTGACAAGTACCAATGTCGGAACTATCTTTGTGGACTGTAAACTTCTAATAAGACGGTTTACACCAAAAGCCTCATTGATAGTCAATCTGATTGAGTCTGATATCGGCAGGCCACTTAGTCATATAGTTACAAATTTTGCCGAGCGGGACAAACTTATAGCTGATGTAAAAACAGTTATAGCAAACTTTGAACCAATATTTACCGAGATAAAGACCATCTCAGGCAGTTGGTATCTACTTAGAATCCACCCCTATAAGACAGCGGATAATAAGGTCGAGGGAGCTGTAATTACTGCAGTCGATATATCTGACATCAAAAGGATAGAGGATTGTCTTAATATTTCCATTAAGGAGAAAGAGACTCTGATTAAGGAGCTATATCACAGGACAAAAAATACACTGATGGTAATCAGGAGTATGCTTATGCTTCAGGCCTCGAAATTCCCGCTAAACAAGGAGATTCAGATTATTGTTAATGAGACTGAGCAGAGGATACAGGCGATATCTATTGTGCATCAGATGCTCTACAAGTCAAAGAATCTATCAAATATTAACATTAAGGACTATGTAGGGTCTCTTGCTGAACAGATTATGAAAAGTTACAACGGATATTCAAAAAAAATAACCTTAAACATCAATGTTGATGATCAGAGCTTTATAATAGATACAGCTATTCCATGCGGCTTGATACTCAATGAGCTATTGACTAATTCCCTGAAGTATGCCTTTCCGGATAACAGGGAAGGGATCGTCACAATATCACTACTCAAGGGAAAAAAGAACAGAACTAAACTGGTTTTCTCTGATGACGGCGTCGGTGTTCCGGAGGGATTTGACTTCAGAAAACAGGAATCTCTCGGCCTGCAGCTTGTCTTTAGTCTTGGAGAGCATCAAATGGAGGGAACAATTGATTTTAAATCACATAATGGTTTAACCTGCAACTTTGAGTTCCCTAATGGGATCTATAATGAAAGAATCTAAAGTAAGTGAATCTATAATAAAAGAATCTAAAACAAATACGGTAACTGCAAAGAGAAAAGTTAGAATATTGTTGGTGGAGGACGAGGCATTTATTGGTCTATTTATGATAGATATCCTTAGGGATAACGGATGTGATGTCTGCGGATTTGTTCAGAATGGAAAAGATGCAATTAAACAGTCCGGACTTCTCCATCCTGATCTTGTACTAATGGACATAGGTCTTCCCGGTAAAATTGACGGAGTTGAGGCAGCCCTTAGAATAAAAAAACAACACAATATACCTATAGTTTTTATAACAGGCTATGATCGTAGTGAACTTGAGGATAGGGTGAATGCAGTTGAACCGATAGCCTATTTGATAAAACCACTGGTTATTGAGGAGTTGATGCACATAATCAATAGGTATTTCACAGAGTAATTTCACAGAGAAATAATGGCAAAGTAGTAGTCCATTCTTTTGGCTTTTTGTCAACTTTTTGAAAAAAAAGGAGAATTTTAAATAAATTAATTTTTGTTGTTGTTATTTAGCATAAAATAGGTTATTCTATATCGGACTAAGTCAAATAATGTTAAATTACGGTTGTTTTGGCCAAAATCAAGATTGTACAAGGTTTATGTATGACAAAACAGCTACAAGAAAACAGCTACAACAAAGGGCTACAAAAAAAGAGCTGCAAAAAAACATCTACAGGACAACAAAGCTATCATGAAGAATAATGTAATACGGCTATCTTATTTGTTTTATTTTATTATTATCCTCCTAAATATTGGGTGTAATCGTAATAGTGAGATTATAAAGAGGGGGCGACTAACAGATGACACGGTCACACTTCTCTATAAGTTTGATAATCTTAAAATCGGTAACGAATATAGTTTGACAATAAATGATAAGTTTAATCCTTCAGAATATGAAGAAACAGCTGTTGTTTCTATGCTTATTTTAAATAAAGATCGAACAAAACTATCTACCTATAGAGGCCCCGATAATGGACTCTGGAATTCAAACACTCCGGGCGGCATTAAGATTAAAGCTCTTGAGGATACGATATTTGTGAGAGTGTCGTCAAGGACACCGGAAACAATAGGTACATTCAGAGTCTTGTTGTCAAAGACAGTACACATAGACGATGAGAAGAGCAGGTATGAGATAATTGGCGGTATTGAGACCCTACTGTTTGGTAGAATTTCACAGAGAAAAAAACCGACAACTAAAGGTGTGTTACTATCAGGCAGCAACATTATAAATGAGGATGCTCTCTTAAAACTAAGTGAGCTTTCCGGTAATGGGAATTGTCTTTATATCGCATCTAAACAGAGTGCTACCTTTTCACATATAAAAGGGTTCTCATCAATAAGGTATATCATACTTGATACGAGAGACAAGGCTTTTTCAGGAGTAGCAGTCTCATTTATTAACAATTCTGATGCAATAATTATTGGAGATTTCAATCCGGACTTCGATCCTGTTAAGTTGTGGAGAGCGTCGCCTGTGATAGAGGCAATAAGCAACTCTGCCCTCAAAAGGGGTGTTCCGGTAATGGGGATTGGCAGTGCGTCAAATCTTTTGGGCGAATATTGCTATTCTGTAGAATCAGCGACTAACTATTCATTATCTGATATTCTTGATTTTCCTCTAAACGATTCATACTCAATTGAGAAGGATTTTATAAGGATGCCCGGAAGTGAAAAAATGGTGGTAGAATCCTATTTTCATACAAGGGATCGTGTTGCTCCATTTATTGGGATAATGGCTTCAATTATAAAGAGCAAGGGTGAGTCAATGCTGAGGGGAATTGCTCTTGATAACGATGCTGTGCTATATATAGACAGTGAACGAAATCTCAAGGTGATGGGTGACTCTGCTGTCTTTATCCTTGTGCCGTTTGCAGGACCCGAACTGATCGAACCATACAACCCATTGACCTGGCAGTATGGAGGTAAGGCAGTCAAGGTTTACTCATTGTATCGTGATACAACTATAGACTCCGAGTCTGACACGCCGATTAGTTTAAAGAATATTTCTATGCTTACTCCGAGCCATTATTACTCGGTTACCGGAGGTGTCTTAAGCATAGGTGGAATAGAATAGAAAAGAATGAAATGGAATAGTTCAACTTTTAATTGACTGACAGGAAACAGGTTACATAATGGGTAAGTTATTTGTTAAATACGATGAAATTCATAGGCTGACACAGAGGATATTCAATAAGATTGTTGAAGATAACTGGATGCCTGATATTATTGTAGCGATAGGGACAGGCGGTTTTATCCCTGCCCGGATTATCAAGACATATTTAAAGAAGGATATCCTTGTTGTCGGAGTTAAGCGATACGATGAGACAGGAGATGATAATGCAAATGGTAATTTAAGCGAGGCAACAAATCAACCTCAAAAGATACAATGGATAGATGAAGCTGAAAGAAAAATATCAAACAGGAGGATTCTTCTAATTGATGAGGTTGATGATACAAGACTAACAATGAGCTATTGTATTAATGAACTCTTTAATCATTCACCGGCAGAGATTAGAGTTGCAGTGCTTCATCAAAAAATAAAACCAAAGATGGCCACCTATCCTGATTCAATTAAGCATATCTACTCCGGGGCGGAGACAGAGGATATCTGGATAAAGTATCCATGGGAATCAACTGATATAGATAAACATAATCTTTCACTGGACAGTTAAAATTATTAACACATAAATAAAGTTATTCTATTCATTTTTTGAATATCTATCCTAAAAAGCTTATTTTTTACAGGGCTCTCTATTATATAATAAAAATATCAGACGATAATAAGATTGCTATGGTTTTATTAGTATAATCCGGGGGACATATGAGAGTTTTTTTAGTATCATTTTTAGCTTTTTTTATCTCGACAGTATGCATAAATGCACAGGCATCTTTGAGCTCCATCAAGACACTATTCGTTATAGTAGAGGAGCGGGAAAACAATCTCTACAATGAGGAGCTGCAGCCTGTTAGTGACGGCTTCTTTGAATCTCTCTGGGAAAAGGATATGGTTTTTTTTGATTACCAGTTGCCGACACCTATGACTAGAATCGGTGAGCTGCCGGATCATGAGTATTATTATGATATGTCAAGTGCAACAGGGGCAGATGCATATCTTCTTCTTATAGTGAAATATAGGAGCGAAAAAAATGCAAACGGATTCGATATCGTAATAGATGAGTGCTCATATACACTTAACACAGTTAAGAGTAGAGAGCTTATCTCTAAGGGTAAAATAGAGTTACAACAGAAAAGTTCAGTATTTAATAATACAGAGAAAACAAAGTATCTAAACAGGATCGGTCTACAGATTCTGAATAAAATTTTTAAATAATTTTTATTGTCTTCATATTTTTGATGCATTTCTAAAATATTTCTTCAAATATGTAAATAAAAAATATTTCCGGTCGTTTATATATAGTATATTGCACAAATATCTCGATGTGCAATAAATTTATCAAATAGACACTATGCCGGAGGTAATTTTATGAGGTTGTTTAATAGAGTTTTAATTTTATATGTACTTATGACTCTTATTGGCTGTTCATTTCAGATTGACATTATTGAGAAGAAGATAGATGATACTGTTTATATCAATTTTACAAGGGAAGCAGGAAAGATCTATCAACTCTATGCAGTCAATAGATTAAAGAGTACTCTAAAAAAGGCCTATTTTATAACTGATCGGATACATAGTATAACAATAGAGCAGGGCATCTATGACATCATTTTATATGAGATCTCGCCTAAAAATTCAAGCAGTTACATGATTACAGGGTTTACATTTACAGAGGGATTTGACTCATCTCTCTGCTATCTTATGCCGGAACATTTCGAAAAGATCAGCCCTTCATTTTTTTACTCATCCGTATCTGATGATGCAAGTGATCTGTTATGTGCCTACATAGGTAATCTAAACAAATTTTTTTACATAAACTCAGTATCAGTAAAATCATCAGCGGGTTCAGCAAGAGCAGTTGCTTTTAGGATAAATGAGGATCATATAATAACCGATCTACCCTATAGTAGTGACAATCATTACTGTAATATTAGCTTCTCAGTTAAGAGTAGATTTGATAAACAGTTGTGTCTTGATAACAACATATTGATAAGCACAACCTATATAGAAAATATTGCAATTCATTAAAATATTGCAATTCATTGAAAACATACCAATTCAGCTAGGCAGTATTAAGTTGGACCGTTAAGTTGGTGCGTACTAAGAACGACAATTTATAGTATCAGCTTTCGTTTGAGAAAATGCCATCCAGATTGATGTTTATTTTTTTGGTTGGAATCTGCTTCTTACCATTATGATACTCTTCAACATCCGGGAGGATCTTTTTAGCTTCTTCAATATGATATTTACCAAGCTCATGTTTGTTTAACTCATTATATCTAAGACCCGCCTCATAGAATGAGAGAGCTGTAACTACTCTGTCATGATCTGATAGGCTGTCATACTTTGATTTTGAACCAACTATAAATACTACTGATAATAGTACCAACAATAATAAAAAAAATCTTAATCTCATATATCACCTCCAATAAACAATATATAATAACTTGCTTAAATAATTTTAAACTACACATATAATACTAATCAAATAAGTGTAAATTATCAAGTCCATTTTGATTATTTATATTAATATTTTCGAATAGCTATGGTATATTACGATTTTATTACAAAAAAACATAAAG
>CAYYKD010000027.1:0-18099 GCA_964471825.1 uncultured Spirochaetales bacterium
GCGGTCACGGATGACCGATCCTCCAAATTATCGCACGGTATTTGACATAACGTCCGAGCATATGAGATGTTTTTTGTTTTGCAAACAAAGCGAGCACAGTGCAGCTAGCAAAACAAAAAATATGGCGACAGCCCGGAGCAACCGAACAGGTTGCGAAGCATATATCCGCTGTTGTATGCTGTTGCGGCTCTTAAATCTCTTTCTTTATATATTTATCTTATTAGAACAAAATGGACAACCATAATTTTGACATTTTTTACAATGATAAAAACTCAATCTTAAAATTGTAGGTAAACACAAAATCCAGAAAATAATTAATAATTTTAAATCTTTATATAACCAAAATTGTGGAATTATTATTGCACCTTTTGTAATTAAATTATGCCCAATAATCTCAAAAACATTCATTTTTCTTGGTTTAAACTTAAATAATTTTTTTTGTAAACCAAAAGGAACAAATGTGCATTTTCCATGCATAAATTGATGAGGACAATGAGTGCATAAACAATAAAAAACTAAAAAGGAACCGCCAATAATAAAAAGTAAATATAAGATAGATAAAACCAGATTTTCTTTTAATATTGCCAAAAAACCAACTAGCTGATAACCGTAATAACCAACTCGCATTAGAGTAATTTCTTTTAAATTAAATTTATTATTTTCAATTTTAACTTTTTCGTAATCAAAATTATTCAATTATTAAATCCTCTTTATTCTTGCCGCAATTGCATACAACGTCCGACAGTATATGACGGCTGGTACTCCAGCTGTCCCCGAAGGGCGAAACGACCGACAGGGAGTGCAGATATACTGTCTGTTGTCTGCAGTCCAAAAATTATAGCCCTAAAAGTTCTTTTTTCTTTTTTTCAAATTCACTTTGAGATATAATTCCTTCATCTAATAAACTTTTAAATTTTTTAATTTCATCAGCCGATGATAATTGATTGGAAATAACAGTATTATTTTCTTTTTGATTTAAAGTAATTGAATTTATAATGAGTTCTGCTTTATTTCTATCTACATTTTGAATCTCATATATAACAGTACCTTCATTTATACATATTTTTGCGAGAATAGCACCACTTGATGAAACACTAGAAATTTTATTAATAGGAATTAATAAACAATCAATACCACCAAAAACTCCAGAGTATTTAATAATATAAACATTTTTTGACGTTACAATTATTGGAGCTTTATTTGCTGATTTTGAATCAAGACCTTCTGCCATAGAAATTATTTTTTCTTCAGGTGGTATTTTTGGTGCTAGTATTTTATATAAATTCTTGTTTAAAAACCCAATTTTTATACCATGATTTTTTGCGATTTCTACTAAACTATCAAATTCCATTTTAAACTCCTTTTAATTTTTGGATTGCAGACAACGTTTCGCCCGTATCTCGACGTTTTTCTAAATCCCGAAAAGGCGAATGCCAGGGATTTAGAAAAATGTGGCGAAGCCCAAGAACGGTACTCCGTTCGCAGCAGATACGGGCTGTTATCGGCTGGGGCTGGGCTTTGTAATACCAAAAAACTGCGACACGGATGTCGCGATATTATTGTTCAATTCCTAAAGAATTAAATTTTTTAATCCACCAATCATCGTCACTATAACTACTTACAAGCTTATCAGCATATCCAGAGACATATAAATTATTGCTACTATCTATAACAATGCTAATTTTATAAAAAGAAGTATCATATTTATTCCAATTAATTAAATCTTCAACTCCAGAACTATTAAACTTTTTTATATTAAACCAATCAGTTATATATACATTATTTAATGAGTCAATTGCTATCTTTGGGTAAAGGTAAGAATAGGGAAGTGATATTATTTTATTCCATGTCATATCCTCAACACCATTAGATCCATATTTCTTTATCCATCCAGAATATCTAGAGTAACCTGTCAATATGTCATAACCACTTCCAATTATAAAAATATTATTAGATGAATCAATTGCTATCGTATGTGCTTTATCATCATTTGATTGACCACCATCTACTTTTTTATCCCAATTTACAGTATCTTCAACTCCTGATGATGAAAATTTTTTTACCCACCAGTCGTTACTACTGAATGAATTAACAAGATTTGAACCATAACCGGCAATATAGACATTATTTGAAGAGTCAAACTTAACATCATTAATTGTAAATCCTGTTAATGTCTTATTCCAATTAGTAGTATCTTCTACACCGGTAGAGTTAAATTTTCTTATTTTATTTGATGAAAAAAGATATGCATTATTGCTATTATCGACTCTAATATATCCACCAAAACTTTTATTCCAGTTTACAGTATCTTCTACTCCAGAGCTGTTGAACTTCTTTATGTTGCTTGCACCAGATACATATATATTATCAGAAGAATCTTTAGCAATTGACAAAGGAACATTACTTGAGTTACTAAAATCAATTTTTTTGTTCCAGTTTGCAGTATCTTCTACTCCAGATGATGAGAACTTTTTTATCCACCAATCTTTATTTGAATATGTAGATACAATTTCATAGCCGTAACCTAAAATGTAAATATTTCCTGAACTATCTATTAACGAATCCACAACTTGATCTTCTCCATCGCCCTCTCCACCATCAATTCTTTTGTCCCATACCAAACCTGTGCCTGTTATCGTAAAAGAATAAACCGGTTTTTCTGTTGAATTATTAATTATTGTAATATTTGCAGTTTTTAATCCAGTTGATTTTGGAGTAAATTGAATTGTAAATTTGTTAGTGTAGTCACCATAAGGAATATATGATTTTAATAATGAAATATCTAATATGAACTCATCAGAATTTGCCCCTGAAATACTAACTAAAGGTGATCCTGTTAGTAATAAAGTAGTATTTTGAAAATTTGGATTAAATACAGAAAAATCAAATACCTTTGATGAGTAATTCTGCCCACAAGTTCCAAGATTGACAGATGAAATTTGATTTGAATATGAAACACCATTGATGTTAGAAGATAAAAAAATATTTGGTCCTGCACCATTACCATAAAGATATACTTTTAATGGGTTTTTAGTCGCGTCACTGCACTCGATTGATAACTCGGCACTCCTGTTATATCCTGTAGCTTTTGGATTAAAAAGTACCGTAAAATAAGAACTAGATCCAACATTAATCGAATTTGATAAAGAAGATTGATTTATGATATATTCATCATTATTAACACCACTTATAGTTATTTTTGGCGTACCGGAAAGATAAAGAATTTCTGAACCAGTGTTCTTTATTTCAAACTGAATTTCTTCACTATTTGTATTTAATAGTACATTACCAAAATTAAACGAAGATATCTCAGTAGAATTTTGCAATAATTGTATTCGAGATAAATTGGTTTCATTCGAACCATTAAGTCCATCCTGTGCTAAAATTTCCCAACTATCACCGTCCCATATGTATGATTTTTTATCAACTGTATTATAATATGCCCACCCTGAAATCGGAGTTGTTGGAAATGTAACAAGTGAGCCTTTCCAGCTTATTAAGAAACCTGACGGTGTTACTCCATCTTGAGATAAAATATTCCATGAAGCCCCATCCCAGATATATGATTTGCCCAAGCTTGTATTATAATATGCCCAACCAACTGATGGGTTAGAAGGAGCAGATGATAAAGAACCTTTCCATGTAATATCTATAACTATACTTGTCCCCCCGAGTGACTGAACTAATATTTCCCAGCTATCACCATCCCATATGTATGACTTATTATCAGTTGTATTATAATACGCCCAATTAATTGTAGGACTTAATGGATGAGAAGAAAGGCTGCCTTTCCAGAGTATAGAAACGCCATCAGTACCATTTGATCCATTGATACCATTTAAACCATCTTGAGCAAATATTTCCCAGCTATCACCATCCCAAATGTATGATTTATTATCAGTTGTATTATAATACGCCCATCCTGCTGATGGAGTTAAAGGGTCACTGTCTAAAGAACCTATCCATAATAAAATTCCACTTGCACCATCTCTACCGGATTTTGCTAGTAAATTCCATTTAGCCCCATCCCATATATAAGAGTTTCCATCTATTATGTTGTAATATGCCCAGTTTATTTCTGGACTTACAGGAGAAGTTGATAATTCACCTTTCCAAACAATTGACTTACCATCAGTTCCGTTAATACCATTAACTCCGTCTTGTGCAATAATTTCCCAGCTATCACCATCCCAAATGTATGATTTTTTATCAGTAGTATTATAATATGCCCACCCCAAAGTTGGATTATCTGGATGACTTGATAGTGATCCTTTCCAAATAATATTTACAGAATTATTAATTACAGTATCATTACTACCATCTTTTTGGTCACTTATTGGTTGTGTACAAGAAAATAAAATCATTGAGAATAATACAAGTCTAATGGTGACTTTCATAAAAGCTCCTTAAAGTAAAAAAATGATATTGCATACAATAGTTATGACAAATGCTATTGCTCAAGTAATCTTAATTTTCTTCGCCCGCACGGACGCGGGCTCTTCTCTTAACTTCCAGCCCAAGCCCAGCCCTTGCCGATAACGTTTCGCCAGTTGTCGAAGTTGACGGCTGGCTTATAAAAATCTAAATATAATTAATCAACACCATAAATAATCTCAAAAATCAATAATAATCACACAAAATCGCCGTCAATTTGGGTGTAGGCGGTATTCTCCGCCGAAACCGACAACTGGCTGTTAGTTGACGTTGCCCGCAAATGAAATACCAAAGCACCCGCCATGGATGGCGGTATTGTTAATTATTCTTTATATCAATAAATATGTCAAATATCTTGTTTTTTAAAATATCATTATTATTTATACAAAGATAATTATCTTGTTTTTCTAATGCTTTCAGCCAATCATTTTTTGAAATAATGTTATCATTAGAATTTATTTTTTCATAACCATTAATAAAATAAACAAATAATAACTTTGCTTTTATATCTATTTTGTCCATAAAATTTAAAAATGCAATTCTATTAGCTTTTTGGTAATAATTTTGTTTCCAATCATTTATTGATGATATTTTATAATTTTCTTTTGTATCTTTAAAAGCCGCTTCTATTAAAGAAATACTTTTTTTATTTTCTGCTTTACAATGACTTGATATTTCATTAATTCTTGCTTTAGCTTCAATTAAAAAATAAGTATCATTTATAATTCCAATAGAATCCCAATTTTGAATACCAGCACTTGTTGGCCAATATTCATTAAATTCATTTTTATATTTTTCATATTCTTCAGTATTTGTTAAAAAATCTATTCCTTCGATTTCTTTGTCAGGAATATAATTATTTTGGTAAGTAAAATCAAACCAATAAATATCTCCTTCGATTTTTAATTTGTTTTTTATCAATGTATTAAACTGATTTCTGTGTCGTCCTAGTATTCTTAATAAATGAAATTCAGAACCATAACCCAAACCAAGTTTTGACATAAATTTCCTCTCGATATTTATTCTATTAATCATTAAACCAATGTAACAATTTAAATTTAGGGAAATTATTATTAACTACACCTTCGAATTTTAGTAAACATTTAGAGCCTATGCCTGATGGGATAATATCTGCAGCATTATAATCATTTATATCAATATAAAAATAATAAGTTGTTTGATATCTCCAACAGTTAGCATAAAACATTTTATCATCGATCCAACTTTCTGGACTTACATTATAAAACAAATAAACATCGTCCTTCTTTAAAGCATATGGATTTTTCCATAACATTAATGCTTTATCCCACTCATCAATACCAAAATGTGTATTTTTATAAGATTTTATGATATTAATTATTTTTGAACATTCATTTATTTTATCAGTATTATTAAGTAAAGTATAATAATTCAATGCTTTTTCATACTGAAGCATTTCAAAATAATTATCAGCAATAATTTTTATTCCTTCTTGTTTAGAATTTGCCTTTTCATAATAAAATATCATAATTTCATAGTTTGATGGATTTTCTTCTCCCTTTTCAAAGAAAATATCACCAATAATTTTAAAAGCTATATCAGTTAATTCTTTAGAAGCATATTTGCTTAAGAAATCATAAACTTCTTTGTTTTTATCTGCCCAATTGAAATTATCATTTTTTAAATAACATAAAAAATTATCTTTAATAATTTGTTTACTTTTACAACCTAACTCAAGAGATGATAAAAATACTTTATTAGCATTTTCATAATTATAATTTTCAATTAAATCATAAGCCTCTTTTATTTTTGTATTCCATTTAATGGATTTATCTGGTGATTGAATATAAGTATCATAAGTGTCAAAATTTAAATCTCTGAAATCAACACTATTAACTGATATTAAAGCAAAAACAAGCAAAATAACAATAATTAAAACTTTTAAATTCATAAATGTCTCCTTCAAATAAACAATTTAATAGTTAGTCAATTTTATTATTAGCCGGCACGGACGCCGGCTTCCCCGTTTTAACGATAGTCTTTTGCGGGCAATGTCAACTAACTACTACATATATGCACAAAGGATAAAGAAACTAATCCCGGTATTCGTATAACCATCCAACTTGGGGAGTTATATGAGTGATGGGTTAACTTATTATACTTGATGCAGGTTTTTTTATATCATATATATTTTAATAGTTCAACAGGATTTTTATTTATTTTTTATTATTTTTGCTACTTTTAGATGTTGATGGAGTCAAGGGGACTTTTTACATTAATTTCTAAAGTAATTGCATTTTTTATTTTTTTTTATTATAATGAACAGGTTTTTTTATATAAGGTGTGTTTAGTAGATGATTAATATTAAAACTAGAGATGAGATTGAGAAGATTAAAATATGCGGTGCAATTAGCTCAGCATTCTTCAAGTATATAGAGCAATTTGTCAAACCCGGCATGACAACCAAGGAACTTGATACATTAGCAGAGACTTTTCTATATGATCACGGTGCCAGACCTTCATTTAAGGGATACTCAGGATACCCATCAAGCATCTGTGCCTCAGTCAACGAGGAGGTTATTCATGGGATTCCATGCAGACGAGTCCTAAAGAATGGTGATATTATCGGAATAGATATAGGTGTTCAGAAAAATGGTCTTATCAGTGATAGTGCTAAGACATTCAAGGTTGGCGAGGTTAGTAAGGAGGTTGAGCAACTTATGAAGCGAACAGAAATCTCTCTCTATAAGGGGATTGCTCAGGTAGCCTCCGGTAGATTTGTAAATGATATCGGTACTGCCATCGAGAACTATATTAAACAATTTAACTATGGCATTGTTAGAGATTACTGTGGGCACGGAGTCGGCTACAGCAATCATGAGGAACCTGAAGTTCTAAATTACAAAAGCAAGAACTCGAAGAAGATACTAAAGACAGGGATGGTAATTGCTATTGAACCGATGATTAATCTCGGCAAACGAGAAGTCTCTGTGTGCGATGACGGTTGGACTGTCATTACAACAGATTCTAAATACTCAGCCCACTATGAGCATACAGTTGCAGTTACAGATAATGGCTATGAGATTCTTACCATCTCTCCTGAAGAGCATCTGGAAGTAAAAAAACATTTAATTTCTTGACAAATTGCAGATTAATTATTGATATATTAGAAAGTTGGAGTGTGTAAATTGATAAATATTAAACCATTTAAAGCCGTGAGACCTGACAGAAAATTTGTTGAACAATTTGTTGTACCGCCCTACGATGTATTGTCACACGAAGACTGCATCGCATTGCTTAAAAAAAACCCAGACTCATTTATCAGGGTAACCAGATCTGAGGTTGAATTTGAAGGGATAAACCCATATGATCCTAAAGTCTATGACAGGGCTAGAGCGAACCTCATTGATTTTATCAATCGAGGCATAATCAAACAGGATAATACCCCATCTATATTTGTATATGAACAGACTCAGAATGGTAGAGTTCAAACAGGGTTTGTTGCCGGCACCTCAATAGAAGACTACAAAAACGGTAAGATCAAAAGACATGAAAAAACCAGACAGGAAAAAGAGGAAGATCGGGTAAGACACATAAAGACTACAATGGCACATACAGAACCTGCATTTATGATCTATAAATCACAGCCGGATCTTGACTCTATTCTAATTGACACAACTAGGAAGCCCGTAGAATACGACTTCTCAACAGATGACGGCGTACGACATAGATACTGGATTATTGACAATCAGGAAACAATCAACCAAATTGTTGAGGGTTTTAAATCAGTTGAGTCAATCTACATCGCTGATGGTCACCATAGAAGCCAGAGTTCATTCCTTGTCGGTGATAGTGCCGACGACTCAGAGAATGAAAAAAAATACTTCCCCTCTGTAATATTTCCGGATAATTGCCTGAGTATTATTGCATACAACCGTGCAGTTAAAGACCTTAATGGCATGACTACAGCAGAGTTTATAAATAAACTAGAAGATAGATATATCGTAAAACCGGTTGAGAACAATCAATCAGGAGGATTCACACCCTCCAGGAAGCTTGAAACAGGTATGTTTTTAGATGGAAAATGGTATACACTATTTCCAAAATTCAAGATAGATATAGATGATCCCGTTGAGTCTCTTGATGTATATATTCTTCAGAAGAATATTCTGGAGCCGATCCTTGGGATTGGTGACCCGCGACTTGACAAGAGAATTGATTTTATCGGTGGAAGTAAAGGTACTATTTACCTTGAAAATATCGTTAAGAATAAAAACTTCGCAGTTGCATTTAGTATGTTTCCGACAACCATTGATGAGCTGTTACGCGTTGCAGACAGGGCATTGTTAATGCCTCCAAAATCAACCTGGTTTGAACCTAAGCTAATCTCAGGTTTAACAATACATTTATTGGACTAAAACATGGAAAAATTAATCAAAAGTAAGATCAGAAATATGAGACCCATATATAAAATTGCATTCTACATTCTTCTGGGTGGCCTATGGTCGCTTGCCAATGTAGGATATTCTATTGGTTTTATCAGCTGGTTCGCACTAGTACCCTATCTATTTATCATCAGAAATGAAAAATTTAATGAAGGAATGTTATACTCCCTGATATTTGGAACTGCTGTCTATTTTTTTCACTTCCTATGGATCCCTGATGCGGTATACTCAAAGTTTATTGCTCAATTTTTCCCTGACGCCTTAAAGTCGCTTGGTGTATTGTCCGCATGGCTTGTTCTCGTAATTATCTCAATTTATCATGGGCTTGCCTATTTTATTATCTATGTTATCGCACGATACATATCTAAGAAAAAAGGATTCTACCTCTACTTTCCGCTAATCTATACGGTGATTGATACAATCTTCCCAAAACTGTTTCATGACAGGCTCGGCTATTCACAGTATATGTTCTATGAGTTCTCTCAATCTGCTGATCTTCTTGGTGTTGCACTAATAACATTTCTTATTATAGCCTCCAATGTCTCAGCAATTATGATTATTGAATCATTGATGCTAAAAAAGGGCAGAGAAGCCGCATTGTCAACTTTTCTAGTTGTAATCCTGGCGATCACCGGCTTAAGCGTCTATGGAGCATACAGAATTAAAACTATCAAATTGCTTGAACAGAGCTCAGAGAAAGCTAAGATATCAATTGTTCAGGGTAATATTTCAGGCGAGGACAAAAACAATATGGAAAGCAGAGAGATCGTTAATGTCTACAACAGACTAACACTTCCATTAAAAGATCTCAAACCGGATCTGGTCGTCTGGCCCGAAACAAGTGTTCCATCACTACTCTACTCGACAATGAATGACCTCAGCTCTACCATTCATATAGATGGTTTGAATATACTCTACGGAACTCATGTTATGCGAATAGACTCCGTTCACAAATATTCATTATTTAATGCCCTAATCCTGTCTGATAAAAACAGAATGAAGGCGGCCTTCTACTATAAATCTAAACTGCTCCCATTCGTTGAGTCAATACCCATAAAGAGACTAAACTTTCTATTTAACCTTGTTGGATACTCATACTTTAGTGAGGGCTATGGGCCACAGATCATTGAGTCCGGCAAAATTAAGTTTGCCCCAAGCATATGTTATGAAGCAATAAATCCATACTACACACTCAGGTCGATGGAAATCAATGATAAGAAGGCCAATCTACTTGTAAATGCAACAAATGATTCATGGTTTGGCAATAGCACTGAACCAAAGATGCATCTGCATATGGCAAGATTTAGAACAATTGAGACTAGGAGGGCAATGGCGAGATCCACCTGCACAGGCTACTCGGCACTCATAAGTCCTACAGGAGAATTCATTGCAAGATCCGGCCTATTTGAGGAGGCTGTACTAACAGCAGATCTTCCGTTATTAGAAATTGAAACTGTCTACGCAAGTTGGGGTAAATATTTTGCATTTGTATTAACTATCCTTTTAGGTATCTTATTAATTATTAGAAAGATACACATCTCAATGATAGAGAAAAAAAGACGACTTAGACTTGAGGCTATGAGTCATAGTCAAGAGTTAATCAAATTGTGGTACAACTAACCAACCCATGTATTTTATTAATAGAATACTGTTGCTGATTGTTACCTCTCTTGGTATAAGTTTTGTATGCTTCGGGCTAACAAGGATTCTACCTGGAGGGCCGGTTGAACAGGCAATACAGCGGATGAGTTTTTCAGGCGGCGACACAGCTAAGGGTGTATCGGTACCGCCTGCCGAGGTTGAGAGACTAAAGAGGATCTACGGATTTGACAAACCATTTCTTACGCAATATTTCTCATGGCTATGGGGCATAGTGAGAGGGGATTTTGGAGATTCCTACACAACCTATCGACCGGTTCTTCAGGAGATTGCATCGAAGATCCCTATCTCGCTAACATTTGGCCTTACGGGATTTATCCTGTCATATCTCATCTGTATCCCTCTCGGTATAAAAAAGGCACTCCATAATAATACAAAGTTTGATACCATCTCGAGTATCATTATCTATGCGGGCTACTCAGTACCAGGATTTGCCATGGGTATACTGCTATTGGTATTTCTCGGGGGTGGCTCATTTCTGGATCTTTTTCCACTAACAGATATCGTGTCTGATAATCATGAATTTCTTCCATGGTACGGGAAGATCTTTGACTACGCTCATCACATGATCCTACCTGTATTCTGCTATACAATTCAGGGCTTTGCTGTGCTTACAATATTGATGAAAAACTCACTTATAGATGAGCTTAACAAGGATTACATCAGAACATCAATTGCAAAGGGGCAATCTTACAGGGTTGTTGTTTTTAAACATGCTCTTCGCAACGCACTCATACCTATTACTACAGGGATCGGCACAATCTTTAGCGTCTTTTTTGCCGGCTCGATCCTGATAGAAAAAGTTTTTACTATACCGGGCATGGGATTATTGAGTTTTAATGCAATAAATGGCAGTGACTATACTGTTGTGCTGGGAATTGTTATGATCGCATCAGCAGTCAATCTTCTTGGGAGACTATTCTCAGACATAATGCTTATAGTTGTAGATCCAAGAATTAAATTATAGACAGAATTAAATTATAGAGGTGAGTTATAAATGGCATTTTTTACGCCGCAGTTTAACAAAAGTTTTCTTGGCTTCATAGGCATTAAACGGGCATCAATATCACTTTCCATATTGATCTTCTTTTTTGTACTCTCACTTTTTTCTGAGTTCATAGCTAATGACAAGCCGATATTTATCAGATATGAAGGGAAAAATTATCTCTTTAGTGCATTTAAGTTTTATCCGGATACTCAGTTTGGAGGTAGGCACAACACACGAGCTCAGTACAGAGAGTTGGCCAAGTCACCGCAATTTGCTAAAAACAGTAAAAACTTCATGATCTTTCCACCGGTTCCATACGGCCCGAACTATATAAACCTAAACGAGCTGCACGGCAATCCACCGTCTCCTCCCGATCGACATCACATTATGGGGACAGACAATAAGGGACGCGATATATTTGCAAGACTCCTCTATGGCCTTAGAATATCACTTACATTCGCACTTATCCTTCTAGTCCTTGAGATCGTCATAGGCATAGTTGTTGGCGGTGTTCAGGGGTTTTTTGGCGGTAAGGTTGATCTGATAGTACAAAGACTAATTGAGATTCTTTCATCTATGCCATTTCTATACATTACAATTCTGTTTAGTAAGATATTTGGAAGATCTATCGTTACACTTATCGTGATCATGACTATCTTTAACTGGATTGGGCTTTCATACTATATGCGTTCAGAGTTCCTCAGATTGAAACAGTTTCAGTTTGTTGAGGCTGCAAGATCTATGGGTGTGGGTAATTTTAAGATAATTATAAGTGAGATTCTACCTAATGCACTTGTGCCTGTAATAACCTTTGCACCATTCTCAATTATCGCATCAATCTCATCGTTATCCGCTCTTGACTACCTTGGTTTTGGACTCCCGCCCGACATACCGACATGGGGCGAATTAATTGGTCAGGGCATGGAAAATCTATCAAGCTACTGGCTCTCCGTTTTTCCGCTTGCTGTTCTGTTTACAACACTGCTATTGACAGCGTTTGTCGGTGAGGGCTTAAGAACGGCACTTGACCCGAGAAAATACAACAAGGTAGAATAGGCAATAATTATACCTAACTAATCGACCTCAATAGTTCCCCAGAAATTGTTTATCTTACCATCTGTAACAGTGTCTTTATCTCTTGAGCTTAATGATATAACATAGATATTATTGTCATGCTCAAGATAGACAGACCTCTGATAAAACCGCTGTTTATTCATATCATAGAAAAACTGAATTGCCTGGAAGTCGATCTGTTTTTTTATAAGGGCCTCAGGTTTCCACTCACCATTGTAATAGAGCTTCACGCTCTCCTTAAGCAGTGACTGATCATTCTCAACAAATGTTGAGAGGTTCATCTGCGGTTTTTTTTCTGTCTTTCTAATCGCTATCATCTTACCTGTATTTATAGGGGTTGTTCCCTCATCAATAATAAGGTTATCAAACTTATATTTCTTGGCCTCAGCCGGGTGTTCCCGCATACCATCCGGAATAGCATACCTAAAACCTGACTTCTCAGGAATTAACCAGTCTAACTCCTCCATAACAAACCCCTGAGGTGGCTTGCCATCCTCTATAATCTCCTGCTCAACCAGAGCCGGTTTTGAACTGCATGCAATAATAATCTTAAAAACTGCCAATAAAAGTGATAAGTAAATAATTCGTTTCATACATAATCCCTATAATCAGTTTAAGTTAGACTAAATTACATATCCTCTAACTTTAAATTGTACAAACCCTTATTATTATCGGAATTATTACTAGAAAATTAAATCGAATAGTATAAGAATAGTAAACGGCTCTTGCAAAAATAAATTTGATTTCATGCGAAGTCTATTTTTAAAGAAAACAAGGAAAAAGTACGGGCTTGATTCGATATAGAACCCATGATTCGATATAGAACCTATGCTTCAAGTGTAACCTATGATTCAAGTATAATTATAGACCTCGACTTTACGACAATCTCCTGTACCGATATAACCATCCCATTTTCATAGAATGAGGGTTCACTATAGGTATTTACTACTAATCGCCAGTTTGCATCTTTAAGCTCAGGGAGTTTTATTTTCATCTCTTCCCAGTAAGCATTAAATATTATAAATATCTGCCCCTTTTCGCTCATCTTATCAGAAGGATTCTTTAAAAGCACAGAGAAGGTTTTCGAAAACCACTCCCATTTGCAGTCACTTAGATCGGGTTCAAAGAAATACATATCAGGCGTCTTTTCTTTATCATCATCAATTATATCGATATTTGTTGATAGGTATTCTTCACCTGTAAATACAGGATGACTCTTCCTAAATGATATCATAGATTTACAGAACTCAAAAAAACCCCTGTTTGCATCCAGAAGATTCCAGTCAAGCAGGTTAAGTTTGTTGTTATGGCAATAGGTATTATTATTGCCGCCCTTGCTAAATCCAAACTCGTCGCCGTGATGGATCATTGGTGTCCCATGGCTTATCAGCAATACCGCAAACAGATTTTTCATCTGCCTAAGCCTCAGAGCATTAATCTCAACATCATCTGTTTCTCCCTCTACACCGCAATTCCAACTTAGATTATGATTATCACCATCATTGTTGTTCTCGCCATTCTCCTCATTGTGTTTTTGATTGTAGGAGACAAGATCCTTCAATGTAAAACCGTCATGCGAAGTTATAAAGTTTATGCTATTGTGGGGTTTCCTATGCTCCTCGTCAAATATATCGGGGCTACCGATGAGCCTCATTGCAAAATCCCTGCTTAGACTATCGTCTCCCTTTATAAAACCTCTGACCTGATCTCTAAACTTCCCATTCCACTCAGACCACCCCTGCGGGAAATCCCCCAATTTATAGAGACCTGCCGCATCCCACACCTCTGCAATAATCTTTGCCTTCCGCAGGATCGGATCATCACAGATCTCATTTAGGACAGAGTTATCATCAAGCCAGCCGCCCTTTGAGTCTCTTCCGAGGATTGCCGCAAGATCAAATCTAAAACCATCCACATGCATATCTGTGTACCAATATCTGAGACTGTCAATTATAAGCCTCTTAACAACTGCATGATTACAGTTAACAGTATTACCGCATCCCGAATAATTTTTATAGTATCTGCCCTTCTCAAGCATATAGTAAACCCGATTATCAAGCCCCTTAAAACTCAGTGTCGGTCCGTATTCATTCCCCTCTCCTGTATGATTGTAGACAACATCAAGTATCACCTCCATCCCAGCACGATGCAAGGCCTTGACCATCTCCTTAAACTCATTTACAGCAAGCACACCATTATACTCGGTAGCATACCAACTATTTGGTGCAAAGAAGGCAAGCGTGCTGTACCCCCAAAAATTATATAGCCTTTCACCTGTTACCGGATTTAACCTGATATTCTCCTTCTCATTAAACTCCATAATTGGGAGAAGCTCAACAGTCGTTATCCCAAGTTCCTTAAGGTGTGGGATCTTATCGATTATTCCTAGAAATGTGCCGGGGTGCTTAACGCCTGAACTTGTGTCCCCTGTAAGTCCTCTGACATGCATCTCATAGATGATCGTCTTAGAGGAGGGGATATTTATATGCCTATCACCCTCCCAATCAAACTCACAACAGTTTACAACTGCAGACTTGACTGTCTTATCAAAATCATTATGTTTATTAAATGAAAGATCTGCAAGTTTTGATCCCGGCTCATAGGCGTAGAGACTGCTGTCCTGCCAAAAATAGTCACCAATAACAGCCTTTGTGTATGGGTCGATCAAGAGTTTATTACTGTTAAAACGGTTACCATTAACCGAGGGTGTATAGTCACCATCAACTGTATAACCATAAAGCTGTCCCGGTTTTACGGCCTCGATAAAAATGTGCCATACATCGCCTGTCCTATGCTCTATGGGATCAAGTACGAATGAGGCTGATGGTACTTTATCAGAATCTGTACTAAAAAAATGGAGTGTTACCTCTTTGCAGTTCCTGGAAAAAACACTAAAATTACACCCTGTACTTTGGAGATTTGCCCCTAAAAGATACGGCGAACCTCGAGATATATTCCATGCCTTCATTGATAACTCCTGTTTTCTAAACTCTAAATATAAATACCATATAACTAAGCCACTTGCAAAATTAACTTTTTCTTAAATTTAATGAATAGATTCCTTTAATTTTATTAAAGTAAATTGACTAAAAAAAAATAATGTAAGTATCCATGAAGAGTATAACAGATTTATTGGAAAATCATCAAGAAGTTTTTGAGTTTTGTAGGGATTATATAAAATATTTTTTTCCAGCTACCAACAAATGAACATATTCTTTCAATTAATTGTTTGAAAGTTATTGAAAACAATAATACTCCTGTGTTAAATACATAAAGTTGTAGTAGAGGTCGTCCCCAAAAAAGCCGATTGAAGGATATTTCGTAGTTCTATTGTAAAATCAATGTAGAGAATCCCAAATGTAAATAATCTAATTGATAGAGGCTCTTGCAAAAATTAATATTTGTAATAGTCTTAGCTTAAAAAATATAAAAGAGGTTGCCTTCATAGACAACCTCCTATTTCACATCAATAACAAAATTATTTATTAATTATGATATCTAAATCGTAATACCCATCATCAAGATCTTTTGGTACCAACTCACCTTTTATACCGTTATACTCAAAAGTAAGCTTACCTGACAACTGACCTGTAAATCCACTGTAAATATAATGAGCGTAATCATAGTCACCTGTAAAATCCGATTTCTTAATAAGCTTTCCAGCTTCTATGATATATTTGCCTTTTCCCGGGTTCTTAACCAAATCTGATGTCCAGAGAACCTCATTTAACGGCTCATAATTGTAGTTACCGGTTCTATCTGCAACAAACAACATAACATCTTTTCCATCAAATTTCCCAGGATTAAAATATCCTTTGCCGGTATCCACTACCCAGTTGTCATCCCAACTATAGTAGTCCGCATGTAGTGTTACCGTTGCATTTGTATCAATAGTACCGTTAATAATAAATCCATTGTCATTGAAGTTGTTATATGTTACTGATCTAACTAAACCTCCATGCCAAGTGTTACTAGGATTATCTTTATAATAAATCATGTTTCTCGTCATAGTGCCGCCAATCTTACCTGAGATCGAAATAACTGACTCATTATCTGATTGTTTTTTATACGATCTAAAATTTGCACCCATTTGACTTTCATGATATCTAAACCATAGTTTACTTTCAAGCGAATTATTAAAAATCGCATCATCAACAAGCATATCCTGTATCTGATAGATTGTATACTCCGCATCATCATTTATTATAACCTTTCCCGACCCATTATACATCATCGGGATATCAGCCATATCAGTAGGTATCATAACAAGATTGTTTTGAATACCAACACTATCAAACCTAAGCGTTCCTGTTACCGGACCTGAAATTTGAATTGTACCGGTAAGAATTGCAGAGTAGTTAATTTGAGTCCCGCCCAATGTAGAGAAGGTAATTCCTGACCTCGTTGTTCCGTCATAATAGATCTCTTCATCAAACGATGGACCAAACTTCATCAAATCACTCCAACTATCGATCAGGTTTGAGATATTTGTTGAGGCATTAATGTTCATTGTTATCTTGTTGTTAAGTATAACACCGTCACTTTCATTCTTATAGTTCTTAAACTCAATTGAAACAGCAGCCGTTACACTTCCGGCTGTCTTAGCCGCTGTAATTTCAAGTTCAGCAGTACCCGAATGAAGTGCATCCGTAACAGCAAATAACCTTGCATTACTCACCGACATATTTGGTGCAATAGCCTTTATTATAGGTGCAATTCTTGTTTCAAATGGATTTTCACCTTCTACTTGTTCACCAAAAACCCTTACTGTTGAAACTAGAGATCTACAAAGTGCATCTAAAAATTCCCCCAAGTCCTCTGGCGTGCCAGCTATCATTGCATTTAAATCATGTAAGAAGCCCTCCATATCACTCGGTAGATTGTAACCCGCTGAGGCCTTAGGTAACGCTCCTAAATCAAGCACCTTTGAAGTTGCGTTCCCATCTGTACTCAAGTAAGACAATGTTACAGACCCTGCTGGTTTTAGAAGTCCTGTAAAACTGAATTCCTCACCGATACTTGCTACCCCTGTAATTGTCATACTTACAGACACGGTTCCATTTGCAGTAAGATTTGCTCCATTCTTAAAGTTATTAAATACAACTGTAGCTGAAGCATCGTTTTTTGATAGAGAGGAAGTTACTGTTGCAGTGCCACCAGCTGACCCGCCAACTGTACCTGATAAAGTAGCAGTTTTAATAGCGGCGTAGTATTCTGGTGACTGTGTCCATGGAGCCTTAGGATTTTCACCTGTAGCATTATAAAAGTTTTTTACGACCCCACCCAACACTAAAGATGGATTGGAGTTCGTTGATGATGATTTAACTTTTATTTCAAATGCCTTAGTAACCGTAATAGACCCCTTAGTAAGAGTAGCTGTTAGTGTAACTTCGGTGTCAACTGCTGGTCTAGTTACCAAACCGGTATTTGAAATTACCGCAGTATTGTTAGATGACCAGGTAACATTAACACCATATAGTTTATCATTTCCACCAGCCGGAAGAGTTATGTTACCGGTAA
>CAYYKD010000027.1:18109-49559 GCA_964471825.1 uncultured Spirochaetales bacterium
CAACAAGTGTTGAGTCACCAACTGGAGTCGATTGTGGCAGAACCACCGTTCCTGTACCTGTTACAGTAACACCAGGAAGGACTTGAACGCCTGTAACTGTTCCCTCATTCTCAAAACCAAAATCAACAAGAGCTACAACGGTAGTAATAACTGCTGTACTTGTTGTAGTAACAGTTCCACCTGACTGTACTTGTTGTAGTAACAGTTCCACCTGACTGTACCGAAAGTGTAGTAACTGTACTTCTAATTTCAACATCAGCCTCTTCGTTTACCATTATGGCTGTAACTGGTACTTTTATAGTAACAGCACCAGTAGTATTGATCGATACACTAACAAACACACTACTTGTCTGCGGTGCTATTCCCTCTGAGTCAAGTGAAACCCCACTAGCTTCTACCGAAACCTCAGAGTCAAATGATACCGTTGGTTCTACAGCTATTCTTAGACCAGCCCTCTTTATTGAAACCTTTCCTTTAAGATTAGATGTCCCTTTTACTTTTACACTATTTGATCCCCCACCCTCGAGAATAGTTTCTCCATTAACATTTACATTGTTGAGTGTAAGATTTGAATCACCTACAGCCGCTGTGGCTCTAAGATTATCATTAATTGAAAGATCTGATAGAACAACATTCTCTGCAGCGACAGTTAAAGAACCGTTTATGGAACTATTATTACCATTTATACTCTGTGTATAAATAATGCTATAGTTTTCGCCGTATGTAACAGAAGACTTCAAGTTAATAGTCTTTACAGAATCAATCAAGAGAACTGCAGTAAGCCCCGCTGTTGTTCTAGCCTCAGCTACATCCCCATTAATTGTATAACCCAAATCTACAGGACCATCAGGGGACCCGCCTCCCGGTGGAGTACAGTTTAAAACTGCAAATAACACAAAGACAGCAAAAACACCAAAAAACCTTTTAAAACTTACCATTTTCATTCGAACTCCTTATAATATGAATGTTTTAACCATACCACCGAATTTAATGTTTGTCAATTATTATTTTTTATTGTCATATCCTAGGTTGTTAAATTTATGTTGAGATCAAAATTTGGTAGGCATAGGTGTGGTTAGAATAAAAAAGGGGACAACCTCTGTATATCTTTTCATTTTAACCAACCTTAGCCAGGTATAGGTTGTCCCTAAAAAAGCTAAACAACTTTAAACTGCTATTAGACAGGTATAGGTTGTCCCTAAAAAAAGCCACCCCCAAAAAAAAATCAAAATTTCTCCCCATTTTCGTAAATGATAAAAACATTTAATCGTTATAACAATATGAATAATTAAATATTTAAGAGGCAAGACTATGAGACAAAAGAGAGAAAAAATGCAAAATGGCACATATATGGTAAGTTCAAATATAATACCCGAAATAGCAAATATATTATGTACAGAGGAAACTCAATCCCTATTTATGGAAGTCCTGGAGGAGGCAACGACACTATACAGGGTTAAAATATCGAACTTTGTAGTTCTAAGGGATGAGTTTCAGATGGTTATTCAGACAATAGAGGAGACTGATATTTCACTCGTTATGCAGTGGGTTAAACAGGTCTTTTCAATTCGATTTAACCGTAGATTTAACAGAAGCGGGACAATCTGGAAAGGGCGGTTTAAGAGTATATTGCTTAGAATGAAAGATAGGATAATCGAATTTATTAAAAAATTAGATAATCTACCGATCAGATTGAATCTCTGTAAAGAAAAGGGAGAATATCAATATTCAGGTGCATGGCATATTAAGAGTAATATTAGACATATTATTAAAGAGACTACTATAAATTAAATATGTGCTAATTTATCAAAAAATTCTAATTAAAAAAAATCTAATAAATAAATTGTTTTTTTCTTACATTTGTGTTAATATAGAAAATTCTAAAACACATCACATTTTGTTTTAAATACAAGGAAATTAATATGAAAGAAGTTAATGAGGTTAAAGAAAAAATTAAAATTACTAATGAAATAAATGATGCAACTAAGGGTGTCAAAGTCAGATTCCCCATCCTTCTAAAACTAATACTAATAATATCAATCATCGTATTTGTATCAGCAGGACTGGTTACACTCATTCCCTCATGGAGATTCTCTGATGACAGCAGGATAAGGGCTGAGAAGAATATTCTTGATATAAATGAGCTTCACTCCGCTCAGATTCAGGGTGTAATTGACTCAACAGTATCAGGTGTTTATTTACTGTTTGATTCTCTAAGAACAATGAAGGGTAACCCAACTCTTGAGACAGTTACGATCAATAACTTCTGGCTAAGAAATGCACATATTGCATCGATTATTCTACCAGGCGAGAAGGAACTCTACAACAGTACATTCTTTAAGATAAATGAGCTTGAAACCGGAATTGTGAAACCAATGGTACAGAGCTATAGTGAACAACTTGAAAAATCTAACGATGGTGTACCGTTTGTATTTAATGCTACCCCTGTATTCAACCTACCGACTGTAGGTCTTATGGTTCCATACAGAGACTTTGGAACAAAAAATTCTATAATTCTAATCATCTCAACAGAGGCACTTCTGTCTAAACTAAACGCCTCTAACATCTACACGACCTTTGTTGTTAATAACGAGGGGGCGATTGTACTTGATGATGACTTTGAGATGCTAAAGCTTGGTATAAATCGAAAAGATCACCCTGTTGTAAAGGATATGCTTAAAGGGGAGGCTACTAATAAACAGATCGTTTTTAAAGGGGAGTCAGGAGAGTCCTATTTCGGATCATACTGGCGGATAGCTGCTAATGGTCTCGGGATTATCACACTGCTGCCGACAAGAGAGATCGATGATATAGTTAAACAGCTGTTTATACAGAACTTCTACCTTACAGCAATAGTTCTACTTCTATCACTTCTTGCTGTCTACTTTTTCTCAAAAACACTAACCCGCCCAATACGAAGACTGAACAGTGCCTCACTAAAGATACAGAATGGCGACTATAACCCTGACATTGTGCCGACAACCAAGGATGAGATCGGTGCATTAACAGAGAACTTTATCAACATGAGCAAGGGTCTTGCAGAGCGAGAACGGATTAAGACTACATTCGGCAAGTTCGTAAATAAGTCTGTTGCAGAGAAGGCTCTAAAAGGGGAGCTGCAACTCGGCGGTATAAGGGAACACGCTACTGTATTTTTTTCAGACATCAGATCGTTTACCGCCATCTCTGAGGCTCTATCGCCTGAACAGGTTGTAGAATTTCTAAACCAATATCTAAGCCGAATGGTATCATGTATAAACGAGACAGGCGGTGTTGTTGATAAGTATATCGGTGATGCTATAATGGCACTCTGGGGTGTTCCGGTCTCAAGCGGTACTGTAGAATCTGATGCCTTTAATGCTATCATAGGTGCATTAGCAATGCGACATGCACTTATTGATTTTAACAAGGACAGAGGCACACCTGATAAACCTGTTATAAAGATCGGTTGCGGTATTAATACGGGCTATTCTATCGCAGGACAGATCGGTAGCCAGGAGAGAATGGAGTACACAGTAATCGGTGACGCAGTCAATCTAGCCTCGAGGATTGAAGCACTGTGTAAACCATTTGGCTGCGATATAATAATCTCACAGAACACCTATAAACTTCTGCAAGACAAAATAATTGCAGAACCGCTTGCACCTATAAAGGTAAAAGGTAAGTCAGATACACTTCAAATATACGCCCTAATAAACACAGTAGATAATAGCGGACCAAAAACTCTTGATGATGTACGAAAACTCGTCGGCATTGAGGTTCCGGGAGCAAAACCTGACATTGATAGTGTTGAAGTAAAATATGAGATACTAAATAAAAAGTAGGCAAACAATATGAATTTTAAAAATATTAATAAATTTGATCTAATATTTACCATCTCAGTACTAATTCTATCGCTAATGTTTTTAAAACTGTTCTTTGATGACATAAATAGAATATATGAACACACCGCTAAGAGTGTCGGTACAATAACATTTAAAAGAAACAGGGCTCAGAGACAAGTAACCGACTCTCTCAAATGGGAACGGATAAAAAATGAATCGCCTGTCTATAACGGTGATACAATCAGAACAGACAGGGACTCATCTGCTGCCTTAAAGTTTGAGGACACTACAGCCCTCGAATTAGCTGACAACACATTGATAAGAGTAAGATTTCTTGATGACTATAATGATATCTCATTTCTTAAGGGAAACATCTCATTTGACAGGCAAAACAGCTCTGATAAGCGGATGCGGGTAAACATCTCTGACGGCGGAACAGTTGACTTTGATAAGGACTCTGTGGCAAGTATCATCCAAAATGGCGATAATATTTCGATAGGTGTCGATAAAGGCTCTGCGGTTTACACAAACAAGGATGAAAAGTTTGATATAACCAAGGAAAAAGAGCTGAACATCAACACCTCCTCCGGGAAGCTCAGCATACGGACCTTGTCAATTTTTACACAATCCCCTCAAGCAAACTCCAGGTTCATGGCTATAGGTAAAGATAGATATGATATAGAATTTATTTGCGGTGGTGAGGGACTCAATGAAAAAGGTGCAATAAAACTTCAGATCAGCAGTTCACCTGACTTTTCTACAGATCTATCAGAGTTCAATGGAATAGAAGCTGCCGGTGTCTATAGAGACGGCAAATTATTTGTTAATCAGAGTATTTCTGCAGGGACATGGTTCTGGAGAATGGGTTATAATGCAGATAAAAATTCTGAACCTCTATTCTCAGCAGTAAGACGGATCTCTGTCTATAGCGAAGAAAGAACAAGAACTATTGCACCATCTAACGGCAAGGAGTTTAGATTTAAAAAAAATCTTCCGGAAATATCTCTAACCTGGACAGGCTCAGAACGGGCTAATGCATATATACTTAAGGTAGCAGATAATGAGGCACTGGTTAATCCGATAATTAATCTTAGAACGACTCATCCTGAGGTCAAGACAGACAAACTAACCCAGGGTAAATGGTACTGGCAGGTAACACCTGTGTATCCTTTTATTACACAGGACACGCTTCACTCATCAATAAGCTCCTTCCATATCACAAAATCTCCTGAACCTATAAAACTGCAAACCCTACTTCCAATTGATAACACGCTATATGAATTAGTTACAGTCAAGGAAAATGGGATTGGTTTTTCCTGGAAGTCAGAGGGGGAGGCAATTTCATACCAGATTGGACTATCAGCAACACCGGACATGAAGCAAATCCTATCAACAAAGGACACGCAACAAACATGGACGATGTTGGGGCAAGAAGATTCAAAGCAGATAACTCTCGAGGGATCCAGGTACTGGGCGGTTAGATACAAAGACATTGACGGAGAGTTCTCACCATGGTCAGATGCAAAGAAAATAACCGGAGTTGATGGCGTTGTGTCTAAGAGAATAATCTATCCGCCGGATGAATATACAGTTGCAGATACACTGCTATCAAACCTCAGATTCTCGTGGAAAACAAATATTCCTGCAGCAAAATACTTTGAGGTCAGTAGTCGTATTGATTTTGACAGCATTGTTTACAGAGAATCTGTGCAGGCAGAAACACTTCTCGGGCTTAATCTACCTATTGGGAAATATTACTGGAGGATCCGTACTCTTAACAGTAACGGGACTGTATTCCTGGACTCCGCTATTCGTTCTTTTAGTGTAGAACCGCCTTTGTCACCGGCTAAAATTAAAACACCGGCTGACGGCTCAACAGTCATAGCATACTCTGAAACTCAATCAAAGATAGAATGGGAACCGGTAAATAACGCAGAATTCTATTCTGTAGAGATCTATGCAGGTGCAAAACCTGTATTTATATCCCCTATATATACCGAGACCTCAGTTGAAACATCTTTTATAAAATACGGTAATTCAGATTGGACAATTAAAATTCAAGCTGCTGCAAATCAGACAGAAAAATCCACTCGACTATTGGGACTTATTAGTAAGGCGGGGTTTAAGGTCAGAATTCTAAAGCCTATCGTAATTTCAACGCCCAAAAACGGGGCATCAATTTCCGGTTTAACTGCAGTTAAGGACGGAATTCACATAAAATGGGACTCAGAAGAAAAACTATCAGAGCAGACTCTTATTGTGAGTAGAGATCCTGACAAAACAGATGTCGTTTACTCTAAACACATGCCTGAAAAAACAACAGCTATTCCTGACCTCAGAAAAGGGACATACTATATTGACCTGCTGGGACTTACAGATGAGGGTTTTGTAATTAAAACCGCTAATCCTTTAAAAATAACAGTCTCTGATATCCCGCCTCTACCGGCACCAACCGGACTAGCTCCATCAAACAAATCATCTATAGGATTTGACTATCTTAAAAAAAATAAATCAATAATATTTAGTTGGAATCCTGTTAATGATGCCATGACATATGAGTTTTCACTATACAGGGTAAGCAATAACAAACGAATAGCACATATCCCGGTTACTAAAATGACAAGTTACACATTTAAGGAACTCGCATTACTATCAAGAGGTGACTTTAGATGGGAAGTTTCTGCAAAGGCGTCAAACGAAAAGCTAAAATATAAACAGGATGGACTAAAGGCAATTGCTGTTTTCACATTAGACATCCCTGAGATAAATAAACCTACAATAGATAGCGGACAAGGATTATATGGTCAGTAAAAAAATAACACTTTTATTAACTTTCTTCTCTTTTATTATATATGGTCTTTACTCGCAGAGCGATGTAAACTTTATCTTTAGATATAACAATGATAATCAGCCTGAGTTCATCCAACGGGTAACCTGGAATGCATCAGAGTATTCTGTTAACTATAAGTTCATGCTCAAAGACCAAAAAAACAAGATACTTATTAATGTTGAAACTGAGGATAATTTCCTTGAATTCTCTATGAAAGCAGGCGACTACTTCTACAAGGTTACTGCATACAATATTCTTGGACAAGCAGAACAGGAAACCGGATGGGAACCGATAAAAATTGAACAGGTTTACCTTCCGGTCATCGATTCGATCTCAATGGAGATTATCTATCTTGAATCATATCAAGGGGAGCCGTTTATCATTGAAGGCAAGGACTTTACAGATCGAATTAAGGTTGAGCTTATTGATAGAACTTCAACTAATAATCAAGTCAAGACCGGCAAAATAATCGAGAAGACACGAGAAAGATTATCTGTACAGTTTGATATAAAAAATTATGTAGAGGGCGAATATGAGCTAAAACTAACAAATCCGGGCGGCATTTATGCTTATAAGCAGTTTAAGATCAAATATAAAAAGGCTGTCGACTTGATTGCATACGCAGGTTATGCACCGATCCTAAACTCATACATGGGTAACTACAACCAATTAATGGCTAATGTATTCTATCCGGTTGGTTTTACAACAAATTTTACTTTCTTTCCTATAAAAAAAAGGTTTGGATTTATTGGATTTGGCGTATCCTTCGATATTAACTATCTTGAGGATAAAAAAAATGTCACTCTCCACACACTTTCAATAAAAATCGGTAACTCTGTTGACTATCTTCATTTTTTGAACAAATATCTGGGTATATACGCAAAGTTCGGTGCAGGAATTAGTTTCTCGGGATACCTCTTCGATTATGGAAACGAAAATCTAAAAAAGAGCTACACAACTATTAATCCATTTATATCAACCGGTGTTCAGATAGCTGTTAAACCCTACAAACACATCATACTGTTTTCCGGATTTGATTATAATCAAGTGTTCTTTGACGACTCCGCTTTAGGTTTTTTTAGACCAACTGTCTCAGTAGGCTTCTATTACTAGCAGTATTTACTAATAATTAAAAAAAAAACATCTCATTCTTAAAGTTTATATTATTATTTATCCGATAAATTTAAAGTTGAAGACAAATTTTAGAAAAATATATCCGGGAAAAAATAATGGATAAAAATTTATTTTATAAATTACTAAGAAAAATTCCTAAGCCTGAGATACACCTGCACTGCGAAGGTGTAATAAGTAAACAAACAGCAAGAGAATTTTTAATGAGGGATGACCCAAAATATCGCAGCCTCAATGAAGTAAAAAAATTATTTAACTATTCAAATCTTAGTGAGTTTATTCAAACATTTTTACTAATACAGAGAAGCTATAAGAATGTAAAAGATTTTAAGAAATTATTTATTGATGTTGCCCTGTACCTTAAAAAAAACGGAATTGTATACTCGGAAATTTTTTTATCACCATCACAGTTCTTAAAAATAGGAATGCAATTTGATGAAGTCCTCGATGCAATAAGCAATGAGATCAAAAAGATCAAAAAGAAATACAGAATTACTTTAAAAATAATAATTGATGTGTCAAGAACCTTCGGCATTGAGAATGCTATGAATAACCTTGACCTCGTTCTTAAAAAGAGAAGAAATTGTATTATTGGCATAGGTCTTGGCGGCGATGAATCGAAGGGACCTGCAAGAGAATTTGAGAGTGTCTTCAAAAAAGCAAAAGAGGCAGGCCTTCATACGGTAGCTCACGCAGGTGAAGATGTTGGCCCGGATTCAATCTGGGATGCTATAAATATTTTAAAATCCGAGAGAATTGGTCATGGAATAACAGCTATTCAAGATAAAGCACTAATAGAGTATTTAAAACTAAATTCTATACCGCTTGAGATAAACCCTACAAGTAACCTGTTTACCAAGTTTATAGTTAAAACGATTGAAGAACATCCAATTAAACCATTCTATGATGCGGGAGTTATGGTAACACTTAACACAGATGACCCCACCTTCTTCAATGTTGATCTTATTGATGAATATTGGAGTCTCTACAATAATCTTGGATTTACACTCTGTGATATTAAGCAAATTATTATTAATGGTTTTAAGGCAACCTTCCTACCTGAAAATATCAAGCGAAAATATATTAAACTTGTAGAAAAAAGATGGAAAGATACTTTTGGCAGACGATGTAATTTGTTATAAATCCTCAAATACAAAATAAATACAAAAAAATAAATACAAAAAATAATAATAAAATTGCATGATATTTAAAAATAGTTTATATTTAGTACTTACTAGTCTATCAATAATGTTTTATTGACTAAACTAACACCCCATCCATGAGGTATACAATGCAGGTAAAAGTTAAAAAGGATGTTTTAGCAGAACTATTAGCCATAACAGAGAATATGTCACATCTTAAGGATGTTGATTCTCTGTTACACAATATACTGCTCGAGGCAAGAAAGTTCACTAATGCAGACGCCGGCTCAATATTTTTAAAGAACGATAAGAACGAGTTGGTCTTTAGTTATGTTCAGAATGACACCGTCTATAAACTTGATGAAACTAGTAATAAATATATCTACTCAAATCTAGCTCTGCCGATAAATGAAAAATCAATAGCCGGTCATGTAGCATTAAAAGGGGAATCACTTCTAATTGATGATGTCTACAAGCTAGATGATAATGTTCCATACTCATTTAATAAGTCATTTGATCAGATTTCAAACTATAGAACCATGTCCACCTTGACCATACCACTTGTTACAAGCCGCGACCAGGTTATTGGAGTGATGCAGATAATTAATGCAAAGGATCTAGACGGTAACCTCATACCATTTACGAAGCAGGATAAGTTATATGTGACATTTTTTGCAAACAACGCCTCTGTAGCTATAGAACGGGCAAAGATGACAAGAGAGATCATTCTTCGTATGATAAAGATGGCCGAGTTGCGAGATCCAAAGGAGACCGGTGCACATGTAAACCGTGTAGCCTCATACTGTATTGAGATCTATGAAAGATGGGCAAAGAATAAAGGTTATAAACTCGATGACATCAGAAAATATAAAGATGTGCTTAGAATTGCCTCAATGCTTCATGATGTAGGTAAGGTTGCTATCTCAGATTCTATCTTAAAAAAACCTGCAAAATTAAATGATGATGAATATAATGTAATGAAAACGCACTGCTACCAGGGGGCAATCCTATTTCACGAGGCAGTGTCAGAGATGGATATACTATCTGCAGATATAGCCTATTCCCACCATGAAAAATGGGATGGCACCGGTTATCCGCGCGGTTTATCAGGCGAAGATATATCTATAGCCGGAAGAATAACTGCCCTTGCTGATGTATATGATGCTCTGGTATCAAAACGAGCATATAAAGAGGCATGGAGCGAACAAGAGGTGTTGGAGTATATTAAATCCCAGTCAGGCACACATTTTGATCCTTCGGTTGTTGAGGCCTTTGAGTCCATATATGATATCATCACAGCCATACGGAAGAAATTCCCGGATTCAGAATAGAATTATACTGATCAGGTAGATCTATAGATGTCCTAACGCAAACCAGGGTTTTAACCGGTTTATAGATAGATAGATAGATAGATAAGACGATAATTCAAAATGAAGTTGTAAAGACGAATATTTTACAATAACATCCGGGTACAATGTTGATGTTATCATGTGTTATCCACTGTTATCAACTGTTATCCTAAATTAAAAATTTTAGCCGGTATATATATATGAAAAACATGAGAATCTTATTTATAACAGATATTCACCAATCGATATCAAATCTATCAAAGATTGATTTCACAAAATACAATATGGTGTTTTGCGGTGGAGATTTGATTAATCCGCATAAACCTGACATTGAGATCGCAAAATCAATTGTTGATATGCTGCCCTCAGATACTATAATAGTTCCCGGCAACTGCGACGGTGATCCTGAGCTTTTAAATTATATTTCATCAAAGCTAGTCTGTGTTAATATGGTTTCATGTAACTATAAGGGGCTTCTTGTTACAGGTGTAGGGTTTGCCAGAAAACAATCTGATGATATTAAAATCTATCGAGAATATTTCCTCAACTCATTTGATAAAATATTTGAGTTCAGCCGAAAATCCCCGCTTTTTAACCTGCTTAATTATTGCGGGATTTTTGTTGATAATAGTGAAATCAGAGTTATAAGTGAGGCAGACGCACTAGACAAATCATCGGACTTCATCATGAAAAATGCCGGTTTTACAGAGGAATCAGTATCTGAGTTTTTTGCTACCCTTGAAAACCACCATAAAGGCGGTGTTCTTCTTACACATTCTCCACCCTATGGATTTCTAGATAGTCTGCCGATGCTCCCCCCTGTCGGCAGTAGAGCATTGAGAACAGGTATGCGTTTATTGAAACCAGATATTATTCTATGCGGTCATTTTCATGAATTAAAGGGGATCAAGAAGAGTGGAAATACTATTATTTTTAATCCCGGTGCACTCAAAGACGGCAGATATGGCGAAATTATTATCAATGAAAATAATATTGAGCCGAGATTTATGGAAATATAATTTCATATGGAGATAAGTTATGGATAACAATTCCAAGGATGGAATAGTATTACAGATGATACTAAGACAGATTAATGAGATTAACTATAGTATTATTGCAAGAAAGATAACAACAATTACTGATCTTAGAGGTAACTACTTCTCTATTATTAAAAAACTTGAGACTGTTAAAGATAAAACAGGTAACTCTCTCTATGAAAATTTAAAGTCAGATATTGACAAGGCCTATATTCTATCATCAAGAGCCCTTAAGAACATCTCATGGGGCGAGTTTGCTAAACTGAATGGTAAGAAATTTCCCGCACTTTCCTCTATAATGGTAGATAAAAAGGGGGAACTACAACGCTCCTATGATAATTTTCCTGCCTCTCTTGCGGTTATGGATTTTCACGGTTATACCCAATTCTCTAATGATATAAAATACAATAAAACACCGCTACAAGAATTCGGCGACAATATGCCTCAAAAAATTGAGGCTATCTGTGAAAGATGCGGAGTTATTGTCTATGAACTTGAGGGTGATGCACTTATTTTAATAGGCCCTGAGAATCCTGTCTATATTACAGATGCCGTCCTCTCAATTATTGAGATGGCAAGACAGAAGCCATTTAAGGGTGACCCTAAGTCATTTCATGGACAGGACATAAAGAATCCGATGCTAAAAACCTTTGAGCTAAATGCAGCAATAACTACCGGTGGCGAGACCTATATTAATAGAAACGGACATATAATCGGTGCATTGATAGCCGAGGCAAACAGAATTTTAAAAATAATTAACACAAAAAAACCGAACAGGTCAGGCATTATGTTAAGCGACAAGATCTGGCGGAAGCTTGAAAAATATAAAACTACCGTTACAGGGGCTCATGTATCTATATTTGACTTTACGACAACTAGTCCTGTAGTTGTTGATGTAAAAGGGATGCGTCTAAATATCCGCGAGACACTTATAGATGACAGGAAATATTTTAACGATACTCTTGACACTATAGCCCGACTCAACGAAGAGATTAAGAAAAAGTCACCATCTAAGTGGTACAATATTCTCATCTACTTTGTTACTCTTCTAAAGATTTCTCTGCGAGAGATAAAATGCAACATTACATTTAATGGTGAGAAAATGAGCAGTGATAAGATTCGTAAGATACTGCAGGAGATGCTGGACTCAATCAATACAGGGATAAGACCGGAGGTAATTAGAGATATATTAAATCTGGCAGATTTACTTTACGCACATTCTGAAGACATCCGCGATATTACAGCTATCTACCATGAGCTGATACAGGAAAACTATAGATTTATCAGAGACAAACTCGATGGATTCTACTCAAAAAACCTGGAGGATAAGGCACGAACATCACCGTCAACCTCTAAGATAATAGGTGCCTATGATAATGAACTTGAGACAATCAAACGAACATTTCCGCCTAGAAGAGTCTTTGAGACCATTCTTACAAATATCGGAGCAGATAATCTGCTGATTGATGTGCCGTATATGGGGAAAAAATAGGCAATTCGAGGCTCTTTGCAAAAATATTCTTTAATTCGCCATATCAACTTTATTTTTTAATTTCATTTTTTAACTTTATCTTTTAATTTTTCTTTTAACTTTATCTTTCATCTTCATTATCAATATCATTTTCATCTGTATTTTCATCAGCATTTTTATCTAAGTTGTCATTTTGGTCCGGTTTATTCTCAATAGATGGCAAAAATCCCGTAATAGACTTAAAGACCTCTTGTTTTCCCAGTTTTTTAGGCACAGAATAGAAGAAGAAGTCAGCGACATCAACAAATAACTCAAGGGCTATCTTTAATTTTTGATTGTTCTGTTCACTCTTAGTAAGTTTATCACACTTAGTCAGAATATAGAAAACCTTTAGATTACTGCATTTTTTGAGCCAATTATTTATTATCATATCATGTTCATTGGGCATGCGACGGATATCTAATAGAAAAAAAACCGCCTTTAACTGCTCTCTATCTTCAAGGTACCCCTCTATCATAGAGGCCCAGTTCTTCTGCATTGACTTCGGCACCTTAGCATACCCATAGCCCGGCAGATCAACAAAAAATATATTCTTATTTACAAGAAAATAATTAATCAGCTTTGTCTTGCCCGGTGTTGAAGAGGTCTGAGCTATCGTCTTATTTGCAAGGTTGTTAAGAAGACTCGACTTGCCGACATTACTTCTTCCGATGAATGCAAACTCCGGAAATGGTGTGTTAGGCAATGCCTTAAAATCAGCATAGCTTTTATAATATTCAATATTTCTTATTCTAAACATTTTTTTATTCCTTTAAAATTTACCCAGTTTATCAGGTGTGTTTCCAAAATTATCCGATGCATATTTGGTTTTTTTTTCATAGTACTCAGCGGCCTTCTCGATTAATGTCTCACGCGTGTTGATAGATGGTTCATCAAGCACAAGTTCCAGCAGGTAGTTTAATATCTCACCTATAATCGGCCCCGGTTTAATATTTAGACAGGTCATCACAATATTGCCGTCAATATCAAGATCAGTAACCTTCAAAGCACTATCCTTATCGATTATCTCGGAGATCTTATCCTTAAATTGCAAAAATGTCCTGGGAATACCGGTCTTAGATCCGTTGCCATTACGGTCTGCATCTCTAAGAGTAAAAAGATCCGGCAGATTTTCAACCCCGACATTTCTAAGAAACCGCCGCACCGCTCCATCTGACCACTCATCTGTATAATAGAACATATGGTGCTTAACAAGATGAACTGCATGCTTTCGCTCTTCATTAGAGAATTTCATCCTCTTCATAACTCGATTTGTTATATAGGAACCGATAATCTCATGATTGTAGAAGGAGTTTTCATTTTGCTCAACCTCTCTACGGGTCTGCGGTTTTGCAATATCATGAAAGAGTGCGGCTATTCTTACAATCAGGTTGTCCCGTGGAGCCGCATCACAGCTATAAAGATTGTGATAATATACATCGTACTTATGAAATTTATTTTGCTCTATGCCGTAACACTCGTTTAACTCCGGTAGAATATGCTTTAAAAGACCGGTCGTTCGTAGATATTCAATTCCTATAGATGGTTTTACTGATCCAAGCATTTTTACAAACTCATCTTTAATTCGCTCTATAGAGATGTTGTTTATGTTGTCAGACATCTCTGATATAGCCGACAAGGTCTCATCTTCAATAGTAAAGTTCAATGTTGCCGCAAACCGACAGGCACGCATCATCCTAAGGGCATCCTCTGTAAACCTGTCAACCGGATTTCCTATAGCTCTTATAGTCTTAGACTTAAGATCAGCCTTACCATTGAAAAGATCTACAAGTTTCTTTTCCTTTATGTTCCAGGCAAAGGCATTTATTGTAAAATCTCTTCTTCTAAGATCGTCCTCTATTGTTCTTACAAATTGTACACAATCAGGCCGCCTATTATCTGAATACTTACCATCAGTTCTAAATGTCGTTATCTGATACTCAGAACCCTTATAGATAACAGCAACTGTCCCATGTTCGATACCAACCGGAATAACTGTCTTAAACATTGCTTTTACTTCATCAGGAGTTGCATCTGTAGTAAAGTCAAAATCACTTGCGGTCTTCTTTAGAAGCTGATCTCTAACAGCACCGCCGACAAGATACAATCTAAAGTTATTTTTATCAAAGACCTCTGCGATCTCTTTTATTTCACTACTTAATTTCATAGGCTCTCAAATATTTAATTTTATTAATTTAAAAGCATTCTAACATATTTTTCTATTGATAGATATAATTTTTTAATTTTATATTGTTTTTTTTACTGATATTATCTATAATATATCTTCCTATAACACAACAATAGTGCCACCCGCAAAGTTTAAAATTTTTGCAGGTGCCTTATAAAGAAATTAATATGGAGAACAGGTATGAAGAAACAGTTTATAGTATTGTTAGTATGTTTAATTTCATTGCAGTTATACTCTAATGAAGAAACAAACAAGGAATCTAATCTAAGAATAGCACTTCTTAACTTGAAGGCAATCGAGGTTGAAGAGACACTTGTAAGAGCGGTTGAGGAGAACCTTATTACTGAGATTATCAGAATTGGTAAATTTACTGTTGTAGAGAGATCACAGATTGACAAGGTAATGTCAGAACTTAAACTCTCAAACAGCTCCGAATTCAATGAAGACACAGCAGTTGAGATAGGTAATCTGCTAGGCGTTAACCTTGTATTGATAGGCAGCATCACCAAGATAGGAAACAACATCTCTATTAACATTAGAGGCATAGATGTTCAATCCGGTCTGGCAAAGTTTTCAGCATCCGAGCGGACACAAAAAGCAGATGAGCTTATGGATAAGATCGAAGTACTAGCTTACAAATTATCAGGCACTGATCAAAAAACAAAAAACCTCACTATTGCAAAACCGGAATTGCCAAAATTTGAACTTACACCGATAAGGGGAGCAGGGATTGGTCTGACTTCAGGCGGTGCATTACTCTTAATCGGCGGTGCCTCCATGCTTGGAATTGGGCTTGGATATACAGGTCCCCAACTTGATCTAGTCATTGCTAATCCGGCAGCCTATACTAAGGCAGAATATGAGACTCAATACAATACCTACCTTGCTCTCTTTGCCTCAGGTGTTGCCTCTCTAAGTCTTGGGTTAATACTGGTAGCTGTAGGCGTCCCGCTAATAATTATGAATCCAATAAACAAATCTGTCTCACTCATACTTGAGTTTGACACCTCTCTGCGAGCCGGCCTACTTTATAGATTTTAGCTTAACACAACACAAGGAGTTAATTATGAAACAGACGCTAATTTTTTTAATATTTTTACTGAGCCTCATAGCAGTATTCTACTCATGTGATAGGTTTGTAGTTATATCACCTGATAAATTTAAAGATGGGAAACAAATAACAGATGATAACACAAATGATCCGATTATAGATCCAACCGATGATATTGTAGATCCAACTGATGATATAATCGATCCTACCACTGACATCATAACAGGTTTATACGCCTTCTATGAGTTTGAGGATCAATATAAAGACTCAACAACTAATGGGAGAGATTTGCTTCCTATGAACACGATTTCTGTCAATGCAAATGGAAAAAAAGGAAGTGCTGCTTACTTTAGTCAGGGTAGTGATAGATTAGAACTGGAAAATTTCATGCCGATAAACACACTCAATGCTCTGTCATTCACAGGATGGATCAAAAGATCAGGTACAGGTACGCTAACTATTTTTAACCTATCCGGAAGTACAATAATCCAAACAAATCAAATAAAAAGCTGGCTATATGATTCGGGGGGCATGAAATTATTTGGAATTATCAGTAATAATGATACAAAGAGCATAACTACTTTAAGTACAAATACATGGTATCATGTTGCTATTGTATATTATTTAGAATCAAACTCAAATCCGAATAACTATCTTATGAAGTTATACTTAAATGGTGAGCTTGAAGCAACAAAAGAAACAGCAATATCTCCTGTCTCAACAGATGGATTTCTAACAATAGGATCTTCCGTAGGTTATTCAAATTATTTTTATGGATACATGGATCAGCTTCGTTTCTACAATGTCGCCCTTACAGAGGATCAAATAAAAGCAATAATGACAGCTGACTCCGACTAGCTTACTTACTGCATTAAATCATGCCAACAAACAAAACACCCTGCAAAAATTTGCAGGGTGTTTTTATTAACAAGATGATTTTATTCTGTAAAAACTAGATTGCTGTTATCACTCCGCCCGCTACAGCTCCATAGAGAGTAGATATTAATGGATTAGAGGTTATAGCACAAGATCCGCTTTTACAACCTATCAACCTATAATACAGATAACCTGCAACCGCTCCAATTACAACACCTATAGCTATTCTTAACAATCTTTTTCCCCTGATATATGAGACAATTTTTTTTAAAACCTGCATTACTTTCCTCCGTTTCTCTGCTCCATAAACTCAGGTTAGATATAGGACTCAACTGACTTTATCAAGGTCGGCTCGTTTTGAACTCCCACAAACCTCTTAACCTCAGCACCATCCTTAAAAACTATAAGTGTTGGTATACTCACAACACCAAACTTAGATGCCGTAACACCATTGTCATCAACATTTACCTTAGCAATCTTTGCCCTGCTCCCTATAGAGTCAGCTACCTTCTCAAGAATAGGTGTCTGCATCCTACATGGTCCGCACCACGCTGCCCAGAAGTCAACCAAAGTTACCCCTGTACCTATAGTTGATTCAAAATTACCGTCTGTTAGATCTAAAAGTTTGCCTGACATAATATACTCCTTATACTACAAAAATTATTTTTATATATTCAATCATAATTTATATAAGCAATTATTGTGCCATGTAAAAACCCTTAGTTATTTTGCAAAAGTCTTAATAATATAGAATTGTGTCATTTAATCTGTTAACCATAATTGAGTCGTGTTAACTCAAGTTAACAAAGTATAACATAGACTACTAAAAAGGCACTAATGATCAACAAGGTAATAATGATATTCTAGTTAACCAAGGCTCTAACAATCCCCTTCTCAAGAGTTATCTTAAGGCTGTCCCCCTCTGACAAACGGGAACTATCTCTTACAACATTACCGGCACTGTCCTGAACAACCGCATAACCCCGTGCAAGTGTACTAAGCGGACTATAACTTTGAATCTTGGATGCGGCTAATGAATACCTTTCGATGAACTTACTAAGAAATCGTTGCTGTTGGCTCATGATTTTCTCATTGTATCGGTCAAGCGACATTGAATAGGCCTCCATTTTACCGGATAGGGACCTTGAGAGCCTTTGAATGTTGAAATTATCAAGCAATGCCCCACGCCTGTTGATGATTGACTCCATCACAAAATTCAGCCGGCCTGATAGACCTCGAAACGATGATAGGATATCTGCCTGACTTGAACTGATGATCTCGGCGGCGGCTGATGGGGTCGGTGCTCGCAGGTCTGCACAGAAATCCGCTATTGTAAAATCGATCTCATGCCCTATCCCTGTAATTATCGGGACACTGGCCTCATATATCGCTCTGGCCACACTCTCCTCATTAAAACACCAAAGATCCTCGATAGAACCTCCGCCCCTTGCAATAATTAATAGATCCGGCTTAGCGGGGTCATCAGAATTGTAGTGATAATCGCACGCCCTGATTGCACGCACGATCTCCTCTGAGGCTGACACCCCCTGAACCGCACTCGGATAAACGATCACCCTTATCCCCGCATGCCTTCTTCTAAGTACATTTAAAATATCCTGAAGAGCTGCAGCTGTCGGGCTGGTAACTATGCCTACGACAGAGGGATACGCCGGAAGAGTCTTCTTAATGGACTGATCAAACAACCCCTCATCCTTGAGTTTGCTCTTGAGCAGCTCAAACTTCTGTGCAAGCTCTCCTGCACCAACCGGAGACATCGCCGATATTACTACAGAGTATTCTCCACCCTTCTCATAGATCGATATGCGTCCCTCTACTACAACCTCCATACCGTTCTGCGGCATAGGATTTGAGGAACACCTGACAAATGAGTCTGTAACTGCACTCTGACTAAACTTAAACACTATAGCCTTAATTGTTGCACCATTGTCCTTCAATGAAAAATACCAATGACCTGAGGATGCAGGTCTGAAGTTTGATATCTCACCCCGCAAATATACGGTAGGATACCGCCTCTCTATGTCATTCTTTAAACCCGATGTAAACTCAGAAATCGTGATATACTTTTCCGGTCTGCTCATTTTCTACCATCCCTGCTTGTATCAGACATATATAATATAATTGATAATATTCTGCAAATATTATTTAAATTTTTAATAACATATGTTATTATTATTATTATGAATCAAAGCAATATACTATCTACAACTCACAGTTTAAAATTACTTGCAAAAATAATAATTCTTTTTTTTATTATATTAAATCTTACTGCCTGTGCAGTAAAACCGTATAGAGTTGCAATAATTACTAATCTATACTCTGATCAGATCCGTGTCGGTACTGAGGGCATAAAGGCAATTAGATTAGCCTACGAAAATTACAAACACCTCAAACCAAAATCATCAGACTTTGAAATAACAGTTCTTAATGATGGATTTAATCCCACAAAGACTAAAAGCCTTCTTCAACTCTATAGAGATGAGTTTGACATAGTGATACCTATTACAACAACCCTTAGCCTTAATGCTATCTACTACGATATAATTAATTCCAAATCCCTCTTCTTTACAGTCTCTATGTCTAATATGATTGATGATAAAAAGGACAACCTGGTCAACTTCTATCCCGGTGTCAAAAAAGAACAGGAGTTTGCTGCATCTGTGTTAAATAAAAACGGCTCCTTAAAAACCCTTCTAATCTATGAAAACAGATTTAACATGAACTATATTAATAACTCGATAGAGTATCTCAGGTCTGCCTTTCATGGTGAAATAGAGATTCAGGAATTTGACATACAAGAGAACAACATCAATAGAGTGGTTAAATATGCAAAAAACTCAAATGCGGATCACATCTATATGATTTTACCTGCATACCCGCGAGAAACCGGTTTTATAATACAGAAGATCAGGCAATCAGGCAATAAAAAACCAATAATAACCGCACCAATATGCTCAGGCAGACTTATGATAAACTCAGCCGGAGCCTACACAGACAACCTCTACTGCATTGGGCCGATAAATAACATTGAAGGGCTATCTAACTATCATGAATTTATAGATCAATACAAGGAGAGTTGGGGTGAACTCTTTGACTACAAATCTACTGTGCTATTCTACGATCTTGCTCTTAAGGTCTTTGATACAGTAGACAGGTCGGGCCTATCCTCGGTTGATAGGATTATAGAAAATCTTAATAAAAAAACCGATCTACCTGTTATCGGCAACTATTTATTTAGTGAGTCCGGAGATAACTCAGGCGAATTGTATCTCTTTAAGATAGAAAAGGGGCAATATGTATCTGTTCAGTAAAAACGAGAGTCTAAAATACTTCTATATATATATTGATATTGTCTATCTATTTCTAATTGCGGGGATCTCTATAACGATTTTTTTAAACTTCAAAGCTGTAATTATTCAAAACTATGAACAGGACAATCTTGCATCTACCTATTCTATTAAAAACGAGATAGAGGAAAGGATGGAAATCTTTAACATCACTCTTGCAACATCGCAATCAATAGAAGCAGCACTCACAAACAGAGCTGATCTTAGCAAATATATAGAAGCTGTCTATAGAGTTAATCCCGATGGTGTTATTGCAGAGATAGTATATCCTGCTAAGTTAAAAAGCTACGAACAGCTTGATATAAAGAATCTGAGTATTTCAGGTCCAACACAGGATCAAAGTGTGATAACAACATCTAACCTTACCGGTAAATATATCTATAAATTATACTCACATAAAAATGACAAGGACTACATACTCGAAATCTCAACAGACATATTCATGCCAAGATATAGTATTAAAAAAGGATTGTTTATGCTTATTGATAAACTGGACAATCAAAAGATACTCAAAAGCACACAAAATCTACCTAATAGTGAAATTAACCTGGATACACCTGAGATAGTTATTAAAGGTGAAAAGTATAGATATAAGGAATTTCAACTTGTAACACCATATCTCTCAGGCGTATATGTCTACCCCTATGAAGAGACCAACCGGATAGCAGACATCTCACAAACCTATTTTTTTACAGTTATTGCACTTCTCTTGTTTTTTATTATTATCAGGAACTATATAATTCTTAAATACAGTTATGCTATTCTTAAAAGATTTCAAAAGATTATCGTTAAATCAACAAATCATCCAATTACTCTAAATAGCCGATTTGAGGAGTGGCAGGATATTGAATCCGCATACAATCTTCATATCTCAAAAATTAATAATGAAATATCTGACCTCGAATCTGAACTGGAACACAAAAAAAATATTGAAGAGGGTATAATATCCGGTGAGAAAAAATTTAAACTTCTGATCGAACAGATGAACGAGGGAGTTGTGCTATGCGATGGCTATGATAATATCGTTAATGTTAATAGTGAGTTTCTTAAATTTATTGGAAAAGACAAATCATCAATTATAAATAAAAAATACTATGATATCTCGATGGGATTTGTAGATGAGAAGTGTTCTAAAATACTTTTTGAGAATCACCCGTTTACATTGATTAAGGAAAATAATTCATCTATCAAAAATATGATAATCGGACTCTATAACTATGATGATCAGAACTATAGATGGCTTCAGGTAAGTGCAACAACTTTAATAGTTAACAATAACATCGAATATCTGATAGGAACCTTCACCGATGTTACAGAGCTTAAAAGGGCCAACTCTGATATTGCGGATTCACTTAAGGAAAAAGAGATCCTTCTAAAGGAGATCCACCATAGAGTAAAGAATAACCTACAGGTAATATCAAGTATTATTAATATTCAAATGAACTATGCAAATGAATCTATAAATATTTCTGAACTGCTTCGAAATGTCAGAGATCGTATCAGATCAATGGCAATGATCCATGAACAACTCTACAATGTAGAGCGGTTTGCAGGAATTGACTTTGGGATCTACCTTGACAATCTTACTGGATTTCTCTTGAACTCCTATAGTTTACAGAGGGAAAAAGTAGATATCAGTGTAGTCTGTAGAGGGGTCATTCTAGATATTGACAAATCAATCCCATGCGGAATAATAATTAATGAGATAGTCTCAAATGCACTCAAGTATGCATTTACCATAGATCAGAAAGGTAAAATTGAGATATCCTTTATCAAGGAAGATAAGAACCTCATCCTAACAATCAAGGACAACGGTCAAGGATATCCTGATAGCGTTTTTGACGAAAAAACAGACACCTTTGGAATGAAGCTTGTCAAGACGCTCTCATCCCAGCTTGATGGAAAACTAACTATAAAAAATGAGAACGGGGCATTTTTCAGACTCGAATTTGATGCCTAGTCTATGAACCACCCTTGATGATTTCAGTACATCTTGTTAAGATCATATCCTTTCTGGTCTCAAATGATTCTACAGAATTATTGATAAAACTCTCAAGCTCATCTTTTACAGTAAGATCCTTTAAATAGGGTAAGTTAATTATAATATTAAATACACTTGATTCAAATGAAGCCGCAGCCATTGACACACCAACAGCCGCATCCGATACAAGCATACTGTTACATAGCGGAAGAAACTCCTCGACTGTATCAACAAGCCTTATTGCCTCTCTGCACATGGCATAGGGGGTCAATGCACACATCTTTACTGCCCTATCAATAGCTGCAGCTCTTTCCACCCTCTGCTCCTCTGTAACTTTAGGTAGTTTTCTTGAGTCCTGCCATTCCTGAAAATACCTCTGATCATCAGCCGCTAAACCTAAGCCAACCTCTCGAATCCCAGAAAAAATTTCAATATATCTCTCAATCGTACCATGTATGGAAAACCTTGCAGCCTTCTCAGCACAGGCTGCCCCAAAAGAGAGAGCATAGCCGGCAGCCGCACCTCCACCGGGGGTGGGGTTAGTTGAACCCAAATTTTTACAAAAATCTCCTATATCCATCTTTTCCTCCTAATCTATCCGATTTAATATTGCATCAGGAACAATCTTCTGTGATGATAACCAGTCCTTAATCTTTAATGGCCACATCTGAGAATTTCGTCTCTTAATATCCTTAAAGATATTAAGTGCCTCATCTGTCTTACCCTCTCTATATTTCTCTATTCCCATATATAGAAGTATCATATCTCTAAATCCCGAAATATTACTCCTAGCAGATAACTTTGTGCAGACCTCATAAAACACATCTCTTGGGAGTGAAGTGTTTAACATACTAAGGACTCTCTCTGAGGCTGTCTTATGCCACGCCTTATCCCATAGATTAAACTCCCCATAGAGTTCTGTAATCCCTAGAATTGACCGAATAATACTATCAACAGTCTGTCTATAACCAACCGAGCCGGGAGTTTCACCCTTTAGTATCTCAATATAGATCGCTGTCAACTTAATATTTGAGTTAAGTCCACCTACCTGCGTATTATCTGCACGCTTCCAAAAATACTTCCTGAGAAGCATCTCCTGAATTTCAATAGCCCGGCTAAATTCCCTTAGTCTAACCAGACTGTCAGTTAATAGATTATAGGATATAACAACCTCATTTACTCTCCAGTCGTAGGCTGCAGCCGAATAAAAAAATGTATCCTGATCCGTTGCTATCTTGACCGCCATTTTAGAAAGCTCAAGTGCTAAATCATAATCTCTTGGATAGAACCACCCCTCAGTAATATAATCTTCCAGCAGCAGCGGAACAAAGTTCTTAACCAGAATCACTATTGATGAGTTATCAGGAACCCCTCCGCCAGCTCTATAGTTTGCAGGATAATAGCTGTCTGAAAAATAAAGAAGATTGGGGTCCTCAACTGCATTTAGTGAAATCCCGGCTCTGTAGCTTATCCACCCGGATCTATTATCTATCGTCCTGACATGAAAAAATTCATCTGTGTTGAGAAGCCTGTCACCTCTGTATAGAAGATCTCCAAATTTCAATTCATATGAATCAGCAAAGTCAGGATTATCATCAAATGGCGGATATACCAATAGTCTCGAATTCATCCGTAACACGATAAATGGATTATCAAGTTCAAGATTATTGTATGACCTGCTATACAACTTCTCTAACTCTGCATCTCTCTCCTGTTTGACCTTGACAGCAGAGTGGTTGATAGACAACCTCTTAACTGCTAATCCGCAACTAAGACTTGTAACTACTATAGTTGTAATAATCAGACTATATATAAAAAGCCTATTCATCAACAACCTGTATCCTTGCCCCTAGTTTCTTAAGTCGTTCAGGTAGATCCTCATAACCTCTCTCAATCTGAATAACATTATGAATAACACTCTTCCCCTCAGCACATAATGCTGCAATCAAAAGAGCCATACCAGCCCGGATATCAGGACTCGTCAACTCGGTACCTCTAAGTCTAGCAGGACCGCTTACTACAGCTCTATGAGGATCGCAGAGAACAATCTTTGCACCCATCGCTACAAGCTTATCAATGAAGAACATTCTTGACTCAAACATCTTTTCGAATATCAGAACAGTACCATCGACCTGTGTCGCTGTTACAATGATTATACTAATCAAATCCGGCGGGAAACCCGGCCATGGTGCATCATCAATCTTAGGAATCATCCCGCCTATGTCTGTTTCTACCTTTAATTCCTGGTGTGCGGGAACATAGATCCCCGATCCGTCCGTCTCCCATCTGATACCCAGTTTACCGAATACCAACCGTGCCATTCTCATATTATGCGGTTCCGCATTAAGTATCTCAATCTCACTTCTGGTCACAGCAGCAAGCCCAATAAGTGAACCAACCTCCATGAAGTCAGCCCCTATAGTAAAATCAGTACCATGAAGTTTCTCAACACCATTTATATACAGAATATTAGAGCCTATACCGGTTATTGAGCCACCCATACTATTTAGAAAGTTGCATAGATCCTGAACATGCGGCTCACTGGCTGCATTGGATATAACAGTCTGTCCATGTGCCATTACAGCCGCCATTATTGCATTCTCTGTTCCTGTTACAGAGGCCTCGTCTAAGAAAATATCCTTACCGACAAGTTTATTTGCGGTTAACTTAAAGCCTGTATCGATCTCAATCAGACAGCCAAGCCCCGATAGTGCAAGAAAATGCGTATCAAGTCGCCGTCTTCCTATTACATCTCCACCCGGCGGCGGCAATGTAACCTCTCCACACCTTGCAACAAGGGGACCTGCAAACAATATAGAGGTTCGAATCTTCCTTCCAAGCTCCATATTGATAGCTGTCTTTGTAATAGTTCCCCGTATCCTGATTGTGTGTTTGTCATCCTTAGTCACTGATGCCCCAAGTTGCTCAGCTATCTGAAGCATGATATTGACATCCTCAATATCAGGTATGTTTCTCAGAATAACCTCTTCCTCAGTTAGCATAGCCGCTGCAATTATCGGCAAGGCAGCATTCTTATTACCATTTGGAGTAATCTTACCCTTTAATGGATAACTACCCTCAACTATATATCTCTTAGCCATAACCCCTCACATTAAAGTCCCTTACAAAAAACCAACCTTGATTTTTGCAAGAGCCTCTTTATTTAATACAATTTAATATTTAATACGATTTAATACACATATTTATCTCTATCAATAGTCAAATCTAGCTTTCCGTCATTCTCAAGCTGTCTTAGAAAAAAAACAAACTCTCTTCGTTTAAAATTTACATCTTCCTGCTTAACCCCACCCATTAGTTTTATCTCTGACTCAACAATCTCTCTTCGTCTCTTACTTATGCAGCCCAAAAAAAGCCCCTTTGTTATATCATCGGCCCCTTTTAACATCAATGCGATATCCTTATCCTCTGTCCCCTTAAGAGCGATCTCGAGGGATTTTCGCGGGATTAAAGCAATATCGTTAAATGTAAAAATCTTATCTTTTATATCGCGTGCAAGTTTATCATCAAACTTTTCAAGATCAGATATAATTTGACCTCCCGCCTTTGGATCCATGTATTTCAGAAGATCGAGCAGTTTTTTGTTCCCATTTATCTCAATCGTCTCATCTCTTCGAATCTTTGAGGTCTTTTCCTTGATCTTAGCTGTAATTGTGTCCAGTATCTCAGGCTGAATATCGAGTTTTGTAGAGAATCGTTTCACTACCTCAACTGCAATTTCTCGTGGCAGAAGCTGTATAATCTTCGCTGTAAACTTTGAGTTTGTGAGGCCCAATATTATTGAGATAACTGAGGAATGCTCCTCCTTCAATATGTCAACTACCTGCTCAGGCGTAAAACTCTCTAAGAATTGAAATTTTCGTTCATTCTTAAACTCAAGTGTCCTTACAAAGAGTTCGCTTCCCCTTGCAATACCAAATGCAGTAGAGAGAAGATTTCTAACAAATTCCTTAGAACCGGTTAGCCCCTGAGGATTAACAAGGTTTAGTTTACCAAAGAACTTCTCGGTCAAGAGAACCTCTGACTCTGTAACACCGCTTATAGATATAATCTCGGCAGCTATACTGTAGAGCTCCCCCTCCTCAAATGACTTTACGACCTTTGACGCCTTATCAAGCCCTATTGCAAGAAGAAAAATAGCAGCAAGTCGCCTCTTAGGAATGGGAGTTACATCATCTCTTGGAATAAACCCAGACTGACCTGATCCTACTGAAGGCTCTACAACAGGCCTTATAACCTCAGTGCGGCTCTTAAGTGGCTCAGATGGTTTTTCTTCAATCGGTATTCTTTCAAGCCGTTCAAAACTAAATGGTTTAACTGCCTTTAGCTTATCACTATTGCTCTCATCAATATGAAGTGTCTTTAAATCTTTGTTGCCTAGAACAATGCCCGGGCGGTCATCCCGATTATTACTTAGATCTGATGTTTCATCAGAGGATGTTCCTGAACCCTGAGTATTCTTTTTATAACTATTTAAGTAGAAATTTCCCTCAGGCATCCGTTCCTCCCGAAATATAACAAAATATGGCAGGACTCTCTAGAGTTCTGATATATACTTGTTGTACTGATCCTCTGTCATTAGTGAATCTAGTTCTGATCTGTCCTTAACTTTAATCTTAAAAATCCAACCGGCACCATAGGGATCCTTGTTTACAAGCTCGACCTTGGACTCATCTTCAAAGGCACTATTAAACGCAGTAACAACACCTGAAACAGGAGTAAAAATCTGACTTACACTTTTAACCGACTCTATCTCGGCTACTGCATCACCGGCAGAGACGCTCTCATTTTCATCAACCGTATAGGAAATATATACAACATCACCAAGCTGATGCTGAGCATAGTCTGTTATACCAACCGATAGAATATCACCATCTGTAGAGATCCACTCGTGTTCACTAGAATACTTTTTCATGTTAGCCGCTCCATTTACAAATTTATTTATACCTTCATAATCAATACAATTTCACTATACAGATACAATTAATAAGAAAAAAAATCAATCAAAAGTTAATCATTAGTGAGGTTCTATAGTTAAGTTAGGCTCTATTTTTTTACCGTAAACCTTATCCCCTCGCTATGGCTGGTAAACTCAGGTGCGTACATCGATTGAATAGTCGTTACGCCATTACTGAAGTTTCCGCTATGTGACACAAATAGCGGGTATTCAAAAACAAAGGTTCCCTTTGGAAGATAGTCAATGAAGAAATTTGTTGCGCTATCCCTTGTTGATTCGTAGTAACCGAGTCCATCCTGATATTTGTACCGGGATATAACATTGACAGGCTCCAATCCGCTCGCCCTCTGATCCTTCATATGAACAAACTCCATCGCCCTATCAACCCGCAATTCTATCCTTACGATCATCTTATCACCGACAACTATCTCTGTTTTATCAATTGGAACAAGTGTCTTGCCCTTAGGTGTATTCTTCTCAATAAACAACTTCTTTGTTAGTTTAAGCGGCGTCTGTGCAGGGGTTATCTTATCAAGTTGCTCAAAGTATTGCCAGTATAAAGCCCCCCAGCCCACTCCCTTATTATGCTTAGTTACAGTAACATCCCCCATCTCATTCTTTATGGTATCCGGGGCAAATGTCTGTTTGAAATAGCCTGTCCCTGCTTCAACCGTATTTTTATCAGGTACTATCTTCTTACCGCCAAGAGTAATATCAACAAGCTCGTCTGAGGCTATCCAACTATCGCCGTTAAGAAGAAGTGCATAGACTGCATCCGCTGTTCCCTTTGTTGTACCCCAGTTTCCGGTCTGTTTCTGCTTAAGCAGGTAGGTCTTAAGTCCGTCAACAGATTGGTTATCTGCAGCAATCTCACTAAAGACCTCTATCATTAACGCATAAGTTTCAACCGGTAACTGATACCAATAATACCCCCACATATTCTTCCAGTACATCCCCAATTCATCATTGTATATAGCATTTTCCTTTAATGCGGTTATTATCCTCGAAGGCACCTTCCTCTCGGAGAAATCCTTCATCCCATGCCTGTTGAAGGCTGCATGAAATGTTGAGGGTATCGCTTCTCCATATCTATGAAGTCCCAGTGCTATAAGACCGAGTAGATATTTATTGTGAATGTATTCATTCCAGTATGTTGCAATCTGCCATCTATAATAATTAAAGGCCTCCCTATTATTAACAGCAACAGGAATATCGGTAAAAAAACTTCTCGCATAGAAATAATTTATGTGGTAGTACCCAATCATATTTTTTGAGAGGTCAAGCTTCTCTTTTATCTTTAAGCGAAGTAGAGCTTCATAGTCTTCACGCATCCTATTGTCAATATATTCTATCGCTCTGGTTGTCATCTGTCTAAGTTTAGTGTTTTTTTCAAGATCAACTACTTTTAGATGTGTTAGGTGTCCGATCCCCGACACGATGTACTGTGTTATGTACAGATTCTCCTTCATCCCCTTGAACCATGCAAAACCGCCGTTTGAAGACTGAAGGTCGGCAAGTTTTTTGATTGTACTATCCATCTGAGTTTCCATCTTACTTAACTCAAAGAGCAGACCTATCCGCCTCTTGCTGTCTGATTCTGACTTTGCATCAAGCAGCCACGGAGTCTCTTCTATTATCAAGGATTTTAACTCCTGGTTTTTTTCAAGGTTCGATAGAAATGCATCAGGCTGCAGATTGGACCAGCGGTCAAAGACCTCCTTTATCCTCGGACTCGAATTTACTATATAGGAGGCAAGGCTGTTGGAATAATACCTGTTAAACGACTGTTCAGCACACTCATGCGGATACTCCATTATATAGGGCAAAGCTAAAATTGCATACCATGCAGGATTGGAGGTGTACTCTAGGGTCAACCTATGATGTACAATTGTATCTGATTTATTATCTATCAATTTGTCTAGCCTGTAGTTCTTAGTCTGATTGGATCTGACCGGAAGCGGAAGGGTCTCCGTTACAAGCATTCTATTTGTCAACACCGGAACGGCAGCCTCCTCGCCATCGGAAAATTTGTCGGTTCGTGCAATGATCCTGTATGTAATTGCATTTAACCCATCGGGAATATTCAGCTCCCAGGTTACAACCGTGCTTTGACCTCGGATTACCGAAAATGAACGCCCCCTGTTTGTATCAGTTAATATATCTACCGGTTTCATTGTAACAGAGTCAAATAGTTCCAGCATAGCTTTACCGGTAAGATCTGCATCGCTGATATTTGATATCTTTGAAGAAAAACTGATCCTGTCGCCCTCCCTAAAAAACCTTGGAGAATTAGGCACAACCATTAGATCCTTCTGAGTTACAAGCTCTTTATTAACAAAGCCAAACCTTAGGTCGCCTGTATGTGCAAAACCGAGCAATTTCCATCTGGTAAGACTATCGGGGATCTTAAACTTCAATGTTAAATCACCCTCAGAATTCGTCACCAGCTCAGGATAAAAAAATGCGGTCTCACTAAAGTTAGTTCTTACCTGTACATTGCCTGCTGCATCCTCATTTTTCACTTCAACTTCATCTCTTTTTTCGGAGTCCTTAACAGCGGCCTCTTCCTTAACAGATTTACTATCTGCAATAGCTAACTTATCAACCTCTTCATTTTCTGTAGCCGACTCTTGAATTAGCGGATTGCCGGCTTCCCCCTTCATAGCAAAGTTTCTAGTCTGACTCTTCTTAGTAAATAGAAGATTATTCCTTTCAAAGTCATAGAATCTATAACCGAACCAATTTAATGCATCATAAGAAACATAATAATATCCATGAAGCCTATTCCAATCAGTATCGTAGTTCTTAAAGGCCTCAACACCAAACCCCCTTGCCGAGCTCCAAGACCTTTTTGCATAGTAGCTATTGTAGATATTAAAACTAAAACTATGTTTCTTAAATGCCTCAAGACTTGCATCGTAGAGGCTCATCACAAGTTCAGTTGCAAACTTTTCACCATTTTTGCCCCTAACTTTAATTCGCCATTCTTCATCCTGACCGGGCATCAATTTATCTCTGAAAGTCTCAAATGAGATATCTAATTGTTTATTGGTATATGGCACAAATACCGTTCGACTCTCCGTATATAACCTGCTCTGATTAACAAAGAGTATGTGAATCCCTATATTTCCCCTGTATTCCTCAATGATTGGAACAGATATTTGCTGCTTCTGAATTAGACCATTCATCGTTACAGGATTAGTCTTAATGTATCTTTTATCAACTATTAATCCATCCTTCTCTACCTCAAACAAAATATCACCTGAGACCGCACCGAGTTCGACCTTCATTGTATCACCCGGTTCATAGGACTCCCGATCTGTCTGAAAAATGTACGGCACAGGTATAGATGAGTGTTTTGTTGTTACCAATGATGAATAGAGCGTAAAATAGTGTAGATTTGTAACCTCAGTGCCATATTTATCCTTACTTTTTATTTCCAGTAGATATTTACCATCGCAGTATCCCTCCAAGTTAGTTAAAACCATCTCTTTGGACTTCTCTGTGTCATAGGTCTGATTGTAGACCTCACTCTCTTTGGCCCACCTATATACATTGTTTTCATCTTCATAGGGATCGTCAGGAAAGAGCTTTTTCCATTCACTATACTCATGGATAAATCTATCAGGTTTACCCCACAACCTATTTCTATAATATCGATCAGGGTTTCTCAGTTTAAATAGTTTAATCTGTCCCCTCGAGTTCTCATGCTCACCTGCAAAATTTTTTGAGTATATCTCAAACCTATTTTTACCGGATCTGTCAACCATCTCATCTATTATTACCCCTATATCCAGTGCAGTATAACCCACACTAAGGTTGTTTGTCCCGCTCTGTGTTTCCCCATTAATATCCGTTACATCAACTGCCACCCTATAATTAAATACAGGCCGACTATCACGATTGATTGTAGCATCAGCAATTGCCTTAAAATCAATAACAAACTCACCATTACTATCAGTCTTTATCTCCCCATTTGTTATCTCAGCCTCACCTCTTGTCGGATAATATCCGTAAAAAAAATAAAACCAGTATGGAAATCTAACAGTTCTGGTAACTCTATACTTAACTGAGGCATTATCGATGTTTACACCTGAATAGGCTCTGGCATTTCCTCTTAATGATATCTGCTCATTAAGTCTGAATGCCCCCTTAGGTTTTTGAAATGTCACTTCAAATTTAGGCCTCTTG
>CAYYKD010000027.1:49569-53047 GCA_964471825.1 uncultured Spirochaetales bacterium
CTTGTATTCTTCAACCTGTATGTCTCTAAAACTTTGTCCCTGGTTGTAACCTTTAACGCTTGCATTTATCCTCATTTTTCCGGTTATTCCACTCCTTGGAGTTGTAAATGAACCTGAAACAGAACCATAACTATTAGTTCTCAGCATAACCGTAGCAACAACCTGATTATTTACATCCTGAAGTTTTACCTCAATATTTTTATCAACTATCGGCTTGTTATTCTTACCATCCTCATGTTCTATCGCTATACCCTTAAAATGTACAATCTGCCCGGGTCTATAGATCGCTCTGTCAGTAAAGATAAATACCGATGCCCTCTTTGTAACAACCTTGTTCGTGTAGTAATTCTGATAGAGCCGCAAAAACTTTTCCTCATCTCTGCCAAGATACTCCTTAATAAATTCAAACCTGTCATTTCCCTTAGATATCTCAATAACAAGCTGCCTATACTCATTCATTTTATGCCCGATATTGAAATATCCCCTATTATCAGATACCATGGACTCAATTTTTTTATACTCATACTTAGACGATGCACCGGAATATCTATATTCATATACGATTATCTCTGCCCCCTCTATAGGTTGACCTTTATCCCTACTAAGAAGATAGAACTCGTAACCTTGCTCATCCTGAGTATTTCGATTAACAATTGATATGTTTGATATTGTTGTAAAACCTAGAGAGACTCGCCCCTCAACATATTTTAAATCTTCATTATCCGAAGCAAGAATGATATAACTCCCCGCATCAAGCCCCCCTAACGCCGCCTCTACAGAATGAGACTGATAATCAGCATCACCGGGCAATTTATAGGAAACACCGGCCACAGGGGTCTTACTTTTAAAATAATCAATTAGAATTGCAGTCCTGTCTCTATATATCTTCTGCTTATTAAGATCATTGTATATCTTGTCAATCCTTTCATGATCTTGTCTTGAAATAGGATATATCTTAAATATCACTCGATCAATATTAGTATATCGTATAAGGGTTTTAATATTTCTATTAGGAATATTAACCTCCTCAATTGATATTTCAAGCTCCTTAGAGGTTATTCGGCTTATTAGTGCCATACAGTTAACTGCACCGTTTGACTCTGGATATTTCTTAATTGCAGACTCACACAATTGGTAGGCTTTTTTCAGATCCCACTTACCGGCACCATCACCATCAGATGTGTAGTTCTTTCCTGAGTTATAATACTGAAGTGCAATATTATAGGTAACCTCTGTCGATAGGGGTCTCGTTATAGATGAACTTTGGGCTTTCTTCTCAAGTCTTTCAAGTGCTTCTAAGTATAGAGAGTCCCTATCCTCACCTGTGAAATTTTTATAGACAAACCCAAGGCGATTTAACTCAAGGTCAATAAGAGGGACAGGGTTATTCTCATTTAACTTAATCAATTCCTGCATTATCTTTAAGGCATAGTATTTGTAGGCGTAGTCATCCTGAGTATCTGTCTCTATAGCGGCAAAACTTGCCGTATCTGAAAAATACTTAGGATCATCCATGATAAATGTCTGTGCAACTCGCGTTACTGCCGCATCATTCTCAGCAAAGAAATTAAATGCACGAAATGCAAGAAAATCATAGAGTGTCGGCCGCCTTGCCCGTCCATTTGGCTCATAACCGCTTGAGGTGGTTACAATCAAATCATACCTATCTATTGATATCTGCTTTAGTTTTGAAGAATCCTCAAGGGACAACCTATAGTTGTCTATAATATTCTCAACAATCCTGGTAAGATCCCATGTGCTTATATCATAGTCAGATGACTCTGCTACACTCGTTCTCTTGTGAATTCTATATGAATTATCTGAATAGTACTGCATATATATCTCAGCAGCCATAGAGTGAAGAATATTCTTCTCAGGAAATCCTGCAGCCTTTATCTCATTCTGAATACTCTGAATTGTCTTGATAACTGCTGATTCCTCAACATCAGATATAAGTTTAAGTCTGTATATAAAGCACTTGAGAACTTCAGGTGAGTTCTTGCTCTCCCTAGCCTGTGAATATATCCTCTCGATCTCCTCAAGCGCTGTTTTTGGACGCCCCTCTTTTATAAGAAGCTCCACCTTCTGCCACCCCTCGTGCTGAATTACTGCAGATGATCCCGTATCATTCGTCTGACTTCCCGGATCACCAACCTTGCATGATACTACAAAGATCAAAGTCAAAAGCAATAATAAATTATTTTTCCTCATACATTCACACTCCTGATTAAAATAATGCCAAATACCGGTATATCGCTAACAATTTACGAGGGTTGCAATAAATTCTACATACTGAGATTTTCACAAAATTAAAAAATTTGTATTTGCAAACACACTACTTATCAATCATCCTTAAGAAACAATTTTTTAAATATGTTTAACTTTTCAATAATTGTAATGAGGATAACAATTGATAGAAGTATAAAGAATAAAATCACAACAAACAAGGCGTAGACACCGGCACTCCATGACAGGGCATTAAGAACAAGTTTGAGTGTTAAACCCGATTCTGTCAACACCTCACTCAATTGAATTTTAACAGTACAGAGCTCGTTTTCCTCATCAAAATCGCCAAGCTTTACACCAAAAGCCTGAATTTGATTTTGTATATCGAGTATCCTTGTTTCAAGGTTGATAAACTCATCTATTTTGCCGCCAAGTTTTTTTAATACAATCAAAGAACTGAGCGTAGTTTCCAGTGATTGTTTTTTTGCATTAAGCTCTTTATATTCATTAGTCTTGTCATTTTTAGTAATTAGAATTGATCGGGGGATTCCTACAGATTTGACAGCAGTAACCATCTCATCAAACAGCTCCGGGTTAACTCCAACTACAAGAGACATACGCCTTTGACCTTTTAACCCGCTCTTATTCTCTTCCTGAACTATTGAGTCAAGTTTCTTTATTATCTCTTTTATTGTGTTTTCGTCTGTTTCAAAGTTTTTACTTACACTAACTATTTCTGCAATCTTCTCATACTTCTGATCAATTGTAATGGTACTTTTCTGTGAATTGGTTAATTTTACAAACTCTCTTTTTGCACCTGCATAGTTTTGCTTAGCACTAATGTTTCCGGAAATCGTCTGGTAGACCATGTTTGTATCAGTGATCCGGGTAGATTCACTTGCACTACCTGATGAAGTATAGATAAATCTAATCGTAAACAGGACAACATAGCCAACAAAAAAAACAACTAATCCGCCAATGATTCTTTTTTTCATACTTAACTCCAAACACTCACAAAGATGTAATTCTCCGGCAACCTTATATTATAGTAATTAATAAATTATAAATCAACATAATAATCAATTGTAATTAATCAATTGTAATTTGCACATTGCACTTGTAATATGCTTTAAGACACTATGAACACGGAGTTGTGATTTATTCGTAGAAGTAATATTTGCTATAAAAGAAAATAATAATTGATTGTCAATAGCTTTTTTGACCTACAGCTTTTCTAACTCGTTTTTAGAAA
>CAYYKD010000028.1:0-230 GCA_964471825.1 uncultured Spirochaetales bacterium
AGCAATCACAGATGTTAAAGTATTAAAAAGAAATACAAGGTTTTCTTACCTTGATTTGCAAATTCACACAGGAAGAACACATCAAATAAGAGTTCATCTATCTGATACAGGTCACCCTGTTATCGGTGATAAAATGTATGCAAGAAAAGACAACAAGTATCCTGATGTAGATTTATGTCTTGTTAGCTACTATCTATCCTTCCACGATAAGTTTAGCTCAAAGAAACTTT
>CAYYKD010000028.1:240-3095 GCA_964471825.1 uncultured Spirochaetales bacterium
GACTACACTGATAGATGAAAATTTCTAACGGCTTATCTATCAACCATCTTTTTCAATGACTCAACAAGTGAAGCTAACTCAGTTGCCGTATCGCTTGTTGTCTTTGTAGAGTCAGCAGAATATGAAACGCCTTCAGATATTTGTTTCATTGCCTGTAATATTTGTTCAAAACCTTGAATCTGCATGTTGATATTTTGTTCAATAGTCTTTGATGAAATTGATGTCTCTTTTGATGAAGTTAGAATATTCTGAAAAATCTCGCCTGCATGTTTGGATATATTCAAACCATCATCTATCAATCCGGTAGCACTCTTAGACGCCTCTACCAATTTAATGCCGGATTTTTCTATTACAGTAATTTTATTCTTGATCTCAGTTGTTGAAGTAAAAGTATTGTCAGCCAGTCGTCTTATCTCAGAGGCAACTATTTCAAAGTTCTTACCGGCCTCCCCTGCCGCCGATGCTTCAAGTTCAGCATTAAAAGCAATGATTTTAACCTGATCAGCTATTGAATTAATTATCATTACCACATCTCTAATAGCCTTAATATCCTTATTTAATTCCTCTATAAATTCAATAGTCTTCTCATTAGCTGTTTGCACCTCTTTACTGGTTTTTAAGTTACTTTCAATTACAATTTCCCCTTCAGACACCATCTCATTCATATTAACTGATTTTTTTAAGACCTCTGTTGCCTTATTTCCAATAGTTTTGCTTAATCTATCAGAATCCTCCATGGTTGAAACCACCTCTGCAACTGCAGCGGCCTGTTGGTTAGAGATAGATGATGTCTGTCTGGATGAAGAAGATAGAGCATTTGAGGCCTCTGCGAGTTTATGAACCGCGCCCTTAATATTATCAAGCAATTCTGTAAATCTTCTTAATATAATATTGACGAATGCAGCCATCTCCCCGAGTTCATCAAAGTTAATTATGTTTATTCTTTCTGAAAATGAATTATTACCATCAGATAGATTTTTTAATTCCTTCATTAGAGAGCTAATTTGAAACTTATACTCCTGTTTAGAAAGAAATATCGGAATAACTCCAAGAATAAATAAAATAGCTCCCATTGGTAGCGTATAAACTAGATATCTATTTAATGTAATTATATTTGATGTATTTGAAAAATAATAAGCAATATACGATAGATTAACAAGTAGAAATAGTGAAGATGCAAAGATTGCCATTACATCTTTATTTCTAGAAAACTTGTCGTTTTCTCCCGGATTAATACTTACAATATTCAAACTCTCCTTAGCATTTTTCAATATAAGATTTATAATAAATGCACAATATAGAGCACTTATAAAACCTGATACAACTTTTAGTGATATTCCATAGAAAAAAGGAATACCGCTTTCGGCTTGCCATCCTTTTATTGCATAATATACTGTTGTTCCAAGTGTCCAAGCAAAAATCTGAAAATTGATCATCATCCATGGAATTTTGATCGCAGCAACTCTTGCTTTTTCATACTCTTGTTTATTTGATAAATATGTAAAAAGTGGTTTGAGATAACTGATTATTCTAAAATAAATAATGGTAGTAAAAATAACATATAGCCCCATAACCATAGGTTTAAAAGCAAACCTTAGTCTGTATATAGTAGATAAACCTTCGGCATCATATTTGTTGTTAAAAAATGCATTAAAAAACTCACTAAAGACAAGAAATAGAAAAAGAATTGAGTATGTTGAAATAAAAATTTTTTTTCTGATTCCTGTAATTACTTTCTCTTGATTCATATAAATACCCCTTATTTAAATTCCAGTTTAAATGCTCCGTCCCAATTTTCAGGAGGATTCTTGATAAAATTAGCTATTCTATCAAGATATATTTGAATAACCCTATCACCGCCTGTTATTACATCAGCTTTCTTAAAAAAATCATATGCAAGATGCCAATTACCGAGTTTAAACATAGTAAGCCCTTTCATATAATTATTTTTAAATTCATCAGAATAATTATCAATTAATGAAACTGAATATATCGTTGTAGGTAGTTGTTTACCCTTCACTTTTATTGTATCAATTTCTCTAAAATAAACAGCAGTCTTAAAAACAATAGCCTCTTTATAAACATCGTGCGATACCAAGATATCTGTGTCATAAAACTTATTTAACGATTCTAAGCGTGCAGCCAGATTTACTGTATCTCCTATAGCGGTATAATCAAAGTTATCACTTGAACCAATATTTCCAATAATTGCATTCCCCTTATTAAGACTTTTCCCGTTTCTTTTTATATATCTGCTTACAGTAGTATTTGTTCCTGAAATTCTTAACAACATCCCGATAGCTGATCTAATAGCCCTATCAGAGTTATTCTCATAACTTTCAGGTGCTCCAAACATAGCAAAGACAGCATCACCAATATATTTGTTGATCTCTCCCCCATGCTCCTTAATCGACTTTGAATATATGGTAAAATGATTGTTTAAAAAACTAATAACATCTTCAGCATTATTATGCTCTTCAATATAATCAAAATCTGAAATATGGGAGAAAAGTACTGTAACATTTCTTTTTTCACCTGTCATTAATGATTCTGTTGTTTTTCTCAATAATAGATCATCAATAATCTTTACAGGTAAAAATTTAGAGAAGGCTGATTTTATTTCATTATTTCTGTTAAGAGTATTATTATAGGCACTAATATTTATAAAGGTTTTAATAAGAAAATCAATAGAATATTGAAACAAATCCCTCTCATAATTGTCTACTATACAATCATAATAACCTATGAATGACTTATATGTGCCAACTGTAAAGCTAATTTGATTTCTATTGATCTTATTTGAGTCCGAATGGTTGTCTAGTAAATCATACTGCTTATTCTTTTTTGGTTTAAGT
>CAYYKD010000028.1:3105-8427 GCA_964471825.1 uncultured Spirochaetales bacterium
CGCGTAATCCGCGTTTCAGAGATCATACTGCTTTATTTTCCGATACAACGTCCGCTCAGAGATGCGGAGCTCATCGGCGGCTTCTTTGCGACGGCCTTTATATTTTGTAAGTGTTTTCTTTCTTATTATATCTTTGTCAGATAGCTTATTTGAAATGATAAATTCATTTGTGAGCCTATCATATTCACTAGTAGTTGAGCAATTCTCAAGAAATCCGGCTCTTGATAACTCATAATACACAAAATTATTATTTACATATGTTACTATTGATAAACTATGAACATTAAAATAATCAAATAATATATAAAAATACTCTTGAAATAAACTATCTAAATCATCAGTTATAGAAATTATGGAAAATAATACTTCAATGATTTGATTTTGAACCAATTCTTTATTATATATGTTATTAATTACACCAAGAACTTCACAATCTCCTGGAAATGTGCCATAATTGTTGTTGTTTACTGACATCGGGTTTTTATTGGAATCATTAATAAACATCAAACACTCATCGACTAACTTTTGATATGAATCTCGCCCTTTTAAATAGAGTTTATCAACTTCAGTTATTTCAGCATAGATTATATCTTTAGGATCATTAGATGAGGTGTAAACTATCGTTTTTATAGAATCTTCAAATTTAGTTTTGATATATTTTATTATATCAAATCCACTTAGTTCATCAACAACAGAATCTACAATTATAACTGATGGAATTGTATCATGAATTAACTGTAATCCGGCTAGAGATGTTTGTCTGGCATCTGCTTCAATTCCCACTCTATTAAATGAGTCAATCAAAAGTTCAATAAGTGTTTGAGATCTATCAATTATAACTACTTGAATTTGTTTCTCATCCATTTATTGATCCTATTTTTGTACTTATCAATGCACCTTTCACTGTATCTATCATTGTATCTAATTGAAAATTATCAGATAGTTTATAAATGTGATCTTCGACTTTTACAACATATTTTTTCATAGTATCAAGATGATTAAATAACTCATCAGAGAATAAAATTTCTGTATTGAATTTCTTGGTTAGTCCTTCTAAATTCTCTGCAACACCTGTTGTCTTGCCCACGACTGTATAGGCTGTTTTTTCATTTGAGCCAATATTTCCTGCTATAACCTCACCTAAGTGAAGACCAATTCCAATTCTAAACCCTGTAATTGGAATTGCAATATCATTAAGTTCAATTTTCTTCTGATTATTCAGCATAAGCACTGCCGCTTGAAGAGCTGTATCTGCAATGTTAATATTATCTTTTTCTTCAAAAATTGCGACAATAGCATCACCAATAAACTTATCAATAACGCCACCATATTCTTTAATTGATGTTACCATTTCATGAAAATATAGATTTAGAAACTTAATTACTTTTTCAGCATCGTTGGTTTCTGTAATACTTGTAAACGATCTTATATCTGAAAATAGTATTACTACTTTTTTCTTTTCATTCTTTCTTTTAAACCGCCCTTCATTTATAATCTCTTCAATTACATCGAAGGGAACAAATTTTGAGAATAGTGTTTTAATTTCAATCTCTGAGGATTTTGCACAATAATTATTTAAAACCTTATCTAGAATTACTCCTGACTTATAGTTGAAATCTTGTATTGCACCAATAAAATTGCTACTTGAAAAGTAATTATTAATAAAATTTCCAAGATGAAGTGTACCTATAACGCTACCACTGTTATTTAATACAGGTGTGTAAAAATATGATTTTATAAATTTGGATTCATTCAAATCATTTGAACTACTTGTAGATGGAGTTTTTTCAAAAAAAAATTTTTCAATTTTCTGATAATCAATTATATTATAATTAATAAAATGATCGTGATAACAAAAATTAAAAAAATCATCGAATGATTCTATCGTAATATTAGTATTTTGTAGAATATATGCTTTGGATGAAGTCGTAGCTGTATCATATATAACAAGAATAGCTATATCAATATTACAGATAAGCTTCAAGAGAGTAAGTATTTTAAAAATGACACTAGACAGATCGTTGTCTGAATTATATATATTAATAAATTCTCTATTTATCATTAACCTATTGTTAAGAATATTTATATTACTCATTGTCTTATTTTTGTTAATTGAAGGACTGTCATTTACAAATGAGGAAATATATTCGTCATTAATCTGATCTAGAGTACAATAACTAAAGCCGTTTGCCTCTGCCCTCATCTGAACTACTCTACTATAGTGATTAGTCGTTATTAAAAATTTAGTAATGTTATTATTTCCCATTAACAATGAATTAAATAACTGAAAAATAATATCCGTATTTTCTGAATAGACAATTATAGAATTGGGATCTATAGAGTAGATTGTATCGAGGTTTAATTTATCAAACGGAAGTTGTATAAATTCCGGTTCAGTTAGAGTAAGAAGTCCTGGGTTAAATCCTGATATTAATATTTTATCAATCATGCGTTCCACTCAGATTACTAATTATTGATGAAACTAACTGTTCTCTGCTAAACCTAGATTTATACTGGATATCATCTACCCCAAATCTTTTTAATGATTCAATTAAACTTTTTTCGTCCGAAGACACTATCGCAATAACCGGAGTATTAAGATAGTTTTCTTCTTTTCTCAAATTTTCAATGAATGTTATCCCATCCATTTTTGGCATTGCAGAATCTGTAATTATTAAATCGTAGTGTTTTTTTCTTAACATATCCAATGCGTCTATTCCATTATCAGCTACATCTACAGAGATCAACTTGTGAATTTTTTTTACAATATTCACCTCTATTTCACGATTTATGACACTATCATCAACTACAAGAATATTTTTATATCTAAGATTATCCTTACTGAATCTCTCACGGAATTCAATGTTTCTTATTTTTTTCAATCTCTTTATTATCTCAGGAATATAAAGAATTGTTACAATTCTGTGATCCTCATCAAATACAACCCCCTGTAGAATTTTTAACCTCTCTATGTTCTGTGGAAGCGGTTTATAGATAACTGAGGAGTGATAAAGAATTTCATCTAAGATAATTCCAATTTTCTCGCCAAATTCCTCAACAATTATTATGTTTAATTTTTCATTTATCACCGAATCAGATGGTTTAATAATCCCAGATAAAGGATAAACAGGGATTATATCATTACGAAGAGATATCGCAAACTTTGTCATAAGATCCATTAGATCATTTCTATCAACATAAACAATCTCTTTGATAAAAGTAGATGGAATTAAAAACTTCTCATTACATGATTTTACAAAAAAGCCATTGACTGTGGTTAAAGATTTAGGAACAGTTATTTCTACTTCAACTCCCTTACCCTCAACTGAATTAATGATAATTTTGCCCTTCACCTGTTCAATATCATTGTTAGCTACATATAAACCAAATCCCTTGTTTACATTGTTCTCACCGGTTGTTATTCCTTGATAAAATACAAACTTAACCAATTCGTCATTACTCAACTCTTTTATATTATCAGAATCATATGGCATCATCTCAAGACATTTATTTCTGAGAACATCATATTTAATACCTCTACCATCATCTCTAATTAATATCGATATCTTGCCGCTTGAATCTGTGAATGATACTGAAATTTTACCGCCCTCGTCCTTGTTTAATTTTATCCTCTCATCAATACTTTCAATTCCATGCTGAATAGCATTGATTATAATGTTTTCAATAGGTCTTTTTATCTTTTGAAGTATAAATTTATCTAAAGAAGGGTTCACATCGGGAAAAATTATATTCACCTTTTTATCAGTTAGACTACCTACCAACTGGTCAATTTTTGATTTAATTTCATCTGTAATTAGATTGATTGGCAACATCCTCAACCCAAGGATCTCTTCCTGTAAAGTAAATGTATCTCTTTCTGACTGTATAGTCTTTGCATGTAAAATATTTCCTGTTTCTTTTATTAAGGAAATATGATTTATTAGAGCATTTTTTAGATCCTTATCAAGTTCAGTTTTCTTATCTTGAGAAAAAATCTCTCTGGTAAGTAGTATTTCACTTTCTCTAATCTTAATAATCTCTGATTTCAATTGATGCTGGCTCATAACAATATCATTGAGCTTATTAATAATATTATCGATCCTTGATAAACTAACTTCCACTTTCTTTTTATTATTAAAAACTCCTGTGAAACCATCAGAAGAAAGCTGAATATTCTTCTCAAGAATATCTTTTTGATAGATTAAAGCCGGATTAATTGATTCTGCAGAGCTATGTTGTTTAAGTGCTTCAAACAATGCATCAAAACTAAATGATAAAGTATTATCAGAGATGTTTTTAATTAACAATTTGTAATATTCTAAAGTTAGCCTGATTAGATCAAAATGTACTTCAGTAACTTCCGAACCGTTTATTAAAATATCTTCCAAAAAATCTATCATTTCAACTGATAATTTGGTTAATTTATCATTCTGTATTATCTGTGAAATACCATTAATAAGTTTTACGGTCTTAATGGCTTGATTTAGAAAAAGCTGATCATCACCATTTATCATTCTATTATCTATCAATTCATCTATTAATACTATATAATCCGATATCTCTTTAATATATTTTTCAAAAAATTTTACATCCATATATACTAACCTTCTTTTAAGTAACTTATCTAGTCTGATGCTATTTTTTTGCAAAAATAGAAAGCATTATTTCGTTGCTGCAGTAATAACAAATCATTTTCAATAAATGCTGTATCTGAACTTGAGAGTATTAAAATACCACCGGGATTCATTTTATTAACAATATTATCAATAATAAACTTCTTTTTATTACTATCCATATAGGTTAACAGATTACACAAAAACACAATATCAGGTTTAAAATTGATATTTTTGTAGTCATCTTTTACAAGATTAAACTTCTGAGTAAATATTCTACCTATTACTTTTTTATCAATCATTATCTCATCACATTCTACTCTACTATTATTATGAATAAGCTCATGAAATATTTTTCCATCTTCTTTCAAATACCTGTAGGAGTATCTGTTTTTATTTAAATTATCAAGAGCAACAAAATCTACATCTGTTGCCAAAATATTTTTTGCATTGTGAGTCTCCGGAAAATGCTTATTTACCAGCAAGGCTATACTAATTGCCTCTGTACCAACAGAGCTGGCTGCACTCCAAATCATAGGATTTTTTCCGGTTTCTCTATAAAAAGGTAATAATACTTCATCCAACAATTTAAAATACTTTTGCTCTCTAAAGAAATAAGTTTCATTTATAGTTACACAACTAATCATGTCATGTAGTTCTGTTTCACTTCTCTGTGTTAACTCAATAAATCTTTCTATTCCGATATTAT
>CAYYKD010000028.1:8437-52684 GCA_964471825.1 uncultured Spirochaetales bacterium
TGAGTTCTCTCTGTAAGATATCGTCTAACCGCCCTTTCATTAGTGTCGACGATTCTCAGTCCAAGCTTTGTTTCAATATAATCTTTAAATAAGAAATAATCCTTATCATCTATCATTTTAGATCACTCTCTCTTTAATATTCTTAATAAGATAATCAGCTATTTGTGTATACCCCATAATTATTGATGCACCATTCAGTGCTGCTGCTTCTTTCGGCATTCCATATACAATACTACTATCCTTATCCTGGACAATAGTGAACCCCCCACTTAATACTATATCACGACACCCTTCAGCACCATCTCTGCCCATTCCGGTTAGCAGGATTCCAATAAGCTTCTCTTTATATATTTTTGCTGCAGTTGAGAATAAAACATCAACCGCCGGTTTTTGGTTATTAACTTTAGGTCCTTCCGTCATTATTAAAAAAGAACCTTCAGCTTTCATATGTAACCCCTGTGGAGCAATAATTACTTCACCCGGTTTTGGAAAATCCTTTTTTTCAGCCAGTCTAACTGTTAGCGGCGTAGAACCATTCAACCAATCTACAAATCCCTGTTCAAAGCCCTCCTCAAAGTGTTGAACTAATGCAATCCCTATAGGAAAATCAGCAGGCATCTGTTCTAAAATATATTGTATTGTCTTTGGACCGCCGGTTGAAGCACCTAAAACAATAAGTGGCTTTAACTCACAGGTTTCTATTGAAACATCTCTATACTTGTTTTTAAGACCATCAATAATTTTATTATTTAAACTTCTTATCTCTGCTGCATTTCTAAGATCAGATATAAATTTTTCAGATATAGCTTTATCCTGAATCTCATCTATACCGGGTTTTAATATCACAGAGACAGTGCCATCTATACTGCTCAAGTCTTTTTTACTGGACATAGGTTTTAATATCACAATATTAGTTGGTTTTGTAGAAGTAATTATTTTTGCAGTCTCTATCTCATCAATTAGTGAAATATTTTCTCCAATTATTATTAAATCAGCGAATTCCTTTGAGTGTAATTTAATTATATCCTCGCCATTCGCAGTCATACCGGATATCTTAAACTCTCCTGTCGATTCAAGAAGATCTTTAATAAATCCTTTTAAAATCGCAGAATTATCTCCAATTATTACGGTTTTCATACTATCTCCTTTCTTAAAAACTGATTAGATAGAATTCGCTCGATATCTACAAAATATTGAAGTCTGGATCCCTCAGCAAATCTAACTGCAAGGATCCCTTTCTTTTTATAACTAGACTTTAAAACCTTCGGTAATAGCTTCAGACATGCCAAATCAATATTTAATACTGTAGTATGGCTACTAATCAATATTGCAATTTTCCCGGTACACAAAGAATTAGATATGGAATCAAGTAAACTAATCATATTTTCTTTAACATTAGTATTAAATCTATCTATTTCTACTATTAACACTATTTTTGAGGATGAAATTTCTTTATTACTATTCATATTTTTAATAATAAAATAATCACTGAAAAATCTATCTAAATCAAACAACAATAGTCTTTCTTCGCCATATTCAACAACATTATACTTATCAATCACTCCATGGTTTGATTTGTATGAAACACTTCCTGAGATATTACTTCTGTTTATAATAAAATCACATTCACCATAATCAGACACAAGAAAATCTATATTTTGATCAAATGTCATTTGATATTTTCTCTAAAATTTTTTTTATATTTAACACTAATAAATCATTTCCATCAATGTTAACAATAGCTTCAACATAATCATTTTCTTCAACTACAGATGAAACATTCCTGATTTGATCTTTTGAAATATTAACAATTTTATTTATTCCGGTAATTAATATAGCTAATTTATCAATTTTATTCCGTAAAACAAGAAATGTTTTAGCATTAAGTTTCTCATTATTAAAGAGTAATTTTAGATCAATAACTGAATATGGTTCTCCATGCCTATTAATTAAACCTCTTATATAGAATGGTGCAAAAGGAAGATAATAGATTTGAAAATCAAGTATCACTTCTTGGATCAACGATCCATATGCTGCATATAATTTATCATCAATGTTAAAAAGTATCATTTTAACCATCTCAGAAGAAATAATCTCTGATTTAATTGAAACAATTCCTTTTTCTATCTCATCTAGAATAATATCATTAGTTATTTCTTGGTTAGTTATTTCTCTAATGTTATTACTTTGTTCATCTTTTTCGTTAACTTTTTTATCAACCTTATAATTATTCTTTTTACTGCTCATCATTATTACCTTATTTAATCTTTATATTTCCATTTACTTCTTTTATCTTATAGATAGTTAGAATACCATTCAATACTTCAACTAACTCTTGCAGATTATCGGCTACTTTATTTGTTTCTCTTGTCGCCGCTGCAGCATTATCTACTCCCTCAGATATCTGTTTTAATGCTACTAATATTTGCTCAAATGAAGATATCTGTTGTTTAATTGATATAGATATCTGCTTTGTAGAGTCACTAGATGCCTCGGCACTAATTAATATATCTTTAAACATCTCATTGATTCTTGAAGAAAGTTGGTTACCCTCTTTAATTTTTTCTGTACCATTTTCAGAGGTAAGAAGTAATCTATCAGATGACTTTTGTATGTCCGTGATTTTTTCTTTAATTTCACTGGTCGAAGTAACTGTGTTATCTGCAAGTCTTCTAATCTCAGTCGCAACAATTCTAAAATTTTTTCCGGCCTCTCCCGCTGCAGATGCTTCAAGCTCAGCATTAAATGCAATAATTTTAGTCTGATCTGCAATTCCATTTATCATATTTACTATATCCCATATACTGTTTATTTTTTCATTTAAGTACTGAATACCTTCAATAGTTGATTTATTTGATTGATTTATCTCTTCCATTTTTTGTATACTCTCTTTAACCTTGTCAAAGCCGGTATTAACAATATTTCGAGAATTCTCAGTTGTATTTGTAACCTCAACAATCCTATTACCTATAGTCTTCGCTAAGGTATCAGCATCTTCCATTGTACTTACAATTTCTTTAACAGCAGCAGCTTGTTGATTTGTTGTTGAGTAGGTTTCCTGCACAGAAGAAAAGAGAGATTGAACCAAGTCGTTAATTTTCTGTGACCCCAACTTAACTTTTATTAAAATATCTGCAATTCCGATAATAAATTTATTAAAACTCTTCGTTAGTACACCAATCTCATCATCAGAATAGACAGTTAATTGCTGACTGAGATCGTTATTATTAATTATGTATTTTATCTTTTCAACAGCCTTATTTACCGGTTTAGTTACAAATCCGGCAATCAAATAACTCAGTGATATAAAAATAATTATTCCGACAAAAAGAAAGATCATCATTAAAAGAACAACCTGTTTTACTTTATCATTTAACTCATCAACATAAGTTCCTCCACATACAATCCAATCGGTATCAAAAATATATTTATAATATATTATCTTTTCTCTCTTTCGTTTATCATTTACACCCTTCCACGAGTATTTTATTTTACCATTTTTATTTTGAATAATCTCTTTTAAAAAGTCCACACTATTTTCACCGCTTGATTCTAAGATATTAACATTTTTAAGTTCCGGATGAATAATTGTATTTCCTTTGCTATCAATAATAAAGATATAACCTGTATCACCAACTTTAATCTGAAGAAGCTGATTTTGAAAGTCATCAGGATTTACAAGATTTACAAATTCATCTTTGTATGAACTAACCCACAAAATTAAATCCCATGGCTTAAAGTAAGTCATGTAGCCTACCTTTGAACGCTCTTCAGTTTCACCTGCATTTTTCCAATTATATTCTAAAAACCCCTCTTTCATCGCAGTTGCTTTTTTCATAAAATCAAACTTACTAGCATCAACTCCCTGGCTTACAGGATGTATTTCTAGTATCCCTCTTGAATTAACTCCGGCAACATAGCCGGTTTTACCTATCTTCTGAGACAATATAATCTGTCTTACTATTGAGTATGCCTCTTTTTCTTTTAATTCACCTTTTAAATATTTATCGTAATACTCCTCAACTATATCCAGATTTTTTTCAGCAATCCCCCTCAGATAATTTTTTATTGTACTATCAATTGTAAGACTCAGCATATCTCTTGTATTGGTAATTAATGTTTCTGTATTGTTAATTTGAATTTTATTAAAACCTTTTGAGATAAATATACCGGTTACAATAGTCATCAGTGCAAACTGAAATATAAATGCAAGGCTAAAAGATACTAACAACTTATACTTAGTTTTCATATTATTTAAAAAAGACATAGATGCCCCTTGGGATAAGAATAAAAAATCATACTATTTTTAAAAAATATTTTCAACGAATATTTAATAATTATATTTATTAAATATCTATAATTGATTGTTAATGTGTTAATGCCTATCGTAGGCAGGAGTTCTCTTAGCTAGACCCGGTGAGGCGAAAATTACGCAGTAGTTAAAAAATAATTGTTTTTGCAAGTAATATGATTAAAAAATAGCTATCATGGTAAGTTCTAAATAATCTTTAGCCTTACGAGACTTTTACATATACTCATACATTTAACTTTCTATTTTAATTGACTGTTTTTTGAAATTTCACCTAACAGCCGCCAGTAGGCCTTTGCTAACTTTAAAGTTCCTGCAGCATTAGGGTGTCCGCCATCTTCAGTGTAACCGGAATAAAGAAGCTCACGGTTTGAAATATCTGTTTGTAAATCGCCTGAGTCATTATGACTTTCTATAGCAGCTACATCAAAAAGCCATTGATCATAGGATGCACAATAGTCGCGTACAAGATTGTTGAACTCCTGTCGACCGGTTTCTCCTGCTGTTTCGATTGGCATGGTCCACCAAACAAATACCACATTGGGATAATCACTTTGCAGTTGCTCCATAGCCACCCGCTGAGCATTAAAGAGTTCCGATGCCGTAAAGCTATTGTCCCAGGCAGTACCGGTAGCATTAGGAGCGTCAATATAACAAAACTTGAACATCGCAACATCAACCTTACCTGCTAATAATCCGGATTCGGTGTTCAGCGATGTACTGAAGCCGGAAATTTTTTCCATACCGTCAGGGTTTCCCCTTGAATTATCTCCCATTCCGTTATTAGTATCATACCAGGAAGCAGTAAAATTTTCATACCAAGTTTCACGACCACAACTATAGCGTGAATTTTCGGTATTCAGAGCCTCCAGTCCGTTTGATTGCCAGTCCGACAGAGGACCCACAATATAGCCGCCCACTGAAGCATGTTCAAAATAAACATCCAAGCTTGCAGCCACAATAATTTCATCATTTGAAAGTGAAGTTGGGTCATAATTTGTATGATTAATAGTAATACCGTCACCATTAGGTGTTATGCTTTCAAACGGCGACTTGTTATTATTCAGATTATTTCCACAATCCGAAAACCCTAATCCTGCGATAAGTATGACCATTGAACCAATAACTTTATTTAACATAATTACCTCATTTATTTAATGAGATGAATCATAGGTAAAATTATACCACATGTCAACAAAATAAATTTTAATTAGTTATTATTAATTACTAAAGACACATGGTGCCCCCGCGGGATACCACAAAAGTTTATTAATTATAAGCTTTGTTACTTTGCCGGAAGATACCATTTTTTAAAATCATCTTTTGAGTTAACTTTCTTCAGACAACCTGCATGAAGCAGATAATATTGATCACAAATTGAAAATGTACTCCGATAATCGTGATCTGTAATCAAAAAACCCTTCTTTGAACTGTAACCCCTTATCTTATCGATCAGCTTCTCTTTGTATAGCGGTTCAACCTCACTAAACGGTTCGTCGAGCATCAGGAAACTATGATTTAAAGATAACAGAGCTGAGACCTCGAGATACCTCCTCTCACCGCCTGAGAGCTTACCGATCCGGGTTCTGTAGAATGAACTAATAAAATGATCGTCTAATAGTTTATTAATATCCTGTTTGTTAAGAAACATTTTCAAAAACAGCTCAACCGTAAGGTTTGATGGAGTTATTGTGTGCTGAGGAAGATACCCGATACTGTTTTTATAATTATATGGTTTGTCAATATACTTACTATCTATTCTGATATTCTTATATGGCGTCTTTAGTGTTCCAAATATTATCTTTAACAGCGTTGATTTGCCTGACCCGTTTAATCCGAAGATACCGGCAATTGTCCCTGTTTCGACCTTCAGGTATATATCGGATAACAAGTTACTGCCGGTCTTATCATATCCAAAACAGATGCTGTCTATCTCCAACTGATTATTCATTTGATCACCGATCCCAACAGTATTAAAATGGTGCTTATTGATAGGCAAAAAGCAAAGTAAAAACCAAAAAGCATAGGTCTTGATATTGAGTGATTATAGTAGATAAACCATTCGCCTCGAGTGAAGTAGAGACTCAAACCCAGAGATGCAAGATACCCGAATGAGGCTATATTTATCGATAAGTTGAATAGCAATACCATGAACAAATTACTCTCTGAGTTAATACTTGGAAATATTGACAAAAGCATAGCAATCAGAAGTGATATAAAAATATTTGAGATAAAACAACTTCTGATATAAAAAAGTATGAGCTTAAACTTCATTATTTGACTACAGATTGATTATTTACAGATTGATTATTTACAGATTGATAACTTGCCGCAAAAATCCGCTCTTTAAAAACACTCCGCTTACCTTTCATAAGAACCATTACAAACAAAACTGAACCAATAACAAATGAGATCGTGCCGATAAGAGGATCATACGGGTCGATCATTATCAAGCTGAATACCCCGCCGACAGAATCATTAAAGCTGACTAATGAGATACCATACATATTGTTGATAACATGAACTCCGATAGCTGCCTCAAGTCCCCCGTCCCAGAAAGCAAGAAGCCCGAATAAGAGTCCGAAACCGCCATAATTTATCAACGCATAAAAGATACCGTACTTCTGAAACTCAGGGTTCATAGCGTGCATTCCAAAAAATAAAACACTTGATATGATAATAGCAATCCACGGTCTCTTTGTGAGCCGAACGATGAACTGCTGCAGATAACCTCTAAACAAGACCTCCTCAGCAGCTGCTTGAAAAGGGACAATTAACAGAGTGATCAACATAAGAAACGGAAATTTCTCAGAATCAAAATACCAATGGTAGGTTGCAGGCTTTATGATATATGATATAACCTCAAAGATGATAATAACAGACAAAAAAACAAGTGCGGCTGTAAATAACCGTTTCCATCTGAAACGATCGTAGCCGGTCAAAAAAGTTATCATCTTTCTTTTGTGAAAAATCTTTGCAAATATCAAAAAAACAGGCATATAAATAGCTATTACCCCCAATACCAATGCCAAATAGGTCAGTGTCCCCTCTTTTAGCGCATCAGGAAAAATCATTCTCGCAACTACTCCCAGAATAATGCTTAAAATGACCCCGACAAACAGTGATACAATAATTGTCAATATCCAGCGGAAAACACCAGTTTTACCCGAAAATGCAAGGTCAGCAAAAGGGTTTGACTTAATAACAGTTTCATCGATCATTCTAATTCTCCATTTTTAATTTATTTTAAAAACTTTTTCAATATTAACTGTCGTATTAAATAAAATTTATTGATGGAAGTCAAGCGGAATTTGAGGACTATACACCTACATAAATCTTTGATATAAAATTCAGCTTTTCGAGGATAATCGTCATAACACTTTTTTTAGATACAATTATCCTTGCATTTACCAACATTCCGTTTTTTAACGGAAAACGAGTACCAGTGCGACTTTTGAGACTAACATCAGCTATCTCACAGATGATCTTATATTGCGGAGTATATCCGTTTGCACCGGACATAAAAACATCGGCTGATATGTTTTTAACTGCTCCTATAAGCTCTCCAAACTCTCTTTGATCAAGGGCGATAACGGTGATCTTGGCTTGTTGATCCACTCTAAGAAAACCGATATCTTTATTATTAATTAAGAGTTCAGCCTTAAGTGCATCACTGTCAGGGATAATCGAAATAATATCTGTCTGCCCAAGTATAAACTCACCGGTATTTATGACCCTTATAAACTGTACTTTTCCATTAATTGGTGATGATATATCGGAGTTCTTTAGATTAAATTAAAGTTCACTTATATTTAACTTGATATTATTAATCTCATTTGTTGTGTTTTTAATTAGAACTGATACATTCAGCATGGTTTCATTTTTGAAGTTGTTCAACTTTAACTCTGATGTCTCCCAGAGGCGTTTACTGTTCTCAATTTCAGATAAGGAGTATAAACCTTCAGTTACACCGGTTTTTCTTGTATAATCAAGCTTGTGTTTTTCTGCCTCCATAGACAACTGTCTAACAGTATTTAAAAATATCATGAGCCTGTTTTCATACTCGATTTGTTCATTATTTTTTTTCTTTAATGAGTTAAACTGATTAGTACCGGATCTAATACTCTCCTCATAAAGTGTTAAGGCACTAAGCTCATTAGTTTTTTCTAATAGTATTGAATTTTGCCTGTCAAACTGAAGTATAAATTGGGATTTGTCGATTGACCATAGCATATCGCCTGATTTTACTATATCACCATCTTTCACAAAAACATGCTTTACCTCGCCGGGAGTAATGTTTCTGACTGTGTGTATATTCTCAACAGGTCTTAGTATCCCATCTGCCTTAACAATAACATCGATCCGACAAAATGATGCCCAAATAATAGCTGTTAGTATAAATACTAAAACAATGTAAATAAAAATGGGCATAAAGTCCGGAACCTTGCGTCTGAGAAACTCTTTTTCATCGGTAAGATCATTTATTTCAACAATTAAGTTTCTCATTTGCTTCCGGTCTCCCTCATGCACATATTGTAGTATCGCCCCTTTAAGGCAACGAGTTCATCATGAGTTCCGGACTCTATAATCCGCCCCTTATCTATAAACACGATATTGTCGCACGATCTTATTGTGCTTAGCCTATGAGCGATAATAATCATTGTACGGTCTTTAAATGTATTAAATATGGTCTGTTGAACAGACTCCTCAGTAAGTGTATCAAGTGCACTTGTCGCTTCATCAAGTATATTTATGGGTGCATTCTTTAGAATTAGCCTTGCGATAGAGATCCGCTGCCTCTGCCCGCCTGAGAGCGAGCTTCCCCGTTCACCTACAAGCGAGTCATATCTTAACGGCATCTGATCTATAAACTCATGTGCATTTGCCTTTATTGATGCCTCAATTATTTCATTAAATGTAATATCATTTACACCTAATCTGATATTTCGATGTACCGGATCACTAAATAGAAATGTCTCCTGCGGGATGTATCCGATACTTTTTCTTATGGAGTCAGTTGAAATGTCTTTAAGATTAACATTATCAAGCATGATATTTCCATCAGTCGGTTCATAAAGTTTCATAACAAGTTTTGCAAGTGTGGTTTTACCTGAACCGCTCTCACCGACAAATGCTACTTTTTGCCCCGGTTTTATCGATAGATTAATATTCTCAAGTACCTTTTTGCGTGTGCCGTACTGAAATGACACATTATCAAAAACTATTTCACCCTTGACATCGCATAGTTCTGCTTTACTTTGAGCCGGATCGGTCTCCTGTTTAATGTCAAATATCTCTGAGAGCCGCTCACCGGATACTCTTGCCCTCTGAATCACGGGCTGAAGCCCAATAATCTTATAGACAGGTGCATAGAAGTATGCAAATATAGCATTAAAAGTTATAAGCTGACCAAGTGTGATCTTGCCGTCTATAAGCATAAAACCCCCGACCAGCATAAGAATCATTTCATTAAATGATGAAAGAAAACTCTTTATCATATTCTCAATATTTGCCCAGAAATTATGCTTAAAAACGGCATTGTAGTACTTCATAAACCTGATCTCAAGCTCATTTTTGATGTTTTCTTCACTGGTTGTACTTTTTATAGTCTGAATCCCGTTTAGAGACTCTATCATAAATGAGTTCACATCCTCATTTGCCTTCATCTCCTTGCGGTGAAGCTTGCGGAACAAAGGATTAAAAGCAAAAACTATGATGATCGTTAAAGGATATAACGAAAGAGCGGTAAAAAACAGTGTGCTGTTCTGAGCAAAAACCATGATCCCTCCGCCGACTGCCATAATAAGATCAATAAGTACGGCAAATATAACACTTGTTACAGCGGAAAGCACTATTTGAGCATCGCCTATTCTTGAGGTTATCTCACCGACACGCCTTGAGTCAAAGAAACTCATCGGCAGATGCAAAACATGACGAAAATAGTTAAGTATAAGTGAAACATTGAGCTTCTGCGTAAGAAAGAGCGATATATGAGCCTGAAAGAACTGTAACACAAACTGAAACAGTTTAAGTAGTATCATCCCTACCGTAAACACAACAAGGAGTCCTCTGAGCTTATCATAGAATATATAGTCTATTAGAAGTTTATAGTAGAATGTTCCCAGTAAACCAAAAACCGACACTACAAGAGCGGCTATAACTATATCAAAGACAAGTTTCTTGTGAAGTTTATAAAAATGTAAAAACCTGTCAAATATCTTATCGGTCTCATCCCTCTTCTCAAAATACTCGGTGGGCTCGACAAGAACAAGAACACCTGTCCATATCTTGGCAAATTCCTCTTTCGTATACTTCACAATCCCTACAGCAGGATCTGCAACTATGAGTCTGTCCTTTTTAATCTCATGTACAACTACAAAATGCAATAGCCCCTCTATAACAACATGTGCGATAAAAGGGGTCGGAAGTTGTTCATTAATATTCTCGATCTCACCCCTTACTGGCTTAGCATCAAAGTTTAATACCCTTGCCGCCTTAACAAGCCCAAGGAGGTTTGTCCCATCCTTATCGGTACAGGCGGCCTCTCTTATCTTACTGATGGGGATCCTAAGGCCGTACTGCCTTGAAATAGTCGCAAGGCAAGCAGGTCCGCAGTCAGTTATATCGTTTTGTAGTATGCAGTGGTATTTATTGAGCATGGTCATTCAGCACTTTTTCTCTTAAAAGTATATAATTAATATAATGAGTTTCGAATAAACTTCTCAAAAATGTACATCTATCTTCATCCGGAGTAAAGCAGTCCCCTGTCAATAAAAAATTTGAATGGTAACAACCTCCGGCACATTGGTATCTTGCCCAACAAATAGAACATTCTTTCTTTAATTCAACACTATCATTGAGATACACATTTCTTTTTTCGTTAAAGCCTGTAAATATATCACCTATTTTGAAATCAGAGTTACCAATAAAAGGTGAACAAAGATAAATATCTCCATTAACATCAACAGAAATCATGCCTCTTCCAGCTCCACAGTTACATGTTGATAATTTGGAACTTTTAATGGACTGTAAATAATTACTTGAAAGGTCAAATAATTTGTACTTGCTATTGGTGTTAATTGAATTTTCTATAGTCATCATTCTTATATCATCCGAGATTTTTTTTAAATCGGACGGATTAAGATATAGCGGGTCTGACTTGCTACAGTTACATAGTGATCCATAGATTTTTATAGGTGATAGTTCACTTATTTCAATTACACTTAATGGAGTATTAATTTCTTTGTTAAAAGTCTCCCTGACAACAAAAGGCACTTCATATTTATTTAGAGTTTTAATATTATTTCTAATTGTTTCAAATGACCCTGATTGGTTTTTAAAAGGTCTGTACTTATCATGTGTGGTCTCTCCTCCATCAAGACTCACCTGAATACGAATATTCCATTTTTTTAAAAACATAGCAATTTCATCATTTATTAGAGAACCATTAGTTACAATGGTATATTCAAAATTAATCTCGGCATAGTTTTTTTTTAAATTAATAATTGACTCTTGGATTGTTTTAAAATTTAATAAAGGTTCACCTCCAAAAAACACTATCGACAAATATTTATTTTTGTTGTTCAAAAGAATATTGTGAGATATTACAAATTCAATTGATTTTACTACAATATCAAATGGCATTTGTTTTGAGTCGCCGTAAGATCCATCGCCTGCGAAGCAGTAAACACATCCGAGATTACATTTCTGAGTTATATTTATCCAAATGCTCTGAATACGATCACTTAATACTTCATTATTACAACGATTGGAGTTTTGATTAATTAGAGAAAGTAATGACTGGTACATTTCTAATTCTATAGATGTGAAGCTTGCAGTGCTATTTTCATTAAGTAGCTTCATTATAAAATTACTAAGATCTAAAGATACTCTATAAAATGCCATTGTTCTTGATAATATAATATATTGTTTGTCAAGCAATGAAAACATATGAATGTCTGAGTTGTGCATAACAAAATCCTTCCTTAACTTAAAAATACTTCTAAATGGTCAAAATTTATAAAATTTATTGCTGAGTGCATAATTATAACAGCAAGCAAATTATTAGTTTTGTAATAAAAGTAAGATATAAATAGTCTGTTAAAAAAATATATGGCTATCAACATATTGATACTTAGAATTACTGATTTATCGGGACTACTAAATCGGTCATAATGTGCCAACATAAATAAGAATGATACTACGATTAAACCCATAAAGACATTTAATTTCTTGATTACATAGTTTTGTAAAAAATAACTAAAGAATATCTCCTCATATATTGGTGTTAATATACATGCAAAAATTATATAACTAATTGAGTTAAATAAAACCGACTTATTAAAAATAAAACTATATGTCTTACCGGTAAAACGATAATTTAGATACATATAGAATAAAACAATATATGGCAAAAGAACTATGTATAGTGATATAATCAATGGAACTAACTTGTTTTTATTTTGAAGGTTAATTGCATTATTTTTTCTCACACTAATTACAAAGAAAAACATGCATATAATAAAATCTGTTATACTAAAAAAATTATCATAAGGTATATATTTATATAAAATTGGAATACACTCAAAAATGCATTTAATTACAATATAAATAAAAATAGAAATAAAAAAATTAAATGACTTAACATTTATCGTGCTATTACTATCTCGATCAATTTTCGATGTAATGAAAATAAGAACAAAAATTATTGGAACCCAATAAATATGGTTCCAAAAATCTGCATAATGATTTTTAAAATATATCGATAAGAGAATGTTAATTGAAATGTAAAGAGCATATAGTATAACTGAAGCTACAAAAAAACTATATCTATATAATACAAAATCATGAAACAGTCTCTTATTCATTATTAATCCCAAAAAGAACAAATATATGGGGCATGAAAAACGCCCCATTATAGTCTATCTAGACTCGAAGAAATCTCTTACAGCCCCAGATGCCTGAGATACACCTGTTGATACATTAGTAAATACATTTTTTACAACGTTAACTGCATTTCCAGTTACATTTCCAAAATAACATCCATTAAAGGTACAATTGTCATTTCCCCCATCCCCCTCGTCACCTCTTCCGCCGTCGATAAGCATAAGCTCATCATCATTGATTCTCATCAAATGATCATCAAGATTAAATTTCAGTTCGATTCTTTCCATACAATACCTCTTTTTTTAAATAAAATAAATATATTTTTTTCCGGCTTAACAAACCGGAATTTTCACTTTTTAAATAACAACCCCCAATGATTGCAATTAGCCGTATTCCTTCATATAAACCGTTTTAACACAGTTTTTTTTTTTTTTGCAACAAATTTTTTATATATTGACACATTTCGTTAATATTTGTAGAATTAACACAGAATATCTTCATTGTTTAAAGGGGTAAAACTATGTATTTTAAAGTAAAATCAAATGAATTTTTGGATAAATTAAATAATAATAATCTAAAAAATATTTTTTCAAATCATAGCGATTATATTAATCTTGAGTATTGTTTAAATATCGAAAGTGAAGTAATATACACAAACAACAAATACTGCAATATCTTTAGTGATGCATACCTGAAGCAGAATTCAATTGCAATCATCACACCAAAAACTTATGAAAACATTGAGGATAAAAATGCCGTTAGAATACTCTCATCCCCTCTTGAATGCGGCAGAGTATTAGAGCTTGGTGAGATAGTTATTGATGAAAAACCTTATACAATCACCGTTAAAGGTGTCGGCTGTACGGAGTTTGCAAGAGAGACTACAGGGATCAATCCTTGGATTTTCGGGCTTGAGCCGGATGCGGAGACTAAGATCAGGTATCTGCAAAGATACCCTTTTTTACGAAGAGAGGGTTTTATCGAGCTTGATGCTGCCATAAATGAACAAAAAGCAAGTGAAGTAGTTGCAGGATCAGGTCTTTTAACTACCTGCGTTGTCGGCATAACTAAATTAATCAGTTTGCCCGATCCCGCAGGCATCTTGCGACCGATAACATACTTTAGAGAACAAAAGTATGTTAAGGAAAACAGTACACCTGCTCAGATTTTTAGGATTCAACATTCTAACTTGAGGCTTTCAGACCTGTTTATGCTCTACAATATGAACTATACAGACTCACTGGAGCTTCTTGTTGATCACGCTGTAAATCTAACTGAAAAAATAACAAAAGAAAACCACGATCCGGAGTCATATTTTTACCACATCATGGGGACCCTGATCAGACAACAGTTATGGCTGACAGTCAGAGGTTTTTCTTTAACAGGTATGGACAAGTGGACAGTAGTTGCAAGAAATGTATCGATAGCAGGAGAAGAGCTTGACCTTGAGAATTTCAGTCAGAATGAGGCGGTATTTCAAAACACAAATACATTCTTCAAGCATATTGTTAACAATTTCTCTATTACTCAGATAATTATCATGAAGTTGTCTGATGTGATTAATACGCTAAAACCCGGTTCTATAAAGTGTGATGACTTTGCACAAAGATTTTATTCAGCAGTTATGAGTTTTGTTGATAATGATTTTATGAGTTTTTTAGGCGAAATTAATCCTGAATTTTTCGGCAAAGAGTTTACACCGGCGCGGATCAAAGACACGCTCAGATGTACCCTTTTTTACGGCATCACCGATCAGTACAACGAGCCTGATTATATCGATAGATTTAAAAGAACAACTGCAAAGTTGATAGCAAGTGAGTCAGTAAAACCGCTGATTTAGTAAAATTTTACAAACCCTCGACCTCATCAATGCTTAGTCCGGTTGCCTTAGAGATGATATCAACAGATACGCCTAGTTTCTTGAAGTTCTTTGCATCTTCAAGTGCTTTGTTGCGCGTACCTTTTTCTATGCCCTTTCTCTATGCCTTTTTTTTCGGCAGCATACATACCTGAATTATAATCCAGTATATATTTTTGTCTGGACTCATAGACATCTCTTAAATTATCATCCGCAGTAAACCTGCTAAACTCGTTATGAGCTCTTTCAATCTTTTTATTCTTAGCAAGTAGTGTTTCTATCATAATTTGATCTCAACCTCAACGACCTCATCAAAACCTATCTCAAGAAGATTGGCATTGATAAAATCAATGAGCAGGTCTTTATTATGCTCAGATCCGAAAAGATACTTTATAAAGATGTCGCTCGTTGCTTTAATATCACTGTTCATAGGTTAATTATATTGAAAAGAGACTTTTAAGTCAAGCTGAATTTTGTGCTCTTTATTTTTAATCCTTATCGGTACAGGCCGCCTCTCTGATCTTTCTTATGGGGATCTTAAGACCGTACTGACTTGCAACCGTATCAAGGCAGGCAGGCCCCCGCAGTCAGTTATATCGTTTTGGAGGATACAGTGGTATTTATGTGGTATCAATGTTACTACTACCATTTAAAAAATATATAAGAATATTTTAAATATATAAATATAATCCATGATAAATCTTTCGTTTGATAAAAGTAAAACTCCCGTATCCTGTAAAAAATGTAAATTGGTATTATGTGGTAGAGCATCTGCATAGGTTAGAAATTTTTTTTAACCGTAATGATGTTTAAAAAAATTCTTGTTGTTAATTAATACAATGAATATCAATATGGCGTGGCGTGAGATTGAAAATGTTATTAAATCAGTATATTAACAAGTCGAAAACAATAAATAATTAGTTAAAAAAAAACATTCACAATGCCAAACCATACAACTTAACAGATCTAAGACATAATACTAGTATAGTTATAGGGCACTTCTAAAAACCTTATCTTTTAAGGTTTTTAGAAGTGCAAACCTATTCCTATACCTATATGGCATTCTAAATACAAAGTATTTAGAACTGCCCTATAATTATCATTTATTTAGGTTAAATTTTTTATTATTATGCCGAAATAATATTATGGTTACTATATGGAGGCTATTGAAAAAACCCCTTCTGTGTTTTTGAATAATTTTATTAAAATAGGAATTTTAATTGACAAACGAAATGAGATTTAGAAGTGAAATTATATGGGATTCAGAAAGGATAGGTTCAGATAATCATATAAAAACTATTGATAATCGATTACTAAACTCTGAAAAATCTACACACTATAATAAAAAAAATTCTAATAAAACTTATGTTCATTCGTCTACAATGATAAATGGTTTTAAAAATGGTGGATTATTTTTATTCTTTTTATCCAGCTTCTTATTTTTGTTATTTATTAGCGTTGCTGTCGGATTTGCCGGAACTAAAAAATCAAAGATTGAGATAAAAGATTCAATTCTTGAACAGAAACGATTTTATCCGAATTTTAAAGAAATTTCGGAGAACAAGTCCATCATAAATCCTGAATTGATTATTTCTCAACAAAATAATGTAAAAATGAATAAACAGGTTCACTTTAAGAAAATTAAAGTTGGAAATAACGATACTATACAATCAGTCGCAAAAAAAAATAAACTTAGTATTGATACAATTATTCTGTGTAATATTGAGATTTTAAATAAAAAAAGAATGGTTCCTAATATGGAATTACTGATACCAAATCAGGATGGCAGACTAATAAGTGTAAAACAGAGGGATACTTTAAGCGGTATATCAAAGAAATATCAAATAAACTGGAAAAATATCGCAGATGCAAATAATCTAATTGATGAAAAAATACAATTTGGAAAATCTCTGTTTATACCGGGATCTAAAATGTCAAATTTAGAAAAAGACTCATTTTATGAGAAAAAATATATTATACCTCTAAAAGGTAGAGTTACTTCGAAATATGGTCCCAGAATAGATCCAATCAGCTTCAAAGATAGTTTTCACACCGGCATTGATATAAAAGGTAAAATCGGAGATCCAATTAAATCAATAGCATCAGGTAAAATTGTATATGTTGGTTGGTCAAATGTGCTTGGTAATTATTTAATGATCAAACATAATGAAGGTTTAGTTAGCATCTACGGCCACCTTGACACCGTTATTTCAAAATTAAATGATACCGTTAAAATGGGAGAACTTATTGGTACTGTAGGTAAAACAGGAAGATCAACGGGTCCTCATTTACATTTAGAAATCCATCAAAATGGTAAATTAATCGACCCATATAAGTTCTTATATAAGTAAGACATAAAAATTAACTTTAAAAATTCTTATTAAATAATCAATTCTGATTTTCTTTTAACGGTATTATTCAATAAAAGAAGTTTAGAATGGTATAATTTAACATATTAAAGGTTAAATATAAATTCAAATAGATTAATATGTTAAACTCTTTAACCTATTGAATCAAAAGCATCTATACTAGTATCATTCAAAACCGAAAACTGTGATATCTTAACAATATCGTTAAAGTCTGGATAATACATTTTAAGAAAAGTTAGAAAATTAGGTTTACTCTCAATTATTTTATATAAAAAAACAGCTGATTTATCATCGAAAGAATCTATCGAAATAATATCAGAAAAATTACCCATGATCTGTTTTCCTTTTTTTTCATAATCATAAACAAACCCCGACTCTTGAAATTTCTGTGTTTTTTGAATAATACTACTCTGAAATGTTACATTAAACCTATAAAAATGAATATGATTAAAAATTGAGCTAAACTTATTAATTTCTTTAAGTCGTGAAATTTTTAGATTTTGATGTTCATATAAGCTAAGCTGGTTAATTAATTCTTCTGTAGTGTATTTATAGTCAGTTGTAATTATCATTAACTCTGATTTTGATTCGATACCAAGGCTTAGAGGTGGAGAAAATTGCATTAAAGGTCTTGGATTAAACCCTTCTGAAAAGAGTATCTTAATATCTGCCCTTCTAAAAAGTTTTTCAAAATATTTTATGATGTCTATGTGACCTATATATCTTACAAAGCCTGTCTTTTGAAACTCTATTAAAAAATAATGTTTCTGTTTCTGAAAATTTGTTAATGACTCTATAGTATTTTTTGAAATATCTTCTAAATTGTTAGTTCGATTTAAAAATGATGTTAGCACTTCTGAATCTTTATTTTCTATAGTCTTTAAGTCATCACTGCATATACCACAATTTTCGTCACATGAAATTTTACAGCCATCTGATAGAACTTTATTTAATGAATTATCCTTCTCAATATTGAAATAATTACTATTATAACCGATATCAATTTTAGACCAAGGAAAAGCAACTTGATTAACGGTGTCTTTAGCTGAATATAAATATGTAAAATCAAATTTAGTTTCCTCTATCAAACTTTTATATAAATTGTAATCAAAATGTTCATCCCATCCATCAAATCTTGCACCTTTTAGAAATGCTTCATAAAATAATAATCCCGATCTTTCACTACCTCTAGTTAAAATTCCCTCTAAAAAAGAAATATAAGGATTATGATATTTAATCTTGACCTTAGATCTCTGGTAGTACCTGTCAAGTGTTTGAAATGCCTGTTTTGCATTCTCGGGATTAAGTTGTTTTTCATACTGAAATGGCGTATGCGGTTTCGGCACAAATACAGCGATATTAACATTAATGCTCAACTTCCTTGACACCAATCTAATTTTATCAATGAATGTAATAATCGAATTTACTTCTGTTTCCAATTCTACAAAAGGTAAACCTATCATAAAATATAGTTTAATCTGTTTCCAGCCCTTTTGTATTGCGAACTTGGTTATCTCAATAATTTTATCAATATCTGCTAGTTTGTTGATCGTTAACTGAGTATCTGTATCACCTGTCTCTACAGCAAATGTTAATCCGCTTTTTCTTATAAGATTCAATCGTTCTAACATATCAGTATTAAATGACTCAATTTTTAGAGAAGGAAGTGCAAATGATAGGGATTTTGATTTAAATAAATTGTTAAAGTAGTCAGAAAGTTCAATAATCTTAGAAAAATCACCAGATGATAAACTGGAAAATGTCACCTCATCAACACCGGTCTCTTTAAGGCCGACATTAATATCATCAATTATTTTTTTCAGTGATTTTTCACGATGCGGTTTATATACCATACCGGCTTGACAAAATCTGCACTTATTAGGACATCCTCTCATTATTTCTACATTTAGTTTATTATGTACAACATCAATCAAAGGGATCAAATATTTCTCAGGTCCATTCGAATTATAAAAACTACTATAAACTTGTCTGCTTATTGTACCGGTTTTATTATTATTTGTAATGACTCCGGGAATTTCGGATAATTTTTCAATTAAATCCTTGCGAGAAACCTTTGATTTGTAATTCTCGATAGTCGCTAAGATATCCAATAAGCCTGATTCAGCTTCACCAATAAAGATTGCATCCGCAAAAGGGAGAAATGGAAACGGGTTATATACAGCAGGCCCTCCAAGTAAAACAATTGGATCATCACTCCCTCTTTCACTTGTTAAAACAGGTATTTTTCCCAAATCTAGTATGTTCAACATATTCGTTAAGGTCAACTCATACTGTATAGTAAATGCAGCTACGCAAAATTCTTTTAATGGTATCATAGATGATAGACCATAAAGTGGAATGTTTTCATTTCTAATACACTTTTCAAAGTCAGGCCATGGAGCAAAAACCCTGTCACAAAAATACCTATCTATAGAATTAATCATATCAAAAATTATTGATAAACCTAGATTTGACATTCCTATTTCGTATAAATCTGGATATGAAATAAACGCCCTTAGTTTTGATGGATTAAAACTTTTATTTCTTCCATATAATTCACAACCAACATACCGCCCCGGTTTTTCCACTTGATCTAAAACATGTTTTAACTTATAATTGTCAATTTTATTCATTTAGTACTCAAACCTATCTATTTGGATTTTTATTATGATTCCTGCTGAAATAATAGAGGTAACAAGAAATGTTCCACCATAAGAAATAAACGGCAGGGGGATACCTGTTATCGGCATTATTCCAAGACACATTCCCATATTTTGTAATATATGAAATATATACATTGATAATATGCCAAGAATCACAAATGCCCCCCAATATGTTCTTGAGTTCATTATTGCCATAAAACATCTAAATATTAATAGCGAATAAAGCAGTAATATAAACAGACTTCCAATAAATCCCATTTCCTCTGCAATTACGGGATAAATAAAATCTGTATCTCTTTCCGGTAGAAAGTCATTTTGACTCATTACACCTTTTGCCCAACCTTTGCCAAGCATTCCACCATTTCCTATTGCTGTTTTTGACTGAATAATGTGATAACCTCTAAACTGTGGATCTGCTTCAGGATTAAAAAAAATAAGAATTCTGTCCTTTTGGTAGTCAGCTAATACTTTATAGTTTAAAAAATATGAAAAAGCAAAACCAAGTATTAGAAGAGAGCAAAAAAATGAATAAATGAAAAAAATCTTTTTTATTCTAAAGCTTATTCCTTTAATCACATTGGTTTGTCCAATTAATGCAACTAATAAACTAATTATGAGACCGGAAAAAAATATAACAATATAAGTTGGATTTTCAAATACTAATAAAAAATCATTTTCATTATTATAGTATAACTTATTTAATGTTGTTAAGATCGGAATAACTGATGAAAAAAAACCTGTAAGAGTAAGAAATAATAGATATTTTATGTTAACTCCTGCAAAATAAGAAATAGTTAGATATATTGGTATATAAACCAAAGCTGAACCAAGATCCGGTTGAAGCATAATCAAACCAACAGGAAAAAAACATATTGCTAATGATTTTAAAAGAATAGTAATACTTGCCAACTCCTCTTTAGTTCTCTTTGTAAGAAAATCTGAGAGTACCATAATTACAGCAATCTTCATTATCTCAGAAAATTGAATCGAAACAAAACCAAGATCAAATCTCTTTTGCCCTTTAACCATTGAAAAAAAGAGTGTCGCAACAAGACCAAAAATACATATCACATACAATATAACACCAAAATTCTTAATTTTGCGAAGTGAAAAAAATTGTGTTAATATTAAGAAACTTAAACCGGCTATAAAAAAAAATAATTGTTTTATTAAATTAGTTGGAAGATTTATTTTAAATAGTAATAACGATATATTAGTATATGAACCAATATTTTTTAAATTTGCAGAATATATAAATACTAGTCCAATAAATGATAAAATAATAACTGAAAAAAACAATACAAAATCAAAGACTGAAAAAAACTTATTCAACTTCATTGTTGCCTCATATTATTCGGTTGCATAGGATTCCTTATATGGGTATCCCATTTTTCTTGATAATTCTTTATAATCGTACTCTTTAGAAAACCACGCATTTAGCACCATATTTGCAAGCGGTGCTGACCATCTATAGAATTCTCCATTATCATATTCAATTAGTACAATAACAGAAATTTGTTCTTCTAACGGATAATCTATTGGTCCAAATCCTGCAAACGATGAATGTGTTTGTTTTTTCTGACCGACGCCAACCTCACCGGTACCAGTTTTCCCCGCAAATTTATATGGATTATATCGAAAAGCATTAACTGCTGTACCCTCAGAAACTACTTTTCTTAGATACGATGTTAATTTTATATAGGTTTCATCATTCATTTTAACTGTAGATAAAATTTCTTTATCGATGATGGTATTAGTTCCGTTTTCTGGATCTGAAATTGATTTAAGTATTCTTGGTTTATATGCTACACCCTTATTGGCAACGATATTAATAATATTTAACAGTTGTAATGGGGTAACCTTAACATCGCCCTGTCCTATTATAGTATTTAGCGTATGTCCATCATACCATTCAAACCCGATACTTCTAAACCATTGTCTACTTGGATTATTACCGCTTCTTTCTGATGGTAAGTCTATCTCTGTAATTTTTCCGACACCAAACATTTCTGAGTATTTTGAAAGCCTGTCTATACCAATAATAAGTGCAGCATTATAAAAATAAACATCACATGAATTCTTTAATGCATCCTCCATATCTTGACTATTGTGAGTTGACCAACATCCAAAAGTCTGATTGTTAAGTCTATATGAACCGCTACAATAATAATGCTTATCCTCAGGGATTAATCCCTCGTATAAAAGAATTGCAGTTGATATGGTTTTATAAATAGAGGCAGCTGGATAGGTTGCCTGTAAAGAACGATTAATTAGCGGTGTCCCTTTGGTATCAAGTGAAAGTGACCGTCTATACTCAAGATTCTCAACAGTATTAAGAATAAATGAATTTAAATTAAAACTCGGATAACTTGCCATTGCAATTATCTCACCTGTAGCCGGTTTACTAACCACTATAGTTCCAACTCTATCAGATAAAATATCTTGAACAACTTGTTGATATTTCGCATCAATAGAAAGATTTAATTGTTTTCCTGACTTAGGCGGTTGAAAGTCAGCTTTATTTTCCTTTCTAATATTCCTTCGTGCATCTACAAAGAAAACTCGTCTGCCGTTTTCACCTCTTAGATAGTGTTCATATTGTAATTCAATCCCTGACTTTCCTAAGAGGTCATTTCTCCTATACCCCTTCCCATCAAGAAGCTGAAGCTCTTTCGCATTTATTATACCCGTATATCCTATTACATGTGAAAGTAAATTGTTGTTAGGATAAAGCCGAATCATATTCTCTTTAATAATTAATCCGGAAAGTGAATTGTAATTTTCCTGAATATTTGTAAGGGATTCAAATGAAATATTTTCTTTTACAAGCACCTCCCTTTCATTATTTTTTTCTTTTATTAAAAGTGATAATTCATTATAACCCATCTCTAGACATTTAGATAAATAGAGTAATTCATTTTGAAGCTTTACCAAATCCTTTGAGAGGTCCTTAGGTGAAATATACAAATTAAATGTCTTAATATTATCAGCAAGGATCGTATTATCAGATGAAATAATTTTACCTCGAACAGGTGGAATATTTATTACCATTTCACTATTAAACTTACTTTTTTGTGAATACTCCAGATACCTTACAATCTGTATATACCCAGTTCTTATTGTTAAAATAACAATAATAAAAAAAACAAATAACGAAAAAAACAGAACTTTTTTAGTAAATTCAGAATCCTGAGAGGGTCTTTTAAATGAATTTAAACTACTCATCAGTTTTTTTCCTAATAAAAAATTGATGAGTAGTTTTATATAAGAAAAATAACGGACATGCTAATATAAAAGTATAAAGAGTTTGCAATAAAAAGAAATTTCTATAATATACTGAAATATCAACTTTTGATAAAAATGAAAGTGAAAGGATAATAAATAAAATGTTTTTTATTATTAATCCAAAAAGGATTAACAGTAAAAAGGCGACAAAATTATCAATCGATATCCTGTACTCTATTAACGACAGTAAATATCCGACGGTACAATAAATAATTCCATAAAAACCAATTATTCTATAGCCAAAAAAGTCAACAGATAATCCGGCAAATAAGCCAAGCATCATTGCAAAAAATGAGCCGTTGAAAACACCGGCTAATATTACAAAGATCACTACAACATCAGGTAAAACTTGAAAAAAACCAAAGCCAAAAATCTCTCTGAAATGATAAACATGGAATAGTACTATAAAGAATAATAATATTATAATATTTACTAAAAATTTTTTCAATCAATACTCCTGAAATTATGCTTAAAAACAGATCATTAAAAACTTTTTAAAACCATTACAGTTTCAAGATTAGAAAAATTAATTGATAACTTAACTGAACCCTCATTGAAAACTTCATAATTTTGAGACTCTTCAATAGAGGTCAGAACACCTACCTCTATCCCCTTTGGATAGAAAAATGATTTTCCGGAAGTATACAAGTATTCACTTCCATCAGCCACAAATAAATTTGTTTTTGGCAAATAAAGTAGATTAACCATCCCCGGCTTATCATTGCTTCCCTGAACAACAGCTTGAATCCGGTCATCACCGACAGATACACCGACAAACAAATCTCGATTATTTAGCGTAAGTACTTTTGACGAGAGTGGTGACACATCGCTAATCTTCCCGACAAGCACCCTCTTACCTGACACAAATGCAATCACAGGCATATTTTCTTTTATACCAAAATTAGATCCTTTATTTAGATACAGAGTGTCGAAGAAAGTTTTTGGATCACTTCCAATGATTTCGCATACCTCTGAGTCATATACTATTTCTTTTCTTAGATTTAACATTTCTCTTAGATTTTCATTTTCTTTTTGTAATTCAATGAAGCTTATACTTACTTTTTGGTAAAGTTGTAAAGTATTCCTAAGCGACACTATCTCTTCGTCCATTTTTTTTAACTCAGAGATAGAATTTACAGTACCGGTAAAAAAATCGCTTACTTGATAAACAAGGAAATGAAAAGGAGATATAATTGAAAAACCTATAGTCCTAAATGTTGAACTAATATCCCTTCCTTCAATATTATCCCTTGTTAAATTCATTGATATTATACTAAGTATGAGAATTAATACAAAAAGAATATGTTTTTTATTCCTACTAATAAAACCACCGGCGATTGACATATATTACCCGTTAAATCTTTTTTGTTCTTCAAGGAATTTACCGGCTCCAAGTGCTACACATAACAATGGATTTTCAGCAATAATTGTCGGAACTCCTGTCTGAGATCTAATTAATTTAGCAAGCCCTGTTAAAAGTGCTCCCCCACCGGTTAATACTATCCCTCTATCTACTATATCTGCAGCTAGTTCTGGTGGAGTTTGATCTAATGTCTTTTTAATCTCATCAACAATTATGTTTATAGGTTCTTGAAGGGCTTCCCTTATCTCAACTGAATCCATCTCCAATACTTTTGGCAAACCAGTTATAGCATCTCTACCCTTTATTTCCATCTTTTTTATCTCTCTTTCTGGAAAGGCGTTACCGATTCTTATCTTGACCTCTTCGGCTGTAGATTCACCAATAACTAAATTATGAACCATTTTTGAGTGCTTTATTATCGCCTCGTCAAATTCATCTCCACCAATTCTTATGGCATTTGAGATTACCATACCGCCCAGTGAAATAACACTTATCTCAGTAGTTCCACCACCAATATCACATATCATATTTCCAGCAGGTTCATGGATTGGAATATTTGCTCCTATTGCAGCCGCTCTTGACTCCTCAATTAGGTAAATATCTTTAGCACCGGCCTGCTCTGCTGACTCTCTAACAGCTCTTCGCTCTACTTCAGTAATACATGAAGGAACACCAATTACTATTCTTGGTCTTGGATTAAACAATCTCTTTGGTGTAACTTTTTGAATAAAAAACTTTATCATCTTTTCTGTTGTTTCAAAATCGGCAATAACTCCATCTCGAAGTGGTCTAATAGCAATAATGTCACCGGGAGTCTTGCCTAACATTCTTTTAGCTTCCTGTCCTACAGCCTTTACAATTTTTGTTCCCCTCTCAATAGCAACTACTGAGGGCTCAGATAATACTATACCTTTTCCTGCCAAGTGTATCAATGTGTTAGCAGTTCCCAAATCAATTCCAAGATCAAACGAAAACATATCAGAAAATTTTCCCATTTTTAATACCCCTATATAATTTAATACAATCTATTTAATGCTTTTATATGACTAGGATTAATCTCAAGAGTCTTACGCCATTGTGCCCTGGCTGATACTAGATTATTTTTTTTAGCAAAGATCTCACCTCGATAAAAATAAGCTGTAAAATTATTTTCATTTATACTGATCACTCTGTCAAAATTGCTTAAAGCCTCATCATATTCATTCTTTATAAAAAATATCTCACCAGCTAATAAATAACTATTTTCTATAATATTTTGATTATCGGACGATTTAATTAACTCATTAATAAACAATAATGACTTATTATAATCCTCAATTTTAAAATAATTATTGGCAAGTGAATATAAAACAACTTCGTTTTTTTCGATTGTGTATGATTTTAAAAGATAATCAATCGATGTCTTAAGATCACCCGAATTAGCATAAATAACAGACATAATAAAAAAAAGATCAGCTCGTGAAGAATTACCTGCTAAAATAGATCTATTAAAATAATCAATACTTTGATTATAATAGTCAAACCCTTTTACAAAATATATCTTTGCCAAGGTAAAATATATGTTGGCAAGATTTTTTTCAGGGACTCCTAATGCGAGTGCCTTTCTTAAATCTAACAATGCAAGGTTAAAAAACTTTTGTTTAATAAAAATATCGGAATTGTCCTCGCCTTTTAAAAAATACGCATATCCTCTGTAAACTAAAAACTCAGGTTCAAATAGATTATTCTCTATATCTTTATTTATCAAATCTATTAATTCATCTATTTTATTGCTATTGAAAAGATTAGCATGAATTGCTTTTAATTCATTCTTCTTCTCTGTAAGAGCAAAACTGTTTTTAATGATTAAAACAAGAAAAACAGTAATCATTATTAATACTAATGGAATAAGCACAATATATAATGAATTATAATCAAATTTATTTTTTGATCGAGATCTATATCTAACTTGCAAATCAACATCCCTAAAACAATTGTTAATTATATGATTTAAAACAAAAAAGGATTTTTGTCAATCGGTTATTAACATATGTAAACAAAAAATTAAACTTCAGAATCTATTGCAATAAAAATTATTTTTTCTCATGAACGATAAATTTTGAGAAAAAACCGATTGGAAAACAACTAAAGAATACCATAAAGCGATTTGCTTAAACCTGTATCTTATATCATAACACCTAACGCGAATTAAAATCAACTGTGGCTGCTGTTTTAAAACACACTACATTCAGTTACATGACTTAAGAATATTTTTAATAGAGATTTTTAACAGAGTCTCTTGATACTTTTAATTATTTAAACTATAATAAATGAAGGTTTGTAATTTATTAGGGTGGATAATGGATAATATTAAAATTATATCAAGCAACAAAAAAGCCGGATTTGAATACCAGATATTAGAAAAAATCGAGGCTGGTTTAGTTTTAGTTGGAACAGAGGTAAAATCATTAAGAGAGGGAAAATGTTCGCTGCAAGAAGGTTATATCATTGAAGAAAATGGCGAACTGTTTGTAAAGAATATAAACATCTCCGAATTTTCAAAGGGAAATATCAATAACCACGACCCGTTAAGAAACAGAAAATTACTGCTAAAAAAGAAGGAGATTAGAACCTTAGCAAAAGAGGTTAAAGAAAAAGGCATCTCTCTTATACCGTTAAAGTTGTATTTCAAAGGAAGTAGAATAAAAATTGAGATAGGCCTGTGTAAAGGAAAAAAGCTCTACGATAAAAGAGAAGCTATTAAAGAAAGAGATGAAAAAAAGAATCTTGCACAGATGCTTAAAAGGGATTTTTAGAATATTCACGCGCGTGAATAGAATCTTACTTTAACTGTTTAACAACTCAAGTAATTTAGAATAGACTCTGGTAGTTGTTCGGGCTATGACCCGCTCTCTATCACCATTGAAAAACATCTTTTCTGTAAAGATAAGGTTTTTAATTTTATAGGCAATCCATACCGTTCCAACCGGTTTTTCACTGCTTCCGCCATCAGGTCCGGCAATACCTGAAACTGAGACTGCCACTTCACTGCCGGTAATTCTTGAAATCTCATTTACCATCTCTTTTACTACTTCTTCAGATACAGCACCGTGCAACTCCAGGTTTTTTTCTGAAACACCGAGGAATTCTATCTTTGAATCATTTGAATAGGATACGCAACTAAAATCTAATAAATTACTTGCACCGGGTACTTTAACAAACTCGGTAGATAGATTTCCACCTGTAATTGATTCTGCAAATGATATTTTATAGTTTAATTCACACAGTCTTTCTGATAACAATACATTTAAAGGTCTTTCATCTGTATAGAGAAAATTACTGGCTATTAATACATCTTCAACATTTTTAACGATAGTGTAAAAATCAAAAGAGCTTATATGCGTACTTGATGCACTGATATGGACATCTGTCCACCCGTAGTAACTAAAATAATAACCTCTTTGTACACCTGTAAAGTTAATATCTTTAAGTTTTTCCTGTATAAATGACTCACCGGAATTATATATCCTAAATACCTTTTTTAACAACTCACCTTTAATATAGCCTAAAGACTTCAATATTTCAACAAGACTGTCATTTAACATCGGTCTATTCTCTGATGGCGGTCCGGGAATTAAAAAATAAACAGTCAGATCTAATTTAATATATTGACCGCAGGCAGTACCTCGCGGATTTGGAATTTCCTTTGCACCTTCGATTAACATTGCCTGTCTTCTATTATTTTCTGTAAGAACTGCACCGGGAATAGTTTTAAAACGATTTTCAATATTTACCCATAGGTGATTATGAAAGACTAACGGAAGTCCCAGATAATCCGATAAGGTTTCCCTTGTTAGATCGTCATCAGTTGGCCCAAGCCCCCCTGTCAGTATTACAATCTTAATACCCTCAGAGCTTTCCAACGCATTAATTATTGATTGACTCTCATCTAATACAGCAAACCTTTTATCAACAAATATATTGTGTTCGGTAAGAAGTTTTGATATAAATGAAGCGTTGGTATCCTCTATCTCACCTCTAAGAATTTCAGTACCAACGCTTATTATTGATGCATTAATTATCATCTGTTATTTACTCTCAAGTGGTCTCATTAGCGGGAATAACACAACCTCTCTAAGATTTTCCTGATTAGTCAACAATGCTACAAACCTGTCAATCCCCATCCCCCAACCTGAATTCGGAGGCATTCCATACTCCATACATAGAACAAATTCCTCATCAAGAAACATTGCTTCCTCATCACCCTTATCTCTTTCATCCATCTGTTTCTGGAGTCTATCCAACTGATCGATTGGATCAACTAACTCAGAATATGCATTTACAATTTCCCATGTATTAACAACTAATTGAAATCGATCTGTTACAAGTTCATTATCATCACTCTTCCTTGCTAGTGGTGAAAGATCAATTGGATGATGAATTAGAAATTGCGGATTAATCATCTTTGGCCTGGCAACCTTTTTATAGAGTTGATCGATTAAATTACCCCTTCCAATCTTATTAAAATTAACATCATCAAGTTTAATGTTTTTTTCTTTTATTGCTTTTACAAGATCATCTTTTGTCGGGCATTTATCAATATCAATATCGGCATGCTGCAGTATAAGTTCTCTAAAACTATATCTCGGCCAATTACCTGAAAAATCAATCTTGGTCCCTTGATACTCCAGTTGAAGTGAACCATTAACTTCCATTAAGATATGCTTATATAGTTTCTCTGTAAAGTTCATATTGTCTTCAAAATTCCAATATGCTGCATAAAACTCAAGAAGCGTAAAGTCCTGAAGATGACTTGGATCCATCCCTTCATTTCTAAATGATCTTGCAAATTCATAAACCCTGTCAAACCCGCCTGTTATACATCTCTTTAAATAAGTTTCGGGAGCTATTCTCAAATACATATCGATATCAAGGGCATTATGATGAGTCTTAAATGGCTTAGCAAGAGCCCCTGACGGTTTAGTCTGCAGAACAGGAGTTTCAACTTCAAAGAAATCATTATCATTAAGAAAATTCCTAATTGTATTTATGATTTTTATCCTCTTTTTAAACCGCTCTCTTGTTTCAACATCTGATATCAAATCCAGATATCTCTGTCTTGATTTTGCCTCAAGATCTGTAATACCATGAAATTTTTCAGGTAAAGGTCTTATCGATTTTGAAAGTAATTTATATTCATCAACATTAAGGGTTAATTCACCTTTTTGGGTTTTAAAAATCTCCCCTTTAACATATATAAAATCTGCAAGATCAATCATCTTATTAAAAAACACGAACTTATCTTCTAGTTTAGACTTCTCAAGAGCGATCTGCATTCTGCCATAGAAATCCTGGATAGTAACGAATATCAATTTACCAAAATCTCGTTTTAGAACAATCCTGCCACACAGTTCAACATCCTTTGTTCCAACTTCAAGAGTTTGTGCCTTATCAAGATAACAGGTTCTATCACACCTGTCAGCAAATGGATTAACTCCGGCCTCTCTAATCTTTGCAATCTTTTCAATTCTAACGCTTCTTTCATCAGTATTCTGAACCATATAATACACCCTTCAAAGATAATTTTAGTAGACTTATATAAAAAAAAAATGATTTCATCAATGGTATAATTTAAATTTGTTCTTTTTTTTATTAATTTATATTTGAGGCACTTTCAAAACTCGATATTTTTTACTAGATCAAGGAGTGATGAGTCTAAAGCCCGGAGTTTACTTTGCGTAAATGAGGACTTTAGGCGAAGAACGACAAAGAGATAGAAAATAAAGAGCGAGTTTTGAAAGAGCCTCATTTAACAATACAACTTGATAGATTTATATCACTTTTTAATTTAGATTTTATTTTTTTAAGTTTTATTTTTTCTTTACTTATTATACAAAAAGATTTATAACTGTATTAAAAATAATTAGGAAAATTAATCATGAAATTTATAACAAAGAAATCTAAAATAAATGGTGAGATAATAGTTCCAGGCTCAAAATCCCACACAATAAGGGCATTCTATTTTGCAATGCTTGCAGATGGAAAAAGTAGAATCAAATCCCCTCTAATGTCAAGCGATGCGTTATCTTCTATAACAGTCTCAAAAGCCTTTGGTGCAAAAATTATTGATAAAAAAAATTTATTTGAAGTAGATGGCGTAAACGGAAAACCAATTATCCCTGAAAATGTAATCGATGTCGGAAACTCTGGTACTACCATCAACATCGGGCTATCAGTTGCAGCTCTTGTTGATGGCTATACGGTTTTCACTGGTGATCATCAGATAAGAAACAGACCGGTTGCACCTTTACAGGCAGCCTTGAATAATCTTGGAGCATCTGTCAATACTACAAGAAACAATGGAAATCCCCCGGTTATTGTAAAAGGTCGAGCAAAAGGAGGAACAACACATTTAGATGGAATAAGTTCTCAATATCTTACATCTCTTCTTGTCAGTTGTCCGCTTCTTGATAATGATACAACTGTAATTATGGATAGGCTCTTTGAGATCCCCTATGTTGATATAACACTCTGGTGGCTGAATAAACTAGGAATTAAAGTTGAAAATGATAATTATACTTCTTTTTATATTCCGGGTAGACAAAATTATAGATGTTTTGAAGAAACAATACCGGGCGACTTCTCCAGTGCAACATTTTTTATAGCTCTCGGTGCAATACCGGGTAACAGAGTTAAATTAAGAAACCTGGATATGTCAGATCCGCAGGGTGATAAATTGGTACTTAAAATAGTAGAATCAATGGGTGCTAAAGTCATATATAATAACGATAGCATCGAAATTATCGGTGATGAATTAACTGGTTTAGAGATTGATATGAACAGCATTCCTGATGCACTTCCTGCTATATCTGCACTTGCCTGTTTATGTGAAGGAACTACAACGATCAGAAATGTAAAAAATGCAAGACTTAAAGAAACTGACCGTATTAAGGTAATGCATGATGAACTATCAAAACTTGGTGCAGATATAAAAGAGATTGAAGACGGGCTTATTATCAAAAAATCAAAACTTAATGGTGGTATTGTAAACGGCTACCATGACCACAGGATAGTAATGGCTATGTCAATTATTGGACAAACCATTTCTGAGGAATTAACAATAGAAACAGCAGAGGCGGTAAATGTAACATTTCCTGATTTTGCAGAGTTTCTAAAAAATGCTGGCGGTAACATAGTTATCATAGATTAATATTATTTAGGGGGATTAAATGGTAAAAAGATTTTTAATCATTGCGATTTTTTTATCGAGTATTTTTTCTGTTTTCAGCACGACAAAAGAAAGCACGACATTCAAAGAAAGCACGACTTTAAAAGAAAATGACGATTCACTAAGGAAAAAGGCAGACTATTTTATGAAATTCAGAGGTAGTACAAGCATAATATTTGCTTACTATCCTGCAGTTCATGATGGCGTCCTAACAGGCGTGAATCAAGGAAGTGCCGGTTATACACCTTTAGACTATACCGGAGTAAATGATCCGCATCATAGTGTCGGACAAACCGGTAGAAAGATCGGAAGTACATGGGGCGGCCTAGAGGTCGGGACTTACGCAAGTTTTTCTATGAGTGCTCCTTTTTTAACGGCTGATAATCCATTAATGAAAAACAATAACATAAAAATGACATTGCTTTGGGAACTAAGTCCCGTTTCTCTTGAAGCCGGTGCATCTATAACTTGGGAACCAATTGCATTCTTTTTGATTGAAAGTGGTTTTAAAATCGGATCAGGTTGGCAATTTCCAGGTATTGCAAACGGAATTGGAAAAAACATCGACGGTGTAATTCAAAAAGAACCATTTGCAGGTGCACACCTTTCAATATGGTTTAAACCACAACCTCAAATGGATATCGCAGCCTTAATGCCTGAAAAACTTCAAAGATGGACACACATTGTTCTGGTGGCTGCACCAATCTTTGAGTATCGTGCAATACTAAACTTTAGAGAAACTGAAGCCTGGGAGTTCAAAAACGATGGTGGTAAAAACTACAACGGTTGGAAATTCAAGTCACTATTTATATTGGGATATAAAATCCCCGTGTTAATAGATGATAAAGGAAGTAACAGATCTTTTGTTAAAGTTTACCATAATAATTTTGACATCACTATTGGTGGTCTTCTTCAGATCGATTATCTTGAACTTTCAAATTACTCTATTTCACCTATGAAAAACTCAAGCGGAAAAAGAGGATGGGGTTCAGATTTTGCCTATGTAGAATTCGGACCTATCATGAATTTTGATCTGCCGAATAACTATTTCGTTAACCTATTTTTCTTCTTTAAAAATGCACCTGGATTTACAGACGAAACAGTTGGAAATCTAGACTTCAAACTTAGAGAATATGAAGATTGGTATATATATTTTAGAAGAATTGTATTCGAATTTGGATGGAAGTTTTAATAAATACAAATCAGCCGTTTAATCATTTATGATAAATTCGGCTGATTCTATTATATTTTCTATATATTTTCTTGAGTCATTAGAGGTGTATAATGATTTAAGAGACCAAAAATCTATTCTAATATTATATTTACCCCCTCTAATTAGCCAACTATCAAAATAGACCGTTTTATCTGATGCTAATGATATCTCGTTTACGAAGTTTAATGCAGATAAGTGCTTAGTTTCAATAATTGTGTATTTCTCAGGAGAAAGATATTTTATATCATATTTTTGGATCTCCAATAGATTAGCCTGCTCTATCATATTAAAGAAATCAATATTCGACAAGTTAAACTCATTTACTGTAGCTCGAACGAACAGTCTCTTTTCACTTTTTGAACCAAAAAATATCGATTCGCCAAGCTCGTTTTTGTATGATTCTGCATACTTTTTATTTATATCAGAGAACTCATAGTATTTAGTAACTATCTTCCATGATTCATCAAATTTGATAGAAAACCCATTAGGCTCAAAAATGTAATTATTATCTATATATGAATCTTGATAAAAATCATAATTTATCTTATTTGAAATAGACTTACAACTAAATGATATTGCTAGAATACACAAAAATAATATCTTATATTTCATAACTATTACTTCTGTGTTATTGCTTGTGAAATCAACTTATCAATATTCTTATCAATATCATATGAAATATATGACTTCAATTCACTATAACTTGATAAATTTTTCATATCTGTCACATACTTTTCAACTGCCCCTAAGCTAAAGTTAAATTGATAAATATTATTATCATATTTAACATTTTCCGGACTCTCATTGTTTTCAAAAAACATTATCGAAGTATTTTCTCTTAATATCATTTTTGTTTTGCAAAATTTTAAATATATATATGCACTTAAATATTCTTTAACATAACTATTGAGTAGATTAATATTATCGGTTTTCAAATGGTTATTTATCCGCAAAATATGCATTTCAAGATTAAGAAAATTTATATTTATACTTTTTTCGACGGATTCTATTAATTTTACATTGTATTCCGAATATAATGAAAAAAATCTATCATTACCTGAAGACAACCACTTTTTATAATAGAAATCCTTTGCAATTAAATATATTTGTGCATATTTAGACCACACATCCTGATAATCAGGGATCAATTTATTTAATGTATCCAATGTATTAATAATAACAGGAATATAATTCTCATCAATCTTATTATTTTTATAAAGATTATATTTTAAATCTACAAGAAATTTTTGTGACCATGCGTATGGGTTATCTTTTTTCTTAGAAATTGCTCGATCAATAAAGTAATTCAACTCATTTAACGATTTAACTCTACCGCTAACTGCCACTCTCAATGATGATTCACTGAGAAATAACGGTAAAAATAGAAAAAAAGATAAAATGATAAATAAAAAAATTATAGAAATTAATACCAATAATCCCTTCTCATTAATCGGCCTATTAATTTTATTTAAATAATTTTTGATATTGCCTATTGATGTAGTTGTTTTATCAACAATAGCCGTACTTTTACCATCATCATTAGTGTCTTTTTTAACGAATAATGAGTTGTCAGATATAGATAGCATTACAACACCAATCCCGAGCAGTGCAAAGAACGCTGATTGTGTAACACTCATCCTTAGAGATAGACTAAATATTTGATGTACAAGCATAGCAACCAGACCGGAACATACCCCGAGCGAAACCAGTCTATAACTGAAAAGATATTTTACTGATAAAAATTTCATATAGAGACTAAAAAGTATATATCCAACAAGAGATATAAATAATAATAATCCTACTAATCCCCCCTCACCAAGAATCTCAACAAATTCATTATGAGAGTGCTTAAATGAGTTACTTGGAGAATATATATGAAAATATTTATCTATATACTGAAATGAAGCCGGATAAATCGTTCCCATGCCTGCACCAAAGATAGGGTGTTTTTTAAAAAGCCCTAAACCGCCAGCCCACCCATTTAATCTATCATTAACTGCAAATTTTGGTGCACTTACGGTTCTTACCAACCTTGGAACAACCTTAGTAACTAGTGAAGGCGGGTACTTCAAGAGACAATAAGGAAGAATTAACATCATTAAGATAAAAGAAACAGAAAGAATAATCCGAAACCTCATCTTAATTTTTGGATATATCAATATCAATGATGGGATAATTATGGCCATAAAACTCAAAAACAATCCAAGAAATGCTGATCGAGTTTGAGAAAAATAGACAGGAACGATTCCAAGAAGTCCCAATAAAATTGAACCTATCCCCAGATACCTCCTACTTGAAAGTTTATTAAGAAGAAGTGAAATACCATTTAAAACTACTATTGGTATCAACCCTATTGCATATCCGGAAAAATAATCAGTATTTCCAAACGAAAATTTTGGTCTAAATGATTTCAAGGCTGTGGCGGGATTAAAAACACCACTTTTTTTAATACTCTCTTGCATTAAAGTAGAAAACTCAACAACAGACCATATAAAAACAACCAGAAAGAAAAAACTCACAACTAAGAGACCGTTTTGTAGGTCATCAATATCTGTAATATAGAGATAAAAAAACATAGCAAATAATATTAGAAGAGTATAATTTGCAAGATAATATTCTCTATCATAGGTAACTTCACCTGTTATAAAAGAAGTTATAAATATTATTAATATATGTATAAAATACACGATAAAAAAAACTAAAAAGGATCTATTTTTTTTAAAGACCCCCTTTGTTCCATAATTTTGCACAAAAAGAATAACTACCATTGCAAAATCAAATATTATAATCAACAAAGTTTTAAATACTTTTTGATGATAAGTAATCTCACCCTCTACCAGACCAATTAATATAAGAAAAATAAAAGGTATAATTGGAAAAAATGAAAATTTACTAACCGTATTATTTAATTTATCAACCATTCAAGTCTCCTTAATGAACTATCAATTTAAAAAAGATTATATATATCTGGAAATGGCTCCAAAGCCCTGGGTAAAATACCATTTGCCCATGCTAGAAATAACCCATAATTAATTGAAATTATCCCTAGTTCTTTCATCTTACTTATCCTTTGAACAATCATATTCCTGTTTACCATACACCCAGCACAATTGATAACTAATGAGTACTCTTTTAATTTGTCATCGTCAGGCAAATTCCGTAAGAAATCAAAATGAACATCATTCTCAACAATCTGTCTAAATAATCTTGGAATCTTCACTGTACCTATATCATCTGCCTGTCTATGATGAGAGCATGACTCTAACACTAAAATCTTAGAACCGGCTTTTACTGAATGAATTTTTTTAATTCCCTCTGCAAAAAATTTAAGATCGCCTTTCTTTCTTGCAAAGAGTATAGAAAAAGAAGTAAGCATCTGATCTTCAGGAATATCAGCTGCAACTTTGCTAAAAGCCTGACTGTCAGTAATTACAAGTTTAGGTTTAACAGTAAGTGAATTGTAAAAGTATTTTAATTCCCTTTCTTTACAAACAAACACGCCACAATCCTTATCAAGGAGATCTCTTATAGTTTCAACCTGTGGTAGAATCAACCGCCCCTTAGGGGCTGCAAGATCAATTGGTGTAACAAGCAAGACTATATCATTCTCATTTACCAACCCCTCAACAGGGGTAATTTCATAATCAATCTTATCGCTAAACGACACAATGGATTGAAGAAGTTGCGAAATCCCTTTTTTACTTTTGTTGTCAATAGCAACAACTACCTCACCACTTTGAGTTACCCACTCAATTTTCTCTTTATTTGATATCATATCAGAAAATGTTCGAGCGATAATCAAATTTGATTTTCTATCTTTTAGTTCATTTAAAATATTTTTTTCTACAGAGTTTGGCGGTTCATCAGATTTTGTCACAAATAATATAATATCTGCAGTTCCAAGCCTCTCTTTAGATTTTTCAATCCTTAGATTTCCCAGCGTACCCACATCATCAACACCGGCTGTATCTGTGACAACTACCGAACCTAGTTTACCAAGCTCTATGCTTCTTGATACAGGGTCTGTAGTTGTACCGGGAGTATCTGAAACGATTGCTACTTCCTTTTCAAAAATATTGTTTATCAATGAGGATTTACCGGCATTCCTTAGACCGATTAGTACAATTCTTATCTGTTCTGAAAAAGGTGTGGTATTCATAAGATTATTCACCTTCCTTATATTTCTTAAGAAATGAATTTTTAAAGGTAATAAAATCTCCATTAATAATTGAATGCCTAATGCTTTTCATTATATTATGCATAAAATAGATATTATGATAACTCAGCATTCTTGAAGCTGTTATTTCATTTGATTTAACCATATGTCTTATAAAACTTCTACTAAATCCGGTACATATTTTGCAATTACAATCGGGATCAAGCTTACCTTGATCAAGTAGATACTTATTGTTTCTAAGATTAACTTTTCCTATAGAAGTCAGGGCTAAAGAATTCCTTGCAACCCTTGTAGGATATACACAATCAAACATATCAATACCATTTTCAACTCCATCAAATAGATCCTCAGGCGTTCCGACTCCCATCAAATACCTTGGTTTATCAAGCGGCAGAAGAGGTGCAGTATAGGAGAGTATATTAATAAAATCCTCTTTTGATTCACCGACCGAAAGCCCACCGATTGCATAACCCGGGAAATTAAGATCAATCAACTCACTAACACTTTTAGCCCGAAGATTTTTAAACATGTTTCCCTGAACTATCCCAAATACTTTTTGAAGATTTGGATCACAGGACTCATTAAACCGATCAATCGATCTTTTTGCCCATCTTGTTGTTAATTCAACAGCCTTCAATGCATCTTTTTCAGATATACCTGATGCCGTACAATGATCTAACACCATCATTATATCAGAACCAATTATTTTTTGTGTATCAACGACTAATTCCGGTGATAAAAAATGTTTACTTCCATCTATATGAGAGTTAAAATAGATACCCTCCTCCTTAATCTTATTTAAAGATGAGAGTGAAAATAATTGAAAACCACCGGAGTCGGTTAATATGCTTTTTTTCCAATTAGCAAAAGAATGAAGTCCTTGTGCCGATTTAATAACATCTACACCAGGTCTCAAAAAAAGATGATAAGCATTTGATAAAATGATATCTATACCAATTTCATAAAGTTCTTCAGGAAAAAAAGTTTTAACTGTACCATTTGTTCCTACAGGCATAAATACCGGTGTTTCAATTGAAGAATGATGAAGTTTTAAAATACCTGCTCGTGCTTTTGAATATGGATCTAACTGGATTATATTAAACATATTTGCACATATACAATAATTTGTAGATTTTTACTATATAAATTTTCTAAATTTTGGGAAATGTAATATTAAAATTTGCACCATTTTCATTATAAATTTCTACACCCCCATTTAACTGCTGTACTAATGCATTAACAAGAGTTAACCCCAATGACTCACTTCCATTCTGAATAATATCATCAGGCAAACCAACTCCATTATCCCTATAAGTCAGGAAATAATTATCACCAACAATACTCATGTTAATATTTACTTTACCACCATATACTGAATTCTTAAACGCATATTTCATTGTATTAGTAATAAGCTCATTGATAATTAATCCGCATGGAATAGCAGAATCTATATTCAAAAAAATATTTTGAATATTCATATCAATTTCAATTTTAAAATTACCATAATTAATCGAGAGAGTAGCCAATAAACTTTTAAGATATTCATAAAAATCAATCAATGTGATTTCTGTAGATCTATATAGATGTTCATGAATCATTGCCATTGCTCTAATTCTATTTTGAATATCAAAAAAAATATTCTTGATAGAAGTATCTTTAATTTGGTTTCCCTGTAAACTTAATAAACTTGTTATAATTTGTAAATTATTTTTTACCCTATGATGTATCTCTTTCAGTAGAATCTCTTTTTCATTTAAAGATTCAAGTAATTTATCATTTATATTTTTTCGTTCTGTAATATCTCTAGTACATATAATAACTATAGAACTGCCATCATCGTCAAATTTGCGTCTAATCTCATCTTCAAGCCAAACGAATTTCCCATCATTTCTGAGAATCCTATATGTAAAAATATCACTCGATTTCTTTTCAGATACACCAAAGTTTACTCTTTCTTTGACGCTCTCAATGTCATCAGGATGCATTATATTAAATATATTTGATGATGGTTTTCCGATATCATCACAATTAAAACCTATTATTTTATAAAATGCAGGGCTTCTAAATATAATAATATCATTTTCAATAAGTGTAATACCATCGCCGATATTTTCAGAAATAAACTTGAACTGATAATCAGATTTCTCCTTTTCTTTAATCATTATATCTAATTTTTTTTCATTATCGATCTCTTTGTAAATCCGTTTAATTACTTCCGGTAATATCTCTAGAAAAGTCATATCTTTAATTAAATAATCTCTAGCCCCGAGTTTCATCATTTCAACTGCAATTCGTTCATCACCAACACCGGTAGTTACGATAAATGGTGGAATAGTAGCATGTTTCTCTAGTAGTTTTTTAATAAATAATGTTCCATTCATATCAGGTAAGGAATAATCCATTACGATTAGAAAAATCTTTTCTCTTTCAATTATATCTTCTGCTTCAGCAAAGCTATTTGATGTAATGCAGTCGTTACCAAGATCTCTAATAATTCGAAAAATTAAATTACATATTCCAGTATCATCTTCTATTATTAAAACTTTATTAAATTCACCTGTACTATCCGATAAAGTCATAAATTTACTCCGGTTTATAGCATAACATCAACTCTTCCACTTGCTTTGAATATTATTCATAAGTCAGGCTAATTATCCTAGACAAAAAAATCAAAATAATTCTCCGGCAAAAAATTTTTTTAATTTTTGCGTAGTATGCTTTTTCGATACTAAAAAAATTGAGGCAAAAAAACTCAGAATAATTACTTAATTTAAGTATTACCTGCTTATTAGTATTACCTTCTTTTGTTTATCTTGTACATGCCGGTATAAAAAACAGCCTGTTCAAATTTTTGTCGCAATTAGACACCCATTTAACAAAATAAATATCAATCAAAAACACTGCAGGGATTTTTTCGGTGAGCCTCAAAGTATAAATTATTTTATAATCCCAGTACCAAAATATACTATTAATATTTGATTATTTTTTATATTTGTCAAGAATTTTGTATAAAAAATTCTTGAATAATCCATTCACAATATTTTAAAATTATTTTTTAAGAACCTCTCTATTCTTTTTAAAAATAATATGATATATTTTGTAAAACTGGAGATTAAAGGATGAAAATATTAACAATTGAGGATGAAGTAAAGATATCTGATTTTATCGTAAGGGGCCTTACTGAAGAAGGGTATGAAGTTGATGCTGTTTTCAATGGACATGACGGAATTAATGCAGTTAAAAACAACTCGTATGATTTAATTCTTCTTGACTTAAATCTACCGGATATTGATGGAATTACCGTTTGTACTTCAATTCGCAACCTAAATATATTTACACCAATTATCATGCTTACTATTAGAGATAAGATTTCAGATAAAGTTCATGGTTTAGATTCGGGGGCTAATGATTATTTAACAAAGCCTTTTGCATTCGAAGAACTTATTGCAAGAATAAGAGTACTAATGCGTGAAACAACTGGACAGAGTAAAACAAAACTAGTTGTTGATTCACTTGTAATGGATTTAATACAGAGAAAAGTTACAAGAGAAGGAAAAGAGATTGATCTGACTGTAAAAGAGTTTGAATTACTTGAATACTTGATGAGACATACAGGTCATATTGTCACAAGAATTATGATCATAGAAAAAGTATGGGAATATTCATTCGATCCTATCTCAAATGCTCTTGATGTATATATTAATCATATCAGAAATAAAATCGACAAAAGTTTTTCTAAAAAACTTTTATTTACATTTAGAGGCCGGGGCTATATGATAAAGGGGTAATATAATTAAAAAGAATGAAACCTTCACTAACTTTCACCTTTTATTAGCATCACTAATATTATTCTTTACACTTATTGGATTTCTTATATATGGACTTCTTAGAAATCGGGTGTACTATGAAATAGATAATATGCTTACATTTACATCAGACATTGTAAGAGAAACAATCTATTTATATATTGAAGAGGTTGATACTACAAATATTGATCAACCTCAATTACTTAAGAAAATTAGATTAAGTCTGATAAAATCCCTTCAGGAGGACACTAGTTTTATTAATACAATAATACAAATATTTGATATCAAAGGAACTATTATTTATTCTTCCAAAAATATTCCATCAATACTAATATTAAATGAAAAGAGTATTTATGATGTTACTAATAATAACTTATCCTATGAGAATATTAACTTATTTTCTTCACCTGACAATAGTATCATATTAAGAACATTATCTACAAAATTAATTGATACAGACAACCGACTTATTGGTATTCTAAGAATTGGATACTCTCTTAAAACTTTAAAAATCTCTCTTAATAACCTGAAAATGATCTTAATTATCACATTGCCAATTGTTATACTCTTTATTTTATTAATTGGATTTTATATATCTAAAATCGCATTATTACCGGTAAAAAATATTGTAGATACATTTAATAAGATTTCAGATAACAATACGATTACAACTCTTGATATTAAAGACAAAAGATCTGAAATTAAGTTACTTGCAACAACATTCAACGAAATGATAATAAGACTTCATAATTTATTTAATTCCCAAAAACATCTAATTGAAGACCTATCACATGAAATTAAAACTCCCCTATCAATTATTAAAGGGCAAAATGAAGTATTTCTAAAACGGGAAAGAACACCTAGTGAATATCAGGATTTGCTGCTCAGCAACCTTGAAGAGGTGGATCGATTAATTAGATTAGTTGATAATCTTCTTATGATATCATCATTTAACAGCAAAACAGTTGAACTAAACATAATTGATATCAATCTTAACAAGTTATTATCAGATATTATCGATGATTTAAAGATTATTACAGAAGAAAAAGAGATCAATTTTTACTTTAACAATCCTAATATTGACCTATATTTAAAAGGTGATTTAGTTTTTTTAAAAAGTATGTTTATAAACATACTTGATAATGCGATTAAAAACACTCAGGATAATGGACAAATAGAAATAAACTTAACCAGATTAAACAATTTTGTGATAATTCAAATTAAAGATAATGGAAAAGGGATCCCTGAAGAGGAGATCCCATATATATTCGATCGATATTACCGTGCTATAAAATCTGTTAAAATAAAAGGTTTTGGTATTGGTCTATACATCGTTAAATCTATTGTATCTCTTCACAATGGAAAAATTGAAGTTAAAAGTAAACTTAATGAAGGTACAATGTTTACTATATACCTTCCAACTACAACTTAAAAGAATCTATATTGTTGATAATGATAGTCTTTCTTTTTAATGCACTATCTTTATGTGTTGAGTCCGAATAATCATTTATTACCTTGTCATAGTATTTTACGGAATTCTCAGAATCATTTTTCTTTTCATAAAGTAATCCAATCGTATAAAATGCCAGTGCATTGTAATATGATTTATTTTTTGATTTCTCAAAATTTTTCAGTGTGTCAATTGCCACATCAATTTCATTTAAATTTGCTAAACTCATACCTAAAAAATAATATGCCTTTTCACTCAAAAAATGATTCTTAAATTTTTTAATAAAAGAACTAAATATTTTTTTTGATTCTTCAAACTTATTAATATTAAAATATACAAAACCTTTATAGTAAAGGGCTCTTGCTGCAGGACTGCTATATGGATATTTAACTAAAATAGCATCAATCAGAATCATAATATCATTTTCCATTAACATCTTAGATTCGATATTAGGTAATGAATTAAACTCAATTACTCCATTTTCACCATCAATTGCTTTCTCATATAACAGAGCAGCCTTATTCTCATATGTGTTAATTGTTATCACTAACACTAATGAGATTAATGATAAAATCAGCATTCCTGCTATGATCGAATAAGTCATTTTTTGTCCACTCATCTTTTTTGAATTCTCACTTGTCGTTTTCATACTAATCTCCAATTTTATTAATATCTAATTCTCTAATAAGTCGAGCAAGGTAGGTTCTCTGGATATCCAATACTTTACAGGATCTAGATTGATTCCACTTATTTTCTTTAAGTATTTTTGTTATATACTCTTTTTTAAAATTATTGATAGCAACTTTAAGAGTTTGATTTAAATTGCCATCTATAATATCTATTGAAACCATATCAGATCTTATATATCCAGCCTCAATAGTAATCACCAGTTTTTCAACCAAATTTTTCAATTCTCTGATGTTTCCGGGCCATCCATATAAACTTAGTTTTTCTAATGCACTTCGCTCGAATCCTATAATATTTTTAGAATATAATCTATTATAGCTTTTTAAAAAGAAATTTGCAAGAGTTTCTATATCTTCTTTTCTATTTCTCAATTCAATAGTTTTAAGTGGAATAACATTAATTCGGTAAAATAAGTCTTTTCTAAATTTACCGGCTAATACCATGTCAGAAAGATTCTTATTAGTAGCTGATAAAATTCGAATATCTACATTTTTTGAGACACCTGAACCTAATGGTTCGAAAACACCATTTTCAATTACTCTTAATATCTTTGATTGAACAGACAAAGGCATTTCACCTATCTCATCTAAAAATAGTGTCCCCATATCCGCCTCTTCAATCTTACCCTTATAATCAGAATCTGCATCAGTATATGCACCTCTAACATGACCAAATAATTCATTCTCTAACAATGGTTCCGGTATAGCACCACAATTAACAGCAACAAAATTTTTTGAACTTCTGTCAGAATTGGCATGAATGAAATTTGCTATTATCTCTTTTCCGGTTCCGGTTTCCCCGGTTATCAATACAGGAATTCTAGATAAAGAAATTTTCCTTGAAAAATCTAGTAATTTCTTAAAATCACTATTGTTTGAATCCAATAATACTTCAGATCCTGGTTGCATATGCTTAGATGATAAAGAAACATCATTATTCATGGTCAAGGCAAAAACACTTTTAATTATACTCTT
>CAYYKD010000029.1:0-7246 GCA_964471825.1 uncultured Spirochaetales bacterium
AGTCCTACAGGAACTATTGGTTTGAGACAGGTACACCTACATTTTTGATTAAATCATTTCAGAAATACAAGTACTTTTTACCTGAGCTTGATAACATAGTTGTCGGTGAGGAATTGCTTTCGTCATTTGAGATAGACAGGATAGAACCTGTAACACTTCTGTTTCAGACCGGCTATCTTACTATTAAAGAAGAGTTTGTAGAGATGGGTGAGATTCTATATAAACTGACATATCCCAATATCGAGGTTAAGAGATCGCTTAATAAATACTTTATCCATGGTTACACCGATCTTACGCAGGCAAAACTCCAATATGAGCGGTCAACCTACGATGCGTTGATGCGAGCAGATCTTCCGCTACTTGAAAAGACGATCAGACGGTTATTTGCCGCAATCCCTTATCGCAACTTTACTAACAACAATCTGCCTGACTTTGAGGGGTACTATGCTTCCGTGTTGTATGCCTTCTTTGCAGCGATAAACTGTGAGATCATCGCTGAGGATATAACCAATCAGGGACAGGTTGATATGACTGTTATGCTTGGTGATAACATATTCGTAATGGAGATCAAGCTGGTTAAGGGAAGTGGGGAGCTTAACCACGGAGCTGAGAAGAGCGGTGAACTTGGAGAGAATTTGGCGTTGAAGCAGATAAAAGAGATGAACTATGCGCAAAAGTATGTCGGGATTGAGGGTAAGAGTGTTTTTGAGGTTGGCATTGTGTTTGGTAGTGAGATAAGGAATGTCCTGCAGTTTGATATTGACGAGAGGGTATGAAGAGGGATTAAAATGAAATATGATTAATCTTCATCTGTGTTCATCCGTTGACTTCAGATGTGCAAATACCGGTCGCAGACAGGAGGTCTGTGAGCGAATGGCAAAGTGCGAAATGACACAAAAATTGAAGTATAAATTTTTATGGTTATTCAGATCAGTGTAAATTAGATCAGTTTCAATACTGTTGCTATCCCATTAAGTATGGTTGTGATACTCCCTTCAAGAAGTAATGACAGTGAGACTATCAAAAATGTTAGGACTATCGAAACAGCTAAGTTTTTTTTTAGGATGCTATCAATCTCAACACTAGATCTGCTAATCAGAAAAAAAATATTCATCGAACTCCATAGAACAACAAATGAGAAAAGACCGCCTATTACAAAGAATGAGAGTATGATAGAAAACACAAACATAAGATGGCTAATATCGTTGTTCTGTGATACAAAATAAGCAGATATGATGTTCTGAGCAGGTGCTATAGCTGCTCTAACGATAATCATGATACTAAAAATAAACCCTGATATCAAAACAGCAATAGAATTATTGTTCTTTTTCAGCTCCGATAGATCACCTGCATTTTTCGTTAAAAAAGTAAAAAACTTGAAACTGAGGTAGAATATCATTATCGAACCAAAAATAGCAAGACCGGTACTTATAAGACCCTCGATAAAAATACCGGTGTTTATTATTGGTTCATAGTACTCACCACCCGAATTTTTTGCAAATGTTGCAATCCCTTTTAATAATATTTTTAGCGGTGTAGACAAAATAAGAGAAATAGCAACAATTAGAGAGGCGAGGATTACTGATATTGCTGAATTTCCATCTCTGATTTCAGCGATCTCATCAATATCCTGCGTAAACAAAACGAACAACTTAACTGCAAGCCATATTATAATAAAAGCAAATGCTGATGCTGTAATATAAAACGATATAATTCTTAACAGAAGGGAAACTATATCGGTAAACAAAAAAAGTTTATTTTCAAATGTGATTTTTATAGTAGTGATTACCGGAGGAACTGTTGTTCTAACCATAATTGTTAAACCCAGCAGCAGGGCAGAAACAAAAATTGAAACACTCTTATTATTACCCTTTAATTCCTTAATTGAATTGATATTTTTTGTGATCACCGAGAAGGACTTAATGCAGAAAACAAATATATACAGACCTGTCAAAATTGACACAGCTAACTGTATTAATCCATAAATTGATTCCGGGATTATCATAATAACTCCTGATCGTGTATTAAAACTTATATCATCATATAGTAAATAAGTCAACTATATAAAAACCATAAAAATCTTGAAGCGGTAAGTAGTAACAACAACAATACCCTTGACAAAAAGACTACTTTAAAATATAAAAGAGTTCATAAATATCTGATTAGTAATTTCCTTACGACACAAAAATAAAGGAAATTTTATTTAATCAACACATATCGTATGTGAATTTTTATCCCGGGGATACATGCCAATTACCCTACAATCAATTTTTAATTATTGGAATTATATGGAGTGATAATGAGTGATAGAATAATTGTTACAGTAATGGGTAATGATAAAATTGGAATTGTAGCCGGTGTTACCGGTAAACTTGCTGAGATGAATCTAAATATCATAGATATAAATCAATCGGTATTTGAAGAAAACATATTTGTCATGATAATGCTGGTTGACAAGACAAGCTGTGCTCTATCAATGAGTGAGATTAAGGAACGGTTTAATATGGCAAGCGAACAACTTAAGGTCAAAATTTATGCTCAGCATGAAGATATTTTTAAATTTATGCATAGGATTTAAAAGCGATTTATTTAGAGGGAAACTTGCAAAAATAATTTTAATTCAAACATAGGAAAACAGGAGACTACATGAATCAAGAACAGATTAAAAATATACTACTTCAATTAAGGGATGATCTGCCGGACTTTACTCTTGTATTTTCAGGAAAGGCAAGTAAAAAAGTTCATGGACTTTATAAACCGGAAACAAAAGAGATCATTATTCATAACAAAAACTTTACTGAGGACAACTCTATAGTTTATACAGCTATACATGAATTCGCACACCATGTTCAGTACTGTTCAAGTCCTGATCCGATATCGTCAAGGGCACATACTATCGACTTTCGAAACATTTTTCACAATCTGCTGATTGATGCAGAAAAGTTAGGACTTTATAAAAACCCGTTAGACTCCCATGAAGAGCTTAAAACTATTGCTCAGAAGATCAAGGATAGTTATTTATCTGTAAATGGCGGAATGATGAAAGAATTGGGTAAAATGCTCATAGATGCTTCACTTATCTGCCAAAAGGCTCAAATTAGTTTTGAAGATTTTCTTGAGAGGGCATTGAAAATTGAAATTACAACAGCAAAAACAATGATGACAGTTTTTACAAAAGATGTTGATCCTAGAATCGGCTATGATAATATGAAAATTGTAGCAAGAATTAAAGATCCGGATGACATGCATGAGGCAGAAACCAACATTCTTAACGGGGATTATACTCCGGATATGGTCAAAAGTGTTTATAGACCAAAAGAGTCAAAACCAAAAAATGATGCGGATTATCTTATGCTTGAAAAATCAAGAATTGAAAAAAAGATCAATCAACTTCAAAATAAGTTAGATGAAATAGAGCAGAAATTATCAGATATATGAAAACACCTTTTATAAAATCTTTATTTCTAGTAATATTCTTTATTCTATCATTATCTTTTGTTCCTATAAAGAACCCACGATTAGAACTAATCAAAAAAGAAAAGATAAATCCCAACGATAAGTCTATTCTCAAAGATGCATCTCTAGAATTTATTGATGCTCTTGAAGGGAATGGTTATCATGGATCAATGCTTCTCTATAAAGAGGGTAATGAATTTATTAGAAAAAACTTCGGGTATTCAAATATTAATAAAAAAGAAAAATTAAATTCCAACTCAGTATTTCCGCTTGACTCATCGACTAAGCACATAACTGCATTTCTGATATACAACCTTTATAAAACAAATCAACTCAAATATGATGAGAGACTGGGAGATATATTTCAGGAACTAAATAAAACCGGACTATCTGATATAACCGTTGGAGAACTTGTTAATCATAGAAGCGGACTAGCCAGATACCCATCTGTTTCTTCTATAATCTCAGGAATATTTGTTAGAGGGGACAACTCTAAGTCAGCAACGCCATCATATTTACAAAAGACAAAAATGTATAGCTCTAAGAAAGGACAGTTTAACTACTCAGAGACAGGATTTGTTTTTTTAAAACTTATTATTGAGAAATACACAGGAAAAAGTTATGAAAATGTCCTAAAAGAACAGGTATTTGAACCGGCTGACATGAGAAACTCTTCAGTCTATAAGGGTTATCCCGGATTTAAAGTAAATGGATACCTGCTTGCAACCCCCTTCTTTTCACAAAAAACAAAATATATAAATATTCCCTATTTAAACTTTAGTAGATTTAAAGGAGCCTATGGAGTCAACACAACTGCAAATGATATGATTAAATGGTTTACATATTTGCACAACAATCATAAAACATTTCTTGATTTTACACAATCTGCCTATACAGATAAAGTTAAATACTCTAATGGCTTAAATTTCTCTAAATATAGTTCAAATTCATCATTTTATAGTCATCATGGCTATGAACCGGGCTATTTCAGCGGTTTTTCATTTGCAGATAACAATGACTTCATATATATAATGTTCTCTAATACGACTCCGATTTTCATTGACAGGAAAAAGTCGTACAATCCTAACTCTGAATTTGTCAACCTTATTACAGGAAAAGACTACAGATTACTTATTAATAAGACCAAATAGAATCTAAGGAGTCAATTTTGATCACAATTAACAATCTTACTAAAAGCTTTTGCGATAAACTGCTCTTTGAAAATGCTTCAATCCAGATAAATAAAAGAGAAAAGGTTGGCCTAATTGGTTCAAACGGTTCAGGAAAGACGACACTATTAAAAATTATTACAGGCGAAGAGCATTCTGATGATGGTAAAGTAACAACTCCTGCAGGCTATAAAATTGGATTTATTAAACAGCATATAGATTTTCTCCATCAAACAGTCATTGACGAAGCCTCATCGGCACTTCCGGGGGATTCTGCAGAAAGCGTCTGGTATGCAGAAAAGATTCTTTCAGGACTTGGTTTTAATGCAGACCAGATAGCATCACCGCCCATACTCCTCTCAGGTGGATATCAGGTCAGACTCAACCTTGCAAAACTACTATTATCAGCACCTGATATGCTATTACTCGATGAGCCAACAAACTATCTTGATATTACAACCCTCAGGTGGCTCTATAACTTTTTAAGAAATTGGGAAGGGGAGCTGATACTTATCACGCATGACAGAAATTTCATGGATAAAATAATTACCGATACGATGATTATTCATAGACAAAAAATCCGTAAAATGAAGGGTACAACAGATAAAATATATGAACAAATAACAAAGGAAGAAGAGATATATGAACAGCAAATAATTAATGACGAAAAAAGACGGGGCGAAGTAGAAAAATTCATCAATAGATTTAGATCGAAGGCTAATTTGGCAAAACAAGTTCAATCACGAATTAAAATGCTGGATAAACAGGGTACAAAAGAGAAACTTGAAAAAATTAAAACCCTTGATTTCGAGTTTACATATAAACATGTAAATTCTCAAGTATTGTATGAGATAAACGATATCTCATTCGGATATCAAAATGATAATTTATTATTTAGAAACCTTACATTCGAGATAAAAAAAAATGATCGAATCGCCATTATCGGACCAAATGGTAAAGGTAAATCCACTCTTTTAAAAGTGCTTTCCAATCATCTAAGACCTTTGAATGGCGTTGTCCTACCAAAACCAGCATGTACAACCGGCTATTTTGGACAGACTAATATTCAAACACTTAATCCGGAACTTACAATCGAAGATGAGATAGGACTATCTAACAATCAACTAAATAAAACACAAATACGAAACATCTGCGGAGGTTTTCTATTTGAACAGGAGGAGGCATTAAAAAAAATCAGCGTGCTTTCAGGCGGTGAAAAAAGCAGAGTCTCACTTGCAAAAATTACTGCAACAAGCTGCAATCTCCTACTTCTTGATGAACCGACAAATCACCTCGATATAGACTCAACTGATTCACTATTATCTGCCCTGGATTCATTTGAAGGAGCCCAGGTTCTTGTAACTCATAATGAGCTGTTTTTAGAGACCCTTGCTGAAAAACTTATTGTCTTTGATACAAATGGTGTTAAAATTTACGACTTTGATTATAAGACATTCCTGGAAAAGGTCGGCTGGCAAAATGAAAAAAATGATGAAAACAATAAGATACCTGCTGATCAAATAAAAAATGATTCAAAAAAAGAAAACAGACGGGAAAGAGCACTTATTATTGAACAGAAAAACCGCGAATTAAAACCTGTTAAACAGATAATTGAGGCACTTGAAAAAAGAATAAATTTGGATGAACTTAAAAAAAATAAAATTGAACAAGAGATCATTGATCTGTCAACCGGCAATAATGGCGATAAGATCGTAATACTATCAAAGGAGCTTGCAGTTGTAGAAAAAGAGCTTGATGCTCTATACAATGACCTTTTTGTTCAAAACGATATTCTTGAAACCATTCTTATTAAATATACAGGCGTCTAATGAGTATATCGTGGTTAACCTATAACTGACTTTTAATATCAATATTTGATTTATCAACAGATGGATTACCACCCTGTTCTCTGATCTTGACTAATTCAAGCTCTCTTTTCAAAATACTGTTTCTTAGAGCATTGTTTTCATAGGAAATAAAAATTGAATTCATCTTATCCAGCCTTAAATCTCCACTATTAGCCATGAAATTAACTGTAACACCATTTACTGTTACTATATAGTTATAGTTAGTAAAAATATTTCTTTCCAGGTCAGCATTTAAATGTATCCGATACTTCTCACAAAAAAGTCTGATAAAATCTTTAAAAACAGATCGAGAATCGATCTGAATATTCTTAGTATCCCGAGATGACATATATACTTCAATTTTTGATAACTCCAACCCCTGAAGTGAACTGTTACTATTGAAAAATGTAAGTATAATATCTGCCGGAACACCAAAAAAAGGCTCACCTTTAAATGTATACTTTAGTGCAGGCAAATTCTTTAGATCTGAGTTTTCAGTTGCACCGGCATTAATAGGATAATACTTAAAACTATTGAAATTTTTTACAGAGGATGTCATGACATTTTTCAACGATGTCACCCCATCCCCCCACTCGGCACCAAATAGTTTTGGGATATCATCCTGACTATAACACAATGTAGATGAAATAACCACGATCATAATTGCAACAATAAATAACCTCATCTCTGCCTCCTAACTTTTAGCATCGAGTGTAAAATTTCTCTGTTTCCATTCACCCTTTTCATAAGTCTCATCAATCTTTGTCTTATTAA
>CAYYKD010000029.1:7256-22696 GCA_964471825.1 uncultured Spirochaetales bacterium
ATATCTAACAATTGGTTACTCTTACCCTTAGACTCAGTATTGGTTATCTTCCATGACACTGAAATTTTAAATGAATTTTCCCAATAATATCTTTTTGTCTGATCATTAAGCGTAGAACTTCCGGAGTACTCAAAATAAAACTGCCAGTCGTGAAGCGAATGATTAATAAAAAATTTTATAGTTTGCAGATTAAAATCACTGTCCTGCCGATCCTTAATACTGGCAAAATTAAATGATTTAAAAAGGTCTGTAAAAAATTTTTCAACACCCCTGTCTGTATAAAACTGATACATCTTCTTATTGGCTGAAGCAAACGCAAAACCAATATTTGTCTCAAAACTTGTCCCTTTGCCAATGGTTAAATCTACAGCAAGCGATACTATCAAAGTGTTATTAGAAAAAAACTCATTAGAGTTAAAATCATTAAGTGTTGTGCCGGTGTAATAATTAGTATGTTTTGCAAAAAACCTATAAGCTATCTTAGGTAAGAAAGTTAGTTTAAATACATTTAGAAATACAGGAATTTCTTGAACATTATATTCAAGTGATATCTCACCACTATCTAACTCAAGACCATAACCTCTATCAAGAAATTCAAACCCTTTAAATGTAAGATTAATCTTAAAAATATCCATCGGTGCAGAAAAGCTAATAGTCTGTCTATCAAGATAGTAATAACCAAACTCACTACCATTCATAATAACACGATTTCTATCCCACATAAAACTTAGGGTTGTTCCAAAACTCAACCAATTACCTTTTGGTAGCTTTACATTGAAGAGATTACCAGGAAGCGTAAAACTAAGTGTATGAACATTTGTCATTCTGATAACCTTATAATCATCATAGGTTTTTCTTAAGGAGCTATGTGTATAATCTGCAACCGGGAAACTAAGAGATGATTTAAGATCATTTACCTTAACAAATTTTATCGAGAATGAGTACTTAATTAAATTAATAATATCAACACTAAAGGTGTTATCCGGAAAAAATCCCATCGGCATAAGATGCCCGGGGTTTGGTTTTCCCGAACCATCCGAAAATTTTCCGATATTCTCTAGATTAATAACAAAACTATGCTTAAAATCAATGACCTTCTTTGCATCAGGTGAAAATGAATAACTGGTATTCAATGTAAAACTATTAAATATTCTTCTGAAGTTTTTTGGACCTGATTCGGACCAAAAATTATCAAAACTGTAGAAGTCATCAATCAAACTATTAATATTCTTGCCATTTGTTCTATACCCGAGATATTCCTTAACTTCATCAAGCAAGTTAACACTGTAATTCAGATCACTTCCATGCTCGGTTACCAATACATCCAACATGGTATTTATATCAGCTTGTCTGGGAGTTAAATATATAGTTGGAGATAATGCAAAAGAAAGACTATGTGCATCATTTGGTTTAAATACATTAAAATTTAATGTAAAGACGGTATACAAGTCTTCAATTCTTCCAATTCCAACTCGTAGATCATATTGATCAGGATCAACTGTTATATATTTTTCATTATTTAGGTTAAGTTTATTTAGAGATATGAAATTCTCTTTCTTAAACTCATTATGCCTAAATACTCTTAACTTTAAAAATGTTTTTATCCCCGAACCTTTAAAAACATCACTTCTAAAAGAAAGATTATTAGTAAGCACATCATTATAATAAATAATTAAGTTAGAGTTTTTTTGGTTATCAGTTTTTAAAACATTAAGTTTCGTCTCAACATCAGCTGCAACTGTATTAATATTATTTAGATAGTTTTTATATATATCATAATCGTCATAGTATTTTTTATATGAAACAATAAATGATGGTCTTATATCAAAAAGATAATCGCCGACTTTAAAGAGACTTAACTCTCCATTAAGATTAAAGTCTACAAAGTCATTTAATGTAAACCTTTCAAGTATGCTGTTTAGAAAAACTTTATTCAAATCTGTTGTTGAATTTATACTTCCCTGAATATTTGAAAAAATTGTTTCAACCGTATCAAGATCAGTATTAGGATATGGGGTTGATAGATTAAAAAGGAATCTATTTCTAAGAACATTGGTTACACTATAAACTAACTTAAAATTTATAAGCGTTATATCATCCATCTTTGTGTGCGTTTCAGTTTTAATATCTATAACGGTCTTATCGTTAATATTTTTCACATCTTTGGCATCATCAGCTTTTATTTGAGGAGAATATAAATACTTCTCAGGATTTTCATAATAGTTATCAATGACTGATATATAATTTAATTTATTTTTTTCAAGATTGATAGTTTCTGACTTTAAAGACCTCCCAATTAGCCCGATTAAGGACTCAACATTAACAAGATCACCTGTAACATCCTTCTCTTTTCTAAAATTATCAACTAAAACTAATAACTCATTGAACTTATCACCCTCATTGTTTTTCTTAGTATCAACAAGTTTAGACTGTGCTACTATCGCTTTTTCTTTAAACTTCATCATTGTATTAAAATCTGCGAGAGTTCCCTTAGCAGTAACTGTAAATTCAGGTGCGGAAAATGAGGCAAGAAGATATCGGTTACTCTTAGGATCCTCATCATTTGTCGCTAACTTAGTTCTTACCACAGGAGAATTTTTAAGATTTATATTGGACTCAACATTGATACTTAATGAATCAATAATTTTCAAGCCGAGGATATCAGGATAACTCTTTAGACTAAAATCTTTTATCTTTATGAAGCTATAGAGATCATTCTGACTGGAAATCTTCTGATTGTTTATAGTTGTTGTATCAACAAATGCAGAATCCTGCGGTTGAGAACTCTTAAGAAAATCAAATAGGAGGTCAATATATGTAAAACTAACTTTTCTATTGTAGAAATCAGAATAGTATTGTTTATCTGATGCATATTCAAGCTGCAATTCATAATTAAAATTAAGGAAACTTTCAAACAGTTTTCCTTTCATATTTAACCATTGCGATGTCCGAAAAGTTAACGGATTAGCATTCATAAAAAGGTAAGTATTATCCCACGAAAATTCACCCGTATAATCATTGGGATCATATGGAATATAGAAAGAGGTTTTATTGTCTTTCCAAACCTTTCTTGAAAGAGCATAATCGCTTAGAACTGAAATTGTGAATGGGTAGTCTTTAACATTAAGCTTTAAATAATAATAGAAACCCCAATAAAACCCTAAATTTGTGTAGGCATCAAAGAACATATTAAATGCCATATCCATACTGTCAAATGTTGGATATAGTTTCATCTTTGGATTTAATTTATAAAAATCATGCTTATTGTAGAATTTATCCAGTCTTGCTATTTCATCTGCCTTTGTAAGAGAAAAAAGCTGTGCCGGAGATGAGGGTGCGAGTCTACGACTTGCAATACTCATAATATCATTTGCTTGTTTTTCAGCACTAACATGCTTCCCCAAAACATTATAGGTAAAATTTACAAACCATCCCTCACGGGCATTCCAACCTATACTTGGATTAATATCAATCCCCTTAGGGTGATAATAGATCGGAATATAAAAAAATGGCATCTGTCCAACTACAATCTTACCGTTTAATAATCCCCACTCGTCCTTCTCATTGATCCACAATCGTGAAACTTCAAGGTAATAGTGCGGACGAGCCTCGTCACATGTAGTTAACATACCATTATATAATGTTACATCATCCTTGCCTTTCTGAATTACCTTTTCACCTGTAAAATTCATCCCCTCAAGACCCGACCCGCCACCCGACTTTATCTTTGTCTGACCATCCATAAGTACACCACGATTGATTTCATAGTTATAATAAAACTGACTGCCGGAATACTCAAGTGCATCATCAATATATTTTACATTACCGGTACCTGATATCTCTTTTTTCTTAATATTTATTACAAGCTGCTCTGCCTCAATAATCTTTTTTGTCTGAGCTCCGGATTTATTATCCTCAATAACAAGTCTTACATTACCAACGACATGAAGTATCTCCTCATTTTCTTCCTTGACCTGAAAGTTTTTCAACTCACCTGCCCGCTCTAGAATAATAAGATCTCCTTTTTGAGGCGGCTTTTTTTGTATAAGCGTAACACCATAGTATTCCGCCAAAACCTTCTGGTAAGACGCTGCCGAATCTTGAGCCGATAATCCCGCAGCGTTTGCCATTGCACGAAGAGTAGCCAAATCAGCCCTTATCAAATCCTTTGCAATAGCTTCCTGCTTAAATTTTTTACTTTTCTCTTCCCATGTATCTGATTTATCATCAGCCACAAGAATTACATTTATTATGAGTAAAAATAGAAGAATATATATACTAGTTATTTTTTTCATTAATCATTTCTTTGTTAATACACACTTAATAAATCATTCTAATCAAGGATTCAAAACAACATAAAAACAGTTCAAATGTTATTTTTGTTTTAATTATTTCTACATTTTAATTGTTTCTACATTTTAATTGTTTCTACATTTTTATTGTTTATGTATTTTTTACTTAAAAAAAACACATCTTATTTATCCAATTTATTCCTGGTTATGCTAATATTATGTTGCAAACTCTTACTATCCGGATTGAGAGCTAGTGCCTCTTCCCAAAACCTCATGGCATTAGCGTAATCATGAAGCTTAAAATAATTGTGACCAAGTAAATTTAATACATTAAAGTTCTCTATTAACCTATTAAATTTATTATTTACTTCCAATAGAAACCCAATAGACTCTTCAAAGTTCCCAAAATTATGAGCCTTAACAGCATTCAAAAAGACTTCATTCATCGACTTATATAAAGAATCTCCCACTTCACTTAAAGTTGTCTTTGCTTTTTCGGTTGCAGCCTCAAAATCAATTTTGATCTGATCGCTTAATCCCGACAAATTTATGTCGGCTATCAAAAGTGTTAGATCATCTGTAGCAGGATGGTCGCCTCTAAACTCTTTTACCTCATAGAATATCCTATCAACCAATTCCTTAGATGATTTTGACATCCCATCTTTTAAAATCTTTTCAAATCTCTCTGCTCCAAACAACTCTCTAGACTCATTCATTGTCTCAATTATTCCATCAGTATAAAAAACTAGCCTATCTTTACAATCAAGCGAAATAGTAGTAGATGGGTAATCAAAATCATCAAGAACCCCTACATAAACAGAATCGGCTTTTAACTGAACCAATTCTCCACTCTCTTTTACTATATATATTTCATTATGTCCAGCATTTGTGTACTCCATAGTTTCCTTTTCTGTATCTATAATACAGTAGAATGCAGTGAAATAACTTCCTATCTCTGAAATAATATTATGGATCTCCTTATTTACCATTTTGACAATCTTACCGGAGGAAACGCCATCTCTTGAATTGACCATAAATGAGACCTTGGCCATTGTAGTAATCAACGCAGCCGGAACTCCATGACCACAGACATCTAGAACAACAATGCCCGTTTTAGTATCACTAATTTTATAGACATCATAGAGATCCCCACCAAGATCATCCATCGGATAGATCATCCCCTCAATCTTAATCCTGTCTGAAACAGGAAAAACTTTAGGAATAATAGCCTGTTGAACTTTCCTCGCCATCATTAGATCTTTTTTCATTATATCATTTGTTCTCTGCAGCTCGGAGTTCGCAATATTTAACTCTTCGGTTCGCTGCTTAACCAGATCTTCAAGGTTTTCTGTAAATTCCTTTATTCTAGTTATCATATTATTAAAAGTTTGTGACAGCTTTGAAATCTCATCCTTACCCTCAACCTCAACTGAAACATCATAATCGCCCTCAGAAACCTTAACTGAGGCTCTATCCAGTCTCTCAATAGGCTTTGAGATCGTCCTTGCTGCAAGATAGAGAATTATTAATGCTAAAATAGAAGAGATCAGCATCGCTAATATTGCAAGGTTTCTTGAACTATTAATCTCTGCATAGACAATCTTCTCACTAGCTGTTGCAATTAAAACCCAATCCCATTTGTCAAAATAAACAAATCTTGCAAGCATCGGCTCAACACTGTCACCTTTTAAATCTGTATTATATCGTGTGTTGCCTGTTTTTAATGCAGAAATTTTATTGATAAAATCATATTCATCTGATAACTTCTTGATCTTATTCTGTTCCGGATGGTAGACTATCTTTCCGGCACCATCAATGATAAAAATATAACCGCCGGGAATATTAATCTCTTTTGAAAGATTTATCATAGACCGTTTTTTCTGCTCAACAAAAAGAAATATGCCGTCAGTCTGGGACTTAACCAGGAGATCATGTGCTGTAATACAACTCTCTTTAAGAGTATTTATCTTATAATCCATTATATCATTTTGGAGTGTACTTATACTTCTTGTTGAATTCAATATAAATATAAATGAAACAATAAGTATCGGAACTACAATAATCGGCAGAACTATAAGCTGCAACTTAAATTTAAACGGCATAATAACTCCTATCTATAAATGATAAAACTTAACCTCATTGATTAACAATGGGGTTAAGTTGTATACTAACCATATCTAAATATACTGATAATGAAAAGGAAAGTTGTAAATACCGGCCTAACAAAAAAAAATCTAATTTCCGTATAAACCTTACTATCTTCATTACCCGTATTATCCTTATTTTCCTTATTATCTTCAATATTAAGAAAAATCTTTATTAAGAAAAATCTTTGGCATTAGATCTTTAATAAATCTATAAACTGCATAAATGTTATCCCAAATGTCTCAAGCCAAGCTTTATCGTAAATTCCCTGGTTCTTTGCATAAACAAAATACTTCTTCAAAATTGAAGCCATTACCAGATCATCCTTTTTTACAGCCCAATTTGACCAGTTAGCCTGAGTTTCAGATAATGGAATACTAACATTTAGATTTGTGAAATTTTTTATTTCCATCAAACTGGTTATCCCGCCAAGAGCAGTAACATCAGCCTTACCTTCTGAAACGGTTCTTGCCAAATACTTAGTATCAGCAACGGTAACATAGTTAAACTTTACCCCCATCTCATCCTCTATCCCTTTCAATGTTGCAGCATAGGCTGTCTGCGGGACTATTGCTATCCTTAATCCAACAAGATCATCAAGTGAATTTACAGTTACTCCATGCCTAACGACAATAACATCCTTGTCAGGCGATGTCTGTACAAGTGTAACAAGTTTTTCTCTCCATGGTCTGGAGCTCATTCCATCTACGATTATTTTTGCTTCATTGAACACATCAGGCGTATACGGTTCAATCTGTCCGGACTCAAGTTTAGACTGAACATCATTATCCGGAGCAATGCCATCTTTTGCAAAATACATTCCAAGATTCGGTACAAGATTCACTTTTAAGTTTACCTCAAGGTAATCAGCCAACGCTTTTGCTACACTATATTCAATCCCGCCATTAGTAGTTCTTCCGAATTGACCCGCCGGTTCATAAACGGTCTCTCTAATCCGCGTAACAATTACAAGCTCTCCCTTGTTTTTTATTTCCTCTATATACTTGCTTTCCTGTTCATTGAACACTATTTTACCATCAACAATAAAATTCTGAGCCTCTTTTTTTATAGACTCAACAACTGTTTCTTCACCCTTCACTTCCACTTTTTTTGGTTTTCTATCACATGATGATAAACCCAGAACAAAAATTGAGATAATAACAACAAATCTCTTCATAAAATAACCCCCCATATTTTTAATTTATAATGTATTTTACAAAAATAAAGATATAAGTCAACAAAAAAACTAAAAAAAGACTTATGAGACTCATGCAAACAACTTAATATAGAAGTTTTATAATACATTATCCACACTTTTAACCCAGATATCATTATATGTAAATTTATTAAGTTCATCTAATATGTTAAACTTAAGTTCTGCTTGTTGTTTAGTCAGATTGACAATAATATAACCAAGTGCAATAACAACATTTTCTTTACCATTTAAATGCATATGAAGATTAAGGTATTTTCCAAACTTTAATATCTGAATAGAGTTATCATTAAAAAGTCCAAGCAGATTCTGAAGTTTTTTTAGCCCGCCTTGAAATATCGATATATCACTACTGCTGAATACCGGACTGAAAAAATCTATAAGATAGCGAAGTTTCTTACAGATAATTCTAATACTATGATATTCTGCATCATCTGAATCTTCATCAAGATATTTTTTTTTCTCACAGAGTTCACTAAACTTCTTATAAATACTCTCTCTTGCAAATTGAAGGGTATCCTTTAATGAATCTCTACCGGACTTTAATTCCTGACCATTTTCCTGTAAAATAGACAGCCATTTGTTTATCGAATTTTCTAATGACACAAGAGATTCTCTAACCTTTTTATGCTCATTTGCCCTCTTAGCGGATAGATCATCAAAGAAACAATCAACCGCAACCCTATACTGTAAAGGCAACCCTTCCTTATACTTCTCTTTCTTTTCAAGATAGACATCTATATCTCTTAACTTATTTGTGATCTTACAGATTCTTTTAAGCTCAGGATTTATCATTCCAAGTAAAGACTCAGATTCTACCCCTTCACAAAGTTCATTCAATGATCGGAGTCTTCTAATTGCAACTCTAAAATCATGAAGAAATTCAATATCTATATCATCTTTAATACCATCAATATTAATTGATATAATATTAAGACAACTTAATAAGATCCTCCTGTATATTATTAATATAGGCTCGTCAGGTAGAACACAAACCTTATGATTAATAACATTTAATCTATCAAATATAAAACCTGTCTTCATTAGACTTTCAACAAAATTACCCTGCTTATTTCCCTGTTTATTACACTGTTTATTTCCCGTGCGTTTTCCATCAACTACACAAATATTCAATTCGACATATTTTTTTATTAGTTGCCTGTATTCATCGACTTTATTATCTGCGGCAGTTATTGTTACATATGTTTTAAAGATCACCCCATTTTCGCTGTCTCCCAGATAATAATCGACTATGGATAACTTGACGGGTTCCAATATGCCTATAGGTTGGTAGTAGACTGATTTTTGATATATATCTGATTGTCTGATCAATTTTCTATTTACAGTAATCTCATGCAAATATTTTATAAAATCCTGATCTGTTAATTTAACATCAAAGCTTCGGTCAATTAAGTATTTTCCTTCATCCCCGCTATTCTGTTTAATCCCAATGGAACCGGCCGACTTCTCGGGTTCAATTAATTCTGTAAAAATAACATTACCCGATATTGACTGTTTATATTTTGTAAGACTGTATTGTTTATTTGAATAACTTAAGAGACAAGAGGATTGAAGAAGCAAAAAATCAAATGTATCAAAAAAAGCCATCTTCTTAGAAGATCTGGTCATAACCTTATACCTATTACCACTAAAAATACTCTGAATTAACTCCTCACGCGATTTAATCCCTGTTACATCAAATGTCTCTTTTTTATTGCTATGTTTCATTTTTACGCTCTGTTTTTTCACTCTATTTTTCAACAATCTTTTTACAATCTTTTTACAATCTTTTTTTATAGTCATTTTAAGCTAATTTAAAGCTCTTTTAAGCTCCATAGAAGAATATAATAACAATACCAGAAGAATATCATAACAATATCATAAAGTATTTAAAGAATCAATAATTAAATTCGCACACCTCATGCAAAATAACGAGGCTCTTGCAAAAATAAATTTTGAATTTCTGCGAAGTATATTTTTTTAAAAAAAGGTAGCTTTCTTTAATTATGGTAAATTTATAACTTTTATAAAATTTTACTTACGAAAAACTTACTTTCAAAAATTTAATTTTTAATAAATTCTAGTTACATTTTTTTTAAATTTATATACAATAAGCAGTCTCTACTAAAAACAAGGAAATTTTATGAACGGAACAAATAGAAACGATGTAAAAAAAGGGATAAAAGTAAACATAGTCCTTAAGGAAGATCAAAGAAGCGGTAAACTCACATCAGGGATTGTAAAAGACATTTTAACCAATTCTTTAAACCATCATCACGGGATAAAAGTTAGATTAGAATCCGGTCTTGTCGGAAGGGTAAAAGAATTATTATAGAGGGAACACTTATAAACACTGCGTATTTTGAAGGCCATATATGGATAGGAAAGGGTTTGAGTCTCTAAAAACCTAACATAACTAGGTTTGTAGAGGTGCCTTATAAAACTCAACCGGTAAAATTATATAAAAAAACGCTAATTAGATGGGGGATTCTATGAATGAATTAAATCTTGATAACATAAGATCGGTATTGATAAGACTTGAAGAGTCGATTATTTTTTCACTAATCGAACGGGCACAATTTAAAAAAAATGAGATTATCTACAAGGATAACGGTATAAAACTGGAAGATTTTAACGGTTCCTACCTTAAATTCCTCCTTCACCATACAGAAGTTGTTCATAGCATGGCAAGAAGGTACACTGCTCCGGACGAACACCCATTTACTAATGACCTGCCAAAACCGGTCATAAAAGGGCTCTCCTATGACAGACCAATAGTTGAAAATACCATAAACCTGAATAATAAAATACTGGACACATATATTAAACGGATAATACCGGCTGTCTGCCCGGAGGGAGATGACGGTAATTATGGATCATCGGCAGTAAACGATATTACCACCCTTCAAACGCTGTCAAAGAGAATCCACTACGGCAAATTTGTTGCAGAGGCAAAGTTTAGGCAAGAGGGCGATCTATACAAAGAACTTGCCGCACGAAATGATAGAGAAGGTATAATAGCAAGATTGAGTAATGCAGAAGTAGAGAAAATGATTATAGAGCGGGTAAGAATTAAGACAGAAAACTACGGCAAAGACCCATTTGACAAAAACTCAAAACCAAAAATCGACCCACAGATTGTACAGACACTTTATAGAGACGAAATAATACCGCTAACAAAGGAGATAGAATACCTATATCTAATGACCAGATCAGGTTATTAGAAATCAGCAGTCATTCTCAAAATATCAAATTGATCGGTTTTGATCTCTTCACCACTTATATCAAATATCCGGCAACTGACAGTATCACAATGCCTTGCAAATGATAGAAGTGCCCCGTTTTTATCGTAGAAATCAACCCTACCAACCTTTGTTGTAGCAATCCCCCTCTTTACAAGTTCAAGCGATTCTTTTTCTGATATCTTATTATATATTTTAAGCATCCTTCCATACTCAGAAGCGACATCAAACAATGCAGCCAGTCGCATCTCTCTTGTATAAACCCCGCCAAGCGTAAGAAGAGGATTTTCCATCGGCCTATCAAAGAAAAATCCGGTAGAAAACTCCCTGTGCGAAACAATATTTAGTTCGTTGTAGATCAACTCTCTATCAACCTCTATATTATCATAATATGCATCAATTACAGTTCTATAAGCTCTTACAATGCTGGAAATATACAATATTGACTTCATTCGCCCTTCAATCTTTAATGAATCCACCCCTGCATCTATCATCTCCGGAATATGGTCTATCATACAAATATCCTTTGAGGATAGAATATAACTACCATTATCATCCTGTTCGACAGGGAACTCCTGATCATCCCTCTGCACCTCTTTCAGAGCATACTCCCACCTGCATGAATGGGAACAATCACCACTATTTGCAGATCTCACATCATCCTTAGTCTCCCCCGTTCTAGCCCCTAGTCCGCGAACTGTCATATAACTGGACAACAGACACCTTCCAGAATAAGCAATACACATTGCACCATGTACAAATGCCTCTAACTCAATGTCACATGAATTCTTGATCAAACGAATATCGCTTATCTTAAGCTCTCTGGCGACAACAACTCTCTCAACCCCAAGCTCCTTATACAACTGACAGGCGGCCTGATTAGTTGTATTTGCCTGAGTACTAATATGGATTGGGACTTCCGGAGCATACCGCTTAAAAATATAAACCGCACCCATATCACTTATAATAACACCATCCGGTTTAACTTTTCCGATAAACTTTGCCTGCTCTATGAAGCTCTCCATCTGATCAGGCATAAAATATACATTCATAGCCACAAAGAGTTTCTTACCAAGTTTTCTTGTATACTCAACAGCCTCAACCAACTCATCATCGCTAAAGTTACCTGTATTTGCTCTAAGTGAAAATCTCTTGAGTCCCAGATAAACAGCATCTGCTCCATAGTGAAATGCTATCTTTAATTTATCAAAATCCCCGGCCGGAGCCAGAAGCTCTATTTTTTTCAATCACCAAACCCCTTTATAGCTTTATACCTGTCCTGTGCTTTAATATGTTCCGAATATGTACCTGAAAAATGATGTGTTCCTCTTGCAGGATCCTTAACAACAAAAAATAGATAACTATGTCTTTCAGGATAAAATGAAGCTCTGAGTGCGATCCTTCCCGGATTGCTAACAGGCCCCGGCGGAAGCCCCCGATTATTATAGGTATTATACGGGTGAATAATTTCGAGATCCTCAAATAAGAGCCTCTCTTTTGGTTTATCCAAAACATATTGAACTGTTGCACAACTCTGCAGATACATCCCTGTTTTCAGTCTATTATAGAAAACTCCCGAAACAACAGAAGCCTCTTCATGAACTCTAACTTCCTTCTCAATTATTGAAGCAAGAATTAATTTACTGTATAGATCATCTCTGGACAAGTCATTATATGCAGGATAAATTTTACCTACCTCAAAGAAAAACCTTGAGACCATCGCTGACAAGACCTCTCTAGGTGTTGCACCCTTATTAACCCTATAAGTTTCCGGAAACAAAAATCCCTCAGCACTCCGGTATCCGGGAAGACCGATTAAACTACAATAGGAAGAATTCATTAAAAAATTATCCAATTGCTTCTCATCAACAATTAAATCCCTAACCAGAATATCCCTTACCTGTTTTAAGGTTGCACCTTCAGGAACGGTAAAAGAAACCGTCAACATTTTACCGTTAAAAATATCATCAATAAGTCTAATAGTTGAGCGATTAGCCTCAAACTTGTACCAGCCGGCTCTAAGTTTTTTATCGTATTTTAAAGCTCGTACAATCACCTCAAAGAGCAATGCAGATCTAATATACCCCTCACTCTCCAGTCTAATACCTAATGATCTTACACTCTCACCGGGAACAACCTGAACCTCACCGCCTGAAATCCTAATTCCATCAGATGGTCTAATATTATATAAAAAAAATAATATAACCGTGGTTGTTGAAACAAAAACAATAAAAAACAAAAATTTAATAAATTTCACCAAACTATTTCACCTTTATAAAATTCACCTTTTTATAAAATTTACCAATATAAAAAATCCGTCTTTTTTAAAAGACCGTCTTTAGAGAATCCTTTAAAAATCATTATTTTTTGCATGAGCCTCTAATAATCCATAGATCACATTTAATATATAACATTATCGCAATATCGACAATATCTACTTGATTAAAACATAAAAATATTATAATCTTCACAAATTATTTTTAAAGATAACTAAAACTAACCATGAAATATTTACATAAAAAATCGTTACCTGTTATATTATTTATTTCCCTATTCGCAATAAACTTCTTCTCGCTGATTGGAGCTGACATTGTAGTACTTATTACCCCTTACTTAAAAATTATCGGTGCAAATAATACATATACAGGGATTTTCACTAATATACCTTCAATAATACTTGTTCTATTTTTTATTATAGGCGGCCGGTTTATTAAAGCCAAAAACTCTAAGGGGCTTATTGGATTAAGCTATATTATATCGGCAATATCTCTTGTAGCAAAGTTCTTTGTTAAAGACCATCTGCCAATGCTTATGATCCTAAGAATATTCAGTTCACTCTCCTTCGGTATAGGGTTTACACTACTATTTAATATTCTTCATTCATTTGCACCTGACAATAGGAGAAATGGGATCATCGCAATCTATGGACTCTCAGGGATTAGTGCCTTTCCAATCTCCTCTTGGATTAATGAATATATTATTACACATCACCCGCATCATTCTCACATCCTATTTCTAATTGCCTCTGCAGCTCTGGTAATTGCCTATTTATTATTGTTAACTATCCCGGATCCAAATAAAGATAACAATCATGATGATAAGGGGTTAAATGTATTATCACTATTGAAACGCAAAGATATGCTTACCCTTCTCCTAATTAATATTGTATTTGGCGGTGTATTCGGAGTTATCTCTTCATTTCTTCCAAACCTCGCAACCTACACCTTTAAAATTCCATCATACTCCGTTTTCTTTACTGCCTTTGCTTTAACTAGCATAGTGATCAGAATACTAATATTTAATATACTTGATAAGTTAAACAGAAGCATCTTAAACATTACATCACTTTCATTTATCTCGCTATCACTGATAACAATAATTTTTGTCAAATCCCAACTCCATCTAATAATTGCAGGCTTGTTATACGGAATAGGTCATTCAATTATATTTCCCACTCTAAGCTCATCCTATGTTGCAAAGGGTAACGAAACACAAAGAGGTGTTTTGACAAGCGGCTATATTGTATTTAACACATTTGGAATCATCTTTTTTGCATCCATACTGGGAGCTGTCGGTGATGTAACCAATTTACTTACAGTATTCTTGATAACCGCCATAATTAGTATAGCAGCAATTTTATGCGGAATATTAGACTACAAAAACATTAATTGATATCTATCGATGATCTTGCACAAATATTTAATTTATACTTAATTATTTCCGTAAATAAATATTGATATCGTATTATTTTTTTTTTATAATTTTCTGTTGTATATAGAAATATGTGGTATTATTTTATTATAGACAAAATTTAACTACGAAGAATCTATAAAATTTATAGGCGGTTTATAAAATATGAAAAAAAAAGCAACTATATGCTTAATGTTTTTTTTAGTTACTATACTGATATATACTCAGCAGAATAAATTTACGGCAGAATTAATTGATAAACCTGTAACCTCATTTAATGATGCAATAACACTTATGAGGCTGCTTTATGACGAATATGATAGCAACTCGGTCTATATTGATAATATTATATGGGCAAACAACAAAAAATTATTCAAGGTTACAATCCCAATTACAAGCAATCAATTTAATCCTGCCATCTCGAGAGCTGAATTTGCTTATTGGATAACCAAGATCTATCCACTAGATAAGACGCCTTTAAATAATCTTAACCCGTATTTTTCATATAAACTCTGTTGCTCACTTGAGATACTGGAAAAAGGGAAAGGGATGTTTGATACGATATCAGGAAGTGAGATGCTTGACATATTAACCTACCTTGACTATTATATTAGAATAAAAAAGATTAAACCGAGACAGGGAGTTCTTGAAATTGATGATAATTCTTATGAAACCCTTCCGGAATGGAGAAAGATTTTATATATGGAATTGGATAAACAGATTGAATACGAAAAAAACTTAAAAGAAAAAAGAAAAGAAGCAAACAAGATTAAAACTAAGAATGAAGTAAAAAGCGAATCCACCCCGGATGAACTAACAATTGATACCGATAGATTTATTTTACAGACGATAGTTGGC
>CAYYKD010000029.1:22706-29122 GCA_964471825.1 uncultured Spirochaetales bacterium
ATTGATTAAATATTAGATGAGGCAATCAGAGGAAATAACTTATGAAATACTTACTGACTATAGCTTTATTGATTCTTCCGCTCATGGCATACTGTATAGATGGCGAAGAATTAACAGAAAAATCAGACAAACAAAAAGAACGGATGAAACAGATATCATGGATTGATGAAGACTTCAATCCTGATGAAAATTTAAAACCGACTAATCTAACATTTAACTTTGGAGGAACAATCAGTGCTCACTCTAGAATTAAGTTTAAAGATTTTGAGTTAATTCCTGCCGGCGGTTTTAAACCGATCCCAAATGAATTATGGTTTGCAGATGTACGAATGAAACTCTGGGGAAGTATGGCGTTTAAGGGGGGCAGTTATCTTCAAATTGGCGTAACAGGCATGATGAAGGTTCAGGATAACAGTGCTGTAAACCTGGTGCCGCTATTTACAATTGACTCACTATTTGCCCATGTTGTCTATCCCCTGGGAAGTGTCGTCTTTGGCAGATCAATATATAAAATGCACTCTTCAATGATTTTTTCCGGTCCGCTGGATGCAATAGAATTAAACATCTCAGTTCCATACCTAAACTTCAAAACATTTACAGGATTTTCAGGTCTACTGGGGATATTTCACCCATGGTTCAATCCATATACAATAAGTTCGGCAGATCGATCCTATGTTGAAACATCAAATCTACTGACATCAGGGATGAGTTTTCAACTAAACGCACCACAATCTAGAAGAATATTTTTTGCAATAGATGCAGATATCCACTTCTTCTCACAACATATCAATCCATATTTTCTACTTCAATACGATCTTCAGTCAATATTTCAGAATATGGATACTCAGCATGATTTAAATACATTTCATCTTGGTCTAAATACACATGGAAAGATAGCCGGAACACTATTCTATAAACTACATTTTTCAGGATTATTTGGCACTCACCCCTCCTCTAGTGGAACAGTTAAACCAATTTTAGCATTTGCCTTTGAATCCTACCTTAGATATGTAATACCAAGGGGCTACAATTCAACATTTCAGATAGGCTATGCAATAGGGTCAGGTAACTCTGAGAAAAGGGGCAATCTTTCTAATGCAGCCTCTGATTCAGATAAGGGGTTCTGGTCTGATAAATATGATGGAGAATACCAGAATAAGTTCTACTATTACGGCCGATTTGACGGCGGATTCGTATTAAATCCGATTCTATCAAATATTCACTCTATTTCATTCAGATACTCCATCAATCCATTTAAAAACTCCACAACAGATCTATCGCTTTATGGTGCGTTTTATCAGACCTTCAAGGTGCATGACACCGGATGCATAAGCGATGATGATGCAACTGAAACGCAATACCCTGTTGCAAGTGAATTTAACATGGGAATGCTTCTAACAACAAATAGCTTTACTCTAACACTAGACGCCGGGATCATGATTCCGCTTTCTGCTTATAAAGCAAGTGACTCTAATCCGAGAACGAGACTCGGTGCAGTAATAGCATTTACTTTTTAACATATTTTATATTGCATTTTTATCACTATTATAGTAAATTGCAACTGTAAATTAAAACCTTATAATCCGAATAATCTGATTACATTAAAAAACTGCTTTAGGAGTAGAAATTGAAAAAAGCACTAATCACAGGTATTACTGGACAGGATGGTTCATATCTAGCTGAACTACTACTTGAAAAAGGGTATGAAGTCCATGGCATGATAAGAAGAGCCAGTCTTATAAACACACATAGAATTGATCATCTATATACCGATCCACATAACAAAGATGCCAGATTATTCCTTCACTATGGAGACCTTACAGATTCTACTAATATTATCAGAGATATCCAAAGAATAAAGCCTGATGAGATTTACAATCTTGCGGCGATGAGCCATGTAAAGGTCTCATTTGACACTCCCGAATATACAGCAAATGCGGACGGAATTGGTACTCTAAGAATATTGGAGGCACTAAGAATACTCGGCATGGAAAAATCAGTAAAGTTTTATCAGGCATCAACCAGTGAGCTTTACGGTAAAGTTGTTGAAACACCGCAATCTGAAACAACACCATTCTACCCGAGATCACCATATGCAGTAGCAAAAATATATGGTTATTGGATAACAATTAACTATAGAGAAGCATATGGAATGTTTACCTCAAATGGGATTCTATTTAACCATGAATCACCTAGAAGAGGTGAAACATTTGTTACCAGAAAAATCACAATGGCAGCAGCCAACATAAAATTAGGTAACAGGATAAATTATACCTTGGAAATATTGATGCTAAAAGAGACTGGGGTTACGCAAAAGACTTTGTTGAAGCAATGTACCTTATAGTTCAGCACAACAAACCGGATGACTTTGTGGTTGCAACAGGTGAAACCAGGTCTGTTAGAGAATTTGTTGAATTAACTTTTCAACACCTTGACATGCATATAGAATGGAAAGGAGAAGGTGTTGATGAAAAAGGTTATGATAAGAAAACAGGAAAATGCCTTATTGAAATTGATCCTGCATATTTTAGACCGACAGAGGTTGACTTGTTATTAGGCGATCCAACTAAGGCAAAAAAAGAATTAAACTGGACACCTAAAACAACTTTTGCTCAATTAGTTGAGATGATGTGCAAAGCAGACTATGATCTTGCTAAAAAAAAGTAATTTAAATCTTATATACTTATTGACGATTAGAAATAAAACTTTTTATTGTCTAAAATCGCATTATATTATATATAGTCTACTGAGTCTATATATTCTTATTATCATTATTATTATCGGGAGTTAATTTTTGAAATACAAGATTTTTTTATTAATACTTATTACTGTTTTTTTTGCCTGTAAAACTTCGAAACCGGTAGACGATCTTGAAACTTATGGTAACATAGTTTTCAGACAGATGAACGAGAGTTCATTAACGATAAATTCGGTTAACATAAATGGATTCATGAGAATACTTGGGGTAAAAGATGTCCCCCCGGTCTATCTACCTTTTGAGATATCAGCTAAATTAAAAGATCAGAAAGCCTCACTGATAATATCTCTAAGAAAACAGAAGATACTTCAAATTATTATCAACAATGACTCATTTATCATTGTAAATCACAAGGAAGGTAAGTATTTTAAAGATGATAAAGAAAATGTGAACTTTTCAAGTGTGATGGGTCTTAGTTTTGATCCAATTCAAGTGATTTACACATTATTCGGTAAAATTCCATATTCAGAAAATATGGAGCTAATGGGAATTAAAAAAAATGGCGGCAGTTATTTAATAGAAATGTCAGATTACAGCTCAAAATACAAATATACGCTAAGTCATAATGACATGCCAATCTCAGGCGAGATTAATAATCAATTCTACGATAAAATAATTATTGAATCGATAACCTATGCATTAAATGATAATAATCAGAACATACCTAAGACACTGACATTCTCAAATATTGAGGGAACGGTAAAACTATCGTTTATGATATCCGGTTTATCAAACCGAGAATTATCAGATGATTTTTTAAATCTTGAAGTGCTTAATGAATTATTACCGGTCGACAAAATTGAAGAAATTGCCGTAAAGATGTAGAAGGAAAAATGAATAAAAAACTTTTGTTCTATGTTTTACTGTTTAACTCTGTTTTTTTTCTTTCAGGCATTGATACAACAAATGATACTGCAAGGATCATATCTGACATTCAGATAGTTAATAACATATATACAAACTCAAGATTTATTATTGATTCAATTGGTGTTGCTAAAGGGGATAGATATTCTCCGGAAGCAATCCGGCTGATTAAAACTAAACTATCATCAATGAAGGATATTATTCAGTCTGTTAAAATAATAGAATCTATCGATCTAGATCAGAACATTAAGTTAACAATTGATATCAATGAAAAATTCCCGATTTTACTTATCCCTTTCTTTACATACTCAAATTCCACAGGGATCAAACCAAAGATCATAATCAGACACTACAACCTTGCAGGATACAGAAAGTATTTAAGTGCAAAGATAGAATATATGCCTAAATCAGAGCTATTTCTTTGGGCTAAGTTTAGCGAAAATGCTGATACGCTTCCAGATAGAATAGGCATAGATGAGTTTGAGAATGATGTTTTGAAAAAATTAACAGATCAGAATGAAATAAATTTTTTAAAAATTTCATACGATCTCGATGATGGCGGGTACAAATTATTATACAGCCTTACTGATGAAGATAAAACAAAACTAAAATCGATCTTTGATAAAATTTTGTTCGGCAAAAAATCATCATATTCAATAGAAGCAAACCTCGGCACCTCAATACCAAACTACTATATTTCAGGTATTCCGCCGCTCGGAGTTTTTGGTGGAAATGATGGAACCGGGAGATGGAGTACTAACGCCTACATAAACGGGTATGCTAAGGGTCACATATCATTTCAAATCCCTGACACATCAGCAAACTTAACTATGAAATTTGGGATGGATGAATATAGACTTAGCCTAATTCCTGACAAAAATAACCCAAATACATTTATAGGAACAAAACACCTATTAATCCCCTACTATTCTCTTTCAGGATTGATATTTGACGATAAAATTAATGCCTCTTACACTCCATCATTCTCTATAAAATATACCGGAGGTACTATAAATTACAGCATAGGAGATAATATACACCGCTTTGATATAAGAGGCGGGATTTCCATGAATTATCCTTTTTTTAAAACAGGACTTCGGATTATTCCATATTTTGATTTAGTTTATCTGGTCGGCATAAATAGAGATTTTAACTCAGATTTACTGATGCCGAATTTCAACTCAGATTACCTGGTTTCTAAAACAGGAGTTGAACTATCAATACCAATAACTGAAATAAATGCTACGATTACACCCGGTATATCTTTTACATTCACTAGAAACAGCACTATTTCAAACGAAAAGTTATCAAACTATTTAAATGATATTGATACTGCTATCAATTCCGGAATAATCAATATCTACGCATCGTTTTCAAGAGTAATAAAACAAAAAAACATCACAAATGAAACGATATTCCGGGTTTCCTACAATCAGCCATTATTTAATATATCTGAGAAAAAAAATACCCCTGCTGTTATTAGCCCGCCTGAATTAGTTAACTTTAGTGCAGGGGCAGTCCTAACCAACAATTTTGAATGGAAGTATTTCAAGGAACAACGGTTTTTAATGAGCTGGATAGTATTTGCAAATTACAATTCTGTACAAGCCTTTGGAGGTTCATATGACAGCTCTTCTTACAGGATACTGTTAAACGATATAACATACATTCGCGGATGGGCCGGTGCAATCTGTAAATTACAACTTGCAATCCCTTTTTTCTACTTTACAACTACCAGATTTTTTACTAAGGCACCGGATAAAGAATTAAATTGGCAAATTGACTGGCTTTTTTTCATAAACGCCGGTCTTTCGCTAAATGACACCGAAATAGTGATTGGGAGTACAAAGTACACTATACCTGTACGGGTTTTACACCTGCTTCCTTCAATTACCATTGGTACTTCTATCAGATTATACCCTAAGTTTATGGCCTCATTCTTAAGAATTGATATAGGCCTTGATATATATAGAATATTAAAAACAAGAGGATTTTCCGGTGGCCTAAGTCTGGTTTTTAATATTGGTGATGATATTTAATTTTCTATTTTCTCGGAGGAAACAATGATATTTTATAATGCAATTTTTATTCCGCTCCTTTTTGTATCGGTAACTATTATTTGTCAAATTTTTCTTGATAAGGATACATTTACTGAGATCTATAAATCATTCGGATCAGGCCTAATAGCCGGTTTGCCGATCATATTAATAATCAATACAACTCAAAATTTATTCCCTCAAACAATTTTGGCTATCCCGGTATTTTTCAAGTTTTTTTTGATAAACGGAGTTCTCTTCTGGTTACTAACAGGTTCTCTTTATAAAATATCAACATTAATAACAATAAAAGGAACTGAAGGTCAATCACTATTTCATGCAGGCCTCACATCCGGTGCATTTATATCAGGTGTATTAACAATTTATAACATATTTCAAAGTATTAATGGAAATTTTTACGACTCTATTTTAGAGTATATTTCATACGGTTCGCTAATAATTGCCATTGCATTCTGTTTTGGATTTATATACCAAAAAATTGAAGAGCAATTTTCAACAATTTTTAAATTACTACTTATGTCATGCGGCGTGATATCGTTATCTTTAATATGTTCCTTGTTTTACTTTCTAACATTCTATAACAGCAAATACTATGTAATATTCGTGCTACCTGCGTTAGCGATTATTATTCTCATTTACTTAAAGAGAGATGAATTATAAAGATGAATTATAAAGATGACATATAAGATGAATTATATACGGTAAATCTATTCTCTTTTGCAAAACCGATAAGAGTG
>CAYYKD010000029.1:29132-50607 GCA_964471825.1 uncultured Spirochaetales bacterium
AGAGTGATCCCCAGAGATTCTGCAATAATTACTGCCTGATATGAAGGTGCACCTCTACAAATAACAATCTTAAAACCGATTCTTTCTATCATTTTTACCATTTCAGCATTGATTCTTGATGAAATACATAGAAACGGTTCTCGTCCATATGAATTATGATCATTAAGTGATATTAGATGTCCGGCTACTTTTAATATATTGTTATGCCTTGCAATATCACAGAAAAACCGATAGTTACCCCTATCTTCAGAATTTATTATCATTGCTCCATGCACACCGGCTGTCTTAGTAAATATCACCGATTCGCTATTAAACATCCTGACAGCGTTTAAAATAGTCTCCGGATCGCAGATATACTTCTCAGTATGGAGCAGCTTAAATGAATTAGAAATGATTAAATCATCACTTTGACAGCAGCAATTTGATTTATGCGGTTTTATGTCTAGCTGAGCTTTTAGCGTCGAACTATAACCATCAAGTGTAATTAAATCTATATCAGAAATAGAATTTAACAGACCGGCCATATAGTAATAACCATATGCAAGTGTCTCTATATCAGAGTCAATTGTAATTATCTTTGATAAATCAATTTCATTTAGTTTTACCGTAAAAACTATATCATTAATTAACGGTTCTTCTATTTTAGAATAGACAGAGTTTTCATATCTAAAAGCAGTTTTATTTTTAATTTTCATAATTGATACTTTATTAAAGGATATTGAGGCTCATGCAAAAAAAACAAATCAAAATATATTTACAATAGCCTAGTTAGATTGATTTAAATCAAACACAAAAAAAAAGCCTTCGGATAAAAAAAAAGAGGCTGTCCACTAAGTCGGTTTATAAACGATTTTTACTCGTCTTACGCCGGCAATTAACCGGTACAAATAAACATTTCTCGACTTAATGGACAGCCTTAAATTAAGCTTTTTTTTCAGGTGCAGGTGCAGCAGGTACAGCTTCTACAACAGCAACTGTGTCATCACCTTTCATCTTTCCTGACACATGAGCAATTACCTCTTCACCGGAAGTGATCACTTTATATTTCTTGTCTAGCTTTAAGTCTTTAACATGGAGACTATCACCAATTTTTAACTCACTAATATCAACATCAAAGTGTGAAACAATATCTTTTGGAAAACACTCAATATTAATTTCAGTTACATGCTTCTCAAGTGTACCACCCTCTCTAACTCCAACAGGTGAACCGATAAGTTCAAGTCTGGTAAGAGCATGAGCAAGTTTACCTTTTTGCAATTCGTAAAAATCAATATGAAGAAATTCTTCTTTTATATAGTTTTTTGCATAATCCTTAATAAGGACCTCATGTTTTTTATTATTAAGTGTCAAATTGATAAGTGTTGATTTTGTTAACTTAGGATATAACTTCATGAATTCATGTCTATTTATAACAATATTATGATTTGTCCCTTGACCATAAATGATTGATGGTATTTTACCATCCTTTCTAAGCTTCTTTGCCAACTCTTTTCCAGTTCCTACCCTAGGCTCTGCATTTAATTCAATAATATCCATTGTTTATCTCCTTAGATCAATATCCTGCAACAATGAAATTGCAAATAGATCTGATTATTAGTTTTCATTTGAGCCTCATGCGAAATAACTGTTTTCAAAAGACTCATTCATTATCAATACAACATTTAAAAAAAAATCTGGGTAGGAAGGATTCGAACCTCCGGAATGGCGATACCAAAAACCGCTGGCTTACCGCTTGCCGACTACCCAAAATTTCAGCGTGAATATATAGTTTTTTTTTACCATTGTCAATAATTTTTTTAAAAAATTAACAATAATATAAAAAAAAAATTGACTTACAAGAGTTTAAATGATAATTTCCATTATTCAAAAATTGTTTAATTCTTTATTTAGATTAGAATAAACAGCATAAATTAAAGGAGATCCACATAATGGAAAATTTCATGTTCTATTTTCTTAACACTACTCAAGCTCAAGGGGGTAAAAATTGGCTTTTACCGGCAATACTATTTGGTTTTGTAATATTCTATTACTTTGTTATTGTAAGACCTCAGAGTAAAAAAGAAAAAGAAGTTAAAAACAGACTTAAAAACCTTCAAAAAGGGGATAAGGTTGTTACAATCGGCGGTATTCACGGAAAAGTCAGTGCTGTAAAAGCTAATGAGATCGTTATTAAAGTTGATTCAAATACTGAAATAACATTTGAGAAGTCAGCCATTGCAAAATTCATTGATCCTAATCCGCCACAGGATAAAAAAAATAAAAAGGGTGATGAGTTAATTACGACAGCTGAACCAACTGTTCCTGCCGAAGAAAAATAATTTAATTAGTTAGGAGTATTTTAAATGAAAAAGAGAACCAGATTATTAGTTTTTTTAGTTTGTATATCTTTAGGACTAGCCTTTCTCTACCCGACATTTCAATGGTATGTTGTATTTAACAAACAGGATAGAGCAGATGCAGGTCTTAATACAATACAATTGAGATCAGCGGTACTAAAAGCCGTTGATACTGCAATTGAGGAATTTGAATCAAATAATATTAGTGACGCAAATAAAACTGTTTATAAAGCACTTGGGAAATCGTTCATTAAGAAGTTGAAGGACTACAATAGCGGAAGATTTAAAGATGAAAGGATTAAGATCAAATCTTCATATACTTACACAGAAATCAAAGAGATTTTATCTTCATTTATGTCTAACCAAACAAGTGTAGATAATTTTATCAAAGTAGAAGTATTGGAAGAATATTATAAAAATTACTATCAAAGTAAAGCAGATGTAAAAAAAGGGATTATTAAGCTTGGTCTTGACCTCCAGGGTGGTGCATACGCAGTTGTTAGAATCAACTATGACCATCCTCTTGCTAAGGAAAAATTTAATAAGATAACAAAAGAAGAAAAACCCGATGCCATATCAACTTTCTTTTCAAAGATTACACCGGCTTTTTTAAAGAAAAATGAAAATAAAACAGTACAACTCGACGAAAAGGTAAAACAGGAAATCATCAAGAAAGCAATGTTAACTATTGAAAACCGGATAAACCGATATGGGGTTTCTGAAACGGCAATTCAAAGTACCGGTAGCCTTGATAGAATAATTATCAATTTACCGGGTGTTACCGAAGTAAATCAATTAAGACAGATTATCGAGACAGTCGGTATTCTTGAATTCAGATTAGTCTCCGAAGAAGGCTCTAGGATTCTTTACGAAATGAAAAATGAAGCTGATAAAAAAGGGATCTCAATATTTGATAAAAACAGAAAAATGCTCCCTGAATATCAAGCGAAATTACCGCCGGACACGGAAGCATTATTCATTGTTTCGAAAGATGAGTGGGGTAGAGAAAGTGAAAATCAAGGTCTCTATGTACTTGAAAAAGAAAACCTTTTGTTTACTGCTGAGGGCGTGAATTCAATTACAAATGCGTATGTTGATAGAGACAGGCTAACTTCAGACTTAACTGTAAATTTCTCAATGAATGATGAAGCTGCCAAAAGATGGGCACTTGCAACAGAGCGAAATGTAAACAGAAGAGTAGCAATCGTTCTTGATAACATGATTTTACAGGAACCACCTACTATTAGAGAAAAAATTTCCGGAGGTAATACACAAATTACACTTGGAAATGTACCTGAACAAGAATTGTTCAACCTGGCCTTGATCCTGAGATCCGGAAGCCTTGATGTGCCATTAGAAATAGCTGAAGAGAACACAATTGGTGCCTCCCTTGGGCAAGACACCATTGAAAGCGGTGTTTTTGCTATGATTCTATCTGCTATTCTTGTTTTTGGATTTATGATATTGTGGTACAGCGTTGGTGGTCTAATAGCGGACATCGCAATGATTCTCAATCTAACCCTGCTTTTGGGTGGACTTGCAATTTTTAACGGAACATTGACATTGCCGGGTATTGCAGGTATAGTTCTTACAATAGGTATGGCGGTTGATTCCAATGTAATCATCTATGAACGGATTAAAGAAGAATTTAGATCAGGTAAAACATTTAAAACAGCAGTCAGCCTCGGTTTTGACAAAGCGTTTTGGACAATTCTAGATTCCAATTTAACTACATTTGCTGCAGGTATCGGACTATCATTCTTTGGTACGGGTCCTATCAAAGGGTTTGCTGTAACGCTATGCCTTGGAATAATGTGTACATTATTCGCTGCACTATTTGCAACAAGACTATTATTTGATTTTGTAACAACTAAATATGACTTTAAATCTTTAAGATTTATATCAACTTTTAAGGGGAACTAATAAACATGAAAAATAATATAAAATTTATTAAGCTATTCAGGGTTGCAACTATTTTTTCAGTTGCCCTTATTATTATTGGATTTTGGTATATTATGGGACCATCTAACCTAAAAATAGGTCCTTTAACACCAAAAGGTTTTGATTTCAGTATTGATTTTAAAGGTGGAACAATTCACCAGTTAAGAGTGTACTCAGGAATTAGTATTGGCGATATTAGAAACTACACGGCCGAGAGTGGACTTGGGACAGATATACAGGAAGTTATTTTATCGGGTAATAAAAAAGTAGGAAATATGTCAAGTTACATCATTAAATCTACAATTACCAGAAGTGACGAAGAAAAACTAAAAGAAAATAGTAATATCACTTCAGCACAATTAATAACTTCTAAAATTGAAAAGCTTTATGAGCTAATCAAGAATAAAACAGGTGAAACATACACACTAGAGGGTGAAGAGTTGGCAAAAATTAGAACGCTATATGATAATATTCCGGGTCTAATTAGCTCACAATCCGATGAAAGTAAAATAGTTGTTGAAAATGTAGTTAAAGAAAGTGAAAGCGTGATATCGATTTCATACTCGAAGGAATTATTTTTTCAATCCATATTTCTAATTCTATTTGTACTTGCAATTATGCTGATATACATTACACTTAGGTTTAAAATTAATTATGCTGTTGGTGCAATCTTGGCATTATTACACGATACACTCCTAATTCTTGGTGTTATATCATTTTTTGGTGTTGAATTCAATTATTCGGTTGTTGCAGCAATACTTACTCTGATCGGATACTCTATTAATGATACAATAGTAATATTTGATAGAGTTAGAGAGAATACAAATCTTATGAAAGAATATGACATTAGAGATATTATAAATGTATCTATAAATCAGACACTTACAAGATCAATTATCACCTCGTTAACTACATTCTTAGCAGTATTTGCTCTCTATGCTTTCGGTGGACCTGCAATTAAGGATTTTTCGTTTGTATTCATGATTGGTATAATAATCGGAACTTATTCATCTGTATTTATAGCTGCACCAACTGTTCTGATATTTGATAAACTTGTTAATAAAAAGACAACTGCCAATCTTAAAAGAATTGATGATGATAAAAATTTTGTTAATAAAGATACAAACTCGGATTCATCATCTAAAAATGATGAAACAACTGATGATAATATTGTTTTATCCAAAAACAAACTTAAGAAATTATCCGGCAGTATAAAGAAAAAATAGAAAACATATTGACTAAATGCATTAAAATATAGTATATATGTGTTAGTTAATTGAGGAGACATATGGCAAAAGAAGAACCTATTGAAGTTACCGGAGTTGTTACGACAGCATTACCAAATGCAATGTTTAAAGTTAAGACAGATTCCGGACATGAGATTTTAGCTCAACTTTCCGGTAAGATGAGAAAATATTATATTAGAATTGTTCCAGGTGACACAGTAACGGTTGAACTATCACCTTACGACTTAACTAAAGGAAGAATTACATTTAGGGATAAATAATTTTGTTATATGCTCCATAATGTTAGAAACATTTTATTAAATTTAATATAAAAGGCAGGTGATATTTAATGGCAGAAGTTTACTGCGGAACTGATGATAATATTGAAAAATCAATTAAGAGATTTAAAAAAATTATCGATAGAGAAGGAATTCTTCTTGAAGTAAAAAAAAGAAGATATTTTACAAAACCAGCTGTTGACAAACATGAAAAGTCAAAAAAGATGGAAAGAAAAAAAAGAAAAAAAATAATGAAGAGCAAAAAACTTTATTAATATTCTTGAATTTGAAAATATTTGTGGTATATTAGAGTTCATATGAAAAAGATAACTATAATTCTTATATTGTTAATTACAATTTTCTCATGTAAGAATGTTTTAAGATCAGGAAATACCGGTAGCTTTGAATTGATAAATCTTTCTGACAAAGAAGTAGAGTTTATCTGGATAGCACCTGAGGGAACTCTTTATCCTATTGCAAACTCGCTAAGTATTTTGAAAGGGAAATCTTTTAAAATTGAGGGATTGGATTTCGGAGATTATGATATAGCAATAGACTTTAAAAATGAATTCAATTCATTTAACTCGAAGAAGGATAAGTCAAAGTTATTAATAATTAAAAGAAATATGAAAACAATTTGGTTTATAGCAGAGTCCGGTGAGATAATTGCAAATAAACCTTAACTAATAATATCACAAATAAAAAAGGCTGTTCAACAGGACAGCCTTTTTTATTTAGTTCACCGATAAAGAGACACAATATTGCCTTAATCCCAGTTATACACAGCTCTGAAACATACTTTATATTATTTTATCGTATAACTCTTGATCAATGGCATATAATACAGATCCATATTACCGGCACCAATAAAGATAGTAATTTCATTAACATCAATTTGACCGGATAAGTTTTCTGAAATCTCCTCCGGTTTTCCACCATAAAAAACATTAGAGTTTTTTTGTTTAACTGCATTAATCAAATCAAGTGATTTTACCTTTTCTTCCCATTCTATTGATTTCTCTCTGGCCGGATAGATATCAAGAATAGTTATCTTATCAGCATTAGATAATACTCTAACAAAATCATTAAAAAAGTTGTAAGTTCTAGAGTACAAATGAGGATGAAAAATCAAGTGAATCGGAGTTTTTCCAAAGATCTGACGAGTCTCGGTCACAATATGTTCAATAGACTCAGGAGAGTGACCATAATCTGTTATAATTCGGCCTTTACCATTTATTGTTTTGTAAACATCAAACCTTCTTACCATCCCCTTAAAGGTGTTGAGATTAGCCTGGATAGTATCTAACGACAAACCAAGATCTATTGCAGTAATTATAGCAGCAGCAGCATTTAAGATCATAAATGCAGGAAGAACTGATAATTGAATACTAAACTCCTGTTTATTATTAATGAGAACAAAGGTACTCCCATTCTGATCTGTACTCTCTTGATCTATTTGCCATTTTTCACCGGAATCGATTAGTGATAAAAGGTTTTTACTACCAAACCAAATAATTCTATGAGTCTTACTAATATTAAATTTTTTAACAAATTCGATTGTATTTTGACATGCCCTCAAAATAAGTGTTCTTGGTTGTGTCATGCCCATAAAAAAGGTATAAAATGATTCCATATATTCATCAAAATCCCTATATGTTTCCGGGTGTTCATAGCAAAAATTTATCATTAAGTTATAACCGGGATGGTAATGATGGAAGTTTCTATTAAATTCGTCACCCTCCAGAATATAAGTTGAACCGGTACCAAAATAAATATTGGAGGGATCAACTCCACCTTCAAACTTTATCTTTGCACCTAATATTGATAGCGGATCATAGCTTGTTCCCTTTAAAATCGTTGTTAAAACTCCGGCTGTTGTCCCCTTCCCTTCACTTCCGCTGACAGTAATACCTACCTTACCCAACGAATTTAAATAATCGCCGATAAAGTTCTGCCATGACTCCGTTACAATGCTACAACTCTTTGCTTCAAGAAGCTCCGGATTATCAGGGTTTAATGCCATAACAGCGGGACTATATAGCACGAGGTCAGGTGAAGTTCCATTTGCAGTAAGATTGTCTTTGCTATGACCATATTTAATGTTTATCCCTTTTTTTTCAAGATATAGTAGACTGTTGTTGTACTTTAATTCTGAGCCGCTAACTTTTACTCCATTATCTTTAAGTAACTCAGCTATCCCTGATGCAGCACACCCGCCTATTCCGACTATATGAACACTCTTTAGTTTATTGAAACTCATCAAAAACCCCTATATTAATATTTAAATTTTGAAATTGTATTTTTTAAGTTATCAATAAAACCTGATGTCTCAGCGAATTTTTCTTTTACATTTTCTAGATGTTCTACAATTTCTTTTATACCACTGGTAAGCTGCTTTTCATTATTTGTCATATTATTCGCATTGTCATTTAATTTAATAATTGAAGTCTTAATATCATTAAATTTTAATTGTTGGTCACTCGAATTTTTTTTAATCTCCTCTGTTCCTTTAACTAAAAGATGGATTTTTTCCAGATTCTGATTTGCACTATTAAGTTGAACAGATGAACTTCCGGATATGTTAGAAATTATCGATCTTACTGAATCACTCTCCTTAATCATGGATGAATAATTCTTAAATAACAAATTGAAGAGCGATTGACCTGATCTAATTTTTTCATTCATTGAATTGATGAGGGTAGAAATGTTCTTGGCCGAATTTGAAGTTCCGTTTGAAAGTTTTCTGATCTCACCTGCAACTACATTAAATCCTTGCCCATGCACTCCGGCGTGAGCAGCCTCAATAGACGCGTTCATAGAGAGTAAATTTGTCTTTGATGCAATATCTGAAATAATCCCAGCAATATCGTTAACTGCCTGAGCTGTTTCATTTATCTCGTCTATTGAGTTTATCGCTTTCTTGAGATCAACCTGATTTTTATCAATAATCTCAAGAAACCCTTTAAATATCTGATCTAGATTAATAGTTAACTTAATTAAAGACTCAAATGATTCTATCATATTTCTAATAGAGTTTGATGTACTCTCAATGTGGGAAATTTGCTCATTATTTTGTTTTGCTGCAAGTTCCGAGAACAAGATCACATTATTAAATTCCTTAAACATCAAATCCATCTGTCTAAGCTGTAGATCAAGCTCTGATTCAATTTTTAATACAAGTTTATTAAGATCCTTAGCAAATGTCTGAGACTCTATAATCTGGTGATTTGTTAACTCATTTGAATTATATACTCCATCACTTGCACTTTTAATGCTTACAAATGTTGAGGATAATCGAGTTATAACCTTATTTATTTTATCAGAAATTATCCCTATATCATCAAAATTTACTATGCTGATTTTTTTTGACATATCAATCTCATCTTTTATTAAGTTATTTAATTGACTTGAAAGATTTTTTATATAGGTTAATGATTCCATAATAATGATATAAATCAAAGAAATGATAAAAATTAACATTAAGAAATATACACCTGCTAATCTCTTTATTTGTGAAACAATGATATCCGTAAATTCTAGCTTACCGCTGGTTAGATTAATTATACTATGTGAATAATTATAAATAATAACCAGTGAAATAACGATTAGAAAGATAAACAGAAATGATAATGGTACCATTAATTTTAATAAAATAGACTGTCTTTTGATGTTATATTCGTCAAGGTTGTATAGCTTGAACTTTAATTTTGCATCTACAAGAAAGAAGTTAAGAACCCTTCCTGTAATAACCCCATTGAGTATCCCCCAAACCGCTCCTATGGAGAGTCTTAATATCATTTGCTCCATATCCACAACGCCGGTCTTAATCCATCCGGGAACAAATAAGAGAAAAACTCCTAAAATATATGAAATTGATCCAATAATAAAAAGAAATGAGGGGATGACCTCAACAGATTTAATGGCTCTACTTAACTCATCCGGTTGAAAATTGATTCCGGAGTTTATCTTTTTAATTAACTTCTCTGCAGGTTTAAAAATCAGATATACTATATAAGTTGCTACCGGAGCTATGGCGACTATATTGGAAATCAATTTCCTTAAAAAGACCGCAGTAACCTCTCTATCATAACACATAATAATTGGAACAAAAAAACCGTATAGTGCAGTAGCCAATAAAATACTAATAAATGTAGCAGCGATGATCTTTAAAGAAATGTTTTCCTTTTTCATATATGCCTCGTTGTCTGATTAACTTGTTTACTTAAAAAAACTATAAGTTCAATCATTTATAATAATTATTATCAAAAAAAACAATTAATATCTTCAAAATTTGCACAAAACCGACTAGAATTCAAACTTATTTTTTTAACGCCCTTGCATAAAATACCTTCAATTTTTTTGTTTGAACTTTTATTTAAAAAAAATCTAATTTTTTGTAAATACTTTTTCATTTTTGCGGATTAATATAATCGAAATAAAAAGAAAAAATATTACAAGGAGGATCAAAGCAGGAATTAAATAAAAAGTTATAAAGATTTAGTTAAAAATGATAAGCAAGAATTTGTCGTTCAAAAAATAATTAAAAAAAAGAGGAGTTTTTAAGAATGAAAAAGTATCTATTAAAGTCAATTTTTGGAATTGCAACAATAATCGCATTGTCAAATTGTCAAAGTGGTGTGGCACAAAATCAGAGTGATATAAAAAAAAGGGTAATCTCTATTGAAAACGGAAAAAAAGAACTAAGTGAGATTGAAAGTTATCAAGCTATCGTAAGTGAAATATCAACAAATAACAGAATGCCCGGAAAGAATGAATTAACAAAAAAATATCAACTTATACTAAAAAGATTGACGGAAAAATTAATCTTAGAATTGATTTTGGTAAGGAGTATTTTGAAGATGGGGTACTTAGATCCGTGATTAGCGATGAACAAGAACTCGTAATGTTTGAGACGCTCTCACAACGGGTGGTTCAAAGAATTCCCGTTGAAGGCAACGGCAATTTTGAAGGCATGAGCAATCCTGGGGCAATGCTCGGTAGACTAAATGTAAAAGAGGCATTAAATAGCTTTAGATCATTATCGTACAGTATAAAAGAAGATGTTAATGGGATGGTATTAGTTACACTGCCGGTAAATGAACAAGTCAGAGCAAAATTAATTGAAAATTCATCCGGCGACTGCAAACTTGAAAGCTCTAAAGTACTATTTGATACGGTGAATGATGTTATTGCTGCATCCGAAGTAGTATTCCACGATCAAGAAGGTGTTATTACAACGGTTAATCATAACTATATTTACCAGATTGACAACAACATCCCGATAATAATAGGTGAAATATCAGAAACTGATAGACAAATACCAATTGACACAGAATCTGATAGTATTAATTTCCCTATCTACAATAATGAATCTGACATTCCACTACTAACTGATGAAGTTATTAAAAATATGGATGAAACTGACGGATTTATGTTTGAGGAATCAATGGTATTAGGTGATCCGTCTGACCCAAGTTACTCAACAGTTACTGTTAAAACCTATGATGAAATAAAACTGAACATGACTTCAGATAATGTTTTTAAAATTAATTTCAATAACTAAAAAGTGAGGCAAAAAAAATGAATAATTCAAAAAAAATGTATTTAGTTTTTTTATATATTTTGGTATTAATAAATGTTTTTTCAAGTAATTCTAAGGTAAATATTTTTTATCTAACAGGGATAACGACAAAGTATTACCCTGATCCTATAGGTACTCAGATAAAGGAGGTGGGAATAGAACCGATAGATGCTCAAGTGTATGACACCTACGAGAAACTTAAAGGGATTGACAACAAAGTTGTCATCGGACATAGTCTTGGGGGACTAAAGGCAATGGCATACGCCGGTTACTATAGCAAACATAAAGATAATCCAATATATGGTGATAAAGGAAAATTATTATCAGTTATTACAATAGGAGCTCCATTAAAGGGTTTTACCGGGCTTGCTAAGGGTAGAAACCACCTTAATTCGCTATTAACTGATAAAGGCGTAAAATTATTAAAGGGGGTTAGTGCGTCTTGCAAGTCTATTAACGCATTCCTGCCAACCTTTAGTACTATTGATTTCCTGGTTGGAAGCGAACTAACCATCAATGGTCTTAAGGATAAACTTACAGATATATTTGATATAGTTGACCTGACAAAAGGTGCCTTCAAAGTCAGCGGAGATGTGTTGAATGATGTATCACCGGGAAGCGAGTTTATCAAAAACTATGTTGACCCTATACAGGAGGAAATAACACCTGCGAGATATGAAACATATAAAAAACAGACCGGAACCTCAATAGTACCTATCTATGGATATCAAACTATTATGGGACTTAAGATGTATGTTTTTAAAGGGTTTGCTACAAAACCAACATATAAGTTTGTGAGTGTTTACATTCCACCTGTGACAAAATCTATAGCAAGAATTGATAGCGGTATAGCCTTAGGTATGATAGTGGGAGGCAACAATGATCCATTAAATATGATGGGTAACGAACTTGCTATTAGTGCAACAAGATCTGGAGTAAAACTTGCATCCGAGCTTTTTGAAGGTGCGAAGGTAACAAATACAGCTCTAAGTATCGTCTTTGGATTAGGTCTTGATATATATCATAGTATATATTACGGAATGGCAGCTAAGGATGCTGAAACTGCTGCTGATATGATGAAAAACTATAGACGGGAATTTGGGGATCTGATAGGAAGTAGCTCTAATGACGGTTTTATTGCTGAAAGTTCTCAGTCAAGGTTGATCTCACATCTAGGTGGTAGAACAATTTCACCAAAAGAATATACTTATAGAGAGCCTACAGCTGTTCATACCGGACACCCTACACTCTCTGAAGGGGTTCATTCAAAAGTATGGGGAGTTGGTGCTAAGGGTGGTGATCACAAGGATACACGAACTGACCAATTAAAAACCGGATCGATAACAAGAGACGGACGATTAGATATCTGGATACTTCAAGAAAACGGCTGGAACTATAATTAAAAAATGTATTAAGAAAAACAGTCTGCATAATTATATATAAAAAATTTGCAGACTGCAAATTAAAAAAGTAATGAATTAAAAAAAAGAAAAAACCAAGGGAAAAAACAGGAGAATTAAAAAATGTTAAAATTAAAAAAAAGTTTTATGTTTGTTATATTACTTATTTCATTATTTGGGTGTGCTCAAGAAACCCCAACACCTATTCCAATATCATTAGAAGTACAGACAAGTATACCAACCGGAGCTGGTGTGAACACAGAACTAATATTGGATTATAACATTGTCTATCTTAGTGAGTATGTGACAGGCGATGGAGCATCTGCTATAAATATCGAAACAGGTGAACTCATATGGAGATTTTCTAATAAATTTATCTCGTTTGCCAATCCAGTTAAAACCGAGAATAATCTCTACTATCTTGCTATAAAAGATATAGATCATCGATTTACAGGTCCTTACTATATGTTTGAAGTTGACCCTTCAAATGGAACGATCACAACTGAAACTGAGCTTGTAGGGAGCAACTATGGCCAAAGTTTTTATTATATATCAGAAAATAATGGGGTAATATTTTGGCACTCAGGACTAAATAGAGATGAACTTATCTATTATGATACAAAGGATCATAGCTATGGTATAAGTTATAAATTTGATCATAAACTAGATATAAATTCAGAAATCTTATTTGAAAATAACATAGCATATATTATGTACACTATGTATCACCAAACAGATATAAATACAACAATACCATCTGGAATTATTGCATTAGAATTAAGTGAAGATGGGAAAACATTTAAACAGACCCCCAGATGGAAAAAAACAGACCTAATAGGACTAGACTCTGGTTTACATGGTTCAATTGAGATAAAAGGTGATCGTTTGATAGCCCTTGCTCTTGTGAAACTTATATGCTTAAATAAGAACACCGGTGATATAATCTGGACAAATAATACTTGCAATGGAACAGGTATGGGAGGGATGATATTTGACTCAGGCAGAATATACTATTCGAGCTCATCATATTTAGATACTGATAACCTTGTGTGCCTTGATGAAGAAACAGGTGTGACCATATGGACACAGTCAATAAGAAGTCAAACAATAGGTGGTAGACCACAGATTGAAAACGGCATGCTATACCTTGTAACCCAGGATTCTTTAAGGATATACAACGCAAAAAATGGTAAATACCTGGCAATAGATGAAAAAATAAAAGGTGATGCTTGCTACAACAAAACCTACAGATATCAAGATAAATTGATTATCAAATCAACCCATTCTACCCATCCGGATTTTTGGGGAACACTGATGGTCGTAAGAATGAACTATAAATAACGGAGGAACTCATGCTTAATAAATTTTTTATCAGGGCTGTTAGATGTACGGCTGTAAAGGTAATAATATCAGCACTATTTATTACAATTGTGGGTTTCATTACTTTAACGGGGTGCTCTGTTACAAACAAAACACCCTCAGTATATGCCAATATCCGATCTGAAAACGGAATGCCTGTATGTATTTCAGTTTCAGTTTCAGGAGATGAAGGGATCAGTCTAAACGGGTTAAGAGTAGTTGCTGTTAACCCTGCGGACTCTGCACTACTTCTAAATTACGACTCTACACTTGCCGCATACACGGGAAATTTTGAACCGCGAATGAGTGGAATCTACACTATCAGGACTTCCGGCACAGCCAATTATGAGAGTAAAAGTATAGCGATAAGACATGAGATACTGGAATCAAAACCGGAAATATCAATACTGGGTGATGGTAATGGAAACTCTGCATTAGACTCTGATGAATTAGATCACACCACTAATATTGCCGCTGTCTTTGAAAATGTTGACAAAGCAACCGTCTATAAAATAACTATACATGGTGCAGGCTCTATTGCCTTTACCGGAAATGTTGAGAATAACAGCATAGTTATCCCTGCCGGTACTCTTAGGGCGGATTCGAGCTACTTTATATCGGTTGATGCCCAGTATATCGATGGAGACCCGTTGTTTATCAGTAAACAGACCTCATCCGAGTCAATCATTTCTGGGACAAGGCTGTATTTTAGGACTGCTAAATGAAAAGATCGCACTACATTTTTTATCTACTTGTGATGCTCTCTTTAAACTGCACAATAGAAAAAGAGCCTATTATACCAAAAATTATTAAACCTTTAACAGGTGAGACGATAGTTGAAGGAGAAGAGATACTGTTTCAATGCAGTCTGCCCGATGATTATTCAGGAAAAATAATATGGAGTTCAAGTGTCGAGGGTGTTATTTCAACAAATAGCACCTTTAAACTTGCACTCTCGCCAGGAGTTCATCAGGTAAGTTTAAAATATAACAATAAGGAATGTAGCAGTACTATTGTATCAGTTGAGAAGTCGATTGTGGAGATAGGACAGAGTTTAGTTAAAACACTGATATCAGGAGATGGAAGGGTATTTGCAGGAAACGGAGAATATTCACCGGCTCTAATTTCCATGGAAAATAAGCCGGTCAGAATTGAACTTAAATCCCTCGATTATAATTCAAACCGTTATTCCGGTAAATCAGAACCAATTAATAACATAAATGCCGGACTTCTAAAGATATATGACAAGCCGGTCAACTCAGGTATCGATTTTGACATCTATAAAGCCTTTAGACAACCAAGATACTCACCTGTAGTACTAAAGCCGACAATTAAGGGAGATATTAAGGACTTTAAACTGTTTGATTTTAATGACAACTATAACCTGATCATCAGACAAAAGAAAGCTGTAGCTACATCAGAGAGATTTATATTATGGGCAGATAGCGATATCCAAGTCGATGACAAGTTTACAGGTGCAATTGATAGAATAATTGCAAGGGTATCAACTATTTGTGGTATATTACCTGATCTATATGGTGAAAATAGGCTCAATATTGTTATTAACAACCTACTTAATGAATCAGAGTTCGCTGTCGGATATTTTAACAGGGCAGATCTTTTTAGATATGAAAATGATCCTACGAACTCTTTCTATAATCCATCCTCAAATGAGGGAGGCATTATATATATCGGACGACCTGATGAAACAAGCTTTGCCTTTTCATCTGAGAGTATTCTGGCAACTATAGCTCATGAACTTCAACACTACTTGCACTTCTACTACAAATCCTATTCTAGATATTTATCGGGTTCTGAATCTCCGCCATTAGAGGAGTTATTTCTCGATGAGGGTATATCCCATTTAATAGAATCGTTATCCGGTTACGGTGAAACTGGTGGAAATCTGCTTTTTGCAGCAAGATATCTATCTAACACAGGCGACTACTCGCTAACCGAAAACGATAGAAATGGTAACTACGATAGCATAGGTAAAAGAGGGTATGCGGCAATACTACTCGACTTTTTATTTAGAAAATCCGGCGGCTTTATAATCAATGAAGATGGAACAATCACAGATAAAGGCGGAATCTCATTTATAAAGAAAATTATCACAACACATTCTACCGGCATCAAAGCATTAGAAGAAGCCGCAGATAATAATTTTAAAGATATTATCAGAGAATTCTGCAGTTATCTGGAAATCGAAAACAAAAAACAAAAAAACTGCCTTGATAACTACTTATCACTCCAGAATGACCCCTTTACTGGACAAAGACTGTATATTCCAATATTTCTTGACAATCTATTTATACACAGCTCAATTCCAGCGATATCTTACAGAATTAAGAGTTATACAATCAATAAAGATGATTTGATTCTTCCAAACTCTATAAGCTTTATTAGTAATATATTGATTGAAAACCAACGAATTGATTATCACCTACAACAAAGTACTGGCAAAGTGATCCTGGTATTAAACAAGATAAAATAGTCTCCAGAAACTCTTGCAAAAATCAAAATCTATTCTTGCAAGAGTCTCTCATCTTTAAATCCCCATAATCTTTCAGTGCATTAAGTTTTATGGGGATTTCTATTTATTAACATTCAATATAAATCAAAAAAAATAACAAAATTAAATTTGTAATTTAATAAATTTTTTGTTAAATTATGTACCATGAAAAAAATTGTTTTTTTTGATCTTGACGGTACATTAGTTGATTCTCTTCCTGATATTACAGGAGCATTAAATTATGCATTAGAAAAATCCGGTTATAAAACTTTATCAGCCGATGAAGTGATGAATATGGTTGGAAATGGTATAAGAGATTTAATTAAGAGTGCTTTAGATTTTGTAGAAACAAAAAAAATAGTGACTACAGAATTACTAAATATGGTGTACGATTATTTTATGGAGTGTTATCAAGAAAAGTATTTTGAAGAGGCCTTTGTTTATCCGGGTGTATTGGATACTCTTAAAAAAATTAAAACAAGAAAGGTTGTTTTAACAAATAAACCTGAAGAAATCACGAGGAAACTTTTAAAAAAGTCAGGTATTCTTGATCATATTGACAGATTTATATCACCGGAAACATATGGCACTAAAAAACCTGATCCAAATGGACTCTTAATGGAATTATCAGCTCTCTCACTAAAACCAAGGGATGCTCTCCTTGTTGGTGATAGTATCGTAGACATAGAAACCGGCAAGAGAGCCGGTGTTGAAACAATAGTTGTTTCCTATGGATATGCTGATAAAGAATCGCTTAACAGTGGTGATCATGTTATAGATGCATTTAATGAGCTTATTAATTTTGATATTTAATGTTCAGATTTTTGAGGTAAAAATATGAGTTTACAGATGCTAAGCATAGATGAAGTTGATAATTTGATAAATGAAGGACTTCCTATAGTTTTTAAGGACTACAAATTACCACGAGAGGTTGAGGATTATCTGGTAACAGTTCTTGTTAGATATCTTGAATTTCTTGGAAAAGAAAGGATTGGTGATCAACTCTCATACTGCCTACGAGAAGTCATGATCAATGCAAAAAAGGCAAACACAAAGAGGGTCTACTTCAAGGAAGAAAAATTAAATATCAACTCAGGTGAAGATTATTCCAAGGGAATGAAAGAGTTTAAGAATAAAACCCTTGCAAACATTGATTATTATCTTGATCTTCAGGAAAAAGAAAAACTTTACATTCAGGTAGAATACGAACTCTCTGAACAGTTTTTTAACATAACAGTTTCTAATAATTCCCCCTTAATTAAATCTGAGGCGGAGACTATTACACAGAAGGTGATGAAAGCAAAATCATTCAACTCTCTTGATGAGGCATTTCAATCTGTCCTGGATGACAGTGAAGGTGCAGGTCTTGGACTTGTAATACTTATACTAATGATCAGAAAAATTGGGATCGGCACAAAACATTTTACTATATTTGTTAAGGATGGTGTAACGAATGTAAAGATTGCAGTGCCGCTTTCTCTTGCAACAGAAGAAGAAATTGACATGATAAGTCAATCTATGATTCATGAGATAGACACAGTGCCTATGTTCCCTGAAAGGATCATCAAACTGACAGAGCTTCTTAGAAATAGTGAAACAGACTACAAGCAAATAGCAAAAACAATTATGCAGGATGCCTCTCTCTCATTTGAAGTTCTTAGAATGGCAAATAGTGCACACTACAAAACTGTAAATAAGATTGAACGACTTGATCTTGCCGTAAATATTTTAGGATCTAAGGGATTATTTTATCTTCTTCAATCATATGGTGCCGTAAACTCACTGTCTCAAAAATACTCATACAAAGACATAAAAGATATACTTGAACACAGTGTTGAGATTGCAAATATAGCCTCTATCCTATGCAATAGATATAACATGAACAAGGATGGTGATTTTGCTTATATTGGCGGATTGTTACATGATATTGGTAAAATTCTATTAAAATCACTGCACCCCAAAACCATTGAAAAAGCCACCAAAATATGTGTTGAAAAAAACATATCTATCCGTGTTATTGAGGATATGTTAAGCGGGGCAAACCATGCCAAAGTTGGATCGTTAGTCGCAAAAAGATGGAATATTCCGGATAAGATTGTTGAGATTATTAGTTATCATGAGGACATTTTTCGTGCACCGGATGAATTAAAGGGGATTGTATCAATAATAATGTTATCGCATATCCTCTATGACGCTATTCGGGATTTACCGCCTGTTGTTGAACCGGAAGAAAAAAACTACATATTCAAGAAGTTCCGTCTTAATGAAGAGGGTGTTTTAGCCAGGTTGGTTGAATACACTAAAGCAGAATTAACAAAGAGAACAATCTAGACTATTCTATGACTTTTTAAACGCGTATATTATAACAAAAAGCTCTTGCAAAAAAATCCTGCAGGAGCTCTTTTGGTTTTAATTAAGTAGTTTTTATTAAGTAAATTTAAATAAAGTATTAAAAAATCACACGATTTTTTTTAGTTCGTCACGCCTTTTTCTATATTGAATAATAGGCAGATCCGCCTGAAATAAATTCTCATCCATCTTGTGAGCTGTTATTCTAGGCACCTGAGTTAATACAATTCTTCTATCCTGATGCAATACGATCCTGTTATAGAACGCAAGTATCCCATTAAATAACCAACTGAGAACCGGTAATCTAACTAACTTCTGATAAGATCTCAGATACAGAATAGAATTCTCATCATCAATAGGCACAAATCCAACGACTATCCTAAGGTCATCAAAGATATAATTTTGCCATAGATTTGGATAGACAAACTCAAGTCTGAACTTAGTTACCTGTTCTTGCGGCAACTCTGCCGGTTTTTTTGGTTTTACACCATCATCCTTTCGATTATATACAAACAGATGAAACCTATTATTATCAATCCACTTCATAACAGGCCCGTCAACTATTCTCCTGTCTCCTGCTCCAATTGTAGTCCGATGGACAAATGGCAGATGTGATACATCAAGCTGATTCTCTATACATCTGGAATAATGAATAGCCCAGGGATCAGTAAAAGTTTTATACGAATAACCGCGGTCCAGTCCGTCAAAGTACTCAGGCTCACTTGAAATCTCCGATCTTTCACCCCAAAATATAAATATGAAGCCGTTTTTTTCATGTGTTTCATAAGATTTAACATTAAAATTCTGACCAACCGGATTACCACACCCGTTTGCCGGTATATATACTACCTTTCCATCTGTTGCATATTCAAGTCCATGAAACGGGCACATCAGATGATCATTTACTATAACACCCATACTCAACTCTGCACCTCTATGAACACATATATCAACAAAACAGTTCACCTTGCCGGATTTGTTTCTCCAGAATACCATCTTCTCACCTAACCGCTTAACTCCCACAGGTTTATTCTGTTTAACCTCACGGGATTCAAGTACAAGATACCATGAATTTTTTATCATACCTCCCCCTTCCTAATCTGCCCAGGTTAAACCAGAGTCACCTGATCTTGAAAACATCAATTTTTTGTCAGTTGAATCATAGTATGCAACAAAGACACTTTGACCGGAAACAACCATATCATTAAATATGCCGACATCATTACTCGTATCAACTATATTTACCTTCCTATCATGGGTCCATGTTTTTCCCTTATCCAGAGATACTGTAATTTTCATTTTATCTGTAGACGCATCATAGAATGTTACAAATACCATATCCCCATTTGCCTTTATAGAAGGAAAATTAACATCCTCTGTAGAATCTCCTATCGTTGACTTATTCGAACTTGACCATGAAAGACCAAGATCATCGGATCTGTATAACCACATTTCATCTGTACCGCCCCACTGATCTTTTGATAAGGCGTAAAGTGAATCACCGCTGATCGCAGCATCAAGAATGTATGGTGCATTAGATGAACTGGAAAGATTTTTAATCGTCCCTAAAGGCCATTCCATAGTGTCAACCTTATCAAATAGGCCATAGCCTATACTTAACTGATCATTTGAGAAAACCATAACCTTCTCGGAGTTCTGTAAAATCTTATTGTACAAACCTCTGACAGGTGGGCCGGCAAAAATTGTATCAATAGAACAATCTGTGAGATCATTAAGTGAATAGAATACCTTCAGGGATGAGTTTGATTGATCAAAATATGAAATAAAAATATTTATTACTAATAAATGAGAGAAAATGATAAATAAAATCATTCTACCGGCACTGTTTAGTGTGTTATTGTTAAGTGGAATTTCATATTCCCAACAAGAAGTTCGTTATATGGATTCAGATGCAATTATTAAAGAAATGCCCGATGCACAGGAAGTACAGAAAAAAATTGATGATTTGGTTAAAGAATGGCAGGCAGAACTAACTAAGTTGCAGAATGAATGGAAAGCAAAACTTGAGGATTACGAAAAAAGAAAACTTATTATGAGTGATAAAACAAGATCTGAAGTTGAATCTGAATTGGTTAAAATGGAAAATAAAATTAGCGAATTCAGACAAAAAAAAATTCGGACCAAAAGGTGAATTATCACTTAAACAAGAAGAATTAATGAAACCTATTCATAATAAAATATTTGGTGTAATTAAATTATATGCAGAAGAAAATAAAATCGATTTTATTTTTGATAGAAGCGGAGATATTTTGTTTCTGTACGCTAAAGAAAAATATGATGTAACAGCTGAAATCCTTAAAAAACTGAAATAATTATGATTGAACTTTATAAAATTGCTTCAATAATAAAAGCAGATGTAACTGGTAATCCTGATATTAAAATTAATGGTGTTGCCAAGCTTGAAGACGCCCAGAAAGGCGACTTAACCTTTTTTAGCAATGAACAGTATGCAAAGTATTTGCAAAACTGCCA
>CAYYKD010000030.1:0-10360 GCA_964471825.1 uncultured Spirochaetales bacterium
GCTGACCATCACCTTCGGTGGCCAGCACTGCCAGATTATTGGTTTGAAAAACATCGCCGATATATTTTTTTATAATGATTCTAATACTGCGATACCAGACTATCTTGAACCCTTAGAACTAATAGAGTCTTTCGACTTATTATCTACAATTGATTTGATCACAAAATCACCAAAAACTACAGAGTATATTATTGATATAATATTTAACAGGAAAGTTCTTATACTTGAAAAAAACATACCATTATTAGACGCAAAGTCACAATCGATAATTTATTTTATAGTATTATCAATAGCACTAGTTAAGCCCAAAATTCTTGACTCAGAAGTATTTAAACGCATCATCCGGTTTCTAAAACATCCCCAAGGCATAAATAAGACAACCGAAATACCTACAAACAAAATAATTATTAACAAAGAATTTATAATAGATTTACTGATTCGAGTTAAAGTTAAAACAGAGGATCAAGAATATCGTCCTTACACATACACCCTACACACAGGCCCAAATAATAGCCCGCTAAATTAATTTCATTTTCAGACCTCCACCTTAAAAAACAATAGTAATCCAATAGTATGTGAGTACTTAAGGCGAAAAATGACGCAGAAATTGTAAAAAAGATTATTTTTGGAATAGCCTCTTGATTATTTGATTTAAATAAACTATTATTTATGACATGATACAAGAGAAAGGAAACCTTTTATTATACTACAGATTCAACGGCATATCAATTTATAGTTTAAGCAAGTCTAAATATTCTCAACATAAATATCTCAAACTATTATGTATCCATGAACACCAACTAAAGGAAGCAACAGTTATTACCTGTTATGGAGTTAGGCGAATTAAAGTGATTGAGGCTCTTATCAATAAAACAATTGATATTATTGAATTTCTTGTTGATGGTTTTCCAATAGCACTTCTTACAAAACACTATAATGAAAAAGATGAACAACCGGAACTCTTGTTTGAATCAACCGGATCAAATTTGCAAATTAATTTTACTAAAGACTCCTATGACATTTGCATCAATTACATTCCAAGTGATAGCAGATTCATTACAAGTATTAGAGGATTATTCAACTCCTTTTATAGTTTTATATCAATTTACAACATTAAAGAAGAATTTAAATATCACATTTTATTTGATCAACTTATCCCAACAAACCGCCTCGGTATTATAAAAATTGATAACAATTACACTTTAACAATATCAGAAGCAAAAGGGAAAGAAGTTTATCAATATCGGTTTAGAAACAAACAGTCAATCAATACAAATATTTTTAACGGATTCTTAGTTTTTAATAGAATGGTCTATGATACCCGGCGAAACTCATTTGAGATTCATACAACCGGACATCAAAAAATAACATTATCCGATAATGTATTTTTAATAATTATTGATAAAACTATATTATCGAAAGTAGCAAATGTACTTCATATTGCAAAATGCACATTGGAGTTTGATAAAATAAAAGTCGTAATACAAGATTTATATATGGATTCCTGTGCATTTATAGAAGATAATAAAGAGGTATATTTTAGCTTTATAACTGCTGAGGACATTTTGTACAAAGACGCATACATACCGCGTCAGACTTACTTTAAGTTTCAATTTAATCCAATCAGACTCATAGAATTTGAAAATATTAATAGTAAACCTATCAGAAGAAAAGATAGATTCTATCTGTTAAAGAGAAACTACGATAACGCATGCTTTGCTAAAAGAGATACTATGCTAAGGCCTGAAGGAGCTGTGACTTGTGAATATGGAAATAGGCTATATAAGCTTTTTTTGTCATCAAACACTAATTTTAATGGCATAAAATTCGAGCATTCTGAGCTTATTATAGTTGATTTGGATAAATACGAGACTCACATACATCAATATACTAATAACAAAATATCCATTCGATACAATGACGGGCGTGTCTTTTGTTCAGCAAGGATGGCTTTATGTATTGACCAAGATCATATTTTCACCTTAGATGACATTCATTTCTATTTTGCCGAAAAAATCATACAATCTAATTTTGCAAGTATCAAATTCGATGAAACGGATTTTATATATAAATTAGTTTTTGTTGTCCAAAACATAGATTTTCTAAATATCAAGACATCAAAAAAAAGTTACTTCGTTTATGACATTAACTATGGGTCTTTACAGATCTCATTCGATGAGGATATAGTTATTAATATTGCAAACGACAAATACCTCGCCTCAATGATTGAACTTTTTCCATCAGGAAATATCAAAGCAATTAAAACTAACTCAGGTGCGGATATATTTTTTAATGAACCTTACTCAATACCTAAATAGCAGTAACCTCGAGTATCAAAGATATATTTGTTTTACAATAATCTAAGCATCGAACAACGGAATACCTATTAGTGAGGTTATTATAGGGCACTTCTAAAAACCTTATCTTTTAAGGTTTTTAGAAGCTCAAACCTATTCCTATACCTATATGGCATTCTAAATACACAGTATTTAGAACTGCCCTATAGCAATTGAACATCAACACAACTTGACTATTACATACTAAATTATAATATGATATTAGTTGTAAATATTAATAAATATTAGTAACCGAATGAGTTATAATTTTTAGTCTATAAACCAATTAATTTTGATTTGAGCAATTAATTTATTGGTATGATAGTTGCTAAACTTGGTTCTATAGCCGTTTTTTTGTCGGAGTGGAGTATAAAAAGCTTCATAAAGCATTCTATGTTGACATATTATATGGAGGTTTAACATGTTAAAACAAAAAGATTTAGAATCAGGAGATTTGATTGTTAAAAAAAAACAGGATGAGATTAAAAATGTAAATATTTCAATACTCGACTTATTGAACATAGCTTCCGACTATAACAATCTTAAAGAGCTTTTTCTAAAATATGACCCCGAATTCTATAAGAAGTTTACGGATAAGTTAGATTTTGATAGATCTTTAAACATACTCGAGGGGGTAGCAAGGTATATATGTATGATTTATAAAGAGTATGAAAAATATTGTAATCGGACAATATCTAATGAATTAGAAAAGTCGGTATCAAATGATTTCTAAAAAATTATTTATTTTGATCACTCTAAGTATTTTGTAAGTTATAGATTTGGCTTCTTGATCGTTATTTTATAGATAGATTGGAGACAAAATTTAATTATTCAAAATTTTTTTATAAAAATAAGGTGGAGCTTTTTGATTTTCCAGGTAATTACATATTATATTTAGTTAATGGGGTATATAAATGAACGAGGTAATTTTACAACAAGCAAACAAATTTGTAGATCAAACTCGAAAAAGGATTATAGAAAATGTAGTTATTAACCGTGAAAATATTGATGTTAGCGTCATTGATAGATATAAAACTGCCGGTTGTATGGTTGCTGATGACCAAAACTCTATATATTTTGAATATTTAAATACCATCTATAAAGTAAAGGAGAACAAAATATCCAATACATTTAAATCTGAAACAGATTTAAGCTATCTTGAGTCAGTCTTATTCCATCACAATGAAATTCGTTATATAATATTTATAGCTCGAAAACAAATACTATATTTCGACAATAAACTTCAATTGCAAAAGCAATATGAAATTGAAGAGATTAAAGGAGATTATATTGACTCGAAAAACCAAGGTAATCATGTGTTTGTTCAGACAAATGATAATGATACCTTAAATTTATATAAAATAGATCTTTCCACCGGTAAAGTAATTATTGACACTCATAAAAATTTTAAAAAAATATACCTGTTAAATAACTATGAAATATCGGTTAACAATGAAAATAAATTTGCTATAAAAAAACAGAACGAGGAGATCATATTTAATGAAGATGATATTTTATATGATATAAACTATGAGTTAAATTTAGTTATTATTGGTGATACTATTAACAATATTATTTATATATATAAGTTATTAAAAAACAATTTACTTTTAATAAAGACTACTGCCGTATTTGAGGTTAGCGCAATTAATAGTCTAAACATATTTAACCTAAAAACATCAGACAAAAATGAATTAGTACTTTGTTTAGGATATAAAATGAAAGCTAATTTTTACAGTTTAGAAACCTTTTCTTCAATTTTTGAAATTAATAGTTGTCAAAAAAGAACTATGTGTGAGATGAACAATAAATTGCTGCTACACAATAAAAACGACTTTCTAATACAATATTATGACTTTGAATATGAAAGCTTAATTAATAGTATTCAGTATTCAAACTTAGTTTGTTTAAATCCTAATCAAATAATTTATGAACTTAAATGTGTAGACTCTTTGTTGTATATAAGACTAATTAATGGAGTGAAATTTATTCTTGATTTAAACCAGATGTTAATTAAAAATATATACTCTTGTAAAAACAATGTTTTTGATGATTGGTTAAGTAGAGCAGATAATCTGGATGTAGATAAACTTTACGAGTTTGCTTATTCAAACAAAAAGATGGCTTTTACTCAATCTATTAATAGCTGTGAACATGAAGTTTTTTGTCACTATTATGATATATGGAGCAATTATATATTAAACGAAAATTTATTAGTATATCAAAAAGACGGGATTTTAATAAGAAAAATACATCATAATTTAAATGAGGGCTTTCTATTAGATGATAAAACAATGATTACGATTTCACATAATATATTGAACCTTTATGATCTACAAGACATGTCAAAAGGGTTTAGTGAACTTGATATTTTTGAAATAAAAAGTATCGAAAAAATAAGGAATCACAGCATGTTTTCTGCTTTTTTTGAAAAAGATAATAATCTTCTTATTATTGGAACCAACAAAGGATCTATTCATTTTTTTTATATTATCAATAACAAGATTCAATTTATCAAATCAATCAATGTGCTACCTAAGGAGGAACATATCTATAGTCTATCTTTTGATTATGCACGAGAAATTTTAATTTTAGGAACTGAATTAAATAAACTGGCGATATTTTCACTTGATTTAAAAAATCTTGAAATGAATTTTTTAATTAACATATATTTTGGAAGTAGTAAAGAACGAAAGGATAATAATATCAACATATTTATGGAGTCATTTGATAAACATTTCTATTTGCATAAAAATACTACAACTCTTTATAACATTGTATTCAAAAACAATAAAAAAGAAGTTGAAATATGTGAATTAAATGATTTTATGGAGAAATCATGTGTATTATTTACTGAAATAGTTAATAATCATAAAAAGGCAATAGCAGTAGATAAAATAAAAAAACACATTAAGTCAATTCAGGTCGAAACAAAGTGTATTAAGCTGATTGGCCAAAACAAGGAGGCGGTATATGATTAAACAAGCAACTAACCACATCTGTAACAAGCAAGAGGAACTTGAGAAGCAGTTATACGATTTAAACTTATTGTTGTTACAGTACAAAAACAAAGATCACAAGTTACAGCTTCAGTTAGATAAACTCACTTTTCCGTATGAAGAACAACTTTTAAAATTGCAAAAAGAAAAATTGATCCTATTAAAAAAAATAGAGCTGGCTAAGAGTTGTTTAGATCAAGAACAGATTAATAGTATTATACAATCAGAACAGTTCACAGCAAAACTGGAAGAACAAATTAAAGAAAAAGAGTTTAGAGAAAAAAAAAGAAAAACAGATGCTCATATATTTTTTGATCAATATCTTCTTGATGATCATCAACCGTTGCAACAAGAACATTTAGAGGTAATAGCAAAAATTAAGCTAATCAGAAAGAAACTTTTAAAGTACTATCACCCTGATATTATACTAATAAGAAATCCTGATTTATCAGAAAAACAAATTGAAGAAATACAAAAATTAATGATTGATTTTATCAGCATCAGATATGATTTATTGTTAATAGAAGAAGTGTTGGAATTAAAAGTTTCAATTGAAAAAGTATTAGGAAGGTCTATCGATGATGTAGACGAGACTTTTAATCTGCGCGAGGACCAACTTAAAATATACGAAGATATAATAATCAAAAAGACGGCTAATTTATCTATAATTCAAGATCAAATCGAATCAAAAAGATGTCTGTTAAATAATACATTTAATTTGGTTGAACGATATAAGTTTGAAATAGATATGTTAAACGAAGAAGTTGTAAAACTTCATGAAGAATATAATAGTTTCTGGGAGGTAAAGTGATGAAAATAAAAGATGTCAAAAATTTTCCTTATGGTTATGGAAAGATCGCGGAAGATAAAGCGTCAGAAAAAATAGTAAAATGTTGTTTCCCTGATAAGGACGAGGTCGATTATATAAAAAATATAACAAATGAAAACGTGTTATACTCATTTTTAAATCAACACTCGAATTTAATTAGTCATTTTAATAAACCTGTTGATCAGGAAATTATCCTTGAAAGCTCTAAGAATTTTCCACAAGCTCTATCATTTGCCACACCGGACTTATTGAAAGATAAAAACTTTGCTCTGAGAGCTGTTTCAATTCGTTATGAAAATTATCATTTTTTAACGACAAAACTACAAAAAGATAAAGATGTAATTAAAAAAGCAATAGAATCAGATGCACAATCGATTAAAATTATAAAAAATGCTTCAATAAAAACGATAATAGATTGTCTTGAAACAAATCCGATGGTTTTTTCATTTTTATCGGATGATTACCTAACAAATTCTCAGATTATTTTAAAAGTAAATGAAGTTTTTGGATATGATATTGTTAGTGATGTAGAGCACATTACACAACTTATTAATCAAGAGGTTTCATGTAGTAGTAAATGGATATTTTCTAATAAAGCTATAGTTGAATTATCATTATCCATAAAAGATATAGATGATAATAAAAAAAACCAATTAATTATTTCATTAATTAAACAACTTATGATAGAATCCAACGAAGCTAAAGGTGATATATCTATAAAAAACTATTCAATAAATAATGGATTTGAATGGATATACTATTATTCTTTACCAAAACAACTTAAACAGATGATTCTTACATATTTTTATATATTATAGGGTACCTCTAATTATTATAAGAAAAAGGAATAAATATGAATAGTGATACAGAAAAACTTGGCTACGACGAACTTTTAGAATTTATTGCTGATGTTGAGCGGGTGAAAAAAAATGGTTGTATCAATAAAAAAGATCTTGGACTCTGTCGTATCAGTAATCATCATGCAGAGGATCTTAAATTTCCTGTTAAAATGACAAAGTCGGTTAATAAAATTTATCATAAGTTACTATCAGAATATCTTGAAAATAACTTTGATGATTATTTAGAATATCTTGCAAAAAGATTAAAAATTTATATTTCCAAAAAGTTTAGAAACGAAACGATAAATGATGCGTTAAAGCAAAATACAAAGGATTAATTAATTAATTAATATAAATAATAGTCGGTTTTAAAATACCGTTTAAATTTGTGGCTCTTTATAAAACGATATACAAAGATTCGACTATTTAATGATATTATCGTAAACTACTTAAACGCTCTTTATTGGAGGTATTTATGAATGAACTAAAGACATTAGCCATAAACACAGAAGTGGATTCTAAAATTGATAAATTAATTATATATAGAGCCTCTTGCAAAAATAGTTTTTTGCTTGAATTCAATAGATAAATGCCTTAAATTTTGTTATAGTTATTTTGCTAAAAACAAACTTAATAACAAAAAAAGGCAAATACCTATGAAGAGTATAGCAGATTTATTGGGAAAACAGCAAGAAGTTTTTGAGTTTTATGTGAGTTTTATGTGAGTTTTATGTGAGTTTTATGAAGATTATCTTAAATATTTTTACGAACCTCTAACTAAGGAACATCTTTTTTTATTAATTGTTTAAAAGTTATTGAAAATAATGACATTAATTTTAATAACGGGAACACCAAACGCGGTCGTCCTATAAAAAGCAGATTAAATATATTTCGTTTTTTTGTAGCCAAGTCAATTTTAAGAATCTCAACAGTCAATAAGTTAGTCGACAGATTAAAGGTGGACAGGTCTATAGTAACAGATAGTAAAGTTTTTGTGGATAGAAATCTGTTGAAAATCTACTATGATTTATTTTCTGGTATGCGACAGTTAGATAAAATACTAAACGATATTATAATAAATGAAGATTTTTTCGATGCAGCGATTGATATAGTACTAAATGATAACTCTAATAACCACATAAAAAAAACTGAAGAAATGCCTACCAAATGCAAAGAAATCATTGAAAAGTATAAGAATGCCTTCTTAGTTATTCCAGAAGAAGGCCTATCCATGGATGATTTGTATAAGACTTTTACAAACTATGGTAATAAAAATTCGCTGTCCACACTTAGAAAAAATGTTGGGGAACTAAAAAAACATGGAGATCTTAAAGAGCTGGGACGAGCAAAAACCAGCAATTATAGATTTAACCCCGATGTTTTAACTTAAAATTATCTGATCCTATCTAATATTATTAGATAAGATATTATCTGTTTCTAATCACCTCACACCCCATTAAAAACTTATTTCAGCAACAATTAGATTGGCGCAATACTTGCAAATACAGTTTGGGGTGGGTCGATCAGTTATATACCGGAATACGATCAATCCACTTATTGGAGCTGCTGGTGTTAGTGCCGTAGCAAAGACTGCAAGAGTAATTAAATATGTAAAGAGAAATGGAGGTGTTTTTTATGGAAAAAAAAGCAACAAATGTCGCAGCAGTAATAAAAGCTAATAATGTAAGCGAGTAGTTGGAAGAAGCTATTTCTTCAACAAATAAAGTAAATAAAGGTATAAAGGAAGAGGTTTTCAGCAAAGCTGGTTTAAATATTGATTGTCCGAGAGTTATAAAATGCATCTCTATGAATATAAACAAACTGCCTTAAGATGACATCATTGATATTATAAACCTTAAAGTTCTAATAGTTGCATATAATTATCCAAGAAATATAATATTAACATACTTGTCGAGGTTAGTATATATAAGTTGTAAAAAGATACCCATACTCAGAACTAAGGTTTTATTAGAGCGAAAGGAGACAAGTGCAAGTTTTAAAGAAGTATTAATATCTGAATCAATTGTCATAGGTGATTTTGTTTTAAATTCTTTGCCGAATAATTATGATATTATGTTTCTTAGCAAGTCATATTTGAAATTTAAGGTTATCGATTACTACTTTATTAATGATATTAAAAATTATATTTATTAAGAAAGCAGTTGATGCGTATAGGAAGAGGAAGGCTGGAATAAATAAAAAACATAAAAAAAAGGTAACCAGTACAATTACTTATTCAATATTTTTTGGGGCATCAATTGAGATAGAAAATTTAAATATAGATACAATGAAATGGGTCATAAGATATTCAATAAAACAAGTCAAAGCGATGTAGGTAACTGTATTTCAAGAAATAGATGACCACAAGCAGAAGTATTTTACTGAGTTAGAAAAAACTTAACTAATAAATGATTGCTTGATATTAGACTACAATCAGTTTCTTTCGAAATTTGGACTTATGAAGTCTATGAAGAACAGTTCTGCATATTTTGAAATTCGAGAGAAATATTCACAAAGGCTTGCATCATAAATTAGATATTTCCCCGTATATATAAATGGAGAAAGTAAATTATTAACAGAATAAGGAGTCAACAATGAAAAAGGTAACAATTGAGATTCATGAAACAATAATCGGTACAGTGTTAATGATACTAACATTTTTAAATTTTGGAGCTTTTATTACAATACCAATCTTAACTTATATACTAAAATTAAACTGGTTAACATTATTTCTGGTTATTTTATTAGATATTGCCACTAATATATCTATTTCCCATTTTTTAAATTACATTTATAACAGTAAATATTTAATGGAAGAGCTAAATAAATTTTATAACATAAGGAGAAGTCTCAACGAGAAATTTCTAAAAGTATTAAAAGACTACGGTTATAATGTTCGTGAGGTGGCTTATCAGCAAATTGTACAGGAAGGGCCTTGCTATGATAATTATAATCCGCCTAATTTATTAGGCTATGAGCGTGAATACTACGAAACAAAAACTAGAAATAGACTTTACAAGCATGATGAAGCGTTTAGTTATCAGACACTGTTTCAAGATCTTAATAAAGTAGTAATTATTCCTGAAGAGTTGCTTGAAGAGCTGATTGATGAGTATTTACAAACGAATATAATTGAAAAAGAATACTACTAAAACCTAATCATTAAATAATTATTTAAAATAATAACGCTATAACAGCTATGCATTTATTTAGAGTTTGGTAGTTGATATTCTATGCAGTTTGGACGAGCCTTTAGTCATTTTATTAATATTTTCTTGATTATTTTAGTTAATAAAAATAGTATTTCCGTGTAATATAGTAAATATAAAAATTGAGAGGTTAGGTTATGAGTATTAT
>CAYYKD010000030.1:10370-50165 GCA_964471825.1 uncultured Spirochaetales bacterium
GGCATCAAATACAATGTTATCGCTTGTCCAATGTGCCAAAAACAATGCCACTATCCTAATCATTATGTAAATCCAATAAGATACAAAAGACTTTTATGGTCTGATGGAGTAGTCACTTCGTCCCTTCTTAATGAACAGCCAATTTATAAAAGATATAAGCAATGTCCTTGGTGTAAAGCATATTTTAACTTTACAGCAGTGAAAGTAACAAGCGGCTTCCAGTCAGGACTACTTGGTGATATGCCGAGTGACATCATTTCAAGAGACCTTGAGTCGTTTAAGATCGATTATAGTATAATAATAAATGAAAAAGACTTCTCAGAATTGTCAATTGAAAAAGAACTTCTCGTTAGACTTAATTTCAATCAGGCTTTCAATGACGAATTTAGGGAAAATGGGAGTACGGAGAATACAGGGCAGTTCATGGAGAACGCAAAGAGACTTATTGAGCTTATTGAATCAAATATAGTGGATGAACCCAATATGCTAATGACCTTATCTGAAATCTATCGAAGATTGCAAAATTTTGAGAAGGCAGATCAGGTAATTAAATTTTTAGATGCAAATTTTGAAACAACGAATCATCGATTATTACAACAGAAATACCTGATTCATAGGCTAATAAATGCAAACAACTCTGATTTAGAATCAACTAATTGGAGGGTGTATGAGTAGGCTTAAATTTTGCGTAATAGGTGCCGGCCGAATAGCTGGCTTGCTGGAAGCTGACTCAAAAAGAGAGAAGCCATGTACCCATATAGGTGCGATCCAACATAATCGCGATCTGGAGCTTGTTGGTTTATATGACATTGATTATATGAAAATGGCGGCTACAAAGCAGCTGTTTGGATTAAATGAAGCAGTAATTTTTAGTAATTACACAGAGATGTTAAGAGAAAAAAGACCTGATATAATCGCTATAGCAACACCACCGGAGACGCATCTGAAGATCTTAGAGGATGTAATTAATCTAAGCCCTGAATCAGTCATTATTTTAGAAAAACCGGTATCAGTGAACTATGTCGAAGCTCAGAGTTTCTATTTAAGAAATCAAGGCAGATTAAGACAAGTTATCATAAATCATGAAAGGCGTTTTAGCAATAACTATATATATGTTAAGAAGAAAATTGATAGTGGTTTTTTCGGAAAGCTATTGAGTGTATCAGCCAAATTATTCTTTGGGAAAAATAGATCAATTGATGATATATTGCTCGACGACGGAACTCATATGATCGATATTATCAGGCATCTTATTGATGATGACATTTTTTTTGAAACTATAACAGGTGATGATACAACAAATTACATTAACTTTAAAACTCCAAAGTGCATTGGAGTGATTGAAATAGGTAATGGGCGAGATTATCTGCTATTCGAAATAGACCTCATTTTTAATAAAGGCCGTATTTGGATTGGAAATGGAGTTTTAAAAGAAGAAAAGTCTGTTGATAGCCCTTATTATGAGAAAAAACAGTCGCTGATGCCTGTAACGACTTCTGCGTTAAATGAGACCGGCTATTTTAAAAATCTCTATAAACATGCTTTTAAACTTGCCACAAAAGAAAATTGTAAGTCATTAAGCTCGTTCGAGGACGGGCTTGCCGCACTTAAGTTTATTAATGAGGTAAAAAAAAGGAAGGAATATAACCATGGACAAAAATAAAGCTGTTAATGAGATACAGAGGCATTTAGAAAAGTTTATCTCTAAATATGACAATCTTAATTTAAAGATAACAAGTAGTTCTGTAATATCAAGTGAATCTGATCTATTTGATCAGATAGGAACTGACGGAAAAGTATTGAGTGTATATAGTATCATTGCTTCTCAGATTTTGAGGGGTTACCCGGAGTTTCAAATGTTTTATGATGAAAATGGGTGGTGGACAATCAATAGATTATCAAAATGTGTTTCACTTATATTTCAGGACATGACTGATTGCAATTTTAAAAAAACTATAGCACAGACTGCACAGTTCGCAAACGAGATCCTATCTTATGCACTTACTAAGTCGTTACCGGCTAAAACCGGGATGAATGTTGGAAGGGGCGGCCGATATCATGTGAAATTTGATGGTGATATAATTATGGTAAAGGCTGCATATGGTCATTTTTTTTACTCTGATATTAGAGCATATCAACTATATAATATCACAACTTACTTAAAACCTGAGGATACCCTCATACATGGGACTCTATACTCTAATGTTATACCTATTCTAGAAGATGGTATAATGTCGATGGAGGGTCTAATAGTTCAGGTTGAAAAAAAGAGAGGAGAGCCAATAGATTATGAAACATATGTGGATGAGGAGGCAGAAAACGGGCTAAAAGACCCGATAACTGTTGCTGGGCGGAAAGCAAAAGAGGAGATCGCTGAGATCGCGTTAATAGAGACAGCTTCTGTTAAAGAGCTGAGAGATGCAGGATGCGTTATATATGATGCTAATCCTCCGGCAGGTATCTATTTGCTTGACAATCCCAGAGTAGATGTTGACGAAAATAAAGGAAGGCTTGGAGTACCGCCGGAACTTATCTCAAAAATACACAAATACAATTTTAATAAACAAACTAAACAGAGGAGATTTATAGAAACTATTTCCAAATCCAAAAACGCTTGATAATTAACTCTATTTACTATATAATAACTTTAGTTTGTATTTTTCGCAGACAATAGGAGTCAACATGAAAGCACTACCCATCGGGATTAATACACTAAGCACGATATTAGCAGAAGAGATGGTTTATGTTGATAAGACTGCACTTGCATATAAACTTGTATCACGACCAGGGCGATATTTTCTCTCCCGCCCACGGAGGTTTGGTAAGTCGTTATTTATCGACACGCTTAAAGAGATATTTGAAGGTAACAAGGAGCTTTTTAAGGGCTTGTATATCTACGATAAATGGAATTGGGAGAAGAAGTATCCTGTTATCAAAGTTGATTTTGCCGGGGGTAATGTGAGGGGCAGAGGGGAGCTTGATGCTAAGATAAGTGCAAATATCAATAGATACTGTGACTTATTCAAAGTAACACTAAAAGAAGATGGTATATCCAATAGGTTTAATGAACTTATTACAAATATAGTAAAAAAATACAACTCTAAAGTAGTCATTCTCATCGATGAGTACGACAAGCCGATCCTTGATAATATTGACAATCCCAATATAGCCAATGAAGTTAAAGAAGGATTAAAAGACTTTTATTCTGTAATAAAAGAGCGGGATGCTGACCTCCAGTTTGTGTTTTTAACCGGAGTGAGTAAGTTTAGTAAGGTGAGTATATTCTCAGGGATTAATAGCCCTGATGACCTGACGCTTGATAAAGAGTACAGTTCTATTTGTGGATATACACAGAATGATCTTGAGACTGTTTTTGCTGAACATCTTGTCGGTGTTGATTGGGAAAAGCTTAAACAGTGGTATAACGGGTACAATTTCCTTGGTGAAAAGGTTTACAATCCGTATGATATATTGTTGTTTATACAAAAGGGTTGTGAGTATCGCAACTATTGGTTTGAAACCGGCACGCCGACATTTCTAATCAAGCTCTTTAAGAAAAACAAGTATTTTTTGCCTGATCTTGATAATTTGGAAGTTGGAGAGGAGATACTGTCAAGCTTTGACCTCGATAAGCTTGAACCCACGACTATACTTTTTCAATCGGGGTATCTGACGATAAAAGAAGTCAATGATGAAATAGGTGAATTACAGTATTCGTTAACTTACCCAAATCGTGAAGTTAAAATATCTCTTAATAAATATCTGATCGGCGGATATGCTGAAATTACAACTGAGCGATTTCATTATCAGAAGTCAATATATGATTCTCTCATCAATGCCGATATGCCTGCATTTGAAAAAACAGTAAAGCGACTGTTTGCAGGCATACCTTACACGAACTTCACCAAAAACGACATCATTGACTATGAGGGCTACTATGCATCTGTGTTATATGCGTTTTTTGCAGCGATCAACTGCGAGGTTATCCCTGAGGATATCAGTTGCAGATGCCGTGCTGATATGACCATCAAACTTGGAAAAAACATATTCGTTATGGAGATCAAGGTTGGTAAGGATGGTGAATCAAAGGTAAATGAGGCGTTACAGCAGATACAGGAGATGGACTATGCGGCGAAGTATATCGGGTTGCCGGATACAGGTGTGTATGAGTTGGGTTTGATATTTGATCCGGTTAAGCGGAGTATGGTAGAGTTTGACTGGGTAGAGCGGTAGGTTATGGTTTCTTAAAATGACTACAGTTTTAATAAACAAACTAAACAGAAAAAAATTATAGAAACTATAGAACTGAGATAAAAATGACTGCCAAAGAAATTAGAATAAAGGATGCGAATGATACACTGGCTATTTTGCAGAAAGGAACTTATACTACATACAGTGGCACGGTTATAGATATATCAAGTGCTGTTAAAGACTCAATAATCAATTCGGTTTACTACGATGATATAATGTATAACCATAAACTAAAGCAACTGAAGCTCCAAAGACCTTTTTAAACCATGATTGAGGTTGTAGATCAAACTATTCTGCAAGCTATATTTGATATTGAAGCTGAAAATTGTTTATGTCTTAATTTTGCCTCTGCTAAAAACCCGGGTGGCGGATGGTTGACAGGTGCAAATGCTCAAGAAGAGTCGATTGCCCGCTCATCAGGTTTATTTACAATATTTCAACATTACCCAAATTTTTTTATTGCAAATTCTTATCTCAAAAACTGTTATTATACTGATAATGTGATTTATTCTCCATGTGTACCGGTATTTAGAGATGATAATCACAGATTAGTAAAACCTGTACCTATGTCATTTATTACTGCTCCGGCGGTAAATATTGGGGGGCTTAAACAGAATAGACAGTTTGATAATAATAAAGCCGTAGAAATAATGAAATATAGAATAAATAAAGTGCTGTCAATATCTGCTATACACTCTCATAGAACCTTATTACTTGGTGCGTGGGGATGTGGCGCATTTCAGAATGATCCGGAGATTATTGCCAAATTGTTTAAGGAAGCACTATGTGGGACTTTTGATGGTGTATTTGAAAAAATAAGATTTGTTATATATACTACTAAAAAAGATCAAGAAAACTTTAATATTTTTAAATCATTATTAGGTTATTAAATCATTATCTTAGCTACGGCATTTCAGCACCGGAGGGAGTGTCAGTTATCTGTATAAACTCTTTTTTTAACAAAACTAAGCTATACAGCCCCATTAATTTCGTTAATTTACCAAAATTAACATTTACTCCTTTCGTTACTTGCCCTTCATTTATCAATATTATGTCTGATATATACCTTGATTAATTCAACCATAATTTTATAAAATGAGTCCATATAGTGATTTTTATATTCAATATATTGGTGTTTAATGTTAGCTTCATCGAGTATATCGCTAATATATTTATTCTTATCGTAAAATGGACATTCTATTCCATTGCCAATTTTTATCATTATATTCTGTAGTTTAGCTTTACAATTGATAAGTCTCCTTGTATTTAACAAGTGTGCACCGCTAAATGATGCAAATAATTCCGGTTCAATAGTATCAGCTAAAATCAATTCAAGGGCAAGTCGTGCACCTTTTGAATAACCAATTACCGCATAATTATTCGGTAATTTCTTAATAAGCTCTTGTTTAAAAAAAGCGACAAATTCTTTATCTGAAATTCCTATAAACGGGCTTGGAAAGTAAATTAACTGATAATCTAATCTACCTATATCACTTACTAACTTTTCTAGAAATGCAAAGTTTCCAATTTCTAACTTTGCGCTGTACTCATACTCACTTACAGCTCCTTCAAAGAAAAGAATGTTATTCAACTGATTTGAACCGATAGTATCAACTCTATATTTTGACGATTTAAGTGTATAGAAGTCCGATGTCTTTAACAAGATATTCAAATTATCCCTTATATATTATAAATTTAAAGATTGCTTATAGCTCTTAGTAAATCTAATTTCGGTTTTCTGCATTTAATTCTATAAGACTATAGAAAAAAATTAAAGATAATTATTTGGTGTATATTTGAGGATAAAAATACAGCTAACAAGATAACAAAAAATATTTTCAGGTTATTATAAGACATATAGTAAAAACAGACTGGCAATATATGAAACAGAGAATCTCCTTAGTGTATCACCTATATTCACAAATAGCGGTTATCTGCATTTTATTCCCTTAAATAATCACGAATTATTCTTGAAAATAATCAACAGTTGGGCTATAGTTTTTATATCATATAAAATCCCTGTGTTACTAAATTTTCTGTTTTACCAATCAATGTAGTTTAATTATTAATTAAATTAAACTTATTAAATTAATGAGGAATAATTATGAAGAGGTCTAGCTTTAATGTTGTCTTAATTTTGATGGTTCTATTAATGTCAATAATATTCGGCGGCTGTAAAAAGGAATCTAAGGCAAAGGCCAATGATATCAACTATGACGCTAAGTATATAGAGTATATCTCAGACTATACAACAGGAACCATATCGCGAAGGTCTAAGGTGGCTATAACCCTGGTAAACCCTGTTGACAGCCAACTAATCTCAATAAATAATAAGGGACAACTTCCGGATGGTGTTCTATCAATAACTCCCTCTGTAAAGGGACGAACTATGTGGGACTCGGACAGAAGAATTGTATTTCATCCGGATACTGCATTCGACCCCGGCAAGGCCTATAAAGTTAAGCTAGATCTTAAGAAACTTTACCCCGGTATACAGGATGATCTTTCATTTTTTGAATTTGGATTTCTAGTTATCAGACAGGACTTTACAGTTACTATGGAAGATATTAAGTTCTATAGTGAAAATGGTAAGGATTATCAACAGATCTCAGGTTTTATCTCTACAGCTGATGCAGAACTCTCTAAGGATATTGAGCAGATTATAGCGGTAGACAGTATTGAGTGGGATCATGATGGTCAGGTGAATATGCATAGATTTACAGTTAGGGGTCTTGAACGAAAAACAGATAACTATCAATCAGAGTTAACCTATGACGGCTCAAGGATAGGCATAAGCAAGAAGGGAAAGATTCCTCTAGTTGTGTACGGCCTGGATGGATTTAACTTTGTCGACTTTAAGGTTGTTTCATCAGAGGGGGACAATAGTGTAGAGTTGAGATTTTCAAAGGAACTAGATAGGAAACAAAATATCAAGGACATAATAACTGTAAATGACAAATCCACCCGCAAATTTCTGATTGATGGTAATAAGATAGTGATCTACCTTGAAAATATAACTTCAAATACAATAAAAATAACTTTTGATAAGACCTTGAAAGACAGCTCAGGTAAACAACTCTCAGAACCAATCGAAATAATGGCAGCTCTAAGGCAGGAAAAACCTCAGATAAAATTTCTTGATGATAAGGGTGGGATTCTTCCGGGGTCACAAGGCTTCATAGTACCATTTTCTGCGATCTCACTGAAAGCTGTAGATGTTACTGTAGTTGAGATTTTTGAAAATAACATGACTCAGTTTTTCCAGTCAAATTCAACCATTGCAGAAAAAAACTACATAGCAAGGGTGGGTAGACCTGTAGTTTACAAAACAGTCCCATTAAATACAAAGGGGTTAAACCTCTATCAATGGAATAGATTTAATATCGATCTTACTGATTTCGTTAAAACCAGAAAAGGAGCACTGTATCAGATAAGAATAAATTTCCGGAAATCACAATCGCTCTACAGCTGTAAAGATTCATCAGATAGTGTTACTCATGAGGATGAGATGCTTAAGGACAACTTTGACGCTCCTGATGAAAACTCATATTGGGATTATTATTACTATGAGGATGACTGGGCACAGAGAGATAATCCATGTTCAGATTCATTCTACGGTAAGAGAAGGGAGATCTCAAAGAATATATTAGCCTCTGATATAGGGATCATTGTAAAGGGTTCCGACAACCTTGAGTATAGTGTATTTGTAACAGATCTAAAAACAACAGAACTATTGAGCGGAGTTGAAGTTGAATTCTATAATTTTCAGAATCAGATTATCCTGTCAGGAAAAACCGATGGGAACGGAAAGTTTACAGCGAGTCTATCAATGCCGCCATTTATGATAAGTGCAAAGAAAGGTAAGGAAAGGGGTTTTATTAAGGTTGACGGCAACTCAGCTCTGACACTAAGCAGATTTGATGTCGGAGGAACCAATTCAAAGCGGGGTATCAAGGGCTACATTTATGGGGACAGAGGTGTATGGAGACCGGGTGATACTGTATATCTAAACTTTATTCTCCTGGATCGAGAAAAGATTCTACCTGTCGGTCACCCTGTAGTCTTTGAACTACTAGATCCAAATGGAAAGATTCAACAGAGAATCACTAGAAATAGCAGTACAGGAAATATCTATAATTTTACATTTAAAACATCATCTGATGCAGTAACCGGTAATTATCAAGCCAACATCAGGGTCGGAGGGGAGACCTTCACAAAGACAATAAAGATTGAAACTGTTAAACCAAACAGACTTAAGATAGATCTGAATTTTGGAAAAGACGCCCTTCACATTGATGACGGCTCGATTAGTGCAAAAATTAAAGCGAACTGGCTTCATGGTGCACCGGCCTCCAACATGAAGGCGGAGGTAAGCGTAATATATGGAGAATCTCAGACAACATTTAAACAGTATCCGGGATTTACATTTGATAATCCGACTAAACAGTTCTATCCGGAAGAAACAGTCATCTTTGAGGGAACACTTAATCAGGAGGGAAATACAGAGTTCAGATACGCACCTTCAGATTTGCCTGAGGCTAAGGGGATGTTGATAGCAAACTTCATCAGTAGAGTAAGAGAGGACGGTGGCGACTATAGTATCGATAAACTTGTGATCCCATATCATCCTTACAGCAAATATGTAGGCCTGAGATTGCCGCCGGGTGATGCAGCCAGAGGGATGCTGTTGACCGATCAGGATCATAAGGTCGAGATCGTCTCATTAGACAGTTATGGTAATCCGGTCTCTATTAAAGATCTTGAGGTCTCTGTATATAAACTTCAATGGAGATGGTGGTGGGATACAAGTTATGAGGACCGCTCAACATTTACCTCATCAAATTATCATAAAAAGGTTGCCTTTGCAAAGATAAGCACTAACAATGGTAAGGGAGAATATAAACTAAAGATAAATCACCCTGAGTGGGGACGATATTTTGTTCAGGTACTTGATCCTGTTTCAGGTCACTCATCAGGACAGATTGTTTTTATCGATTGGCCGGGCTGGGCCGGTGCCTCACAGAGAGGTGATGAGGGGGGCGAAAACATCCTATCGTTCTATGCAGATAAACAGGAATACAAAATCGGTGAGGTTGCAAAGTTTACTATTCCATCAACACCCGGAGGGCGGGCATTAGTCAACATAGAGTCAGGCACACGGACTGTCGATAGCTTCTGGGTTGCAACGACTAAGGGTAAGACAGAGTTCTCATTTACGGTAAACAAAAAGATGTCGCCGAATGTCTATGTCCATCTTACACTTGTTCAGGCACATAATAATGATAATGATCTTCCAATAAGGCTCTATGGTGTTGTTCCTATAGGCGTTATAGACGATAGTACGGTATTGAAGCCGGTGATAAAAATATCCGACACACTTGCTCCAGAGAAGGAGGTTAGATTTGAGGTAACCGAATCATCAGGCAAACCGATGAGCTATACTGTTGCCATAGTTGATGAGGGACTTTTAAACCTGACTAATTTTAAGACACCTGAGCCATGGAAATCATTTTATGCAAAAGAGGCAATAGGGATTAGAACATGGGATATATTCGACGATGTTCTTGGAGCACAGGCAAAAATATTTGGGCCATTATTAACAATTGGCGGTGGCGGTGAATTTACACCACCGACAGTTCAAAGAGCTAATAGATTTGAACCGGTCGTGAGATTTTTTGGTCCGTTTAAGCTTAACGCAAACAGTAAGGGGTCTCATTCATTTGTTATGCCAAGGTATGTAGGCGCGGTCAGAACAATGGTTGTAGCAGAGAATAATGGTGCCTATGGAAATGTTGAGAAGACCTCATTTGTTAAGGATTCACTTATGGTAATAGCGACTATGCCTAGAGTTGCCGGACCGCAGGAGAAGATTAAATTACCTGTCAATATTTTTATGCTTGATGAAGGCAAACACAGCGTCTCTGTAAAAGTAAAAACTGAAGGCCTGTTAAATATTGTTGGGGATACTGAGAAAACCCTGGAGTTTGACAGGTCCGGTGATAAATTTCTATATTTTGATCTAACAACAGCGGATAAACTTGGTGTTGGCAAGGTCATAGTAAACGCAGTCTCAGGTAAGAGCAGTGCATCCTATGAAGTTAACATTAATGTTAGAGCCTCCAATCCGCTTGTTAGGGACACCACGACCTTAACGGTTGAACCGGGACATAAGGTAGACTCAATGATTAAGACCTTTGGAATAGCAGGGACAAATGGGGTCAACCTTGAACTGTCCTACTTAAAACCAGTTAATTTAACCGGTAGACTCGACTATCTGATCAACTATCCGCACGGTTGTCTTGAGCAGACTGTCTCAGGTGTATTTCCGCAGTTGTTTCTAGCAGAACTTACAAACCTTGATAAAAAAAGATCAGATGAGGTTGAGGCTAACATTAATGCAGGTATAGAGAGAATAAATAATTTTCGTACCTCAGAGGGCGGGTTTGCATATTGGCCGGGAAAAACTGAGGTCAGCAGCTGGGCAACAAACTATGCAGGTCATTTTCTGGTTATTGCAGCCGAGAAGGGGTTTGCAGTATCAGATATGATCCTATCTGAATGGTCAGGCTATCAGACTGCTGCTGCAAACAGGTGGCGGGATAACGGAAATGACGATGATGATATGAATCAGGCCTATAGGTTATATACTCTGGCTCTATATAACAAGCCTGTCCACAGTGCGATGAATAGAATGAAGGATAAAAAAAACATGGACTTTAGAGCAAGATGGATTCTTGCTTCTGCCTATGCAGTCAGTGGTAACACAAAGATAGCAGAGGAGATTGTGCGGGATCTAAATACGACAGTATCTTCCTATATGGCGAGCTCTCAGAGTTTTGGTTCTGCCGAGAGGGACAAAGCTATGATTCTTGAGACTCTTGTGCTATTGGGCAGAAAAAACGAAGGTCTTAAGATCTATGAGGAATTAGCCGAGATACTATCATCTGATGCCTGGTTAAGCACTCAGACAGCCGCATATTCACTTATTGCACTCTCAAAATATGCCTCAGTTATCTCAAAGGACCAATTAATCAAGGCAGAATATAGCTATGGCAATGATGCAGGAGTTGTAGATGCTAAGGAGGTCTATTGGACCAAGTCACTAAATCCACAGAATGCAAATCTATCTATCACAAATCGGGGGCCTAGTTTACTATTTGCTAAGATTATCAATATGGGAATCCCTATAGCCGGAACAGAGATGAATGAGGAGAAAAATATTAAAATGGAGATCAGCTACAGATCAAGAAATGGGGATTTTATTGATGATATTTCATCACTTAGGCAGGGAACAACAATTATAGTTGAGATATCTGTTATCCATACCGGTATGCCTATTCTTTATGAGGAGTTGGCATTGACAAACATCGTACCATCCGGCTGGGAAATTTTAAACTCAAGGGTTCAGGATGTTGATTCATTTAAAAATTATTCTGACTTTGACTTTCAGGATATTAGGGATGACAGAGTTCTAACCTACTTCAAATTAAAACCGGGTGAGGTGAAGATGTTTAGATTTATGATTAATGCAAGCTATACAGGAAGTTTCTACTATCCGGGTATAAATCTTGAGGCAATGTATAATGGGGATGTCTATTCTAGAAAACCCGGTAAGAGTGTAAGCGTTGTAAAGTAGATGCCTTGGATAAAAGCTTTAATAGAGACTCTGAAGAAAATTAAAAGAACTAAAGAACGAACAAAGAGGATTGCCGGTTGGCTGGTAGCGGCGATTTTTCTTGTACTACTATTTATACTATACCCTGTAAAATCTCCGTTTAAAGGGACAACTTACTCTACAATTCTTACAGATAGAAATGGCTATCTCCTGGGCGGACTTATCTCAGAAGATCAACAGTGGCGATTTCCCATTGGTGGCGTGCTTCCGGGCAAATACAAGGCCGCACTGATAGAATTTGAGGATGGGCATTATTATAGACATCCGGGAATTGATCCGATAGCTATTGTCAGGGCAGCCTATATTAATCTAAAGGAAAAAAGAATAGTAAGCGGCGGCAGCACGATCACAATGCAGGTTGCAAGGCTCTCAAGAGGGGGACGGAAACGCCTGATCACCGAAAAATTCATTGAGGCCATTATTGCAGTTAAGTATGAACTCATGTATTCTAAGGAAAAAATCATTATGCTCTATGCAGGCCATGCCCCTTTTGGCGGTAATGTTGTAGGCCTTGAGGCTGCCTGCTGGAGGTATTTTGGAAGGTCTCCTGAAACGATGAGTTGGGCAGAGGCTTCGCTTATGGCTATCCTTCCTAATAGCCCCGCAATGATCTACCCCGGTAAAAATGAAGATGCCTTAATAAGGAAACGCAATAGACTTCTAAAACGGCTCCATAATAAAAAAAGATTAACTGATAACGAATATAATCTTGCAATAATCGAGCCGTTGCCTGATAAACCATATCCCATGCCGCAGATTGCATATCACCTATTGAACCGTCTGAGTCGGGACGGATATACCGGAATGAAGGTGAGATCAACAATTGATGAAAATACTCAGATCGCTGTTGAAGGGATAATTAACAGAAATGGTAAGAGGCTTGCAGAATCAAGAATATTCAATGCGGCTGCTATTGTAGTTAATACTGACACAGGTGAGGTTATCGCATACTCCGGAAATACACAGAATGTATTTGAAAAAAATAGGGGGAACTCTGTAGATATCATAACTGCCCCCAGAAGCTCCGGCAGTATTTTAAAGCCATTTCTTTACGGTTTTATGATTGATGATGGTGAATTACTTCCCGATCAGCTGGTCCCCGACATTCCACTTAATTTTAGAGGTTTTGCACCGCAGAACTACGCAAAGGATTTTAATGGTGCGATTAAGGCATCAGAGGCACTTACAAGATCACTTAATGTGCCATTCGTATATCTTCTTCATAGATACGGTTATCAGAAATTTCACGCAAGACTCAAACAGGTAGGGTTTACTCTTCCATTCTCACCGGCTCACTATTCATTGTCGTTGATCCTCGGCGGAGCAGAAACAACTCTATGGGAATTGTCCGCAGCCTATGCAGGGATAGCCCGTACGGTAAAATCAAGCTCTGATAATGACAGATGTTTTTTTAGCAATTCATATATTCTTGATGATATTGATAATAATAATAAAAAAAATAAAAAGGATATAAACAAAAGATTCTTTGAGGCTGCAGTTTCACCTGCAGCATTTATGGCTACAATTAATGCTATGAAGGAGGTCGCCCGTCCAAATGAGGAGAATAGATGGAGAGAGTTTACCTCGTCAAAACCGATTGCCTGGAAAACAGGCACCAGTTATGGAAATAGAGATGCATGGGCAGTTGGAATAACACCGGATTATGTTATAGCTGTCTGGGTGGGCAATGCCTCAGGGGAGGGGCGGCCGGAGATTACAGGGGTAACCGCCGCAGGCCCGCTTATGCTTGAGATTCACAACTATCTGCCGGACAGCGGCTGGTTTACTTCTCCGTACAGTGATATGACAGAGATGATGATCTGCAGTGACTCCGGATTTATTGCCTCAAGATTCTGTGAGAATAGAGAACGAAAATGGCTCCCGAGGATTTCACAGAATGGAGAGACCTGTCCCTATCATAGGATTGTTCATCTTGATAAGGAGGAACGATTTCAGGTAAACAGATCAAACTATTCCTCTGATGAGATGATTACAAGGAGTGCCTTTGTATTACCGCCAATTCAGGAATACTACTTTATCAGACGAAACCCCGCCTATAGGAAACTCCCCCCTGTAAAAGATGGCGAGAGCGATAAAATAATGGGATTTGTTTATCCTAATACAGATCAGACCAGGATATTTATCCCGGTTGAGCTTGACGGAACAAGAGGTAGGAGTGTTTTTCATGCCGTTCATCGGAATCCGGGAGCTGTGCTTTATTGGCATCTTGATGGTAACTACTTAGGAGAGACGATTAATAATCATCAGATGAGTTTCTCTATTCAGCCGGGTAAATATGAACTAACTATTGTGGATACTGACGGTAACTATCTGATAAAGGCATTTGAGGTAGTAGATAGCGTCAGACAATAACCTTGTCGGCAGAGAAATCTGTTATTATCTCAGGCATTCTTGAAAGCGGTGCAATAATTTTATGTGCATTTATCTCAAAAGCTGCTTTGGGCATACCCCATACTACAGAACTATGTTCATCCTGTGCAACTGTAAATCCGCTTGCCTCCTTAATTGTCTTAAGCCCTGTCGCACCATCCTTACCCATACCTGTTAGAAGGATTGCAAGAGTGTTTCGTCCGGACTCCCGTGCGACTGAATTAAACATAACATCAACCGCCGGTTTCTGAAAATGAACTCGCTCACCCGTATCAAGTCTGTTGTAGAGATTCGCACCTCTTCGTTCAATTACAAGATGATACCCACCCTTTGCAATGTAGGCATAACCATCTTGAATTATCTCACCATCCTCTGCCTCTTTTATCGTAAGCGGGGACAGGTCATTCAATCTTGATGCAAACTGTCTGGTATAGTTCTCCGGCATATGCTGAGTGATTAGAATAGGCGGTAGATTTTGAGGAAGATTTTTCACTATAAACTCAAGGGCTGTTGTCCCGCCGGTTGATGCCCCAATTGCTATCAGTTTATCTGTAGTCTTAATATTTGAAAGAATATTTGAATTGTAGACTACCTTTGTTGAACGAATTGTTCCATCAATAGCAGCTCTTCTTGAAGTATAGGTGTCCTTAACCTGGTATGCCTGCTTGATCTTGTAGGCGATCTCCTTCGTTACATCCTTTACACTTATTGATGCCCCGGGTTTATTTACAACATCAAAGGCCCCCATCTCAAGAGCCTTAATCGCAGCATGAGGATCCTGGGTTGTAACAGAGCTAACAATGATCACAGGGATTGGATAGTAGCTCATAAGTTTTTCTAGAAATGTCAGACCATCCATTTTGGGCATCTCAATATCAAGAGTTATAACATCAGGTTTTAGTTGAATTATCTTGTTTCTTGCAATATATGGATCCGGTGCAGTTCCGAGAACCTCAATATCCTTATCCTCAGCTAACTCCTTTGACAAGACATCTCTAACTATCGCAGAGTCATCTACTATCAATACTTTAATTTTTTTCCCATTCATATTGCCTCTTCATTAATTTTTATTTATCTACCTTGTAAAAAGTTTTTGTGTACTTAATATAAAGTTAAATTTTACTATAACAAATTAATTAGTTTATTATCAAGTGTTTTTTAAAATATTAATAATTCATAATAATATAGTCTGAAGATTTCAATTATTGGGTTTTTTTTAATTATTAAACTTACACAAATATTATATTTTTTTAGAGCAACATCAAGGGGGACAACCTATGGTTGTTATTAGTATCATTTCATAAATAACAAGTCAGGCATAGGCTGTCCCCTAGTTCTTTTCATCACCCTTCATTATTTATCGAAATTTCTACCAAATATATATTATTTACCATGAAAAAACCTTTTCCCATTTGAGAATTAATTGAACTAACACTTAAAAATATTTGACATTAAGTAAACATAATTCTATAATCTCAGCAATTTTTTAAAATCGCATAATAATGGGTTTGTAAATTTCGCTTCAATGATGCTTAAACTGTTTGCATATCAGAGTTTTTATATGGAGATATATTATGAATAATTTGTTAAACTACTTCTTATCAACCTATGCTAATGAACCAATTGAGATTCAAAAGAAGATCAAAGCTATGATCATAGGTAGTATATCAATGTTTTCTATATTGTTTACCGGAACAATAATGCAGTTTGCATTATTTAAAAATTATTTTCTATTTATAATGACATTATTTGTTAGCATTTCTTTTTTACTTCCGTTATTATTTATTAAATCTAAGAAGGATAAGATTGCTAACGGCTTATTTACAGTTCTATACTTAATAGGTGGAATGATACTTTTTTACTTCAACGATCAGATTGTTGAAAGAGCAGAAGTTTTTTCGTATTCCACTATACTGCTATTTGGTCTCCTACTAATACTTCTGGTCAGCATAACCAAGAGACAGGTTTTAATATATGTATTTCTAGCTGCCGCAACTTTGTTAGGGTTTTATTTCTACAAAGTCTATCTAGGCGTTTGGTCTCTTGACGGAACAGATAAAGCTTTTGGGAATACCATATCCGGAGCTGTAATTATTATTTTTGGCGGATTACTGGCAAGTTCAGTTATTGCCGCTGTTGAGGAGCGTGTAAAGTATTTTAATGAAGAGGCTTTACGAAATAGGGACAGATTTATAAAAATTACCGAGTTAATCGAATCATCAAAGAGCGGTATGGCTGTAGGTGAGAATCTTATAGAATCTACGGATAAAACCCTTGAGAAGATAACAGATATAAGCTCAAATCTTCAAGTTATTAATGGAGAGATAACCTCTCTTGATAATGAAATTAACATTTCAAGAGGTGTAAACAGTGAAGTTGCTGAACTCTCAAGCCGTTTAAAAAGCATAACCGAGAACTTTAATGTTACACTAACACAATCTTCAACTACAATAGAGGAACTAACTGTATCAATTCAGAATATTAGTCAGATTTTTAACCAGAAGAGCTCTCATATGGCCGCTCTTGCTGAAAAAGTTAAAAATGGTGAAGAGGAGATGATTGATGCAGCTCAATCGGTCAAAGAGATATCCAATCAGACAGAGAGTCTTTTTGAAATAATATCAGTTATTCAACATGTTGCAGACAGGACAGATTTACTTGCAATGAACGCTGCGATCGAGGCAGCTCATGCCGGGGATGCAGGAAAAGGATTTGCTGTTGTAGCAGATGAAATAAGAAAACTTGCCGAACAAACAAATGAGAATCTCAAGATAATCAATGCCTCATTGAATAAAAACATAAAAGATATTCAAAACTCCGTTGAAATAAACACAAAAGCGGCTGATATGTTTCATGATATTAATAATGAAATAGATGAGGTCAAAAATTCTATAGATGAAGTAAACAAATCTATGGTAGAGATATCTTATGGTACAAAGGATATCCTAAATGGTGTAAATGATACAAAAAACATGTTTACTATGGTTACAACCCTGTCAACGAAAGTAGATGACATGTCATTAAAAAGTCGAAATGGCGTTGAAAATCTTACTAATCTTTCTAAACATATTTCAGCTAAGATCAAATCAATAATAGAAAATTTTAGTAATATTGTCGATGAAGCTCAAAAAATAAAGTCAGTTGGTATTAAGAATAAAGACCATATAGAAATAATTAATAGCAACATGGAAAAGTTTAAGATGATTTAGAGATTCTACATAATACAAAAAGGTTCTACTACGGCAAACTGTACTTAGAAACAATAACATTTGCAACTGTTATGCCATCAACCGCAGCACTCATGATGCCCCCTGCATAGCCTGGCCCCTCGCCGCACGGATAGAGACCTCTGCAAGACACGGATTGATAGGTTTCATCTCTGGTTATTCTCACAGGTGAGGAAGTACGGGTCTCGACACCGGTCAGTATAGCGTCCGGTGCTGCAAAGCCCTTAAGCTTCCTGTCAAAATCATAGGAGGCCTTAATAAGAAGTGTGTTAATGTACTCAGGAAATATCAAATTGAGGTCTGAAAGAGCGGTTTTTCCTGTATATGATGGTTTTATATCGCCAATTCGTTTTGATGGTCTACCGATTCTGTAGTCCTCCAATCGCTGTATCGGTGCAGAGCTGCACCCGATTCTAAAAGCTGCCTGCTCCAGTGACCTCTGAAATTCTACTCCGCCAAGTGGTCCTTCAAATTTAAAGTCCTCAGGGCTGACAGATACAACAAAACCGCTGTTTGCGTTTACCTGATCCCTTGCATATCTGCTCATACCATTTGTTACTATGGTCTCAGACTCGCTTGCAGCCGCTACCACAGTTCCCCCGGGGCACATACAGAATGTGTAGGCTGTACGATTATCCTGTTTGTAGAACAACTGGTATTCAGCATTCCTAAGACGGGGATGATCTGCACTCTGGCCATATTGAGCTCTGTTGATAAGTTGTTGCGGGTGTTCTATCCTGACACCAACAGAGAATGGTTTTGGTTCAATATATATACCATTTCTTTGAAGCATATAGAATGTATCTCTGGCACTATGGCCTGTTGCAAGGATCACAAGATTCGAATCTATCTTTGAACCATCGCCTAGAATAATTCCCTGTATTCCATCCTCATCCTTGATGATGTTATCCATCTTTGTTCTAAATAGAAACTCACCTCCATTATCAGTTATCTCCTTGCGGATATTAGCCAAGAAAATCCGTAGTTTATCAGTACCTATGTGCGGTTTAGATCTATAGACGATACTCTCATCGATACCCGCCCTAACAAATTCTCTCAGAACAGTTTCACAGAGCGGACTACTTATCCTTGTTGTCAGTTTCCCATCTGAGAATGTACCCGCACCACCTTCACCAAACTGAACATTACTCTCTGTATCAAGAGTCCCCCCTTCCCAGTATGTGTTAACAGCGGCAATCCGCCTGGATAGGGTGTCACCCCGTTCAACTATCAGAGGCCTGTAACCAAGCCTCGAGAGCGTCAATGCAGCAAATAGTCCTGCAGGCCCACAGCCGATTATTAAGGGTCTGTTTTTTAGGACCTTGTTACCATGGGCTATGCGTTGAGCCGGGATTTCCTCATAGATTTTTATATCACTACTTGTAGTGTCTATCTTACGATCAGTCTCCACTAGAAGAGAATAGACTAGTTTAATATCACCTTTTTTTCGTGCATCAACCGACTCCTTTATGATTCGATCAATTTTTATAAGAGAGCTGTTAACAGAGAGTTTCTCCGCTGCATAGCCTGCGATATCATCATCATCAAGTGGTGTAATTACATTATTTACTATATATTTCATCTTGTTCCTTCTATTCCCTGTTTTCCTTATTATTCTTATTTTTTGTCTTAAGTTGATCTATTATAGATCGGGCAGACAGGACACCGCTTGAGAATGCAAACTGCAGATTAAATCCCCCCGTATCACCATCCACATCGAGTATTTCACCGGCAAAGTAGAGCCCCTTGACAATGGCGGATTCCATAGTTCCAGCCTTTAGTTCAGCCGTGTCAACCCCGCCCGCTGTAACCATTGCAGATGATAACGGTCCGGTTGAGGTGATCCGAAATGACAGCTCACAGAATAGCTTAACAATTTGCAGCCTTGTCTGTTTTGACAACTTTGAGACAGAAAGACTACTATCAATATTAGCCTCCTGAAGGATAGATAGAATAAGCCGTTCTGCAAGTTGGATTTCAGCAAGCATATTTTTGATAGTCTTTTTCCCGTTTCTGGAGATATAGGCGATAAGGTAATTATCAAATTCATCCCTTTTTCTATCTGCAAGGTTGACCTGAATAGAATCTCCCTGTAAATAGAATCTTGATATATTTAAAACTGCAGGCCCCGACATCCCTTCATGCGTAAATAGAATGTCACCTCTGATCTCTGCGGCTACTCTATTATCTCGAATAAGCCGTAATGATATATCTGAAAGGCTAATGCCGGCACAGTTTCTCAGATAGTAATCTGTGAGTATAAATCCCGTCAGTGCAGGCCTCGGCGTTATCACTTTGTGACCAAGATTCTCCGCAAGAATATAACCATCGCCTGTCGTTCCAAGTTGAGGATAGGTATAACCGCCTGTCGTTAGCAGAATGGTCTTTGACCTGAATGTGTCATTATCACATTCTACAAAGAAAGATGACCCGTCAGTTGTGATATTCGTAACCGGCTTAGAGGTCATTATCGTTGTTCCTGAACTCTCCAGTTGCTCAAGTAGAGTATTAAGAACTGTCAAGCTCTTTTCCGTACCCGGAAAAATCTTACCGTCATTCAGTTCGATGAGTTTGAGGCCGGCATTTTCAAGGAAGAAAATAAGCTCTCTATTGGTAAAGTTTAAAAGTGCGTGTTTAATAAAGTTCTTTTTTTTATTATATGAACCGGCATTGCCATATACTCCATAGGCATTAAGAAAATCTGTTATCTCAATGCTATTCGTGATATTGCATCTGCCCTGGCCTGCAACAAGAAGTTTTTTTCCGGGCTGGGCGTTTTTTTCTAAAATAGCACATCTAAGGCCCGCTTTTCCCGCAAAAATCCCTGCTATAAGTCCCGCAGGCCCCCCCCCAACTATCAAGAGATCATAGATATCAGACATATATTACTTCCCACGCAGACATAAAATTGATTTGTATAAAGCTTTTGTTAACTCTATCAAAAATTACCGGTTATGTAAACTGCGAATCAGTAATAATTAACCCTTCAGCAATAATATAAAAACTATATTTTCATAAACAACTCTAAATACTATAAATAATATTACAGAGGCTCTTGCAAAAATAAATTTTGAATTTTTGCGAAGCATATTTTTTTGGAAAACAAGGAAAAGAGCAGCAAAAAACTGAAGGGATTTTTGCAAGAGCCTCTACATATAATAACTAATACTTGTTGATATTTTGCCTTATTAATCGTATAGTCATACTCAACAATGAACGAGCAAATTAAAACAAAGATTATATTAAATAACAACCTTACAATTAATACACTCAGGATAAGCAACAATCTTATGGAGATTGACCTTATCGGGTCAATAGATACCTACAATTCAATTGATTTTCAAAAATTGATTATTACACAGATAGAGATGGGCTTTGATCACCTTCTATTTGACTGCATGGACCTTGACTACATCTCATCATCCGGAATAGGTGCATTTACATATATCTTAAAAAAAATAAATAATAATAAACACCAAATTGTCCTCATCTCTGTAAAATCACGAATAACAGAGGTATTCACTCTACTTGGTTTTATCAATTTCTTCAGCTTTTCAGCTAACAAGAATGATGCAATAAAAATACTTAACAGTAACCGTACTCTCTCCTCCGAAAATTTAACAGGTTTTTTACCAATAATTCAAATCTGCAATATATGTAAACAAAAAATGAGAATACAGAAACCCGGAAAATACAAATGCCCAAAATGTAAAACAGGATTTTCTATCTAAACAATCTATAACAAAAAACATTCTCTAGCAAAAATTCAAAAAGTTTGTTGCAGAAACCACATTATCAAAAAGAATTCTCACTATAAAATTCGAACTTACACCATGCATCTCAGAGTCTTCATACGAGTATCATCATACGAGTATCATCATTCGAGAATCATCATTCGAATGAGCATACTATTCGAGAATATACTATTTCAAAAAAAATGGTATTGATATTTTTTATTTTTTAATATAAAATGCCAAGATTGATAAGGATAGTTTAATCCTTTTGAGATTCTACCTAATCTATTGGCGGTATTATGAGTATATCGGTAAATTCAATTATTAATAATAGTCGTGGCATTCACGCAAGACCATCTGCTGAGATAGCAAAGGAAGCCGGTAAATACAAATCTGTTATTACTATCCGGAATGCAGGTAATAAGGCAAATGCAAAAGATGTTTTGCAGCTTATTATTCTTGAACTTTTCAAGGGAACTGAGGTTGAAATAACAGCTGACGGAGAAGATGAAGAGATTGCACTAAATGCAATTAGAAGTCTTGTCGAAAAATGTTATGAATTCGATTAAGTATTTTAAAAATCTCCCGATACTAAACTATGGAATTTATTAAAAATATTTTTTATAATTTAGAAGTTCTATCAAAATTTTTTAGGTTTATACAAATTAAACAGATAACCTCACTAATAACTTCATACAGAATATTTTTAATATTAATAATTATACATTACTTTTTTTCATCCGCATTATACTCACAGGACAGACTTCAATTTAAATTTACCCCTGATTCTAAGCAAAAGATAGAATGCACAATTAACGGAAAACTTTTCGTTAACTCTGTATTCTACACTGACTATAAACAGGAGTATAAAACCATTAGAACCTACGGTATTCTTGAAAATAATGTCTCCGATATCGAGGAGTCTAACTTTGTTTACAACATTGACATAAATCTCAACAACAACATTAGAGAGATTGCCGATAACTACACTGTTACCTATAAAAAGGATCCAAGAGGCGTACTATTTGTAAAATATAACGCACTATTTCCCACACTTCGAAACATACCGTCATTTCCTGATATACCTGTTAAACCCGGAGATGTCTGGGAAGTCAACGGATTTGAAGTTCAGGATTTTTTTAATAATAAAGAGGCCTCAATATTTCCAATCACAGCAAAACATAGGTATATAGAACTTATTGAAAAAGACGGCAAAAGAATAGCTAAATTTTCATACGAATATTCTGTAAGTATAATCAATTCTCCGCAATACAGGATTAACAAACGGATAGACGAGATTAACGGGATATCAAAGACAGTTGTTCTGTTTGATATAGATGCAGGAACAAGAATCGAGGAAGTCTACAGCAGAAATTACTATATCAGTACAGGCGGAAATATCCATCAATTTGTTGATGGTGGTAAAAGGGTATGGAGTGACATTGAGTTGTTAAATAAAAATCAGATAAAAACCGATATCGAAGAGGATCTGAAAAAAAACAACATATACGAGACCACAGTTGAGTCTGATGATAGGGGCATCAAAATAACACTTGAAAATATCCTCTTTGAAGCTGACTCAGCAGTTCTACGCGATACAGAGGCTACAAGGTTACAAAAAATCTCTGATCTCTTAAAAAAATATAAAGATAGGGGACTACTTATCGTTGGTCACACCACAGATCGCGGCTCCTCTGATGGCAGGAAAAAACTCTCACTTGAAAGGGCAAAATCAGTTCTTGACTATCTTACAATTCTGGATGCAGTCAATACAGATAAAAGTTCCTATGCCGGAAAAGGCGGTGAGGAACCTATCGCTGATAATAACACCCCGGACGGCCTAAAAAGAAATAGACGGGTTGAGATCTTCATTCTAGAGGAATAAAACACCCGATACAAACCAAATTAACTACTGATTATCTCATCAAACTATTTTTTTTTACCCTACAAGATATAGGCAAAAAACCCAATTGTTTTTTTATTCTTGATTATTTTTATGTGATGTGATAGATTATTTTTATAAAAATTTAATAAATAAAAACAATGTTTTTTATAAAGTTTCTTTGGTTTTTTATTAAGGAGTTCTACATGATAAGAAAGTTAGTTAAATTGAATTTCTCCAGAGTAAGGATATTATTCCTTTCACTATTTATATTATCTGCATTTTCAATTTATTCTACTGATAGTCCGCTTGTACACCCCGCAGAATTTGAAAGAGTTGCATCGGTAATGATCGCAGCACCTCTAAATATTCCATTTAATCTAATAGTTGAGATGTCTAAAACTGTTAAAGTTATCGTTATCGCTAACTCAGAAAATCGAGTTGAGCTACTCAATAAAAGGCTAACTGGTGCGGGTGCAAATATGAGTAACATCGAATATCTTAGAGAACCCACCGATAAATATTGGACTAGAGATTACGGACCATGGTTAGTCTTTAACAAGGATAATATATCAAGTCGAGTTGTAAACTATATCTATAACAGATCAAGACCTTTAGACGATAAAATAGCAGAGGCCTACGCAAAACTTCACAAACTTTCCTTTGTAAAAATCCCTGTAGCACATACAGGCGGCAACTATATGACTGACGGTTATGGAATTGCTATTTCAACAACGCTTACATTAAAAGAGAACCCCCATCTAAAATTAGAAGAAATTGAATCACTATTTGCAAAGGAGATGGGGATCAAGAAATACCACTTTGTAGAGGATGTCAATGGTGACTACATAGAGCATATTGATTGTTGGGCAAAACTTCTATCTCCTGATACTATTCTTATAAGATCAGTGCCAAAGACTCATAAGTACTACAAACAGATAGAGGATGCCGCAAACTATTTCAAGGAACAAACATCATCCTATGGCTCAAAATACAAAGTTGTTAGAATATTTACACCAAGTAATGAACCCTACACAAACTCGCTAATTGTTAATAACAAGGTATTTGTACCGCTCAAGAAAAATCCAAATGATAAGGCTGCAATTGAAACATATAAGAAAGCCATGCCGGGCTACGAGATATTTGGTTATGATAACGAAAAATGGTATTCAACTGATGCTCTTCACTGCAGAACAAAGGAAATACCTGACCATGAACTTCTCTATATTGAACATAGCCCTGTTCAGATTGTTAAACAGGATGATACTCTTGAGATTCCATTTAAGGTGATCCCATTCAGCAAGAAGCCTGTAAAAACTGAAGTAACAGGAGTTTACTGGAGAAATAATCCAAAAGCAGCATGGACTTTTACAAAGGCCACTTTATCGCAAGACGGCAACTTCGTAGCAACTTTACCTAAGGACAAATCCAAAACAGTTGATTACTACATCTACACTGAGGATGAATCCGGAAGAAAGGAAAGCAAACCATTTATTGGAGCTGCATGGCCAATCACAGTTTCTGTTAAATGATCAGGAAATTTTATATAAAAAATAAAGCCGGCGTTTCTCAGACCTTAGTGAAACTGATTTCAAAACATTTAAAACTTTCTTTAGATGATGCAAGGTGCCTAATTATACAGGGAAGCGTCTGGAATAATAATAATCTGCAGAGATTAAAAAATCCGGATGCAATTATAACAGATGAGCTTATACAGATAAACCTTCCTGAATTTCCTGTGATCCCCTACACCTTTGATGGAAATGAGATAGCCTACGAGGACAAGTATATTCTGGCTGTCTACAAAAAGGCGGGATTCCCGACTGTACCAACGCCCTATGCTGATATTCATTCATTGGAATTTGCCCTCAACAACTTCTATTCATCAAGATCAGAGCGGCTCTATCCGATTAACCGGATAGATATGCCGACAGAGGGGATCGTACTTTTTTCCAGAGACAAACAGAGTGCAGGTCAATTCTACAAGTTGTTCAGCTCAAGGGAAGTGCTAAAATGCTATCAAGTTACAACAGAGCTTAGCAGACATCCTGCAGGAGCAACATTTGTCTTCACTGATAAACTTGAGTTTAAGGGCGAGGTCAAGGAAGCAAAGACTCTAGTTAAACACATCGGCAATGAGGATAACAAGAGTTGCTATCTTGCCTATCCCCTAACCGGCCGAACACACCAGATCAGAAAACACTTTGCCATGAATCTCTCGCCGATTATTGGTGACGCAACCTATGGCAACTATAAATCCACCGATAAACTTATGCTGTCATGCATCTACTACAGATTTATTCACCCCATTACAAAAATCCAGATTCGCATCAAGCACCCCGCAGTCTAAATCGGCTTCTTGTATAAGACGACTATTTCACCAAATTTGCTAAATTTAAAAAAAAGGACTTAAACTTAGAAATATAAGTTATAAGTCCCTTTTTTAAATAGTTACTAAGGTATTTACTAATAGTATTAACTACGATGCCCGATCTGCCACCTGAAGTATCTCCTCAGTTGTCAATATCCTTTCAACATTCAAGATCATGATCATCTTCTCTCTAACTTTAGCTATTCCCTCTAGAAAATGTTTTTTCATCTTCAAGCCCACTTCAGGCGGCAGCTCAACATCCTTCTCTGAGATATCATAGACTTCCTGCACAGCATCAACAGCCATGCCGATATAATAACTCTCCGAAGCTCCTGCCAATTCTACAATAACAAATACAGTTCTGTCATCATAGTCCCTCTCTTCCATCCCAAACTTTATACGCATATCAATGATCGGAATTATCTTTCCCCTAAGATTGATTACACCCCGAAGATACTTCTGACTATCTCTAATCGGGGTAATCTTCTCGTAACGAATTATCTCTTTAACACCCATAATAGGTACGCCATAATTTTCTATCCCAACACTAAACACCAGATATTTAGTTGTCATATCTTCCATACCAACCTCCATTTCAATTTCTGACTCATACTTTGTCTAGACCACCAAACTGTACTCTAGAACTCCGCAAAATCTTCCATTGGAATTTTATCCTCAGGTCTAACAAGGTCAACATGGTTTTGTTTAGGTGCCTGTTTAGCAGTACCATTACCGCCGACTGTCGCATGAGCTAACTGATGAACAACCTTTTTCTTAGGCTGTGCAGTCTTGGTTGTTGCTCTTTCAGATCTACCCTTCACCATCAGGTTCAGTTCATCTACAACATTGTTAAGTGACTCTGCTTGAGACAATAATTCCTCACCTGCCGCAGCTGACTCCTCAGCACTAGAGGCTGTCTGTTGAACTACACTGTTTGTCTGACTTACTGCCTGTGTAATCTGATTGATCCCTCTAAGCTGTTCCTTAGACGCAATATTTACCTCTTCAAGAAGTGTTGATACCTTACTTGTCAACTCGCTTGACTTCTTCTGCAGATCAACTACCTGATCGCCAAGAGTCTCACCCTTTGATACACTAACGATTGCCATCTCTATAAGATCCGCAGTCTCCTTTGCTGCCTCAGCTGACTTGCTTGCAAGACTCTTAACCTGCTCAGCTACAACAGCAAAACCCTTACCTGCATCACCTGCCCGTGCAGCTTCAACCGCAGCATTAAGTGCAAGGATATTAGTCTGAAATGCTATATCATCAATTACCTTGATAATCTTGCCTATCTTCTTACTATTATCGTTTATCTCATAAAGTGCCTTCTGAAGCTCATTCATCTTGTTCGTTACATTCTGAGACTCTTGATTAGTCTCCTTCATCATAAGTTCTGACTGGTTAACATTCTTTGTGTTAGACTCAACAACTGACTGCAACTCTTCAAGACTCGATGTGATCTCCTCAACACTTGAGGCAAGCTCACTTGAACCTGATGATAACTCCTGGCCGGAACTTGACACCTGCAATGCCGCAGACTCAAGGTTAGATGCAGAGGTATAAAGATCGACAGACACCTTCGCGATAGGTTTATTTATCATCTGAGAGATAATTAGCCCAAGTATGATAGCTATTAATATACCGATTATCATAACAACAAGGATTACATTGTTTATTATAGCCGCTTGTTTTATAGCATGCATAGGTAGTTCCTTACCATAATGCTCGATGACATAATTCTTCAGAGTTGCAAACAATTCAATAGCCTCATTCATAACCCCGCGTTGATTTCTCTCAACAGCTACCCGCTCCATCTCTGTTATTAACGCCATATGATCAGCCTTAGAATCAAGCCTCTTTTTTGCAACATCCAGATATATATTATTCAGATCTCGTGCCTGAGCAACTTTTTCTACAAGTGCTCTCCACATTTTTTCTTCATCAGGAGTTCTTTCTGTTTTTTCAAACTCGGCAAAGTCCTTAAGATACTTCTCTCTTGCCGCATATGCATTATCAAACTGATCCTGAACTCTCTCTGTGGTTAAAGATGGGTCCTTAAGCGTTCTTATAGCAACTTGAAATTTTCGATACTCAAGATTGGCATCAACTATATACTCAATAGATGGTATACTTGATGTAGCCAGGGTTTTTATCTCACCGATAAGCGTATTGCCCGAGTACAGACCTACTCCGCCAACTATAGCTGTTACTAAAGCTACAGCCATAAACCCCATTATCAGTTTCATACCGATCGTTACTTTCTTTCTTTCCATAAATTCACTCCTTAAAAAAATATTCTCTATATCAAATGTTTCTAAAAACATTGAAACTCTTATTACACATATCGCCTAATTCAGACTACAGAGTTCAAAGAGAACTCAGATAGAATTTAATTAAATAAACACACCCTACTTTTTGTTCATTCTAATTAAAAAATAACTCTCAACGGAACTTGAAAATCTGGCTCTATCCATTCTTTCAATATCTAAAAATGCAGCAATGATATTAATCATTAAATCAAGATTTACCGCAAAGGGTGAAAAAATCACATTTTGATTTAATTCAATCTCTATTGCAAACCGGTTCGATATTCCAAAAAAGAAATATGGAAACATATGCAAACCGGAATTCTCTTGAACAATAAAATCATTCTCAATTCTTGCATAGTAACTCATTAACGGTATGACTTTTAATACCGGTGAAGGAGGTGTAAAAATAAAATAAAGATTCTTTTTTCCAAATCTAAAAGCCGGATAGAAAGCATGAGAGATAATAAAACCATGTGCCTCTCGTTTGTTTCCATCATAGAAATCACCATAGTTCATTGCATAGCCGACATTGATAATGTTATATATATAAAAATAATCGGTTACCTTGCTTCTAATTATCAAACCGGCCTCTCCATTTGCGTGAAAAGGTATACCTGTGACAAATGATAGTCCTGCACCGACATAGGTTTCACCTGCATATAGATATGAACTTATCAAAAGTACAGCTAAAATATATATTTTTTTCATGTTATTTTTCCTTGTTTAATTTTCCCTTTTTATTTTATCTAAAAATTTTCCGGCATTATAGCAAGACACAGATCAAATCCGCCTTTTGAATTTCTGTTATAAGATTCTTTAAAACGCGATCTGTTCGTCGAAAAAATAAGTATTTTATTATCGCTAACACCTGAAAATTGATTTCGTTTTTGTTGATGGTATAATGTAGGGCGGTATTCATTTGCATCTGTATTTATTAAATCTACATATTCAAAATCACCCCATGCATTTTTGTATTTTATTACATTGTTAATATTAACTGGAGTCAGCCAGTCCTCACCGGTTCTAGTCGAATACCAGATATCATAACCGCCAAGTCCCCCTGCTCTGTCTGATGTAAATACAATATAATTACCAACTATATAGGGACACTTATCATTGCCGGTTGAACTAAGGCTTTCGGCTTTTATTATATCTGCAGGATCTTTAGTTGAGGTCAACCATTCTTTAGATAACACATCTGAAGTGTTATCAATGTAGTAAATATCAAATACAGATCCGCCTCTGTCCGAGCAAAAATAGAGTCTATGATTCTCAAAGTCGTATGTAGGGTATGCATCATTAAATAAAGGATCATTACCACCAAACTCTGCCACAGTGTCAGAACTACTATCGTAGACATAAATATCAAGTTTGCCATTTCTGTCAGATGCAAAGAGAAGCAAACTGTCTGACAGCCATATCGGTCCGTATTCATCAAACTCAGTATTGATCTCACTTGTGCTATAGAAAGGCCCCTCGACTGCCGAACTGACTTCCGGAATATAATCGTATGGCCCGGAAAAGTCTATTGATGCTCTAAAATTAACAGATCCTTTCCATATATCAAAATTATCTCCATTAGACCCTCTATTTGTTGAGAAATACACCACATTCTCAAAATCAAAGGATGGTGGAGCAGCCATATTATAATCATCAAATTCTGATGATATACCATCAAGATGAAACAGAGCATACTTTAATGAGAGTTTATCGCTGGGATAACACCCAAAAATCAGTAGAACAACCGGTACAACAATCGAAACCATCAATATTTTTTTCATTTACTATCCCCTCAAATAAATATCACGACACAAATTATACGACGCATAGATGAAACCAAAAATTATCAGGATACCCCAATCCACGCTACTATTATCCCTTTAACAGCATATCAACAACTTTTATAAATTTTTCACCGTCAAACGGTTTAATAACCCATCCGGTAGCTCCAAGTGTTTTTGCTTTAACCATCTTGCCTTTATCGGTTTCTGTTGTAAGCATAACTATTGGCGTTGAAGTGTCTGTTTTCCTTATCTCTCCCAATAGTGTCAAGCCATCCATCTTTGGCATATTAATGTCAAGAATATATAGTTCTACTTTCTTAGTATTTTTTTTGATCTTCTCTAAAGCATCAACTCCGTCCTCCGCCTCTACCACATCACTGTAACCATTAAGCTCGAGGGCTTTCTTTACTACTTCCCGGCCAATTGCCGAGTCATCAACTACAAAAACCGCCATATTTCCATCTCCTTATGTTTTGTCATTCGTATATATTTAAAATACTGTTATATATCCCCTTAAAATCATCCTTATTCCTTGTTACAAGGGTCAACTTATTAACCTGAGCCGTTGAGACAATAATATTATCAGGCACCTTTATCTTTCTAATCTTTCGATTCATAACAGCTTGCATGGATATCCCTTACTCATCCCTCCCCCATTCACTTCTAATCTTTCTTTGCCATTCAACTGGATTTTCTATCGAATTCGAAAGCAGACCGGCAGTTTCATTAATAGTATTAAAGTTAATAGTATTAATTTTACTCGCATCTGTTTGTTCGTCTATTGGAAAAACCAATATCTCAAGATCTCGATTTACATAACTTTCCGGAATTACCAGCGTATAGTTTGTACTTTGAACTCTTGTAATCTCTCTAATCATCGCCAACTCCTGTTCCTTTCATCAACTACAAAAACCGCTATATTTCCATCTCCTTATGTTTTCTATAACTTTGCTTTTTCCATAAATTCTTCAATGTCAACTATAAATCCTATACTTCCATCCCCGAATATCGTACCGCCTGAGAATAGTTTAAGGTTATGCAGTGCCTCATTTAGGCTCTTAATAACTATCTCCTGTTTGCCCAGGATATAATCAACTGCTATACCGTAGTTTTTATTCTCAAAGTGAATAATAATCACTATCACTTTTTCATCATCTCGTTTATACACACCTTCACTGAACATCTCCCCCGCAAACACTATAGGCACAAACTTACCCCTTATAAATAGAAGTTTTTGCCCATCATCAGAGAGTGTTATGTCCTTAGGTTCAGGCACTACAATTTCTTCTATAATATTGAACGGAAAGATGTATTTTTTTTCATTTACAATTGTAACAAATCCATCTATAATTGCAAGTGTTAACGGTATTTTTATCATAAATTTTGTATATTTACCCTTCTCAGAGTAGATGTCAATTTTACCGTGGATCTGATCGATATTCTTTTTCACAACATCAAGCCCGACGCCCCGTCCGGAGATCTCGGTCACTTTCTCTGCCGTTGAGAATCCCGGTAGAAATAATAGAGCGTTTATATCCTTAGAGGTAAGGTTTTCAACATCTTCTGCTACAATAAGCCCCTTATCGATTGCCTTCTTGATAACCTTATCTTTATCAATCCCCTTTCCATCATCTGTTATAGAGATCAATATCCCTGAACCCTTGTGTTCTGCACTGACAACTATCCGCCCGATCTTATTCTTACCAAGCCTTTCCCGCTCCTCAGCGGACTCTATTCCATGATCAACTGAGTTTCTAACTATATGTACAAGGGGATCATAGATCGATTCGATTACATTTCTATCAAGCTCTGTTGTTTCACCGATAACCTCTACATCAACCACCTTGTTCTCTTCGTGACTGACATTTCGTATAATAACCCGCAATTTATTAAAGATCTCAGATATCGGCACCATCCCCATCGAGAGGACAATGTTTTTTATATTTGTTGTAACAGTCTCAAGTTGAACGATATTTCTATCCTTCATAACCGTGTCACCGACATTCACGGTTGTAAGAATCTCCCTTATCATAGACTGCGTTATTACCAACTCTCCAACCATGTCAATCAATGAATTCAGCCTATCGTTAGAGACCTTAACATAGCTGGTTTTTTTTGCACCTATGACTGTCTGCTTCTTCATCGCCTTATTAAGATCAGACTCACTGATGAGGTTCTCTTCCAGTGCGATCTCACCAAATTTTTTATTACCCTCTTTCTGTTTTAGTAGGATCTTATCAACAAGCTCTTTACTGATCTTCCCCTGTTCCTCCAGAATCTCCCCAATTTTCTTAACGCGGTGATCTTTAATAATATTCTTTACTATCTCAATATAGTTGTAGATATTTATCCCTTTATAGCATTCGACCATCTTTGGGATATTATAGTTGTTCATTTCCATCACTTCAGACAGATCTTTTAGAAGACCTATTCCAAAAAAAATAACATCTATAAGCTCCTTTGATATCTTTAGATGCCCATCGCGGATCAGTACCAGCATATTCTCCATCTCATGCGACACCTCTTCCATGTTCTTAAATCCCAGAAATGCAGAGGAGCTCTTGAGTGTGTGAAATGCCCTAAAGACTCTATTTATATTCTCACTATTTGACGGGTCATACTCTAGATCAAGGAGGGAAAACTGTGCGTTTGTCAGGTGATCCTTGGCCTCGTCATAGAACTTATTTAACATACTTAGATCTTCTATTATAGAACTAAAATAATTATCAGTGTATCCGTAGCCTGTTCTTCCGGTTACGACAGTATCTGAGGAAACAACTCTCAACCTCTCGATCTCACCCTTAAGCCTGCCGATCTCCTCTTCAAGTTCCGACTGCTTCTTCTCACCATGAACAAAGAACTTATAGAATTTAATAAAACTTATAATCACTTCAAAGAAGTCGTCCTTAGAATTAAGGTGTATATCATCGTCAAAGGCCTTAATAATCTCGCCAATAAATTCTGAACTAGAACCCTCTATTAGACTTTTTAGTTCATTCAGACCATCCTTCACATCTATCAAACCCAGAAGATCTCCATCTTCATACCCAATAAGCTTACTTTTTAATGAATCGCACTTCTGTATTATCTCTTTTTTGCTCATCTAATGCCCTTCCAGTTTCAATTTAAATAACTAATACATATTACCATATAAATTTTAAAAATGAAAATTAATAATGCTATTTTTTATATAAATAACTTTACATTTACATAAAATAACTTTAAAACTACTATACTTTTTACTAATTATTTAGTAATATATAATAACTAAATCGGAGAGAAATAATGAAAAAACTAAATATTTTTAATATGATTTTGATAATAACCGCTATAGTTATTGTTTTAAATAGCATATTTTCGGCAATTTTCTTTGCTTTTTTCGACACAAACAAAATTAATACTATAGTTTTCGTTATCTTACTCAATCTTACTGTGATAGCCGGATTTACATATGCAGCTATTTCAACAAATATTTGCATGCAATCATTCTATACCTCTCGTAAAAATGAACTGCTCTCATCAAGCAAACTTATCAGATCACTGATAAAAATCATAGCAAAATCCATTCAGAGTATTGACAACATGATCTACCTGCTTGACTACACAGACAACAAGGGTGGAGCACAGTTTGTAACACTCGATAAACAGCTCGAAGAACTAATTGTTTTAGATATTGAAATTACTAAGATTGAATCAATGGTTGGTGATCTTAATAGTAAGACCTCATTTCTTGAGATTGATAACGCCTTTAACAAGTTCTGCGATCTAAACTTCACAATGTACATTCTAACCGAGACCATCATCAATGACTACGAAAATATTGTTGGTGAGATAGGACATCTTAGAAATATAAATACACTTATCATGACTAACCTTAGCAAGATGTTATTTGTATTAAAAAACTCAATGCCGATTTTATCCGATATTGCTAAGAGAACAGATGAATACACATTAGAGATCATTCAGAAAATCTTTGCTGAGTTTGAAGAGGTCTCTGTTTTCAGCTTAAATATTGAAAAAAGTACACAGAGGACTATTGATGAATTTATGAATCTGTCTAACAGAGATAGTCTTGCATACATCTCTAATGAGACTAAGAAAATTAAGAATCAATTCAACACATTCTATAAGTCAATGCAGGATCTTCAGGGCGTTTCAGAGTTATTTCTAAACAACAGTGTAAATAGTCTTAAGGAGATCGAACAGACTGCTACAACCATAGAGGAAATATCTGAGAAGATAAAACTAATCTCGATAAATGTACGGATTGAGGCAGCACATCTTGATAACAAAAACTCAGGCTTCAAGGTTCTCGGTAAAGATATAAGCAACTTTGCCACTCTAACATCAAAGATTGCTAAAGACACCCATGACACAATCAATAACACGATAGAAAACATTGAAAACTTAAAGGGCAAATATATTCAACAGATGGAAGAGGTTAACAAGAGCATAGACACGATGAACACTACCATTCAGCCTTTTGATGGAATTATTGAAAATTCATACAACAAATTCAAAAGCGTTGTTAACGATCTCAAATCTTTTTCAAACAACATTACTACAAAGATCAAACAGGCAATAGGTAATTTACAGTACCATGATGTTACAAGTCAGGAATCCAACCATATTATTCAATATATTAGTAATATATCAGACTTCTATTATTTTATTACAAAGGATATTCAGGTTGATAATAACATAGATTCTGATGAGAGGGAACAAATTAACACCTATATAATTGATAAACTTGATAAGATGATAACAACAGAAAACGAAAGAAAAATTATACAGAAGTACGCTGATACATTTGGTGTCAAACTTGCAGAGAACTCTGTAACAGATGAACTGGACGGAGTAAATCAAATCGATGAAGGAACAATACTATTTTAACTATGATTGATGACAAACTTTTTAGACAATTTTCAGACCTATTCTATTCAAAGACAGGCATTAAACTAAAGGATGAAAAAAAGTATCTCCTGGTTAACAGACTGAGTAAATATATTGGTCCGGGTAAGGGCTCAGCCGATCTTAAGGACTACTATAATAAACTTATCTCATCAAAAAGCTCAGACATGATGACAACCTTTGTCGACGCATTGACAACTAACTACAGCTTCTTCTTTAGAGAACAGGTGCATTTTGACTTTCTAACATGGTATCTAAAAAAAATCGACAACAGAGAGAATGACCTCCGAATATGGAGCGGTGCCTGTTCATCCGGCGAGGAACCATACAGCATATCAATTATATGTAATGAGATTCTAAGCTCAATTAACTCATGCGGCCTAAAGATTCTTGCAACAGACATCTCCACTAAGGTTCTTGAGATGGCTAAACATGGAATCTATAGTTACGAGAAAAACAAGGCAATACTTGATGAACGGATTTTAAAAAAGTATTTTACAAATGACTCCATCAATGGCAAGATAACTGTAAGAGATAACATTAAGAAATATATCCATTTTAAAAGCATGAATCTTCTCTCCGAATATCCGTTTAGACATCAGTTTAATATTGTCTTCCTAAGAAATGTCTTAATCTATTTCAACAGCGAAGAGAAAGAGATAATTTTAAATAAAATCTACAAACACATAAAACCTGATGGATATCTTGTGCTTGGTCATGCTGAATCTTTGATTGGACTTAAGACAAACTATAAACAACTAAAATATTCTATATATAAAAAAACGGTCTGAGGTAGTCTATGGCATTAAATAGTGTATTTTTAAACCCGGGTGAGATGGTTTTTTCAAACCAACCGCTTATTGTTAAGACAGTTCTAGGTTCATGCGTAGGCATCTGCATATATGATAAAAAAAACAGAGTCGGAGGCATGACACACTATCTATTACCGAAACCTTTTAGCGGTGAGGCAAGTACAAAATATGGAAGTGTCGCAATACCGTATCTTATTAAAAAATTCGAACAAAACGGATCATCAATAGCAAACCTCGAGGCCTCAATTCTTGGCGGCTCATTTGTACTGTTCGATGAAAAAGAAATTTTTTTTGTCGGCGATAAGAATATCGAGATAGCACAGGAATATGTTAGAAAATATAAGCTATCAATAAAGATGATGAATACGGGCGGTGAAACAGGAAGGAGCGTCGTTTTTAACACTCAGACAGGTGAAATACTTGTTAGAATGCATCAGGAGTTGACCTTGCAGGATCTATACAGGGAACCCCAAAAATAACTAAATTTTAGAGGCTATTGTCTTCTATTTATAATAAGTCCGGACAATATAAACAGAGTTCCAATGATGAATTTAAACTTAAAGGTCTCCCCGAGAAACACCAAACTCAACCCCATAGTTATAGGTATTCTAAAAAATGAAATGATACTACCCTTTACAACCGCGACAAATTTTGTTCCATAGGTTATAAAGACCTGTGCCAAAAAAACAGTAATTGCTGATGAGATCAGAATAATAATGCTAAACGGCTCTATTCTATTTACTTCACCCGCTGTGTAGAATGTCATAGATACACCACAGAGGCATATCCACATATAGATATTTAGAGTATGATCGGTCTCTCTAGCTCTCTTGGAATAGGCATATGATAACCCTCCAATTACTCCTGAAAGAATCCCCAGAATGTCACCTCTAATATCAGTTCTGCTCCCATCGTATAGAACAAAATAGACCCCGACAATACACAGTGCTATACTTATAAAATTATTGATTTTCAATTTTTCCTTAAACAACAATGCACTAAAAATGGCAACAAATATTGGATAGGTTGTATTATATAGTGTTGCCCTTCCGCTTCCCGAATATTTTATTGCAACATAGTAAAGCACCATAGCGACAGTTCCAAGAAATGCTCTCATAGAAACAGCAAACTTATTGTGTACTTTTAGATTTTTCCTTAGAATAATAATGCCCATCAGACTTAGCAATGCTCCGACAACAAATCTGACAAGTGAAATGAATATTCCGCTAAACTCACTCGAAACCATTCTTACAAGTACAGCATTGACGGCAAAAAAAACACAGGATAAGATAATTGATAATTCTCCAAGCAGTTCATTTTTTTTATTAATTTTATTTCTCCGGATATAATTTTTTCGGATATTTTTATTGATTAAATTAATATAAAAATATATTTTATTTGTTTATGAGGAGATTATATGAAAACAGCAATTATTGTCAGTTCAAAATTTGGAACAGGTCTTAGATGTGCAGATTTTATTAAATCAAAGGTAGATAATATTGATATCTATGACCTAAGGAAGTCATCGAAGATTGATCTATCTAACTATGATTCTGTTATTCTTGGTGCATCAATTTACGCCAGCATGGTAACCGGAAGGATGAAGAAATTTATCGCAAAGTCTAAAGCTGAACTGATTGGAAAACAACTTGGCATTTTTATCTGCTGCCTTGAAAATAAAGAAAAAGCCGGTAAATACATAACAGCAAACTTTGGAAACGAGCTTGAAGATAGTGCCAAAACTAAAGGTTTTTTTGGTGGAATTATGGATTACTCTAAATTAAGCTTCATCGAAAGATTCTTAATTTCTAAGCTTATTAAAATTCCAAATGGGTATTCTACATATTCTCAAAAAGAAATTGAAACCTTCATTGACACTTTTTTCTGATTTTATACCGAACATTATTATAATTTTTAAATATGACGATTGACAAAATTATATTTATCCCTTATAAACCAATCTAAAATAACTATATAAGGGAATTATAATGAAACTTTCTGCGATTTTAAACCCTAAGCTTATCTTCTTAAACGGCAAATTAAACAATAAGAAACAGATTATCGACTTTATGATAGATGCAATTATCCATGAAAATCATGTAGAATATGACAAAAATACCGCGATTAAACTTGTAAATAAACGCGAAGCAATAGGTGGAACAGAATTTCCAAACGGAGTCTGTGTCCCTCATGCACGACTTGATATTGTAAATAATCTAACTACAGTTGTCTATATACCCGAAAAACCGGTTAAAGGTGATGTAGTAAAAATAGAGGTCTTTGTTTTATTTATAATTGGCAAGGCCGCAACAAACTTATATTTAAAATCGCTATCATCAGTAATAGGTATTAAACATGACATACCGCTTTTTGAAAAACTCAAAGAGGCCAGTACCCCTGAGATGTTTATTGAAACTCTAAGTAAGAACAACATTAAAGTCAAGAAGGAAACAACGGTAAGCGACATATCTAGTTATCCTGCATTAACTATCAATCAGAATTCAACTGTAGGAAATGCAGCTGATATATTCTATAAACAAAAACTAAGCTATCTTCCGGTAGTTGATGATGATAATAAGCTTGTAGGAGAGATAACTGTCCTGGATCTAATCAGAGCATCAACACCTAACTATGAACTCCTAACAGACGATTTAAAATACCTTTCAAGTTTTGATCCTTTTGAAGCACTTCTGGAAGTTGAGGATACAACTCTAATTAAAAAAGTCATGCATAAACCCATTAAACACCTATCTCACAATACAACTATTGTAGAAACAGCTATCATTATGGCTCAAAAGAACATTCGTCAACTTCCCATAACAGATGATGAAGATAAGGTCGTTGGTGTAATAAGTGCAATGGATATTCTAAGTAAGATTATACGAGGATAGACATAATAATTTTATACTTTTAATATTAATTCCCACGCCTAGTATCGATAAATATAAATATTTTAAATATTTCCGTAAAATATTTAATATTTTGTTTGACTTGTTATGGTATGGTTTAGTATAATACAATATCGAAAATAATGTATGTTAAGGAATTGATCATGAGTTTATATCCAGTATCAAAATTCGGTAAGTATGGATTTATTGATAAAAACGGAATTTTACCGGTAATCAAACCTCAATATGACGCTGCTCATTTTTTTAGTGAGGGGTTAGCAAGAGTTAAAAATAACACCAAATACGGCTATATAAATGACGGCGGTAAACTTGTTATACCATGCATTTACGATGATGCTCATGATTTCTCTGAAGGTCTCTCAGCAATTAAGATAGATGGAAAATACGGTTATATTAACAAAGCCGGAGAGATAATAGTAAAACCTAACTATGAGTTCGCTGATCAATTTTCATGCGGCCTTGCAAGAGTTAAACATAAAGGGCTATATGGGTTTATTGACAAACTAGGTAACTTTATAATTAAACCTGAACACCATATTGCTAAGAACTTTACTGAGGACATGGCATTAATAGGTGCATCCGCATATTATGGGTGGGTCTATGGGTTTATTGATAAATCAGGTAAGACAGTCATAAAACCACAATTTGAGGTAGCTAAAGAATTTAGTTGCGGATTTGCTCTTGTGAGTGATGGTAAGTGGGGATATATTGATAAGAAAGGCAAGTATGCTATCAAACCTGCATTTACCTTTGCAGAACCTTTTTTTGACAATATGGCTGTTGTTGGTGTAAAAGGTGAATTCGAGTGGAGCTATGGTTATATAAATATCGATGGAAAAGTTGTTATTGAACCACGCTTTGAATATGCCTATCCGTTTTCAGAAGGTTTGGCAGCAGTTAAAATAACAGATATCCCTAGTAGTTTTGGAATAGACCAATTTGAAACACATATCTTAAAAAAATTAAAGAGCAGTTATAGAGATCAACTCAACAAACTCTACAGCGGCACTCATTCCGGGTATACGCTAAATGGAAATATTACTTCTAAGGATAGAAATCTTATTAAGGAACTTCTAGATGAAGCCGGTATTAAATTGGCCTCCTCAAAATATGGTTACATTGATAAAACAGGTCGAGAGGTAATATCTCCAAGATTTGATGGGGCAGAGCCGTTTAGAAATGGCGTAGCAAGAATTACAATTGCAAAGAAAAACGGATACATTAATACTTCAGGTGAGATTATCTGGGAACCGTCTATCTAAACACAAAGACTAAACACTGAATTTTTTTATAAATTATTATCTTATCCATTAAACTAAATAAATAAAAAAGTGCGTTGCAAAAATTAAAATTTAAATTTTGCAACGCACTTTTTTTGAACTTAAATTAGTTAAACCTTTTCTACAAGGCTCATTTAGAATACAATTAAAAATTATTGTTGTAATTTAAAACCGATTAACAGTATTTTAGAATAAAAGACCGATTGACAAGACAATCTTAATGTGTGGCTGAATTAGAAAATAAAAAAACCCGGCA
>CAYYKD010000031.1:0-31918 GCA_964471825.1 uncultured Spirochaetales bacterium
CTTTTACCCCAAACCTCTGTTTCATATCCGGTATGGTCAATAGATTTGCCTCTTCAATGGGGGCTGGATAGCTTGATGTACACTTAAGCATAGTTATATCGGTACAGCCGGAGTTTCTTAAAGCCAATAGTGCCTCTTCTATATCATCAAGATCAGCGATCCCTGTAGAGAATATTACAGCCTTACCTTTAGATCCGATGTATTCTATTAGCGGTATATCTGTTATCTCAAATGAAGCGATCTTATAGATCGGGTTATTAATCGTCTCTAAAAAGTCAACGGCTGTTTTATCAAAGGGACTTGAAAAACATACGAGCCCTAACGATCTTGCATAATCGAATAGCTCTTTATGCCACTCCCAAGGTGTATATGCTGTTTGATATAGTTTGTAAAGAGTTGTTCCGTCCCAAACGGTGCCTTGCTTTATCTGAAAATACTCGTTATCACAGTCAAGCGTTATAGTGTCAGCAGTATAAGTCTGAAGTTTAACCGCATCTGCACCGCTGTCAGCTGCTGCTTTTATTGTTTTTAGTGCAAGTTCCTTATCCTGATTGTGATTTGCAGAGAGTTCAGCGATAATAAATGTTTTATTGTTCATAATTTATCCGTTTATTTATAGTTTTGTAATTGGTTATATCTTCCTAAGGAGTTCTTCAATCTCAGGTTTTTTTTGTTCCCACTCTTCTTTTAGAATCCCAAGCAGGACAACATCGAGCCGTTTTCCGTCTTTAATAATGTTTTTTCTTCTTATCCCTTCCTCAATAAATCCGAATTTTTTATACAAATTAATAACTGCAGGGTTGTTTTCAAGTGCTTCACAATTTAATTTGGATAGATTCAGACCTGAAAAAGCATAACAAATTAATTTATATAATAAACCTTTTCCTAAACCTTTACCTCTAAGTGTTGTATCATAAATGTAAAATCCCCAGTCTGCTGTTTTATGAACATAATTTATATTTGTAATAGACACAATACCAACCGGCGTATTTTTATAAAAAACAATAAAAGTTGTGTTTTTTTTATTGTTTATTAAGGAATTAACCCAGGAATTATGCTCCTCTATGGTTATTTCAGTATCATTAAACATATATTTTTTTACTTCTTCACTATTTCTCCATTCCCTCACAGCCATCTGAGTATCTTTATCTACTTCAAGTATGTTTACAAACTCAATTTCCATTAATTATTTCCTTAGTTACTTTCTTTTACTTCCCAATATCCGCCATTACCTGAGCCCATTCGCTTTATTATCTCACTATTTTTTAATTTTTCTAAGTCTCTTTTAACGGTCTTTTCATTAACACCAAGTTTTAAGGCAAGTTCCTGTATCGTTATAGGACTCTTCTAAAAACCTTATCTTAAGGTTTTTAGAAACTCAAACCCATTCCTATCCCTATATGACTTTCAATATATGCAGTATTTAGAAAGCCATATAAATATATTCCGATTTATTAAATTAATAATGTTTTTTGTTCTTTCGGACTTGATATCAGGGACATTATTTTTTTTAATGTGACTTTTTTATCATTAAAAAACTTTTCTTCAAATATTGTTTCTAAAGCTACTTCGATAATCTCGATATTAGTACATTTTTCGATTATTTACTCTTCATTTGAATTAAGTCCAACCTCTCTTTTAATAAGCATTATTAATAGTATCTTTTCATATGAAATTAAAACATTTTCTCTTTCTTTTAAAACACCTTTCTTACTAAATCCTTGTTCTAAGAGTTTTCTATCATGTTCTTTTAGCACTTCAGATATCATAATCTTTTTCCTTATACTTCTTATCTGCTTTTTTATGGAAACAATTCGCATCTATCATCTACATCGCTCAGCAGTAATTCCGGCTAAAAGCTTTTCTATTGAGGCTTAAAGACTCCAATTAATTCATACAAAATTAATTTTTAAGTTTCTCGATTTGCTTAACGGATAAACCGGTAACCTTTACAATAAAATTAATATCAGCTCCGAGCTCAAGCATTTTTTTTGCATCTTCGATCTTACCTTCAATCTTACCTTCGATCTTACCTTGATTTTTTAATTTCATAGCGATTGTCATGGCTGTTTCTCCTCCTGACTCAGAAATTTTTGTCAGCGTATTTACTATATCATCAACACTGACATTCTCAACACAATTCCATAAATATCTAATCAAACTCTCCAGAGCTTTCAAGTTAGAATTAGAGTTAAAATATATATGTCCAATAGTTAAAAACTTTTCAAGGTTTTTCTTAAGTTCATCTTCGTTGAAAATATTTTTCATAATTAACAAAAACACTTTTAAAAGTTCATTATCAAATATTTCCTGTATCCGCTCATTTGTATAACAACTCATATCAGTTAAAATATAATCAAAGCCGGGCATAAAATCTTTAAGCACTTCATCCATCTGAGGAAAATACTCATAAATATTTTTGTATTCCCACTTTTTTTCACCATGATAGAATATTATAGGTATTACAGGAACAATATCTTTTTTTTGTTTTTCTTCATAATCCCATATATTAATTATGTATTTTAATATTTGTTTAAACGGATAATCAAGAATAAAACTTTTATGTTCAAACAATAACGAGATCTTTATATCAAGTTCTTTGTATTTACAGTTATACACAATATCGGAAAAATACTTTTTCAGCCCCTCATCTGAATAAGTATTGTTGTCAATTTGGAGTGTTGCAAGGTCAATGTTTTTTAGTAAATCTTTAGGAAAAGCACCCTTAATAAATGAGGCGGCTATCTCTTTTTTAGAGAAGTTTTCAATAAAAAAACATCATGCGGATTATTTACATCCATTAAAGACTCCAATTAATTATATATCAAAAATACTGAATATTATCAATAGAAATTCTTATGAATGCGTGTATCTGCGATCTGCGGCATCATTATAAATTTGACAATCTCATTTGTCGTTATTTTCTGCGTTGATCAACATAGGTAAGATTGATTCAGTATATCGTTTAAAATCTATTAGTTTTTTTTCAATAATGTCTTTTAGAATTTCCACTTTAATTACTTTGTAATTATGTCTGTATAATTGCTATATTCACATCGCTTAACTCATGAAATCTATCAGTCAAAATTGAACCGTATAGATAGATAGTACAAAGCGATAACTTTGATGTTAAAAACTCAACAACAGTTGTTTTAATTTTATCAGTCGAGTTTCTAAATAATTTTTTTCCATTTATTTAAAAATACCTTTATTGATAATTCATTATTATATTTATAAAAATTGTAATGACTGAGTCTCCTCCGCGAGAAATTATCTTGTTACACTTTCATAAATCTAAAACTCTCCTCCATCGGATTTTTTTTAATCAAGGCTCCGTAACAGATGAGTACATAATCGATCAAGATTTTCCAAAGATTATATCCAAATCATATTGATAAATACCTGTTATTTTGATATATACAATGATATTAAAAAATATAAAATAATCAAGGTAAAATATGTCTTACAATAAAAACTATAAGCCTATCGAATTTTTATCCTACGGAAAACAACAAATAGATGAGGATGATATATCAGCTGTGGTTGAAACACTAAGATCTGACTTTCTCACACAAGGGCCAAAAGTTGAAGAGTTTGAAAAGGCTCTATGTGATTATACAGGGGCAAAATACGCTGTTGCATTTGCTAACGGTACGGCGACACTTCACTGTGCGGTTGCATCACTAAATATTGAGCAAAATGCCGAGGCGATAACAAGCCCGAATACTTTTGTTGCATCATCAAACTGCATGGCATATAATGGGATAAGGCCTGTTTTTGCTGATATTGACCCCAAAACCTACAATATTAATCCGAAAGAGATATTAAAAAAAATCTCAGATAAAACAAGACTGATAATTCCGGTTCATTTTGCAGGTCAACCGTGCGATATGGAGCAGATCAACCAAATCGCTAAGAAACACAGTCTGTTCGTAATAGAGGATGCGGCACATGCTATCGGCTCGCGATACGCAGATGGAACCATGGTTGGTAACTGCAGATACTCTGATATGACAAGTTTTTCATTCCACCCTGTAAAGACTATGACAACCGGTGAGGGGGGAGCTGTAACGACCAATTCAAGGGAACTCTATGAGAAACTGAAGCTCTTTAGAAGCCATGGGATCACAAGAGACCCCGCACTACTTCAACAGAACCACGGCGTCTGGTACTATGAGATGCAGGAGCTTGGTTACAACTATAGAATCACCGACATACAGGCCGCTCTCGGCGTGACACAGTTAAAAAAACTCGATAACTTTGTCAAAAGGCGACGAGAGATAGTTAGAAGGTACAATGAGGCATTTGCAGATCTTAAGCTAGTTACCATTCCATATGAACAAACCGGAGTAGTGTCCGCATTTCACCTGTATGTGCTTATGATCGACTTTGATAGACTCGGCGTCACACGAAACGAATTGATGTTACATTTAAAAGGTAAAAACATAGGAACGCAGGTTCACTATATCCCTGTTCATACTCAACCATACTATCAGAGGACATCTGGATATAAACAGGGCGATTATCCTATAGCTGAGGATTACTACAAGAAAGCTCTGAGTATCCCGCTCTATCCTAAGATGACAGATGATGATGTAGAATATGTTATCCGTTCTATTATAGAGACTGTAAAATGACAGGCGAAAATCTATCCGGTAAGATAACCCTTGGAACTGTTCAATTTGGATTAGACTATGGGATTAACAATTCAGCCGGTCAAGTTAAACCTGATGAGGTCTCTGCAATACTTGACTATGCGTATCAATCCGGAGTCAGATCGCTTGATACATCATACGCATATGGAAACAGTGAGTCTGTGCTTGGCGAATACAACAGTATCTATCCGGGCAGATTTGATATAATCACAAAGATTCCTGAAAACAAACTCACGACTCAAACCATACTTAGACAGTCACTTGAACGGTTAAAAACAGATAAGATCTACGGTTACATGGTTCATAATTTCAGCTTCTTTGCATCAAATAAAGAGATCTTTGAAGATATGAAGAGGCTTAAAAATGAAGGTTTTATCAGAAAGATCGGTTTTTCTCTCTATTATCCGCATGAGCTTGACTATCTCATAGAAAACAACTACATATTTGATATCATTCAGATCCCATATAATCTATTTGACAGAAGATTTGAACCGTATTTTCCAAAACTCAAGGAACTCGGTGTAGAGATTTATGTTAGATCGGTTTTTCTGCAGGGGCTTGTATTTAAGAAACCGGATCAACTTACAGGTCTGTTTACTAAGATAAAAGATAAAATCTCATTTATCCATAAAACGGCAGCTGATCTGAACACCTCTGTCTCCTCGGTATGCCTTAATTTTGCAGCATTAAACAGATATATTGATCGCATTGTTATCGGTGTCGACACCGTAACTCAGCTTAAAGAAAATATAAAAGAGCTAAATGAAGCAGCGAAGATTAAACCTGTAATTGAGAGTCTTGAGTTTGTTAGAGAGACCGATGAGGATGTTTTACTTCCATTTAATTGGAAAAAAAATTAATTTGAACAAAAATTAATTGGAACAAAAAAGGATAGGATATGGTTTTAGCGATTATTCAGGCAAGAATGGGGTCAACAAGACTTCCCGGCAAGGTACTTATTGATCTTGAAGGGAAACCTGTAATAGAGCGGGTTGTTGACAGAGTGCTTATGGCCAAAAAAGTTGATAAAGTTGTTGTTGCAACCTCAATAGATCAAAACAACCTCCCCCTTGTAGAGCTTTGTGCCAAGAAAAAGATACAGGTTTTTGTCGGCTCAGAGGATGATGTACTCGATAGATTCTATCAGGCGGCAAAGCTGTTTAATCCCGATCATGTTGTTAGAATAACGGCGGATTGTCCGCTGATGGATCCGGCGGTTATCGATCTTGTTATAGATGAACACCTTAACAATGGGCATGATTATACTTCAAACACATTCTCTGAGACCTACCCTGACGGCGAGGATGTTGAGGTTTTTAAATATAGTGCGTTAGAAAAGGCGTGGTCAAATGCAACTCTAACATCGGAGCGGGAACATGTCACCCCATATATAAGAAAACACAACGATATTTTTACACACGGTTCAGTGTCGTACACCCAAAATCTTTCGCAGAAAAGATGGACACTCGATAATCAAGAAGACTTGGAGTTTATATCTAAGGTTTACAAAGCACTCTATAAGTCAAATCCTCTTTTCGGTATCGATATGATCTTGGATTACCTCAAAGAGCATCCTGAATTAGAAATGATAAATAATCATATCATGCGTAATGAAGGGTACGCTAAATCACTGGTAAATGATAAACAGTTATAACTTAAAGGGAGTAAATAATGGGCAAAGGGCAAGATCTTTATAAAAAAGCAAAAACTATGATACCGGGAGGCACTCAGCTGCTTTCTAAACGGCCGGAGATGTTTCTGCCGGATCAGTGGCCAAGTTACTACGAAAAAGCAGAGGGGTGTGAGGTAACCGACCTGGACGGTAAAAGATATATCGATGCGTCATTTATGGGGATCGGATCATGTGTTCTCGGTTATGCAGATAGAGATGTAAATGCCGCCGTTAAAAATGCAATCGATAAGGGAAGCATGAATACACTCAATGCTCCTGAAGAGGTTGAACTGGCCGAACTTCTTATAAAAACCCACCCATGGGCAGAGATGGCAAGATATACAAGATCCGGCGGCGAGGCTATGAGTGTCGCTGTGCGGATAGCTCGGGCAAAGACACATAAAGATGTTGTTCTTTTCTGCGGTTATCATGGTTGGCATGATTGGTACCTCGCTGCAAATATTGGAGAGAACAATGCACTTGACGGGCATCTCCTCCCCGGCCTAAGCCCGACAGGTACACCGAGAGCGTTGAAGGGGTCAGCCTACCCATTCAGCTACAACAATAGAGATGAATTTCTTGAACTTTGCAAACAGCACAAGGGTAACATCGGTATAATCGTTATGGAGTCGATTAGAAATGATGAACCGCAGAAAGAGTTTGTTGATGCTATAAATGAGATAAGAAAACAGGAAAACTGTGTCCTTGTCGTTGACGAGATAACTGCCGGATTCCGTCTGAATAATGGTGGTGCACACCTAAAATATGGTATTGAACCTGATATAGCGGTCTTTGCAAAGGCTGTCAGCAACGGTTTTCCAATGGGGATAGTGCTTGGCCGCTCAAGCGTTATGAATGCCGCACAGGATTCGTTTATATCAAGTACATTCTGGACTGATAGGATCGGGCCTACTGCCGCTATAGCAACCATTAGGAAGTTTATTGAGAATAATGTTTCTGAACACCTGATAAACACAGGAAAACGGGTGTTTGATATATGGAAAAAGTATGGAGAGAAACATAATATTATTATCGACATGGGGGGGATCTACCCGCTTGGACACTTCGGTTTCAAATACGATAATCCGTTATTATTTAAGACTATATTTACTCAGATCATGCTGGAGAAAGGTTTTCTTGCCTCAACCTCATTCTACATATCATATGCACATAAGAAAGAGCATATCGATAAATATGAGAGAGCTGTTGATGAAACTTTTGAGATAATAAGTAAGTCAATTGTAGAAAAAACTACAGAGAAAATGTTGAAAGGTCCTATCTGTCACGGCGGATTTAAGAGATTGAATTAATTTATATATTGGGGCTATAATGGCGAATGATAAAACTTGGAGCTTTAAGGATGCAACCGACACTTTAATTGATATGGAAGTCAGATTAGGTTTGTTGGATGGGCAATCCGAATTTTCAAAGATATGGGAACGGATAAGGTTTTGGTTTCACAGAGAGCTTTTAAAAAAGTTGGAGCTTGACGAGTCGTCTCTCATGTTGGAAAGAAATTATTCAGGTAATAGTAGTTTCATTAGTTGGATAGCTGATTTTTTTAAATCAATATTTTACAAAAACCCATTCTTTTATTTATCAAAACCTAAGTATCTTTTTATTTCAAATCCTAGAAGACGACTTAATGATGAAGGGTTCTATGATGATATATATACGGACAATCTAGTAGCCTGTATTGAAAATAATGATTCAATTGGTTCTGTTCTATGCTTGGAAGGAGCAATGAATAATATTCATTTAAAGCCTACTTTGACAAAGAATTTGCAGTATCTTGATTTTATTAATCAATTGATATTGTTATTAAGAAAATTTCACAAAATTGTATTAAGTACAGAAGAGGCTGAAAAAATTAATTGTGTAGAGTCTGAAATTTTAAGAGTGTTTGGTATTAGAATATCAATTTTGGAAGTATATAAAAATGAGATAAGCTATCGTAAATATTCAATTTTAGTCTACAGAGCGTTATTTAAGCACTTAAAACCAAATGTATTATTTCTTGTTTGTAGTTATGGTAAGGAAAATATAATTGAAGCTGCAAGACTAATGGGGATTAACACAGTAGAGGTTCAACATGGTGTACTTAATAAATATCATTTGGGTTATTCTTTTCCAAATAACTTAAAGAAAATTTCATTTCCTGATTATTTCTTTAGTTTTGGCAAACACTGGATTGAATCTACAGAATTTCCAGTTAATGAGGATAGATTGATAGTAATAGGATATCCATATCTGACTAGCTCACTTAAGAAATTAAAAATTGACAAAAAGAGGCAGATCGTGATCCTTTCACAGCCAAACGCAGGCTCAGTTTTAGTTAAAGTGGCACAAAAGTTGTATAAGAAGTATGGAGACGACTATAGAATCATATATAAGTTGCACCCTAAAGAGATTGCACATTGGCGTGATTTTTATCCGGAGTTAGTGAGAGCTCAGATCAATAAAGAAGTGGAAGTTGTAGACAGTATATCGGTTTCTCTCTATGAGATTCAAGCACAATCAGAATATCAGATAGGGGTTAATTCTACTGCAATATATGAGGGCTTGGCACTTGGTTGTAAAACTCTGATTGTAAGAACACATGGATTTGAATATATGGAATCACTCATTGAAAAAGGTTTGGGTTATTTGTATGATATTGACAATCCATTAGATATAGTTAGCTTGGCTGAAACAGCTTTTGGCAGTGATTATTTTTTTGATGATAATTTTGAGAATAATTTCTATCGTGGGCTAAGTTATATAGAGGATGCTTGCTTAAAATGTTAAGAGGTTAATAATGGTGAATGAAAAAATCCGGACTTTTAGGGATGCGGCCGAAACCCTCATTGATATGGAAGTCCGATTAAGGCTGTTGGATGGGTATTCATTAATTTCAAAGATATGGGAGCGGATAAGGTTTAGGGTGTTTAAGATTATCCTAATAAAGTTAGACCTTGATGATTTAGCACATATTAAGTATAAGCCAGAGAATAAGATTTTTAGGGTGTTTAAAAAGCTAATTAGTTGTTTTTACTATTTCTTTGTCGGAAATCCTTTTTTTTCTTTTAGAAAGCCAGAGTATCTTTTTATATCAAATCAGAGAAGAAAAATAAATAGCCGTGGATTATTTGATGATATATACACAGACCCACTAGTTGAGTTGATGAGAGCCGGTAATCCGATGTGCATAGAGGCAAAATATGACGGTAAACACCTAAGACCTTCAAGGACGGAAAGTTTGTTTTTTTTTGATTTTATTGAAACTATCATAAATATTAGAAAGAAATTTTGTAAAGTAATTATTGATAATAAGGATCTCTCAAAGATAAATATAATTGAACGCGAAATAATGAATCTCTTTAATATAAATATTAGTTTACGAGAGCTGTTTGGATCTGAAATCCGTTTACGAGAATGTTCCTTGGGTATCTATTGTGCCTTATTAAAACATCTAAAGCCAAGAATAATATTTCTAGTTTGTAGCTATGATAAGGAAAATCTTATTGAAGCTGCAAAATCTATCGGTATTAAGACTGTTGAAATTCAACATGGTGTCTTGAATAGATATCATCTGGGTTATTCCTTTCCAAATGGGTTAAAAAAGGTGTCTTTTCCTGATTATTTCTTAGGATTTGGTAAGTTCTGGTTAGAATGCACAGAATTTCCAATTCCAAAGGTACGGCAATTGGTATTAGGTTTCCCCTATTTATCTGAGAGTCTAAAGTCAATTGTTGTAAATAAACAAAAGAAGATACTTATTATCTCACAAGATAATGTTGGTAACAAAATTGAAGGGTTTACAAGAAAAATTATTGCTGAATATGGTGAAAAATATAAAGTTACTTTTAAACTTCATCCTGCTCAATATTTGATCTGGAAGAATTCTTACCCTGACATCTATGAACTACATAATAAGGGCCTCCTTGAGGTTGTTGATTCGGATATGCCGTCCCTCTATCAACTTCAGGCAGAATCTGAGTTTCAGATAGGTGTGAATTCGACAGCACTTTTTGAAGGTATGGCATTAATGTGTAAGACTGTTATTTTAAAAATATCAGGTTATGAGTATATGCAATCGTTAATTGATAATAATTATGTATTACTATATGACTTGGAGGATGAACTTGATCTATCTAGGGTGCCGGTCGTTAATATTGATCCTGAGTATTTCTTTAGTATGTCCTATGAAGATAATTTTAAAAAAAATTTGGAAGTAATTGAGGATGATAATGATGAAAAAATTAGTTAACAACTTTCTGATGATTATAATCGCTTTTTTTAAGAGGGTTGATGTAAGGCACATATTTGACGGATACATTCCATTTAAGTTGCTCCTCAATCAGAGAGGTAATATTAATGGTGTGGTTATAGATGGTGCAACACTTACAAGAGAGATAAAGTTAAGCGAAGGGGTAAAGTTTATTTCTAAACCTCTTTGTTACGGGAATATTGAAATCGGCAGACATGTTGCGATCAATGGCCCCTCAACAAAACTTTTGTCGAAGATTAATAAAATAATTATCGGCAGTTTTACTTCTATAGCAGCAAACACAACTATTCAAGAGTTCTACCATAGGTATGATAAGATAAGTACTTTTTATCTTAATAAAAATATTTTTAAAAGGCCTGTTACAGACGACATTATCTCCAAGGGTGATATTACTATTGGTGAGGATGTATGGATTGGCACTAACTGCGTTATACTTTCAGGGATTACAATTGGGAGAGGGTGTGTAATTGGTGCAGGAAGCATAGTAACAAAATCAATACCGCCATACTCAATTGCCGCAGGTAATCCGGCTAGGGTGATTAAAAGCAGGTTTAAGCAGGAAACAATCGACATACTAGAAACAATAAAATGGTGGGATTGGAGTACAGAGAAGATCATAAAAAATCAAGCTATCTTTAATATGACTGAAAATGAGATCATTTCAAATAGGGAAACTATCCTTTTATTGTAGTTCACTTCAATAAAAGCTATTTTGGAATTTTTTTACTTTTTTTTGAATATGGGTTAAAGCACTTTAATACTCAAGATCTTTTTTAGCCGTTTTTCTTTGTATCCAGGGCGACATAATTTTTCATTATCTTGAGGTACTTAGATATAAGATTGTATATATTAACCACTGCTGTTATGAATTCCTTGTTGCCACCACCCTTAATAGTCTTCATATTTGTAATGTTGATAGGCTTAGGACTCTTAAAATCTTGTAGTGATTCATAGAGGTGTACCCCAAGCCCATAGAGAAGCTCTGCACATCGCTTGTTTGATTCTCTCATTTTTTCATTTATGGACTCTATCATCTTAGTTATCTTGATCTCAATTGACTTGTTGTTGTTGATCTTGTAGCTCTTTATGTGAGAATGAAGTTTCATAAACGAGTTTGCACCTGTTTCACCAATTGATGTTTCAACCTCTGCGATATAGTTGGCAAGCTCATTTGCCGCAAAGAATCTATCAGAGAATTTGGTCTGATAGGATTTATCATTAAAGAAACTCTCGATTATAAGCGAGTTGATTGTGTTCTTAAATTCTTTTTCGTACATCTCATAGATAAATGTCTTGGTTATCTTAAACGGCTGTATCCCTTCTAGCCCCATTATTCCTGTGGCCTCCATATCGCCTATCATCTCCTCTGTGTAGTTTTTTAACTGCAATAATGGTTTTCCGTTGAATAGCTGCTGTATCTCCATATAGATCGTTTCCTCAGAAACGCGTTGAAGTACAAATTCTTTATTCTTAGTAAATCGTTCATCCAGGTCCTTTCGATATTTATCAAGAATGCTCATCGGTTTTATTTCAATGCCGATTGATAGTTTAGGTTTTTCCTCGATATATTTACACATAGAGAGGATCTTTTGCGGGTTGAGTTCATCTGCACAGAGTTTATATATCGCCTCTATTGCCTGATTTGCGACTTTTCCAAATCTTTTTGCATCACTTTCTGATATCCGTTCATAAAGTTTGGTGAGCATGCCTGAAACATCTGACTTAGTAGGAAGTGAGCCGATTAAGAAATAGAGATCCTTTAGATCGTTAACAACCTCCCTTCCGCTGACAGGATTATATGCAGGAGCCTTAGTTTTATTAAAATATGGGTCAAACTTTGAGAAGAAAAGATCAAAATTAAAAGTTGATAGGTTGTACAGTTTATAGAGAAGGTTGTATTCGGTCTCAAACCGCGGCATATTTGCCTTGGTAAAATTGTTTTTATACAGATTATATTCATCCTCTATAACCTTCATAGACTTGGATGGATTCTCTGATTCCTTCATTTTTTGAAGCATGAACTCCCTTAAAAATCTATCACCCTTATTTTTTGCTTCCTCGCTCAAGTTTGCTTCAATCAAGTAGTTTAGGTATAGTTGACTCTTCTTTTCATCAGAGGCAAAGATTGTTGTCTCTATTACCGACTTAAATTTTTCAAATTGTTCGAACATAGAAAACATCTTTTGAACAAAGAGTGCTGTTATGTATTTATCCTTAGTTAGATACCTGTATTTACTTGGCTTAAACACTTTATAGATATCATTAAGTTGTCTAAATTTAGCTAATGCCTCATTATCTCCAAGGATTATATGCTTAAGATATGTAAAAAACTCCGAAACGCTACTCATTGACATCTATTTTTCCAATTTAGTTAGAATTCATGATACTTATGTATGAAAAAACATTATAATATTTTAATCTCTTTATTTCAACTTATATTTTTAGAAAAATATTTGGAAATCTTTTGTAATTATAATGTCAATTATACTGTCAATTATCTGATTGAACTTGACTATGAAATATAAATATTATAAAATCCACGCTAATATTAACTAGGACAGGATAATAAAATGAAAAAATTATTACTATCAGGAAATGAGGCGATAGCACTTGGTGCATATAGGGCGGGTGCTACAGTCGGCACCGCCTATCCGGGAACACCATCGACAGAGACTATGCAGGAGTTCTCAAAGTACCCATCCGTCTATACAGAGTGGTCTACTAATGAAAAGACATCACTTGAAGTTGCAATCGGCTCCTCTCTTGCCGGCAGAAGGACGCTTGTAACTATGAAGCATGTAGGTATGAATGTCGCTGCAGACCCACTTTTTACTCAATCCTATATAGGTGTAAATGGCGGACTGGTGATCCTTGTAGCAGATGATCCTGCAATGCATTCATCACAGAATGAGCAGGACTCAAGGCACTATGCAATTGCAGCAAAACTGCTAATGCTTGAACCATCAGACTCTCAGGAGGCCTACGATTATACAAGGCTGGCGTTTGAGCTTAGCGAGAGATATGATACTCCGGTTCTATTGCGTTCTACTACCAGGATTTCACATTCAAAGAGTCTTGTAAATGATGATGAAAAAAATACAACCGTTCCTGTACCTAAGGAATTTATAAGAAATCAGAAGAAATTTGTTATGATTCCTGCCTATGCAAGAGCAAGGCATATAGAGGTTGAAAAGAGAGAGGCCAAACTTAGAGAGGCTGTTGAGTCAATTTCAATAAACAGGCAAGAATTAAACAGAAAGGAAATCGGTTTTATAACTTCTGGGATTGCATATACCTACATTAAAGAGGTATTTCCAGATGCCTCAATCTTAAAACTTGGTGTGGTTAACCCAATTCCATTGAAAACAATCACGGATTTTGCATCAAAGGTTAAGAGACTCTTTGTTGTAGAGGAGCTTGATCCGGTTATTGAGACTCAGGTGAAGGCCCTGGGTGTAAAATGTGAGGGTAAAAATCTCCTCTCTATCCTTGGCGAGTTCTCGCCTGATACAATTGCCGATGCTGTTACAGGCGTAACAGATCGAAGTACAATAGCATCATCGATCAGCATTCCGGGACGACCGCCTTCATTGTGTCAGGGGTGCCCTCACAGACCTGTTTTTCAGGCCTTTAAGGATATGAATCTGATAGTCAGTGGGGACATCGGTTGCTATACGCTTGGTTCACTTCCGCCATTCTCGGCTATGGACATCTGCGTTGATATGGGTGCCAGTGTAACAGTTGCTCAAGGGTTGGAGATTGGACTTGCAGATAACTACAAGAACAATGTTGTTGCTGTTATCGGGGATTCTACATTTGCTCACTCAGGTATAAATGGTCTTATAAATGCCGCCTACAATCGAAGGCACTCGTTAATAATTGTACTTGATAACGGCACTACCGCTATGACCGGTATGCAGCCAAATCCATTTTCCGGTAAGACACTTCAGGGCGATGATACATTTGTGCTGGACTACGAGAAACTTGCACAGGCGGTTGGTATAGGCTCTGATAACTTTGTGATGATCGATGCCTATAAGGAAAAAAATATCAAGGGGATAATACAGGGGCTTCTTGATTCAAACAAACTTTCACTAATGGTTGTTAAGGGAGTCTGTATAATCAATAACAGAAGAAAAGCAAAACAATCATAATTATTAAGGAGAATATTTTGGATAATATATTTAATGTATTAATAGTTGGTGTGGGAGGGCAGGGGACGATTCTTGCCAGTGATATTCTCTCACAGGCTGCAATAAATTCGGGTTTTGATGCTAAGAAGAGTGAAATTCATGGAATGAGTCAGAGGGGTGGTTCAGTTTTTAGTCATGTTAGGTATGGTTCTAAGGTGTACTCACCGGTTATCCCGCTTGGTAAGGCTGACATTCTATTGTCGCTTGAAGAGATGGAGACCACAAGGTGGCTTAGTTATACAAATCCAAAGACGAAAGTTATTATTGCAGATACAAGGATTTTACCTCAGGAGGTAGCTGTCTATCCGGAGGGGATCATCAATGATCTTAAATCAAAGTATGATTCACTTTACTATATTGATACTCAGAAGATATTTGATGAGGTAAATGCCCCAAAATCCCTCAATGTATCGCTGCTTGGCGTTATATCAAACTTTATAGATATTGATATTGAGGCCTTCAAGAGTGCAATGGAGGAGCTGGTTCCAAAAGGCACCTATGAGAAAAACCTCGAGGCATTTGACTATGGCCGAAAGATGTTAAAAAAATAATCTAAAGAGGGTGAATTTATTTGTCATCCTCTTTTTTAAGTGCCGGATCAAGGAGAAATCCATCTTTTACATTATGCATTGATTTTAAGATGTTTTCTCTAATCGAGGGGTCTATCTTGGCAAGTTCCGATATCTGGGATCTCACCGATTTACGGCTGGAATTTTTACCATAGGGGCAAGTACAGACAAGCTGTTTTGTCCCTTTCTCATTTGCAAGTTTTATGATCAATTCCTCTTTTACATAGGCAAGCGGGCGGATAATGATCCCGCCGAATTTATCATATTTAAATTTCGGCAGCATACCGGCGATTTCACCTTTAAAGCAGATGTTCATTAGAAGTGTTTCGGCTATGTCATCAAGATGGTGTCCCAGTGCAACCTTAGAGGCACCGATCTCACCGGCGATCTTCATAAGTTCAAGGCGTCTCTGATTAGAACACCAGTAACAGTTCATCTTAAATCCCGGTTTTAGTCTCTTGATTACACCGACATCCTTGATAATATATTCTACTCCGAGTGACTCAAAGTATTCGGCAAGTTTGTTCTTATCACAGCAGGTGCAGAAGTCGGTCTGAATGTGAACGGCAACCAGAGTGTACTTGATAGGGAACGATCGTTGTCTTTTTACAAGGTCATTTAGAAGGGTGACAGAGTCCTTGCCGCCTGAAACTGCAACTAGTATTTTATCACCCTCCTCGATCATCTTGTAGTTAAAAATAGCCTTTCCTATCCGCTTTGAGATTGTTGTTTCTAATGACATCCTAATTATTCCTCATCTAACCGGCAATGTGTGGTTGAAAATTCAAAATCTGTGGTTGAAATTTTCATTAGAGGAGTTTTAACATATATATCGATTTTTGCAAGACTATTTCAAGACTATTTAAAGAGGCTTTTGCAAAAATAAATTTTGAATTTTTGCGAGAGCCTCTAAATTATTTGATTGAAACCTGTAAGGCTAAATGTTATCCTATTGTTATTACAGAAGTTTTCCAGGGTTGTAATTAGGTGAAAATAATTTAATTCAACTTTTTGCATCTGACTTAGATCTATTATTATTGATCTTGGTTTTTTTATAGAATTTAATGTGTCCATTAATAGCTTTACATCTGTTTTAATATTTGATTGGTCATAACTAATAGCGAGTTTAATTTTGACACAGCTTTCATCGATTGAATATTCCATCTATTCTCTCCTATTAAAATTTCTATTAAAATTTCAAATTCAAGTATCTGTAGTATTACGGACAAATCATCAGGAAGGATCAAATAACTTAATATTATGATCTTTAATTAATTCTGTAAGCTCCGAGGCGACTGTATTAATATTACCGGCAGTATTTTTTATTTTATTTGTACGGTCTGAGATTATCTTAATAAGATCAAAGAATTTATCTCTATCAAGTGGTTTGCTAAAGAATCCCGCAATCTCTTTGGTTAATAGTGGTCTAATATCTTCATAGGCCACAACGCAGGATACAATAATAAATTCTGTTGATACTCCGATTTCTCGTGCCTTGTTGATTAGTTCAACGCCCGATATCTCAGGCATTTTATAATCAATAACTGCAATGTCAAACTCTTCTTCAGTTAGTGTTTTTAGTGCTTTTTTTGAATTAGACTCAAATACAGAGAAGTGTTCTTTTCCGGTCATAAAACATTTATAGAATTCGAGGATTATGTTTTCATCATCAATAAATATTATTTTCATCTTTCCCCCTCATTTCGCTATCTGTCAACTAATTATTTTTTTTTGATACGGACTATTAATATATTGTACTTCAAAACAGCCTCCTGGGATTATGGTAACGCATTTTTTTACATACACAGTAAATTAAATCTACAAAATAGCCTTAGCTAAATAAGGAGCCCAATAACGAAGTGCCATTATTCTTGCCTGGTTAAAAGAATGTCAATAGCTAGGACGCTTAGCATTATTCGTGCCAAGTAATATTTACTAAAAAACAGGCCGAATTTTGTTTACATTGAAAATTAAGGGTTTTTGAATTGGAAGTCGTGTTGCAAAAGAAACAGGTTGGCGTGTCTTATGCAACGGCTGGGCTGTGTTTGAGAAAATTATTTTATCTTAAATCTTTTATACATCTGCATTCTTGTTAGTCCAAGAAATTCAGCAGCTCTGGTTTTATTTCCATTAAATCTGTCTAATGCAAGCTCTACTATAGTTTGGTTAAATAATTCGAGATTAAATGGAGTTTCCGGTAAAACGAAGTTCTCTATTGAGCAGTAGTTGATCGGCTGAAGATCAGGTGGTTTTATGGATAGATCAAAATGATCTGTTGATATTGTTTCGTTCTCGATAAATAGTATAATTTTTTTTATAAACCATTGCAGTTCCCGGACATTTCCCGGCCACGGATATAGTATGCTTCGTTTTAAGAAACCTGCCTCAATATGGGTTACCGATTTACTATGCTTGTTGTTTTGTTCATTAATAAAATTTACTATTAATGGAATGATTGCATTAATTGTCTCTCTAAGTGGGGGGATCTGAACTTTGAATGGACTAATTCTATAGTAAAGGTCCTTACGAAAATGCCCATTCTCTACAAGCTCCTCTGTGTTTCTATTTGAGGCAAATACCAGCCTGCATTCAACTGATTCCTTTGTCCTACCGCCAACTTTGTAAAATTCACCTTCCTGTATAACTCGTAATAGTTTTGCCTGAAGCTCAAGTGGAACTTCAGTGATTTCATCAAGAAAAAGTGTTCCCCCCTTAGCTGATTTTATAAAACCCTCATTTCCTTCACTCTTAGCTCCGGTAAATGCACCCTTTGAATAACCGAATAACTCCGACTCAAATAGCTCTGTAGGGATTGCTGCACAATTAACCGCTACAAATGGTTTTTCATTTGGATGACCATTGAAATGAATATATCTTGCTGCTGCTTCTTTTCCTACGCCGCTTTCCCCTTCTATCAGTACAGGATATTCATCATAGTTAATGAGTTTTGAGAGTTTATTATAGATTAGTTTTAATGGTTCAGAGTAGATTGCGATACCGCCATACTCAATTTGTTGATTAATTAAATCACAGTTGATAGAGCTAATGTCGATTTTTTTTTCATCCGGATAATGATTGATATTTTCAAGAATTGTTGTTACATCTTTTTCTATCTTTCTATAACTTGAAATGTTATGAATAATTTTTTCTATTGTATAGATGTCAACAGGCTTAACCAAAAAGTCATAGATACCTAGCTCCAGGGCATTTATAGAGCTAATTACATCCTGTTTTCCGGATATGAGAATTATTTCTGCCTTTCGTTTGTTCTTCTTAGTAAGATTTATTAAGTCGAGACCTGTTAGATCAGGCATCTCTACATCTGAGAATATTATGTCAATGTCATTAGATTTAATAATTGACAGTGCATTTATAACGCTTGAGGTTTTGTAAGTAACACAACCTTTTATCATTTTAATAAACGATTCAAGAGCTTCGCAGCACTCCCTGTCATCATCAATTATTAGTATATTCATTAAATATGTTCCTTAATGTTAATTCCTTTTTAAAAGTACTTCGAATGTAGACCCGCCATAGTTATTGTTAAAGTGTTTAATAGTGCCCTTTCTTGATTCAAGAATAGAGGCTGTTACAAATAGTCCCAACCCCATTGAATCACGGGTTGTCTTAGTTGTAAACATTGGATCAAATATAAGTTCTCTTATTTCATCCTTAATACCTGTTCCATTATCTGAAATTGATATAATAATAGAATCAGCATTCTGAACGGTTGATATCTTGATAAATTTATCCGGTTTATCAGAATCACCTAATGCATCGAGAGCATTGTTGATGAGATTTGTGATGACCTGTTCAAATTGTACAGATGAGAATTTCAACTTACTAATTAAGTGTTCAAGATTACATTCAAACTGAATGTCCCGGTTGTTTAGTTTATGTGAATAGAGATCTACAATTTTCCGAATCTCAATATTAAGGTCGATCTCTCTATCATCTTTATCTGTCCGTTTAATCATATTCTGCATCTCTGATATAATTTTACTTATCCTATCACAGCTAGATGATATTTTTTGTAATGAATCGATCTTTGATATAGTTGTATCCGAATCTTCAATATTGTGTTCAATCTGATATATAAGCGAATCAGAGATGATCTTAATAACATGTAAGGGTTGCCTGATCTCATGAGCAATTGAGGCTGAGAGTACACCGAGAGATGCAAGCCGTTGATGTCGAATTAATTCTATCTCATTTTCCATGCTGATTTTTTCAAGAGTTCGTAATTTTTTTTCATATTCATATTTATATAGAGAGATTTCAATTGCGTTTTTTAGATCAGATGATTGTACCGGTTTTGTTAGGTAGCCATAGGGATTCACAAGTTTAGCTCTGTGTATTGTTAGATCATCGGAAAGTGCTGATACAAATATTACAGGGATATCAAACTCACTACTGATTGCTGAGGCAATCTCGATGCCGTCCTTCCCTTCCTCGAGACATATATCCATAAGGATAATTTCCGGTGGATTTGATTTAATTGAATTGTAGACAGAATCGTAACTATCAGCTACATCTGTTACCTGATAGCCGCATTGTTGGGTAATGTGTTTTGTATAGATGGCAACAGATTTTTCGTCCTCTACTATCAGTATTTTCCTTTTCATATAGCATATATATAGATAATAATTGCTATTAAGTCAAGTATTAATCAAAAATTATTAGAATTTGCTAGTAATTCTTCAGAATGCCCTCGATTAATATTTTAATTCCTATTAGAATTAAAACAACACCGCCAAAAACCTCGATTTTTTTTTCGAACAGATGCCCTATCTTTTTGCCTAGATTTACACCGATAAGGCAAATAAAAAATGTAACAAGCCCTATGATTATAACAGGTAATACTATCTTTGAGTTCAAGACACCAAAACTTACACCAACTGCAAGTGCGTCTATACTGGTTGCAATAGACAATGTGAAGAGTGTCACAGGGTTAAGGCAATTCCATCGATCATTAGTAACCTCATCATTTTCAAGTTGTCTTGACTCCCATATCATTTTTATCCCGATTATAGCAAGAAGTATAAATGCAATCCAATGTGAGAATCTGCTTAAATAACCAGAGATAAATCTCGCGGTTAACCATCCGATAATTGGCATAAGTGATTGAAAAAAGCCAAAACTAATGGCGATCAGCACTCCCTGGTGAAATTTCATATTCTTAATAAGTACACCGTTTGTTATAGAGACCGCAAATGCATCCATGGATAAGCCAAGTGCAATTCCAAATATTGATAATAAATCCATCTAGTTCACCTTAAATATAACAAATAATTAATCATTGATATCTTTTTACCATCCTGAAGTTGCGCCGCCACCACCGGAACGGCCTCCACCAAAACTTCTGGAACCTCCGGAACCGCCTGACCCTGAAAAACCGCCTGAACTTCCGGTTGTTGATCTTTCATATCTTGGTATTGTAGAGGTCTCTGTTTTTTTAAATCCGCATATTACACAGGTACTGTAGTTCTCTCTTGTACCGGTTGAGTCGTAGGTGGGATGTACGATTACCTTGGAACCTGTTCTTTTTAGAGAGAGGCTCTTGCATTTACTACATGTAGAATATAGATGATACATTCTGCCTCTATACTTTTCAATGGTTTTATTGTTGCAGTTTTTACATAACCAGACATCGTAGTCAAGTGATCTGATGTTTTCCTCTTTACTTTGATTCAAGGAAAGCAGGTCGTTATCCATCTTTTCATTTAGTTTTGTCATTTGTCCATCACATTTGTCACATTTTCGCGGGTCATTTCGCCATCTCTTAACTATAGACCCCTTGACAGCTGACACTCTTACTATTGAAAATACAAAGAACAATAGTAGGCTGACAAATGCAAGCATAGAGAAGTCAAAGATAATGGATAGGTTTTTTGAGTCAGAGAATGGTATGCCGAGAACTAAAAAACCAAGAGTTAGAAAAAAAAGACTGGCCGTGTATCTCGCTGTATTGATCTTACCGGTTGATAGATCAAGTATTTCACTATAGGAATATTTCTTCTTTTTCAAGCTCAGATACTCTTTATAGCCTCTGATTGCATTCTTTGTTGAAAAGAAGATTGTACTTAAGCCACCGGCTAGAAATATCAGAAAGACAATTAGTTTGTTTTCTTTTTTTTCAGGTATGTTTGATATATATTTTTCTGCAAGGTCGCTATTTTCAAGGATAGCTCCGATCTCAGCAATATAGTAAAGAATACCCGTATAATAATCACCTTTTTTTATATGTGGTATAGCGATCTGTTCCTGCATCTTCAAAAGAAGACCATCCGGTAGATCACCCTCAACTCCGTAGCCGGTGTGAGTTCTAAATTCTCTATCCTCAATTGATATCACAATTAAAACACCGGAATCAAGACCTTTTTTCCCTATGCCCCATTTGTCAAATATCTCCTGTGATACACTAAAGATATCCTTACCGCCGAGGTTATTCACAGTAACAAGAGCGATCTCACACTTAGACTTCTCATCAATAGAGTCAATTAATTGTTCAATCTTTGCTATCTCATTAGCCGAAAAGAGGGCTGCATTGTCGGATATACGACTGTTATTTAGTGTCGGATTTATAATTTTGTCAACAGAAAATTCATCTCCAAAAACTAAAAAAAGACTAAGGATATAAAAGAATATTACCAGCCTCTTGATCATTTCTTACTTCCTCCATCTGTAAACATAATGTGGGTTAAAACATTGAAATTTCATAAATCTTTCCTAAATCAGGTCAGCTCATTATGTCTGAACAATATATTATATGGAAATATGATCAAAATGTCAAACTTAAATTAACTAAAACTCTTTACAATAATTCTCTTTACAAAAATAATTAAATATATTATCAATATCTTATCTGAGAAAAACCGCTTTAATTTATAACCGGTGTTCAAGGATTCAAAACTAATTTCCTATCCAGAGGAAGTACTTTAAGGGGTAACTGATGGAGAAGAGGGTCGGAGTTGTAGCAATTCTTCTTGAAAGAAAAGATGAGATCAACCGGATAGACGACATACTTCATGAACATTCTGATATTATTTCAGCCAGACAGGGCTTACCGATGAGAGATAAGGGTATATTTATTATATCCCTAATTGTTGATGGGACAACTGACCGTCTAGGATCACTTACAGGTAAGATCGGCAGGCTTAATGGTGTCAAGGTTAAATCAGTCCTCACTGACTTTAAGGAGGTCAATAATGAAGGGAGTATCATCTGCTGACAAGACATTTATCGATAGGGACAAGCTCTACGAGCTGGTTAACGGGCCTATCCCAACTGACTTAGAGGTTAAAGAGATCATTAGCAAGGCACTTAAACTAAAAGGACTTGGTCTTAAAGATGTTGCAGCCTTGTTGAGAATAGAGGACCCCGCTCAACTTAAAATGATAATGGAGACAGCACATACAGTAAAAGAGACGATCTATGGTAGACGACTGGTTCTATTTGCTCCGCTCTATACAGGTAATAAGTGTTCAAACAACTGTCTCTACTGCGGATTTCGTAAAGAGAATCTTTCACTTAAAAGACGAGTATTATCTATGGATGAGATCAAATCTGAGGTTTCATCACTGTTAAAAGAGGGGCATAAACGACTTCTTATGCTATGCGGCGAATCTGCCGAGAACCCGCTTGACTATTTCCTTGATGCAATTAAGACCGCCTACTCTGTTAAGGAGGGGGAGAGTTCAATAAGAAGAATCAATGTAGAAATTGCACCAATGGAGGTGTCAGATTTTGCCAGACTCAAAACCGCCGGTATAGGAACCTATGCTTGTTTTCAGGAAACCTATGATCCGGTTCTATATAAAGAATACCACCCGTCAGGCCCGAAGGCTGACTATGAATACAGATTATCAGTTAGGGATAGGGCTATGGAGGGCGGCATAGATGATGTTGGTATAGGTGTTCTGTTTGGTCTTGCAGACTATAGATTTGAGGTGTTGTCGATAATTGAACATTCCAATCACCTTGAGAAGAAGTTTGGCTGTGGGCCGCATACTGTGAGTGTACCAAGAATTGAACCTGCGGCGGGTGCCCCTTTAACAGAGAAGGTTCCATATCAGGTAACCGATGAACAGTTTAAAAAAATAGTTGCTATAATCAGGATTGCGTTACCGTATACAGGGATTATTCTATCTACTAGAGAGAATGAGCAGATGCGTAAGGAGCTATTTAACTACGGTATTAGCCAGATCTCTGCCGGATCACGAACAAATCCTGGAGCATATGCCGAGAAGAGCGAGTCAAATCCGCTTGCAGGGAGTCAATTCTCGCTTGGTGATCATAGATCACTTGATGAGGTTATATCAGGTCTGATAGATGATAAATATATACCTTCATTCTGCACAGGCTGTTACAGAAAAGGACGAGTGGGTAATGACTTTATGGATCTTGCAAAGCCGGGCTTGATCAAACAATTCTGTATGCCTAACGGTGTATTTACATTTGTAGAGTATCTGCTTGACTATGCAACACCTGAGACTAAGGAAAAGGGGCTAAGGCTTGTAGATGAGCTAACAGCTGAAGTTAGAGAAGATAAGATTAGAAAGACAATGATAGATTCAATCAATCAGATCAAGAATGGAACACGGGATATATATCTTTAAGCCAGGTGATTTACGGAGCCTGGTATAGGTTGGCACTTATGGAGAGCTATGAATACAAAAGAGATAATTGATTTTTATAAACACGCTACTGATGATGAGTTATTTAGAGAAGCAGATAGGGTCTGTAGAAGAAACTATGGCGATGCTGTCTATCTTAGAGGTCTTATTGAGTTTTCAAACTACTGCTCTATGAACTGTCATTACTGTGGAATCAGAAGCGATAACAGTGAGGTCAATAGATTTCGACTAAGTATTGAAGAGATCGCATCAATTGTAGAAAATGGATATAAGGCCGGTCTTAAGACCTTTGTACTTCAGAGCGGCGAAGATCCATACTACAATGGAGAACGGCTATCAGAACTCATACAGGAAATTAAACGCTTAACAGAGGGAAAGGCTGCTGTTACCCTAAGTTGCGGTATTCTATCAAAGGATGAGTTTAAGAGAATAAAAGATGCAGGCTGCGATAGATATCTCATGCGTTTTGAAGTAAGTGATCCTGAAATTCACAGTCGCCTTAGAGAGGGGCTAACACTTGAGAATAGAATTAACACATTAATGTTGTTAAAGGACCTGGGGTTTGAAACCGGTTCAGGCTATATGGTTGGTTTGCCTGATGAGACTGAGGAGATCAGGATCAACAATGCACTTCTATGCCATAACCTTGGTCTGGAAATGGTGGGTGTTGGTCCTTTTATTCCTCATGATCTCACACCGCTAAAGGATGCAGAGGAGGCAACTATTGATCTGGCTGTTCGGGCGACAGCACTTCTAAGACTATTACTGCCCAGGGCAAATATACCTGCAACAACTGCAGCAGGCACGATAGACTCAAAGGGTAGAGAAAAAATGTTGGCAGCCGGTGCAAATGTACTAATGCCAAATATCACACCGGTTAAGAATAAAAAAGACTATCTTCTATATCCCGGTAAAATCTGCATTGATGAGAGCGGTTTTGAGTGTATCGGGTGTTTGACCGGTCGGGTTGGGACGATTGGCAAAAAAATTGACATGGGAAGAGGCGACTCTCTTGTAAAGATGCATAACGCAGGTTAATCTTCCCAGTCCCAGAACAGATCTTTATTAGTCAGTTTTTCATCTGTGTCATTAGTAGTTTGCTCTGTTTCATGTTTAGAACCTAGAGCAATACCTGTTTTTATTTCATAGAGCGTTTTTTCAAGATCATCCGTTTCATTTGACCAGTATTCATCTGTCCCATAGTGAGGGAAGGCATCAATAAATGCAGGGTCATCTCTTCGTTTTGCTATCCATGCTGCATAGTTTATATATCTTAATGCTCTAAGCGGTTCGATCAGGTCAAGCCATTCATTATTAAAATCACAAAAAAGTCTGTAATTCTCTATAAGTATTTCAAGTTGAGACTTCGTGCCACTATTAATACCGTTTGCAAGCATCCAGAAGTCCTGTACTGCAGGTCCCATATAGAAATCATCAAAATCCAAAAAACTAAAACCATCTTTACTGTAGATAAGATTGCCGATATGACAATCTCCATGGATTCTGTGAAACGGAACTCCGGCAATGTGCTTATCATAGATACTGCAAATTGACTCTACGGATGATCTATAACGATCAACAAACTGCGATGGTATAATCTTGTTGTCCAGTAAAAACTGCATTGGCCTAAGTCCCAGATTAGCACTGTCTAAAACCAGACGGCTACCTGCCTCCTTGGACTTTCCAACTGAATGAATCCGTCCAAGAAGCCGTCCGACTGTTGCTATCTGTTCATCACTATACTCATCAACACATCTTCCGCCTGTTCTAGGCCAGACCGCATAGAAGATATTATCAATTTTTTTAAGTGTCGTTCCATCCATAAATCGGTTTGGAACACATACGGGGATCTCTTGAGATTCCAGGTCAAAAAGGAATTCATGCTCTTCATTTATCTGTCTTTCTGTCCACCTTCCCGGTCTATAGAACTTAACAACAATGTGAGAGCCATCATCCAATTCAAGATCATAGACTCTATTCTCAAGGCTGTTCAGTTTCCAGCAAAGGCCGGTAGTTCTATAGCCCTCTCTTTCAACCGCACTTATAATTACCTGAGGAGTCAGCGTGTAGAAATGTTCAGAGCTATTCAAGAGTTACCCCATTTTTTAATCTGCTGTTGCAGGGAGACTTATAATTATATCATGAACAGAGGCACCTGCATCTTGATCCTTAAGTTTCACGATTTTAGCAGTGGACATATTGTTCTCTACAGAGGTTACCTGTGCCGCACCAATCATAGTCTTAGAGAGCCCGAGAAGTCTGCCTGATGAATCTACTAAAGGAGACCCGGCTCGTACAATAAAAATATAGTCACCTGCTTTTATCCCATTTTCTTCAGAGGCGGTTGATATTATTTCTTTGTTATTAACAGCGAGAATCTCCCCCATTATTGGGTGTTTTTCTTCAAGATATCTGATCGTTTTTTTTGTTGCCTCTTCAAGAGCCATTCTATATTGCGGGCCGAGATCTATATCTGCTCCTGTTGCTCCGATCGCATTGATTGGCCTATTTGTCAGATTCGTAGGACCTCTGATTATCATTCCTTCAGAAGTAACATTTAGAATCTCTTCATTCTCAACATTGATATTGTTTGTATAGGCTATCTTTCCTGTGTTTACATCTACTACAGAGATAGAAACACCAACTGATACCTTTAGTGAAAAATGTCCGCCTACACGGGTTACTATCGGGTAAGACTGACTGACTCCCCCTGTTAACACAAAACCGGCAACAAGAAGACCACCTATCTCTACACCGCTATCCTCAACAAAGAAATCATTGCTTGACTTTCTCTGCTCCTCTATTGCTGCATTTATATCGTCTGTACTGCCAAGCAGTTGATATCGCCCGGTCTTGGCTATCTCACTCTTTAAGAATGCATCCATTTTAAATTGTTCATCTCTTATAGCCTTTTTAAAAGAGGCCGGTACTTCAAAGGGCATAATCCTTATTAACGGTTTTACATACTTAACAGGCTCTTTATTGATAATTCTTATTGCAAACGCATTATCAAAACCTGCCGGCATTATTAAATCTGATACACTATGAGGCAAGCTAGAGGATTGATCCTTCGCTGCCTTGTCAGTAGTTACACATGACACAGATGTTAATAACAACAATAATAGGAATAAATTTTTACACATATATACCTCTATTTCTATATATTTTTATATATTTCTATATATTTTGTAGGAAAAATCAGGAAATTCTCACCTGTATAAAAAATAGTTACAGGTGAGAATTTTCTTGGTTTAAATAGAACAAATTCGGTTCAAATAACAAACAACTAAAGTTTTGTCTGCAATTCAAATGCTTTTTCCCATAGAACTCTATTTTTTTCAGTATTTGCCTGATATCTCTTCATCTGAAACTCACCATATTTCTGAATATTATCCAGATCTGTAAATGTCATCCCTCTACCTTGAGGTACATTCTTTGTAACATAGTTTGCAATCATACCCGGAGCCTGAAGAGGATTACTAAATAATGATGCAATGTCAAGAGCCATTCTTGCAAAGTGCTCTGCAATCTCTACACTTTTAAGGGCACAGGCAGCACCAATCGCATTTAACAATTCACCGCTTTTTCTTATCCGTTCACTAGCTGCTGAATTTGACTTTCGTATTTCATCAAGAAATGATTGTTGACTTAACACTTCAACCATAACCATCTCATGAGTTGCCTTAGGGTTGTTTTTTTTATATTCGATCATTGCCTGGATAATAACATCTTTTGATGCTGAGTTTAAAACCATACCTTCTAATTCCACTAACATATTTTTTAAATATGGTGTGCGTGCAACCTCAAATGCCTGAAACAACAAAGATGCCTTTGCGATTTTATCATAGGTTGCAGAATTAATCGTAATATCATACATTTCTGCGGTTTCAAACGGGTTGGTTTTTACAATGACACCATCCCGAACAGCAACATTACCTTTTCTTCCAAATATTACGCCAAATTCGTTTGGTTCTACAGCTTCATATATAGGAGAACCTAAACCACCCTTTAAGACATAGTCTCTGATTGTTGCCGGTGTTTCAATCTTACCGTCAATCTTTACAGCAAGACCGTCCTCATTATACTCTATTGAGCTGACTACAAATACCTGGTTAGCATTAGGTGATGACAAAATAGCATTATATATAGAATATGCAGCTCCGCCACCCACTAATGTCCTCATAGAGTCGCCAATCATGTTCAATACCTGATTTGAGTTTAACTCTGTGCCGAATTTTCTCATCGTTTCTAAACCCGGAGCAGACTTTTCTGATTTAGCAGTTTCTGTAGTCTGGCAGCCAATTAAGAAAACTACAACCGAAATAAAAAGCAAATTCTTTTTCATTGATATACCCCTTTTAACTATAAATATTTTTTCAACAAAAAAGAATAACACATTTCTTACATAAAAGTCAAGAAAATATAATACTTTATAGAAATTCCTTAGGGATTAGAACTGTCTTACTTTTTTTATTAAATTAAGAGCCTTTGTATAGAAAAAGAGCCTCTGTATTATATAGATTGATATCGTTCGCCGGCATGAGATGTATTTTACTTTGCTTTAATAAGCGAGTGAGATCAGGCAAAGAAAAAATATCCCCAACGGGCGAAATAAGCGTGTGGCGAATGCAGTCATACTGGCTGTTACTTGTAGTTGGTCGGTAAAATACCAACCAGCCCGGTTGCCGAGATTACTTTAAAACAGTTCTTTGAAATCTTATTTTTTCAGCCATTTTATGTATTTCATAAAAACGATCTTCAAGTTTAAATATTTTCACATCATTATGTATTTCTTCTTTCCATTTCCAGACATTTTTTAAAGCTTCACTATTTTCAATTTTATTCATCATCGATAACCTCCAATGGAGACAGAAACTAATTATACTTGTATCTAAATATATTTTTTTCTTTTTCATATTGATATAATAATCCAGAAAACGAAATATGTCAATTTTGAATGTTAGCTAAATTAAAATATTACTCATGCATATTGCTGATTACTAACTGAATTATTTATAACAGAAACTATGTCAGTCTTTCTTTAGCGGATGCCGGTTATTCAAAATACCACAATTCACAAACAATTACAAGTAACTAATGGATACATAATTAATTGAATGACATAATTAATTGAATGAATTTAGAGATGTTATTTTGTGTTGATATGGCTGAACATCTCAATTAGTTCTTTTTTTTCTTTTACATTTGATTTTTTGTATATATTTTTGATGTGGGTATTAACCTTAAAAGTCTGTGTGGTTTTAAGCTGATAAGATATTACATAGGTGTTACTTAAGAGTTTTCCTCGTTTTTCGTTAATTGTATCGGAGATGTTAATAATATAGGTGAAAATATATTTATACCAAACAAACCAATGGGAGCGGTAAATAATATCGCAACAACAGCTATCGCAAGAATTATATTTCCCTCAGGCAAACCATATGAAAGGGCTACACCGCCAAGAGCGGCTTGAACTGTTGCCTTTGGTAAATATGCAATCACACAAAAAAGCCGCTCTTTATAGTTAAGTTTTGAGAATGAGGTGGCTATTAAAACACCAATTGATCTTGCAATCAATCCAAGTATAATAACAAATAACCCCTTTAGCCCTGCCTGAAGTGCAATTTTGATGTCAAGAGAATAACCAATCAAAACAAATAAAATGATTTCAGCAAAGATCCAGATTTTCGAGTATTTTAGTGCCAGTTCGTGAGCAACCTCTTCATGATATTCAAGCAATATAAATCCAACCGTCATAACCCCAAGCAAGGCCGCAAAGTGATATAGATCGCCGACTTGAACTAATAATGTCGCAAATACAAGTAATATGAGAGCTTTCTCAGTCGCACGAATCTTTTTGTGATTTTTCTTAAAAAAATACATTAATAACAATCCGACTACTACCCCTGATACTACCCCGATAATTATTGAAAATGGAACAGATAAAACTGTTTTAATGATATTTAAACTTGAGTTCTGAGACAAACCTAGAAACACAGAAAAAAATGTAATTGCAAATACATCATCAATTGATGCACCTGCCATAATAATAGTCGGGACTTCGCTATGACCTTTAGATTTTAGATTTAACATAGATGGAACAATGACAGCCGGAGATACGGCTGCAAGCATAAAGCCGGTTAGACCCGACACGCTCCAACTAAAGTTAAAAAAAACTCTAAATAGAAACATTAACCCGAATCCTTCCATTAGGCACGGCACAAAAGCCATAAGCAGTGCAGTTATACCGACTTTATTTAAAACATCTCTTCTGATACTCAAGCCCGCCCTTAGAAGAATCACAATTAACGCAAATGACTTAAGAAAAGGTGCAACCTCCCATAGAATACCGGGTGTGTATTGCTTTATAGTTAGAGAACAGATTATACCAAATACTACCATTCCAAGGATAGCAGGCAGTTTTATTTTAGCGAATAATTTACTGAATATCCAGCCGCCTCCCAGGATGATAGCGAAAATCCAATTAATCTGTAATGTCATTCTATATATTCCTTATTGAGACTCCTCTAAAAAACTTTAAGTTTACACTAACTCTATATTACAATATTATATATCAGTTTTAAGATAATCAATAGAGAGTTTTCGCAAGATTAACTATTTTTTTTATTATGAATTGGAGCGTCTGATCCTTTAAAAAATAGAGGCTGTTTTTGGGTCTGCAAACATTCCCGTTCTGATTATATTTAATAAATCTCCGGTCAAAAGATTCTGATTAGAATCATACTCTAAAATAACAATTTCATTATTTGACAAATCAATAACAGTAATAAACAATGATACAGCATTACATGATTGAGAAATAATTCTAACATTTTTAGGAACCTCAATAGTCTCCTCTTCTTCCTGAACATTCTTATCATTCTTATTATTCTTATCATTGTTTGCTGAATATACAAAATTCATTGACAATGATAAAATACACAACAAAATTAAAATTTTTTTCATTAAGATCTCCTATTTCTATCTTTAAAGTGAACAAATTTGACTAAGCATGTTTGCTAAAGAGCCTCTATAGTTTATCTTTTTTTTTACATCGGCCTGAAAAAAAATAAAAAAAGAGGCTGTCATAGCAGACAGCTCTCTTATCGGTTATCTATTTTCTTCGTTTAGCTGAAGTATCAGCACCACCCTTAAAATAGTGTGTGTGCAATAGGTGATGGGATTTTTCTCCGCCCGGTTTACCGAGGAATTCCTCATATAGTTTTTTGATATATGGGTTTTCATGAGACTTTCTAATCTTCTTAGATGCGTCCTCTGCGTAGATACCTTTCATTCTATTTTCGATAATTGATGGTTCTCCATGTTTGTATGGTTGGCCACCACCATTTATACAGCCACCGGGACAAGCCATTATCTCAATTGCATGATACTCTGCTTCCTTGTTTCGTATCTTTTCAAGGAGTTTTCGTGCATTACCAAGACCTGAGGCAACTGCAACATTTACTTTTGTGCCATCTATATCAATTGTTGCTTCCTTGATTCCATCAAGACCTCTAACAGCGTTAAAGTCAAGATTCTTAAGCTCCTTGCCTGAAACCCACTCATAGGTAGTTCTAAGAGCTGCCTCAAGAACACCACCACTTGCACCAAATATTACAGATGCACCAGTTGATTCACCTAAAGGATTGTCAAAATCTTCATCAGGCATATTCTTCAAGCTTATGCCGGCCTCTTTAAGCATCTTTATAAGCTCTCGTGTTGAGATAACAAGATCAACATCCTGTACACCATTGTGAGTAAATTCAGGTCTATTCGCCTCATATTTTTTAGCAAGACATGGCATAACAGAAACAACTACAAGATCCTTTGGATCAACGCCGATTTTCTCTGCATAGTAGGATTTTGCAATTGCACCAAACATCTGTTGCGGTGACTTACAACTCGATGGAATATTTAAAAGAT
>CAYYKD010000031.1:31928-39695 GCA_964471825.1 uncultured Spirochaetales bacterium
ATTCGATAAAGTTTATCCAGCCGGGACAACATGAAGTTAGAATCGGCAGATCTCTCTTGTTTGTAAGTCTATCGATAATCTCAGTGGCCTCTTCCATAATTGTAAGGTCAGCTGCAAAGTCCGTATCAAATATCTTGTCAAATCCAAGTCTTCTTAGTGCAGCAGCCAGTTTACCTGTGATAGGCTGACCATCAGGAAGACCGACCTCTTCGCTTAATGCAACTCTAACAGCCGGAGCTGTCTGAACAATAACCGTTTTTTTCGGGTCATTTATTGCATTCCATACATCCTGAATATATGAAACTTCAGTAAGTGCTGCTGTAGGGCAGACAGATACACATTGGCCGCAGAATGTACAGGCTGTTTCGATCTGTGGAAGGTGGTATGCAGTTGAAACAACAACTTCGAACCCTCTGCCAACAGCAGATAGGACATTACAGGTCTGAATCTCATTACACATTACTTCACATCTTCTACACATTACACATTTATCCGGATCCTTAACAAGTGAGAAACTTGAATTATCAACAGGGAATGATGACTTTGCACCTTCATATTTTCTTTCACGAACTCCAAGATCACTTGCTAGTTTCTGAAGATCACAGTCATTGTTTTTAGCACAACTTAGGCATGTGTCGGGGTGATCGGATAGAAGAAGTTTTACCATCGTTCTTCTTGCCTTGATCGCTCTCGGAGTGTTTGTCTTAACAATCATCCCCTCTGAGACAAGTGTTGCACAGGCAGGAGCAAGGTTTCTTCTTCCTTCGATCTCTACCACACAGACACGGCATGATGCTACCTTGTTAACTTTTTCCTTACCGGGGAAATCAAAGTAACATAATCGTGGAATATGCACATTTACCATCTCAGCTGCTGCAAGCACCGTAGTGCCATTCGGAACAGAGATAGGAGTATTATTTATAGTTAGATTTATCATTATCAGCTCCTTATACTATCTCAATTGCATTAAATTTACATTTCTGCATACATGCACCACACTTGATACATTTGCTTTCATCAATTACATACTTCTTCTTAAGCTCACCTGATATACAGGAAACAGGGCAGACCCTTGAACAGGCTGAACAACCTACACAGCTATCAGCGATAACTCTATACTTAAGGAGTTTTGTACATGATTTTGCAGGACACTTTTTGTCAACTATATGAGCTATATATTCATCATAGAAATAGTTGAGTGTACTTAATATCGGGTTTGGAGCTGTCTGACCAAGTCCGCAGAGAGAGGTGTCTTTAATTGACTCACCTAGTTCTCTAAGAGTTGCGATGTCCTCCATAGTTCCGTTGCCATTTGTAATCTTCTCAAGTATCTCAAGCAGTCTGTTATTACCTATACGGCATGGTGTACATCTTCCACAGGATTCTTCCTTAGTAAACTCAAGGTAGAATTTGGATACATTAACCATACAGTCATCTTCATCAAGAACTATCATTCCACCGGATCCCATCATAGAGCCGATCTGAAGCAGGTTATCATAGTCGATTGATATATCGATTTTACTCTCAGGAATACAACCACCTGAAGGTCCGCCTGTTTGAACAGCCTTAAATTTTCTGCCATTCTTGATCCCTCCGCCGATATCGTAGATGATCTCCTTCAGCGTGATCCCCATTGGGACTTCAACAAGACCAACATTGTTAATCTTTCCTGCAAGTGCAAATACCTTTGTTCCCTTACTCTTCTCAGTACCAATTTTAGAGAACCATCCTGAACCATTTAGAATGATCGGACATACATTTGCAAAGGTCTCAACATTATTAACAATAGATGGTTTGCCCCAAAGACCTGATTGAGCAGGAAATGGAGGTTTAACATTTGGCTCCCCTCTCTCACCCTGGATAGAGTTTATAAGTGCAGTTTCTTCGCCGCAGACAAATGCACCGGCTCCATAACTTAGAACTACATCAAATGAGAAGTCTGATCCGAAAATGTTATTACCAAGTAGGCCATATTGTCTAGCCTGATCAATTGCTGTTTTTAATCTCTGAATTGCTAGTGGATATTCGGCTCTAATGTAGATGTAACCCTTATTAGCACCAATTACAAAACCTGCAATCGCCATTGCCTCAAGAACACCGTTAGGGTCGCCCTCAAGAATACTTCTGTCCATAAATGCACCCGGATCGCCCTCATCTGCATTACAGATTACATACTTCTGAGCATTGTTTTCCTTCTTAGCATATTCCCACTTTAATCCCGTAGGAAATCCGCCACCGCCTCGGCCCCTAAGACCTGACTTTTTCATCTCGTCAAGAGTTCCATCACGCCCAAGTTCAAATATAGCCTTAGAGAGAGCCTGATAACCATCAAGAGCTATGTATTCCTTAATATTCTCAGGATCAAGGAGACCGCAGTTCCGTAGAGCTATTCTAACCTGTTTTTTGTAGAATGGGATATCTTCCTGTTTTGCAATGATATTTTTAGACATGGGGTCCTTGTATAGAAGTCTCTCTATAGTGTTTCCCTTAATAATATGTTCGTTAATTATATCCTTCGCATCATCCGGTTTTACAAGTACATAGAATACACTATCCGGTTGAACTGATACGATTGGCCCCTGTTCACAGAAGCCGAAACACCCTGTACACAAAGCCTCAACTCTGTCAGAGAGGTGGTTTATCTTAATCTCATTTTGAAGCTCTTCAAGCAATTTTTTACTCTGTGAAGCATGACAACCTGTCCCACCGCAGACCATTATAAACTGTTTGATACCGTCCTTTGCCGGTTTAAGTGTTCCCTTTCTGACAAGCAGATTGATCTTTTCTACCTCTCTAAGTTTTACAAGATCTTCTTTAGTTTTAATTATACTCATTTATATCTCCTGATTATTAGCCTGATACCTTAGCAAATTTGTCAACAATCCCTTTAACATCTTCCGCTTTGAGTCGGCCGAATACCTCATCGTTAACTATAACAACCGGTGCAAGACCGCAGGCTCCGACACATCTAAGTGATGATAGAGTAAACTTACCGTCAGGTGTTGTCTGTCCCGATTTGATACCGAGGAGTTTTTCAAATTCAGTTAGAATCTTATCAGCCCCCCTCACATAACACGCAGTCCCCATACAGACATTAACAACGAAGTCACCCTTTGGTTCCATAGTAAAGAATGAATAAAATGATACAACACCAAAAACCTTTGCCGGGCTTACGCCAAGTTTTTCGGCTATGAAGTTTTGAACCTTAGGCGGTAGATAACCAAATAGTTCTTGTGCCTTGTGCAAAGATTGAATCAACGCACCTCTTTTATATGAGGCATTGTCCCCTCTAGATAGAGTTTCTTGAATAAATCTGTCCAGTTCATTAAACAGATTATCAATATTTTTTGTTTTATCGAAATTGCTCAATTTATCCTCCTGTCTTACCTATGAAAATATATTATAGCACGCACTATAATATATTGTAGAAGAATTGTCAATAATAATATTTACTATTGATTGTTTTAAGTATCGTAATGTAACTTCATAGTAGATTATATTGCTTAACATGTGAAATAAATCACATTAAATGGGTTTGAAAGGATAAAAAATGAACAAATTAAATTTTTATAGATATTAAGAGAGTAATTTTTAATTATTTTTAGATGCTATTGCAAAAAAAATTTTGAATTCTTGCGAAGTATATTTTTTAATGAAAGTCAATATACTTTTTTATTACTTTTTTATTACTTTTTTAGTATTTTTAAGTATTTTTTTTTAGTATTTTTCTATGAACTTTAAGGTTTCTTCAAGTATAACCGTTCTTTCTTTGTCGATAGTTGAGATATGTCTTGAATCATCTAGCATTACAAGAGCCTTGTTCTCTGTGTTAGTTTTAATGTTCTTCATAATCAGCTCAGGAACAGAGTTGTCAACTGATTCATCTCGAACAGATTGTATTACAAGGACAGGTTCGGTTACCATTTTCAGATTTTTGCGGGCAATCCTACCTACTTTTAGTAATTGAGGGATTGAGTCTGTGGGTGAGCCGACATATTCATGAGAAAAACTATAGGCCTCATCAACTCCAAATTTGTAGTCCGGTCTAAATCTATATTCAGGTAGTATAAATCTTATAAATGGAACAAGGTAGGCCTGTTTGTTAGCAGGGATTAGAGCCGGTGCAATGCAGACTGCAGATTTTAGAGGGTATTTAGCAGCAAGGTAGAGTGCAAGTGAACCACCCATTGAGAGACCGACAACGCTTATTTTATCATAGGTTTTTGCCAGTTCTTTATAGGCCTTCTCAACATCATTAAACCAATCTGATGCTTTTTGTTTTTTCATATCATTAAGGGTTGTTCCATGACCGCTTAGTAGAATACCCGATACAGTATATCCGTTTTCATTTAGAAAATTACCAAGCTCTCTAAGATGTGCCGGTGTTCCTGTCCACCCATGAACAAGCAAAACTGCCTCACCGTTTTTACCATCCATAAAATATGGAGCTGCATTTTCAGAAAATTCTTTTGGGAATATACCCATTTTGTCAGATGAGTAATTTGTCTTAGCACAGGCGGAAAGTATTAAAAGTGATGACAAAAGAAAAACCTGTGTAATCCAGCAATATCTTTTTTTAATAGTTTTCATTGTTGTTGTTCTCATTATTGATTATATCATTTTCATTATCATTTCTTCAGCCATCCCATCCGTACCCAATAATCTCGATCTGTGCTATTCCATGTATTTGATTTTTGAAACATCTTCATAATAAAAAAGAGAAAAGAGGAGCTTATTGTCGGTTTTACATTATTAAGGACAAGTTTTACCTTTGCGGCAACCTTGATTATCTTTTTTTCAATAGCCTTTTTCTTCTTTTCACTAACTGTTTCCCATGAATAGGTCCCGACATTCACCCCATACTTAAATATCCTGGGGATTCCCCAAAATGTCATGTGTTCTTTTATGTCTCGCGTTACCTTTGCTGCTCCCGATCCTGCAGCTGTCGAGAATATTACACCGCATTTCTTGAACATGTTCGGATGTGGCCTATGAGGAAGCCATCTGTAGCCCATGTGATCAAGAAATATTTTCAGTTGGCCTGTCATCCCCATGCAGTAACAGGGGGATTCAACTATAATAATATCTGACTGCTCAATCGAGTTTATTATATGATTAACCTCGCTATAGTGAGGGCATTTTTCTTCTCCCTTCATGAAGCAGTTATAACAACCAATACATGGTTTGTGATTGTTGAAATAGAACTCATTAATTACAGTATCCTCTTCACGAATCCTATCAATAAAAAATCTCGATAGATTATAGGTACTTCCTTTGTGGTTTTGTCCATGCAGTATGGTTATCTTCATAGTATATATTCTCCATTATTAATACTCAGCTTAATACTCAGTTAAAGTGCAAAAATTTAGTTTAGGGTTATCTATTTTTCACTGGAACTTATCAGGTAACTAATTGGCCTTAACTGATCTATATTTTCACAGATCAGATTAAATGTTGACATAAGCGGCACAGCAATAATGATGCCGATAATTCCCCAGAGGTAGCCCCAGAACATTAGTGAGATTAATATAACAATAGGACTAAGATTAACGCCTTTGCTTTGGACCTTATTTTCAATAATATTACCCAGCAGAACCTGAGTTAACATTAGTAGGATTGCCAGGGAGATTGTGATAACGATTGATTGGTGCTGTATCAGACTGAACAATGATGGAAAAAGGACAGCCAGAGTTGAACCAAGGTATGGAATATAGTTAAATGAGAATGCAATAAATCCCCATAATATTGAGTATTTTATACCGAAAGAGACACAGATAATAAAAGTTGCAAGCCCTGTAATCATACTGATAATTGTTTTTATCATTACATAGCTTTGAATCTGTTTGTTAACCTGTTTTAATACAGTGTATATTGTCAATTTATTATCGGGAAATGCCTTAGAGACCCGTTCTTCAAGCCTCGTCATGCCGGGGGTGATAAATATTAGTGAGATAGTATATACAAAGAATCCCTTAAGAAGGTCAAATATAAAGTTCACAGAGGTCAGAAAGTAGCCACGGATATTCAATTCACCAACATTGTCAATAACCATATCTATAAGTCTTTCCCTGCTGATATATTGAGCTACTATAGGATTCTCGGATATCTTAGTTGCAAGAATAATCAGATTCTTTTGGAGCTGCTTAATGATACTGGGCAGATCTCCAATAAATCTCTGCAATGAAAAAATTAGCATAATTAGTATAAATGAGATAAATGTGATAAAGAACATAATGACGATTATAGTGGATGCCCAATTCGGTACCTTTGTTTGGTGCATTTTCTTTAATAACGGACTCAATGAGAATGCAGAAAAGAATGCAAGAATTACCGGAAGAATGTATCCTGAAATGACCCGGGTAAAGAAGAGGATAGTAATAACAAGAAAGACAATTAGCAGTGTTAGGATATAGTTCATAGCTTTTTCGGTTGATAACATATTATGCCTCTTTATAGGACACCTCAACATTATGAAACTACTAAATATTTGTGTCTATTTCAAAGCCTCTGTATTGAGATCCCTATAAATAAGATATATAATAAAAAATTGAAAATTTCAAGATTAAAAGAGTTATTACTTTAAATTCATATTACTTAAAATTCAATATTGATTTTACAATAAATTTTGATTATAATATTTCATAATAATGAGGCTCCTGCAAAAATAAATTTTGAATTTTTGCAAGAGCTTCTAATATAACACGCATGGCCTAATATTTAAAATGAACTTCAGCAAATAGTTATCTTTGCAAAAGGCTCTATAGATCAGGATAAAAGTAGGGCTTATTTTATAGGCTATAATTTTTTCAAGTTTAAAATAATTCGTTAGTTTTATCAACTACAAGTACAAGGTTTTCCAAAGGAGATAGGTTTTAGTGAACAAAAACATGTCATTTAACAGGATGGAGCTCTTAATAGGTAACAATGCATTGCAGAGACTCTCATGTGCAAGGGTTATTTTATTTGGTGTTGGCGGTGTGGGAAGCTGGTGTGCTGAGGGGCTTGTGCGATCGGGAGTTTCAAGACTAACCATAGTTGATTCGGATAGAGTCTGCATAACAAATATCAATCGGCAGGTGCAGGCTACAAAGAACAGTATAGGTAAGGTAAAAGTATTTGAGCTTGCATCACGACTAAATGAGATTAATCCTGATGCAGAGATTACCACAATTCATAAGGTGTACGACAGGGATACCTATGATGAGTTTAATCTGGCTGAATATGATTTTGTAATTGATGCTATTGATAGTATATCAAATAAGGTTGAGTTGATAGTAAGGTCAAAGATGGCAGGGGTAAAGATATATTCTTCACTGGGTGCATCGAGCAGGCTAGATCCCACCAGGATTAAAATCGGTTCTATATGGAAGACACATGGGTGTAAACTCGGCAAACATGTAAGATCCGGGTTGAGAAAAGCAGGCATGAATGATGATCTGATTTGTGTCTGGAGTGATGAGTTTATCGAGAATGATTTAAATAAGACGACCTGTGGGACACCGGACTGTGTTTGCCCTAAATCAGATACCCCTGATGATGATTTTCACGAATGGTGCAGTAAAAAGAAGAAGATCAATGGCTCTGCTGTGCATATAACTTCAATATATGGAATGATGCTGGCCGGACTGGTAATAAATGATATTAACACAAACACATGACTGTTACAAAGAATAACCATCTCTCTGTTTTATGCACAAATTTTTTTAGCCATCAGTTGATAGTAAGTTAATAATAAGTTGATAGTAAGTTAATAATAAGTTGATAGTA
>CAYYKD010000031.1:39795-47760 GCA_964471825.1 uncultured Spirochaetales bacterium
GATAGTAAGTTAATAATAAGTTGATAGTAAGTTAATAATAAGTTGATAGTAAGTTAATAATAAGTTGATAGTAAGTTGATAATAAATTAATAATAAATCGATAATAATAATTTGATGCAGATATTTTTATCGTTGAGACCAAAATTCTGCATCAAACTTTTAAGTGTATAATAGTTTGAAATTGCCCAATAATTATTGCAATGGTTTAGTAGTAAATCCTATCAGCACCCCTGCTTCTAAGATAGTTTACAGTTGCCTCTGTCATGTGCGGATGTCCGCATATATAGAAGTCTTTTTCAGTTAGATCAAAGCCGGATGTTTCAAGGTAATCGGTTATTCTACCTTTAAAATGCTTGTCTGACTCCGGCTTCTCGACAACCACGACTAACTTCATATCAAAATATTCCTTATATGGAGCAAGTAGATTATCAATAAACAGGTCTTTCTCTGACATACAGCCGAACAATACAGTAGCCTTTGTCTTCTTTCCCTCTTTTTTAAGCTCATCCATCATGTGAAGAAAAGGGATAAGCCCTGTCCCTGTTGCAATAAATACAGGTTCTCTGTCTGATGGGTGATATACAAGATCGGTTATAGGCATTCTAAAGAAAGCCTTATGACCTATCTGAATATTCTTAGCATAGTTTGCACCGACACCATCCGGCCTGATATCAATCATAAGTGTAAGGCTTTTATTATCTACTCTTGCTACAGAGTATGCACGCCATTCACCATCGCCAACCAAAAGTTTGATATGCTGACCGCCAATAAAATTTAATTGATCCTCAAACTGGAATGTAAGTTTGTAGATATTCTTATTTTCAATTTCCTTACCTACAAGCTCACCGTACCATTTATCCTCAGATTCTACTTGATTAGCATTAAATGAATCTGTGTTTCCGGTTTTAGGCTTCTTGAATGAAAAAACTTTGGCCATAACACTTGCGATACCAAAGAGTCCGTTAATATAACTTACCGTTGCCATTCCACTCATCAACGCAGGAACTATTCCATTACTGATTATATCGGTACCTGTCAAATATAACCCCTTAATCGGTGTCTTTACTTGAAGATCCTTAATTCTGTATCTACCCGGCGTCTCAGGCAGACCATAGAAGGCACCATTCATCGTGTTACTAAAATGTTCAAATGTAAGTGGTGTTGCCAATTCTTTATAAACAATCTGGCTCTTAAAACCGGGTAAGTGTTTCTCGACAAGGTTTAAAACTCCATTAGTAATCTTCTCCTTGATCTCATAGTACTCGTTTTCCCGCTCCTTCCATCTGCCGGTTTTCCACCCTGCAAAATAGTCATATGGAATAATCGATACTATATCAGCTGTATGGCCGCCCTTTGTACCGCTCTTGATTGATGGAAATGAAACGAAACAATAGACACTCATTCCATCTATAGTCTTTTCAAGATTACCTGTAAATCCATCCAGCTTGATTGTATCAAGAATCCATATATTTTCACCCTTAAACCCCATAGATTCAGGAGAATTTTTTAAGCCTAGATAGATATTTAAACCGCTGAAACCATGAAAATGTTCATTTAACTCTTTCTTAATTGGCAAGTCTATTGATTGAGGGATCAATCTAAGATATGTGTTCTTTGCACCGGCTGCACTTATTACAATTGGAGCATAATATTCTACCACCTCAGACGAATTGTTGAGGTTTTTTACCTTTACACCATAGGCTCGGTTGTTTTTTACTAATATCTCAGTAACCTCTCTATTGACTAATATCTTGCCGCCGCATGACTCAATAGTTTTTTCTATGTTTACAGCAATCCTCTCGGCACCGCCCTCCGGAAATACTGCACCGCCAAGATAGTGGTGTTCGGTTACCGCATGTGCAGCAAATGAACTGTGAGAAGGCGGCACTCCATAATTTCCCCATCTGGCAGTAAGGGCAACTCTAAGTTTTTCATCCTTAATGTTTTTATTCATGTATTCCTGCGTTGTACAGCTGTTGTACTTAGCTAGAATACTACAAATTGTTTTAAATATCAGTTTTAGCGGATTTCTAAGAAAATTTGCAAAAAAATAGGACAGGTACCAAACTCTGGCAATATGTATGTCTCGAAAATACTTTTTGATAGCTTTCTTCTCAGCAGGAAAAACAGAAATAAATGCATCTCTATACTCTCTGCATGAACTCTTAACATCAATCTTAAAATCCGGAAAAATCAGCCTGTCATAAACATCAGGCATTTTATTCCACTTAAGGTTACCGCCTGTAACAAAGTTAAAGACCTTTCCGCTAACTATATCAAGAAGTCTCTTTGACATATTACCGATGTAATGTAAACCGACATCCCAGCTGTACGGTCCCCGTTTAAATTCATGTGTAAGACCGCCGGTCTCAAAATGCTTTTCGAGTACAAGAACTCGTTTATTGTTAACCTTTGACATCAGTGCGGCTGATGATAATCCGCCCAAACCTGACCCAATAACTATAACATCAAAGTTATTAGGATCCTGATTTGTATTTTTTTTCATAAACATTCCTTAAAATAAACAAGTTAGATTCATTAATATATAATGATCTTTATAAAAATAATATAAACACAGGGCTATTGATACTATTATAGAAAAATATTTTTTGCAATAGCCCATATTATTAGATTATTTTTTTACCCCATGCTTCTTCTTTGCCTCATTCATCATATCACCAAGCCTCTTAGCCTGTAGAGTAAAAACCTCAAGTCTTGCCTGAGTTATCTGTGGAAATGGGTTTCCGTCAGACTCTATAGACAAAAATGGAAGCGGCATATTCTGATCTATGTTGTGAATATCGTGACCAAAGACGGTTTTTTTAACAACCTTCATCCGCTTGCCGACAGTCATGTTATTATTTAGAATCGCCTCCGCACTTCTTGCCTGTAGGCAGGCAAACGGGGCTAGATTTATAATACCGCAGGCATCTGTCAATATGTCCTTCAAACCTGCTCCTACCGTCAACCCAACCTCTCCAAGAAGTCTGTTGTCAACAAGTGGCTCTGCAGCTTGAAGAATCTGCTTGATGTTTATCGGATCTGCTACATAGAGACCTGACTTCGCAAATAGATTTTTTATCTTCTTCTCAATGCTGTGCTGAATTCGGTTTTTTACTAAGAAATAGAATCTTTCAAAAATAGAAATCTTTTCTGCAGAGAAGTTTTTCCATTTAACAAAGTCAACATAGTTAAGCCATTCCAGTAATGGAACTATCTTAGTTACAAAACCCATATCTGCAAGGGTATTCTCAATATTCTGTCTGGTAAACTCATCATTTCTAACATAGATTTCACCGACAACTGTGATCTTATGTGCCTCACTTAGCGGTTTTTTAAGTTTGATCTTAGCAAGCTCTCTGCTTGAAAGTTCATACCTTCTGTATGATGATATCTTTTCCTTGCCCTCAAAGTTAGCAATAATCTTTGCCCACTCAGCCTCAAATATCCTCAAGCCTTCCTCTCTATCCTCTGCAAGTGCAAGGACAACAGAGTAGATCTGTCTCATTGCATCCGCAACAACAAATCCTTTGAGTGTATTTATAAGCGGTAATAATCCCAATCCGGCATAGGATTCTTCAGAACTAAGAATTACTATTGCGACATCCTTGATCTGATTTTTCAGTACAGTTTTTTTCATACCGACTTGATATTGTTCAACTCGACACGGTGAAACATCCCCTACGGTAAAGAATGCTATTTTTTCTGACTCTCGTTTATCTTTCTTGATATACTCAAGTAGTGAGCCGAGACAGATAATGTAAGGAACACACTCCTTACAGCTGGAATATGCCTTACCATGCGTCAATATCTCCATGTCAGGAATATTTGCAATCCTCGCATTGTAACCTTGTCCCCTCAATGCGGCAGTACCTGCCTCTGTTGTAAATCTACCCATTCTTGGAAATAGAAATGTAACATCCTTATGTCTAAGCGGTAACAACTTGCCGGATGAGTCCTTGTAAAGTGTGCTTGCACCTTTGTAGACCATCTCTGCAGGTGTAAACCCGGCAGGTGGCTGTTCATCGATCATATTAAGCTGCCTGTAGTAGTTGATAATGTCAATAGCTGCTTCAATTCTAGTATTTAGACCGACATCCGCTGTATGGCTATCAAGTTCAAGAGTTAATGATGGTTTTCTGCCCATTTCATCTCTAAAATGAGGTACGAGGAATGAATCTGGTCCGCAACTAAAGTTTGTAACATAGGTTGCAAATAGTTGAGGATGGTTTTTAATAACTTTCGCAACCTGTAGCACGATCTTACCAATCCCCCAGTGCATATGAAGTTTTAGATCCTCATAACCGAATGGAATGAAGTCATAAGGAATTACCGTTACACCTCGAGAGGCAAATTTGTGCGGTATGGTCATGTTCGCTTCTTTTGCAAGTGCGTTATACCAACGGCCCACAAGAACCATAGCAAATTTATCCGGTGTGCTTTCAACTTCCTTAATTGCATTCTTACCAATTCTAAGGCACTCTTTTCTGAAGTTAACCATCATCTTATCGGCATATTTATAGGCCCTGGCTGCATCTGATCTTCTAACCCCTATGCTCTCTGCAACTCTAATAAATTCAGACTTTGCTGACCTTGAGTGTCCCTGAAAATCAATAACAGGAATAAGAATCGGCGGCAGTTTAGAATCATGAAAGGCCTGAGTTAAATAGTAAGGTTCACCCTGAACAAATACACAGGCCTTATTATTCGTCTCACTTCCCTCGACTGCGACATGCAGAACATGCGGCATAAATATATAGTCAGGTTTCTTATTTAACAGATCCTCAAATAGTCCATGTGCGATCTCTGCCGGATAGCAGAATGCTGACTTTCTTTTTTCCTTACCCTCTTTTGTAACCTCTTCAGAAAGGATAACCTTATAACCAAGCTGATCCCAGAAGTGGAAATACAACGGATAGAGCGAATATGTTAAAAATGATTTGTTGATTCCTATAACCTTTGCATTCTCATCGGCCTTTCCGCTAGGTGTAGCGAAATCTTTGAAAAGCATCTTGTCTCTGAGGGCTACAAGATCGTAGTCCTTTGAGTTGTCGATTATGTGATGTGCAACATTATAGTATTTATTACATGCACCGCCAAATGGGATCTTCTTACCATCTATTGATAACATATTGATTGAACATTTAAGATCACATTTTTCCTTACCGCCTGCACAGATAAATGGATCAAGATATTTTATATCCCTATCCAGAAGGGTCTGCAGGTCAAATGAGTTTTCAGTCAATAGATTCTTATCAAGTCTTTTCTTAATCTCAACCGCACAGCCGAATGCTCCCATCAAACCCGGTTCCGGTGGTACAACTATCTTTGTGTTTAGTAAAGATGCCATTGCAATGGGGATTGATTTATTATAACAAACGCCACCCTGCATAAATATCTTCTTGCCGTACGGTCTTGCACCTTTTACACGGTTATTGTAGTTAACACAGATAGAGTAGACAAGTCCTGCTATAATGTCATCCTTGGATACACCTTCCTGAAATGCTGTCGCAATATCAGATGAGATAAATGCCGCACATTGATCATTAAAGTTAGGTGGATTTGTTGCTCTAAGTGCAATCGGTGCTATATCTTCTACCTTTATGTCAAGTGCTTCCTTAGCAGCTTCCTCTATAAAACTACCGGTTCCTGCCGAGCAGGCCTCATTCATGGCATAGTCAGATGGAATCCCCTGAGTGATATAGGTGTACTTTGCATCCTGACCGCCTATCTCAAATATCGTATCAACCTCTTTATCAAAGTAGACACTCGCTGTTGCATGACAGATTATCTCGTTGTAGATCGAATCTGTAAGTGCATGCATACCGACAATATGTCGTCCCGAACCTGTTGTGCCAAGTCCGACTATCTTTATCTTACTTCCATTTAACTGCTTTAGAATACTCTCGTAACACTCCTTAGCCGCCTTTATCGGATTACCGCCTGTTCTGAGGTATATTGAACCAAGTATTGCATCGTCCTCTTTTCTAATTAGAACAGCCTTTGTAGTTGTTGAGCCTACATCGACTCCAAGTATACATATATCACCGTCTTTTGCCTTGTCCTTTGCTACTGATTTGAATTCAACAAGGTGTTCAAAATTTTTGAGTGCAGGTAGGAATGAGAATGATTTTTTTTCTTCAAGAAATAGGTGTTCATACCCCGGAAATGATTTTGTATCATTAGAGAGTGCCCAGACTGCAGCACCATAGGCTTCCATGTAGCCGCTCTGTTTTGGTATGTGGATAGAGTCAACCTCTTGTCCTATATAGGCAACTATAGGTTTAACCTTTGAGATACCGCCGCACATAATTATATTTTTGGTCTTAAAATCGCTTATCAACTCGGTGATCTTTGTTGCCATCATTTTACAGAGACCCGCAACAACCTCGTTTTTTGGCAGACCCTTGTTAAGAGCATGAGTACAGTCAGATTTACAGAAAACAGAACATCTGCCCGATACATTATAGTTATTGAGATCAAGGTACGAATCCTCAAGCTCATTTATATCCATCTCCATTCTACCAAGCTGCTGAAGGAAAAATGCACCTGTTCCCGAAGCACATTTATTACCGGTCAATACATTGTAGATCCGGCCTGTCTTATCAAGTTCATAGATCAGAATTGTCTCGCCACCGGCACTTACAAGTGCATTGTATTTGCTCTTATCCTCTATCAAATCCTGGATTGCATTCTCGATTGCATCCGGCTCCATGATAGTGGTAAGGTTTACAAAGTTTCTATAGTTACGGCCTGTTATACAGACCCTGTCGTAGTTTTCAGCCTTCAGATCTACAAGTCCCTTTTTTAAGGAACCCTTAGAATCCCCGTTGTGAAAAACAGTCTTTGCATCAATCTCTTTATAGTTACCGGCAACACCCTCAAGCGTTACAAACGAAACTGTTGATGCACCAATACAGATACCAAGTGTTTTCATCATTCCTCCGAACTAAAAAATTAAACTCGGATAATAACAAATAAACACAAAAAAAACAACACATTAATTATTTCTCCTGCTGTGCGTGTGTGTGTCCTGTCAAAATGCAAAATCTTGCCATGACCTCATCAGTTAGGTTGTTCATTAAAGATATTGTTCATTAAAAGATCCGTTTCTTTAAAAGAATGTCCCTTTGGCTGGATGAGCCTATTTTGAAAATGTGATCACCAAATTCTACAAAGTCAAATTTTTTATAAAATTTAATTGCACGGATATTATTTTCCCAGGTTCCAAGCCATAGCGTTTTATAGTTATTTTCTACAGAATAATCTATGGCAGCATTCATAAGTAACTGTGAGGCTCCTGTACCTTGATATTCTGTTAGAATATATATTCTCTGTAGTTCTATAGCGTCATCATCTGTGATATAGTTCGTATTTTTTTTTCTGAGTTTTAGAAACCCGCATGGGATGTCTTGTAATGTGTTTTCTCGTGAGTCTTCTTTAAAACAGATAAAGAAGACAGATTCGGATGAGTCTATCTCTTCCTTCAGTCGCTGAGGTGCAAAAAATTCATCTGTATAGGCATTTACATCCTGCATTGAATTGTACCTTGAGAATGTATCAGTAAATGAGGCACTCGCTATATTGGAAATTAATTGAGCATCTGCCGAATCTGCTAATCTCACATTAAACTTCATTGCGGCTGTTCTATTATTGTTCAAGTTTATTTCCTATCTATTCATTTTTTCCATGTTATTCATTATAATTCATTACTCTTTATTATTCGTTTATTATTTATTCGTCTATTATTCTTTACCATTCTTCACTATTATTTCTTTATGTTTTTTATAAAGTAGTGCTTTTGATGAGGTAGCTCGTAATACTCTATTTCCTACTTTAATAGGATATACGTGATACCATTCATCAAAGTCTACTAATTCAACATGTATATCTAATAATCTTTCAACTTCTACTTTACTAATTATAGTATTAGGAGGAGTTACTGAATTATCAGAAAGAATATAC
>CAYYKD010000032.1:0-14519 GCA_964471825.1 uncultured Spirochaetales bacterium
TTTCCTACAGAACAGGTGTTGTATTGTCTGCAAAAACTTCTCACCTCCTTTTTTAAAATTGTTAAAATATCAAAAACTACAAATACAACATCTTCTATATAAAATATATTACGAAATTTTAATATTGTCAATTAATTATTGCGTATATTAATTTTAATTAATGTTTCTTGTGTAATATAAAAGACCGCCCTTACGGACGGTCTATAAATCATTTTAATATACTATAAAAATGTTTTTTAATTAGGCGTTTGAATGTTGCTTGAAACAACACCATTTGATACATTTACTGCTGTGCCTGTAGTAGGCCATGAAGTAATGTTGATACTTGCTGTACCTGTTGCAGAACCTTTAACTTTAGTAACTGTAACTGCATCTGTCCAGTTAAGTTTTGAACCGCTTACACAAGTGTTAGGGGTTGTATCAGGTTTGAAAAAGTAAGCATAATCATCATAACCTGCATCTCCAAAAACTTTAGTAGATCCATTAGCATCAACTGCAACTGCTGTACATTCATCAACTGCTATTGCCCTAGCATTAGCAAGTGTAGCTGTGCCATCTTTGATCACTCTTGCAAGAAGAGTTAGTGTTCTACCAAGTCTGTCTCTTTCTGACCAGTGTGTATCAGTAATTATGTTAGTCATTAGAGGCATTACAAGAAAATCCTTAACAATGATGTTCATGTTAGCATGGTATGGATTAGCAAGTGCTTCTGAGGAAATTACTGCTGTACCTGTAGGAGAGTACATAATTCCGCCAAGTGCATGACAACCTGCAGATGTTCCACCGATAGGGATCTTCTTTGTGTTTGCAAGATACAATAATGCTGTTTCAACTTTTGTACCATTCCAGTAGTTTCTGTAAGCATTTTGGTCACCGCCTGCAATAAACACTGCTTCAGCACTTCTTAGAAGGTTATCAATATAGGTAGAATTCGCAAGTGTAGTTGAGTTGACAACAACCTCATGAACAGAATCAACTCCGCCAAGACCAAAGATGTATGGAGCATAGCTTCCGGCACCCGGGTCATCAGCTCTTAGTACTACAAAGTCCCCGCCGCCTGATTTTGAAACCATCCATTTCATAGCATTATCATCTTCAGAACCACCACCCATTAGAACTAGTCCATAGGAAGTGTTCTTAGTAACAAGTGCTGCATTACCTGAAACATATACTTTACCTGAGTAAGAACCTAATGCAGCTTCACCAGTAGTAGAACTTGTAGAACTAGATGTAGAACTTGTAGATGAACTGGAAGAACTTCCACCAGTATACGAAATTGAGAATGTACCTGCTGTTGTAGAAACAGCTTTAATGTAGATAGCACCATCTGTTGCTTTTACTGTTCTCTGTGTTGAAGGATCACTTGAGTATATATATGTATATGCACTTGTTCCAAATTTAATTGCTGTAGTACCGTTAGAACTATATGCATAATATTTATACACTCCGGAAAAACTTGAAGATGAACTTTTGTCTCCCGGATTTACTGTATAAGTAGTGCCGGCTGCAGCGTTGATCTTAAACCAAACAGATTTGTTTGTAGCTGTCGTTGTTTTATTTAATGCTTGACCTGCAGATAAAACAAAAGCCTTAGCTGCTGTAGTACCATCCTGAGTAGTTGTAGTTGAGCTTGAAGAACTTACAGAAGAACTGGAAGAACTTACAGAACTTGAGCTTGATGATGCAGTTCCTCCGGTAATCTTAACGCTGGTTGTTCCTGCAGATCTGTTAATTTCTTTTAAATAAAAGAAAGCAGTTCCTGTATAGTTAGCAGTAAACGACTTTGCGTCCGGAGTAGTTGTTCCGTCACTTGTAGAGTTATACCAAGTAGCTATCAACTTAGTACCTGAAGTGGATTCTGTTTTAAAAACTGTAAGATCCAATACTTGCTTAGGTCTTGTGCCGGTATAACCATACATATCAGATGCAGAAAGTGTGTACTTAACACCATTTGATACAGGAAAACTTAACCACTTTGAGCCATTCTTAGCTATACTGTAGCTCTTAGTTGTGTTAAGTGCCTGAGCAGTTGCGAAAACAGGTGCATTGTCAACTTCTGCAACTTCTGAATTCGACTCAAAAACTGTGTTGTTAGAACATCCGACAACAAAAAACGCCATTAAAGAAATAACAAACGAAAACGAAATAAATTTTTTCATAATAAACTCCATAGTTTTAAGTATAATCTCATACAAGATTACCTTTAAGTTTAAATCAAACATGGAGCCTTTACCTGAATTATTATCATTACAAATTTTTTTAATTACAAACGATCACTTTTTTCAATAAATTAAGATAACTCTCAGAAAGGCCAAACTTTTTTGACAAACCAAGTCAAATTGCCTCTGAAAGGAAATATTTAAACTTCATTTAAATATACTATATTTCCTACAGAACCTGTGTTACTCCGTTAAAAATTATCTTTTACCTCCTTTATACATATTATAAATTTCGGATAACACTCTATATTTAAAAAGTATTAAAAAAATTTAAGAATGTCAATAGAAAAATTAATAAAAATTAATGTTACTGTTGTGTTTGGTGGAATTAAAGACAAATTTTGAGTCAAGGTAAAATTTAATTGTATATCCTATAGTAAGACCGATGATAGAACCAAGGTAGGCAGAGCCATTAAATGTAAAGAGAAGTTTGAATGCAGCAGAGAAACTCCAGAAGATGATAGTTGTTAAGATAGCGAATATGCCATAGAGTAAAACCATTTTGAAGTGTTTGGTTGAAATAGTCGCGGTTGTGTCTTTAAAGACAACTAGTTTGTCGCAAAAATACTTAAAGACAAAGCCTGTTACAGTTGCATTAAATAGGCATATAAAATATCCCAGGGTTAGAACTTTACCTGTTTGTTGATTATTTATTAATGCCGTGGAGAGGAATTGTATATTTGAGAAGTCAATTAAAAACTCTGAACCTCGTTGGGTAAGTAAATTTATCAGGGTTGAGATAATTGCAAATAATCCGTAGAATACAAGTTGTTTTCTATTTGAGCCATTTTTTGAATTCATATGATTTTATTTAATAATCTTTTTTCATACATTGTTTTTGTAAAATTATTTATTAATTTTTATAGTTATTTAAGGAAGAAACTCACCAGAAAATTTCATTGTTTTTTGTTTCCGGTATAACCTCAGTAATCTTTTCTTGTAACCTTTCATTCTCATGATCTATGTTGAATAGATGTATATCGAGGTCAATCTTCGTCTCTGATTTGATCGATTCGATTAGTGAGGTGTCATTTGAGGTTACCGCATCAACAAAGGAGTTGTATAGCTCTATACCACCGCAGTTTTCAGGTGGAATGTTGTTTAGACCGCCGCATAGAATTATAGAGTCATTAAACTCATCTGTCTCGGTTATTTCGAGAATTCTGACCTCAAATTCCCAGTCATCTTCAAAGTTATAGAAGTACCTGAAGGTCTCTTCCTTTTTAAAACACAGTTGTGAAATCTTGATATTCTTAGAGTCGCTGTTGATGTCATCTTCAGGTTGATATTCATCCTTAATTGTGAAGGCTATATCATCAATAATAAATGCATAGAGATGCTCAGATGAGTAGTTTAGGACCCGTTGAATTATCTTATGAAACTGATGGAGTGTTATCTCATCATTTATAGAGAATTCTCGATAAACAGGTATGCTCAGTTTTGAAAAAGTGACTCTTACCAAAAAGTTATTCATATTTCCTCCAATTTAAATAAAAAAAACTCGTTAAATAAAAAAAACTCGATACTCTTCATAGAGGAAGAGTCTATTAAATCCGGATCGATCTACAGATGATCGTGTTTGCATACAACCGAGATGCCTTTTAGTCCATCCATTATTACGCGATAGGGAACCTCTGATCTGATATGGGTAAAATAGTCACCCTGAAAAGCCACTTTCTGTGATCTAATCCATTCCCAGTCAATAAAGTCAGTTTCAGATCTATGTTTAATGTGAAAATAACCTGCATTCATAGCAATAAGATTATGAAAAAAATGAGTTCCCTGAGATGGTTCGATATCAAAATCCTCAAGCCCTGTTTCAACTATTACCTTTGTTTTGTTGATCTGACCCCATTGAACAGGAATTCCCAGGAATCTATCGCGGGTACCCCATCTGCCCGGGCCGATAAGAATGTATTCTCTATCGGATTCCTTAAATAGTTTATTGATCTTTTCAATCTCTTTTTGCATCTCAACTGTCATGGTTTTGTCAAATCTGTTAGGGTCGAGGTAAACTATGTCATAGATATTGCAGATGACACCATTACCCATTCCATTTTCTGTATAGAGAATTAGTTCATTTTTATTGATAGTTTCCGGATCAATATCGCATTCTTCAATATTAATTGTTAATGGTCTTACCTGAAGCATATAGAATTTTGGATTTTCTTTAGGTTTGTTGTTTTTTGTCAGATCTGCTGCGAACTCAATCTCAACCGGAACACCGAACGCCTTCTCAGAAACATCAAGGACAGCATTTAGTATAGATGATAAAGGAAAGGATTCATATTTAACAATATTAGCAAAATTTATAACTCTAGGACCTGGCATTGAGAGTCCATCCTCGATTCGTTGATTGTACGAGTCCCATACAGATGCTGTCTGGTAAAGATTGCCATGTTTTTCACACTCCGTAATGTTGAGTTTTGACAGTGTAGCATCTTCACCCTTAGTCATGTCAACCTTTGTATTGTTTAGATCTAAAGCAAAGAATTCTGTCTGAGATGATTTTACAAGGTCCTCAACCGTAAGATAATTAAGTTGGGGGTATTTAGGGCAGTATCTAAAATTTCTGCCACCCTCAACAACAGACTGTCCAAGTCCGACAGCGAGGTTAGCAACCCCGTCAGAGTGGTTCATGTAGGAAATAGGGTAGTAATTGTAGGACTGTGCAACACCTGAGAAATGCGGATAATAGTAACCATCATATTCCTGACCGGCAATCTCCTGGATAACAACTGCCATTTTTTCCTCTTCAATTCTAAAGTCAAGCCCCTCAATATAGCCTCGTGCCTCAGATAAAAATACAGAACAGAAAACAAGTTTGATAGCATCTGATAGTTGTTTAATCCGTACAGATATATCAGGTTGATTGTTTGGGATCATATAGGTCTGATATACACCTGCAAATGGTTGAGACTGCGAGTCCTCTAATAATCCGGATGATCTTACCGCTAACGGTTTTGAGGTGACCTCAAGAAATTGAAAAAGTTTTTCGTTCAAGTCATCTGAGAGTTCACAGGAAAGAAATTTCTTCTTAATCCATTCATCGTCTTTATCCATATGTGAGGATAATAATTTGTTGTCAAATGACAATTTATTAACGAAACTATCAAATTCATCTGTGCCGATGATTGCAGTTAGAGGGATCTTAATATCAACATCGGGAATTGTTTTGTCAAATTCAAGTACACTTAGAAGTGCATTTAAAAAAGCTATACCTCTTCCCTTGCCACCAAGCGACCCGCCTGCAAGTCTGACTATCTGAAATTCTGATCTGAGATGATAGGGGTCAAAGTCGATAATCTTTCCGCGGTTACGATTTTCTCTTACACCATGGAAAACATCGATCAAAAATTGTCTATGTGTCTCAGTATCAGGGAAATCAGAGTCCTTAACAGGTCTTAGTTTTCTTGCAACCTGGATCTCCCCCCGTGCAATCAGCCAGATTGAGAAGTGATTATTCCTTGAGTGATATAGAAATGAATCGATGGGTATCTGTTTTAGTCTCTCTTCCAGATCTGCTATAGAGTGTGAGCGACCGATCTCAGTTCCGTTTCCATCACGAAATATGAAATCTCCAAATCCAAGGTTATTTAATACGAAGCTTCTAAGATCGGCCAGTAGAGTAGGGGAGTGTTTGTGTATAAAGTCTGATCTTAAATCAGTTGCCTGATCTTTAAATTTATCGTCTGAGGACTGAAGTAGAAATGGAACATCAATTTTTTGTTTTCTAAGGTCGCCTATAAGTTTAATACCGGCAAATTCATCTGTTTTACCATCTTTTTGGTAACTTATATCTGATATAACACATAGAAGGAAATCTCTGTACTTAATTGCATTTTTGTAGGCGTCCTCGTAGTTTTTTACAAGAATAACCTTTGGTCTTGCACGCATTCTGAAATACTTCTGATTGTCATTCAACTCTTCGGATATTAGTCGCTGAGTTTGTGTCATAACCTCTGTGTATAGCAGTGGAAGATAGGACGAATAGAAGTTTACAGAGTCTTCAACTAGAAGGATAACACGAACAAGACCATTCTCAGTGTCATATTCAATGTTTTTTGTGTCCTCAACATATTTTATCATTGCAAGAAAGAGTTTTGAATCTCCATTCCATAGAAATACATTATCGAAGAAGGCTGATTTTTTTTCATTATTTAGAATTGTTGCGATATCATTTTTTACTGTAAGAAGAAGGAGGATGGGTATGTCTTTATTAATTGCCTTGATTTTCTTTGCAAACTCAAAGGGACTGAGGTCTCCAATCCGCATGGTTGTAATCACAAGATCAAATGAGCCCTCCTTAAAAATCTTTAAGGCCTCTTCACCGGTAGGCACACTGGTAATCCGAGGTACCTGTGTCAGGTTTAATTGATGGTATTCACCGGCAATCTCCTGAGTTATCCTTGCTTCTTGCTCAAAAATATAGGCATCATAGAATGTTGATACTAGTAGGACCTCACGCACCTTATGTCGCATAAGGTTGTGAAAATTGTCTTCACCAAATTTAAATTTATTGTAATAGTAATTAAGCTCTTCTATGTTCAATATATTTTTCCCATGATAAGTATTCTATGATCTTAATCTTTAAGATCAGACTCTGCCTTAGCAAGTTTCAATGGATTTATAATATCTTCGATCTCGCCATTCATAAAAGATTCGAGATTGTATAGTGTGACACCAATTCGATGATCTGTAACTCTGTTCTGCGGATAATTGTAGGTTCTTACCTTGTCAGATCTGTCACCTGTACCAACCTGTCCTTTTCGCATCTCAGCAATCTCAGAGTTCTGGGCCTCTATTTGTTGCTCAAGGAGTTTGGATCTAAGCATGGTCATTGCAAGGTTTTTATTTTTCAACTGAGATCTTTCCTTCTGACATTGAACTACAATTCCTGAGGGGGCGTGAGTGATACGAACTGCCGAGTCTGTCTTGTTAACATGCTGTCCTCCGGCACCACCGGCACGATATGTATCAATCCTGAGGTCCTCTGTTCTTATCTCTATGTCTGTCTCTTCAGCCTCGGGCAGAACTGCAACCGTAACTGCAGAGGTGTGTATCCGGCCGCTTGACTCAGTCTGAGGGATTCTCTGTACTCTATGCCCGCCTGATTCAAATCTAAGATTTTCAAATACACGCTTACCGGTGATAGAAAAAACTACTTCTTTATATCCGCCTATTCCGGTCTCATTTGCATCAATCATTTCATAATTCCAGCCCTTCTTCTCTGCAAATCTCGAATACATTCTAAAAAGATCGCCTACAAAGAGAGCTGCCTCTTCTCCGCCTGTACCTGCTCGGATCTCTACAATAATATTTTTATCTGCAAGTGGATCGTGAGGTATAAGAAGTGTCTTAACTTCAAGTTCGACCTTAGTTATCTCTTCGTTCAACAGAATAAGCTCTTCTTTAGCCATCTCTTTTAGATCTTTATTTGATTCATTTTGAAGTATATCTTCAGATTCAAGTTTCTGTTTCTGAAGAGTTTTATATCTTTCATATTGGTCAACAATCGGTTGAAGAAATGCATACTCCTTTGTCAGCTCTCTGTATAGCTTATTGTTGTTTATAATCTCATTTTTTGATAGATCATAGGTTAATTCCTCATATCTCATTTTGTAGGCTTCGAGTTTTGGAATTGCCTGTTCAATACTAGTTGACATAGATTGCTCCGTAAAATACTATTTTATAAAATGCCATATTTTTTCTACAAACATATTTGCAACTTCAATCATAATCAGAATTATGATAATCCATTCAAGGAAACTAGAATGGCTGTGCTGCATCATATCTTTAAAGAGATCGAGATTTTCTTTTATATTATTTATATCATCATCGATATCTCTGAATCTTGTTTTAATATCAAAGAGTTTTTTTAGACCCCTGTCTATTTTATCAAGGTATTCATCGTCCCATATAACATCGGGAGAGTCCATAATATAGAGATTGTCAATAATATTATTTCTTATGTTAAGTGTGTGACCGATAAACTGTTTAAGCCTTTTTGACGAAAGATCAATCTTCCCTTTTTTCTCAAGCTGAACTGTAAACTTCTTTGTAGCCTCAAAAACCTTATTTGTGTAGTCAGAATAGAAGTCTAAGGCAACTGACTGAGCAACATTAAGCATGATTATTCTTAAAATCTCTTTATTAAGCCTGCTCACACTTATCTCACTGTAGCCAAATCTGTCCTGTTTCTTTCTGTTAAAATATACTGTAAAAACCTCGTCTATCATGATCTCAAGCGGTTCCTTTGAATAGCCGGCGATCAGATTCAGTGTTTCTGTTATCTTCACAGGGTCATAGCCTGAAAATACAACCACGCCGAAACTGAATATATGCAAGAATTTCCCCTTCTCTACAAGGTAAAATAATTCTGTAGGAGACTGAACTAGAGGTTTTCCTGCGAATTCATTTTTGAATCTTTTTATATCAATGTCTGCAGCTAGTTGAAATGCTTTAATTTTTATCATGGGGGGCATTATAATAGTTTATCGAGCTTTTGACAAGAGATATTTTTCTATAGATTTTTTTATAGATTGTTTTGCCTAATTGACCTGCTACGAGATTTTCATGTATTCCATGTATTGACATTAATATAATGTTGTATTATTCTCAAAATATGTATAGTAGAATCTTTAAACTATTTCTAACTGTTTCAGTTCTCACAGTTTTTTATTGTACTCAGATGTTTATGAGCTCAGGATCAGTTAGTCAGCCGAATATCATAGATGAGTATTGTTCAAGAATTGAGAGGATAGAAACGGTAGTTGTGCCGGGAGATAAAAAATGTAGTTGTTTTGAGGTTACGCTATCTACTTATCACTTTTCCGGTTATTTTATATTTCCGGTATATTCTAATATCTTGACTATTATTAACAACCTAATAATTCAAATCAGGATACTGCAGACTCCACCTTAACCCATCTCGCATGATAATTCAAAAGAAGTTTTTTTAATATTGTATCTCTTGAATTACTTGACGCCCGCGTTGATAGTATCCCTATAGTATGCGTATAGTGAGCATGGGAACAAATTAGAACCATTTCGATATTTTAAAATTGTATTTTGTATTGTATTCTAAAATTGTATTTTTAATTGTACTATTTATGTTTATGGAGGATTTATTATGAAACTTTCCAGCTTTTTGGATTCCAGGTTTATAGAGATTAAAGGTAACCTTAGAACAAAGAAAGAGGTTATTGAGTCGTTATTGGAAAAAATAGATAAAAAATATCCGTTTGATGTTGATAAAGAAAAGATTCATAAAGTTATTGAAGAGAGGGAGCTTCTTGGTGGTACAAACTTACCTTGCTCTATCTCTATTCCTCATGGAAGAATTGATAATCTTAATGATCTGATATTCGCAATATACATTCCTGAAGAGCCTATACATGATGAAGGCACTGAGTTAAAAATGATTATTCTATTCTTGATAGGTAAGAAGACATCCAACTTATACCTGCAGATTCTTTCAGCTCTTACGGGCATTGCCATGAACAACGATCTGTTTAATAAACTAATTAATATGCCTGACGCTAACTCATTTATAAATGAGATTGAGAAGACTGATATAAAGATAAGCAAGAACTCTACAGTTTCAAGTATTATGGCGAAGTCATTATTTACTATTAAATCCTCTGATACATTGAAGGCTTTGGCAGATCTGTTCTATAAAAATAACATAAGTTATCTGCCTGTAGTTGATGATGATGGAAATATGATAGGTGAGGTAACTGTTCTTGATTTGATTCAGGAGGGTATACCAAACTATGCAATGATGATGGAAAATCTACGGTTTTTATCAAATCTTGAACCCTTTGATAAATTGCTCGAAAAGGAAAGCTCTATTTCTGTGAGAGAGGTCATGAAGAAGCCTGTTGTAATGCTTACAGAGGATTCGTCAATTGTCGAGGCGGCATTTGAGATGACTCAACACAAATTAAGACATATAGCTGTTGTAAAAAAGAATAAGATTGTAGGAGTTGTCAGCTATATGGATATTCTTAAAAAGATAATAAGAGGATAATATTATGAATTTTCAGATGTTTATTGCAATAGCAATTTTTTTTATAGTCTATATATTTATAACGACAGAATATATTAATAAAACAATTGCAGTTCTTGTGGGAAGTGTTCTTGTAATTTTATTTGGTATAGTAAAGCAGGATAAAGTATTCTCTGTGATTGATTGGAATGTAATTTTTCTTCTAGTCAGCATGATGATTATAGTAGGCATTACAAAGAATACTGGTCTATTTCAGTATGTGGCTATTAAGTCTGCGAAGATAGCTAAGGGGAATCCAATCATAATAATGATACTTCTCTTCTTTATAACAGCTGTTTTTTCGGCATTTCTTGATAATGTAACAACTGTGTTGATATTGACTCCCGTTACTATTTTAATAGCAGTTGAACTGGGGCTGTCGCCGGTGCCATTTATCATAAGTGAGGTTATCGCATCAAATGTTGGAGGTGCCGCAACACTCATAGGTGATCCGCCAAATATCATGATAGGAAGTGCAGCCAAATTGAGTTTTAATGATTTTATAGTTAATTTGTCGCTTGTTGTATTTATAATGTTGATAGCTACCGTTCTTCTTCTATTCTTTATATATCGAAAACAACTTGTTGTAACACAGGAGAAGAAGGCTAGGATTATGGACTTTGATGAATCAAAGGCTATTACTGATCCGCAATTGTTGATCAAGTCATTAGTTGTGCTTGCCCTTGTAATTGTAGGTTTTGTACTTCATGGTATGATCCATCTCGAGGCGTCGATTGTTGCACTTACAGGTGCCGCATTTTTAATGCTCCTTAGCGTGATCCCGCGGCATAGTGAGGTTGAACATGTTGTTGAGAAATTCTACAAGGAAATTGAATGGGGTACGATTTTCTTTTTTATAGGGTTGTTTATTCTTGTTGACGGCCTTGTTGAGATGGGGGTCATAAAGATCATGGCTGAGGGGATGATGAAAATAACAGGATCGAATATGGCATTAGGGTCATTTATTATAGTCTGGGGTTCAGGAATTTTTTCAGCGATTATTGATAATATACCATTTGTTGCGACTATGATCCCGATGATTCAGGAGATGACAACAAAGATTGAACCTGCGGCAGCGATACCGCTTTGGTTTTCTCTTTCAATAGGTGCCTGTATAGGTGGAAATGGCACACTAATCGGAGCATCAGCAAATGTTGTCGCCGCAGGAATAGCAGGGAAGAGCGGTTATAAGATCTCTTTTATGGAGTTTACAAAGATTGGCGTTCTGTCAACTTTTATTAATCTAATAATCGGTTCAGCATATATCTATATTAGGTATTATCTATAGGGCATTATAACTTTATTTGAGTTTTATTTTCAAAAAACTTTTTTACAAAAACATTGATTTATTGTATCTGATTAATTATATTAGAATTTCATTAGTGAAATGATATTGGAGGAAGTTATGGGTAAAACTGTTATTATAGGCGGAGTTGCCGGCGGTGCTACAACTGCTGCTAGGCTTAGGCGGGTAGATGAGAAGGGCGAGATTGTACTGATTGAACGGGGCAGCCATATTTCCTATGCAAATTGCGGGCTTCCATATTATATAGGCGGAGTTATAACAGAGAGGGATAAACTGTTTGTTCAGACACCAGAGGTTTTTAGTAAAAAATTTAATCTAACAGTGCGAGTAGACTCAGAGGCAGTCAAGATAGACAGGACTAAAAAGATAGTTCAGATAAAGGATCTTCTGACAGGCAAGACATATGATGAAAGTTATGATAAACTTGTACTATCTCCCGGTGCCTTCCCGTTAAGACCACCGATTAAGGGGATAGATGATGACAGGATATTTACACTTAGAAATGTTCCCGATACAGATAGGATAAAAGAATTTATAGATAATAACAGACCAAAGAAGGCGATTGTTGTAGGTGCGGGATTTATCGGAATCGAGATGGCTGAGAACCTTCATGCAAAGGGTCTGTTTGTTACAATAGTTGAGATGGCAGATCAGGTAATGACAGTTCTCGACTTCGAAATGGCAAGTCAGGTACACCAGCATCTCAAGTCCAAAAATGTTGAATTCTATCTAAAGGATGGCGTTAAGGAATTTGTTAAGAACTCAGATGGATCTGTAACAGTTAAGCTATCATCAGGTAGAGAGATATCAGCCGATATAATTATACTATCTATAGGTGTAAAGCCGGAAGTTGTACTTGCCAAGGAGGCAGGTCTTGCCATTGGTAGTTTCGGCGGTATCACCGTTAATGAATATATGCAGACAGATGATCCGGATATATATGCCCTTGGCGATGCGGTTGAGTGTAAAAATAGGGTTCTAGATAAATCTGTTATAGTGCCATTGGCAGGTCCTGCAAACAAGCAAGGGCGGATAGTTGCCGACAACATCACATTCGGCAATAAGTCACGGTACTCAGGTACTATAGGAACAGCCATTGCTAAGGTTTTCGATATGACAGTTGGCTGTACAGGTCTAACCGAGAAGATCTTAAAGAGAGAGAAAATCCCATATATATCCTCAATTACCCATAATTCATCTCATGCCGGTTATTACCCGGATGCTATTCCTTTGACAATAAAGTTGATCTTCTCACCCGACAACGGAACAATATACGGTGCACAGGTTGTTGGATATGAGGGAGTAGATAAGAGAGTAGATGTAATAGCTGCATATATCAAGATGAATAAAACAATCTATGATCTTGAAGATTTTGAACACACCTACGCCCCCCCTTTTTCATCCGCAAAGGATCCTGTAAATATCGCTGCATTTGCTGCAGAGAATATCATCTCGGGTAAGTGCAGGATTATGCGATGGGATGAACTCCTTGAGGCGGATCATTCTAAACTGTGTCTGCTTGATGTGAGAACAGCAGAGGAGACAAGGCTGGGCGGACTTAAGGGGAGTCTTAATATTCCTCTAGACGATCTAAGGTCCCGTATGAGTGAGATTCCAGGGGATAGGAAGATAGTTGTATATTGTTCGGTTGGTTTACGGGGTTATCTTGCCGCAAGAATTCTTATGCAGAATGGTTTTGATGAAACATATAACCTCTCAGGCGGGTTAAAAACATATGAGTTTGTAATACAGAAACAGAGCAATGAGGATATCTATGACAAGTTCTGTGTAGGTAAGGATGACAGTATATATGCTTGCAAAAAGGATGGAGATATGAGTAGCGGTAAAATGATTCAGGTTGATGCTTGCGGACTTCAATGTCCGGGACCGATTCAGAGACTAAAAAGAGAGATCGATAATATTGAGACAGGTGACATGCTTACAATTTCGTCAACAGACCCGGGATTCTATAGAGATGTAGGTTCATGGTGTAATGTTACAGGCAATAAGTTGTTAAGTCTCGATCAATCTAAGGGCAAGATTGTCGCTGTTATTCAAAAATCAGATGCAAAACCTGAAAATGCTGTTTCATCAGGTAACAATAATGCTAAGACAATTGTTGTCTTTAGTGACGACTTTGACAGAGCTCTTGCCTCATTTGTTATCGCAAATGGTGCCGCCAGCATGGGGCGAAAGGTTACAATGTTTTTTACATTCTGGGGTCTTAATGTGTTGAAGAAACCAAAAAAACCGTCTGGTGTAAGGAAGGATTTTATGGGTAGGATGTTTGGAATGATGCTTCCCGGAAGTTCGAAGGGGCTGACACTTTCCAAGTTAAATATGGGCGGAATGGGGACACTTATGATGCGTGGCCGTATGAAGTCAAAGAATGTTGATTCCCTTGAGATAATGATGCGAAGTGCAATCGAGTCAGGAATAACCCTCATAGCTTGCCAGATGTCTATGGATATTATGGGAGTCAAAAAAGAGGAGCTGTTCGACGAGGTTGTGATAGGCGGTGTAGCTAACTACCTTGAAGAGGCCGAAAAATCAAATCTCAATCTCTTTGTTTAAGGTAAGTTATGACAGACAGATTTCTCGATACAATACCGGTGCCGGCTCTTTACATAGGTAAATCAGCCGGTATTATTTCATATAACAATCTTTTTTTAGAATTCATTGGTAGGAAGAGTTTAGGTGAAATGACGGTAGATCAACTTGAGTTCTATGGCACGGTTGACTCAGGCAATAGGATTAATGTTCTCTCATGCGGTAATCTTCAAAAATATGGAACCGTGCATAGGTCTCTCTATTTTAAAAGGAATAATGGAGAGAGAGAGCTGGTTATGGTTTCTATTGCTATGCTTAACAGTAAGGATACCGTTTCCGAGGCTGATTATTCACTAGTTATACTTCCTATATCTGATGAGTTAAACTGTACATC
>CAYYKD010000032.1:14529-23655 GCA_964471825.1 uncultured Spirochaetales bacterium
TTTTCTACCGGCTCCCATCCAGATGGACGCGGTTCTGCTCTAATTCACAATATGATATTCAAAGATTTTACAATTATCGGCAAAGACAAGAAGATGCAGGAGATTTTCAAGATGATCAGACTTGCAGGCGAATCAAATGCTAATGTTCTAATTACAGGTGAGAGTGGAACAGGAAAGGAGTTGATCGCTAAGGCTATACATAACCTCTCTGATCGTAGGGACGGTCCATTTGTTACTGTAAATTGCTCGAGTTTGCCTGAGTCCTTACTTGAAAGTGAATTGTTTGGGTTTGTAAAGGGTGCATTTACAGGGGCAGCCAGAGATAAGGTGGGTTTATTTGAGGCATCTTCAGGTGGGTCGATATTCCTGGATGAGATTGGAGACATTACACCTCTTATTCAGGTTAAACTATTGCGGGTGATTCAAGAGAAGACTATAACAAGGATTGGAGACAGTAGCGAGATCAAACTTGATATTCGTATCATAACAGCAACTAATAAGAATCTTCGAGAACAGGTTAGCAAGGGGCTTTTTCGTGAGGACCTCTACTACAGGTTGAAAGTTTTTCCTGTTCACTCTGTGCCTGTCAGGGAGCGGAAACTCGACCTTCCACTTCTATGTGAGTATTTTATCTATAAGTTTAACAGGGAGACTGGCAAGAAGATAAGGGGGATGACTGATGATGCATATAGACTGGTTCTTGACTACTGTTGGCCGGGGAATGTAAGGGAACTTGAAAATGCTATTGAGCATGCATTTGTTCTCTGTGGAAATGATCTTATTGATATATTTGATCTGCCTCAGGAGATAAGAATTGTTTCATATAAGGATCAAATCTGTTTAAATAAAGATACCCAGTCACAGGAGGACAGGGGAAAAAACACGCCACTATCAGCCGCAACCCGTTTGGAAAGAAAACAGGAGCTCAAATCCCGTCAGGATCGAGAAGAAAAAGAAGAACTTCTTGACCTCTTGGATGAATTTAACTGGAACAGAACAGCCCTCTCAGAACATCTTGGGATTTCTAGAGTTGCTCTCTGGAAAAAATTAAAAAAATACGGAATTTCCTAAAATAAATTTGAAAAAATGTAAATAATTTGACAAATTTATCGTTATAATTATTTGTTGGACGATAAGAATTTTTCATAACAGATAAATTAATAAGGATAAAAAATGCAAACAAAATTATTTAAATTTACCGCGTTACTAGTATTTTATAGTTTTATTTTAAATACTTCTTCATGCACGCTTACAGGTGTCTCAACAGTAAGAGTCGTCAATCAATCATCTGAGACTATTATTGCTCAGATTAATTCAGAATTATATAATATCAACCCTTATAAAGACAGAATTTATCATCTCTACCCTTCAAGATATGAATTAATTATTAGTGTACAGCAGATCAACTTTCAAAAAAAATATCCCATAGATGTGGGATATCTTACAGATAATACTATAAATTTTATTATGGATTAGAAGGAGTTAAAAAATATCTTCTAGAGGCTCTTGCAAAAATCCCTTCTAATTTTATTTTTTCCTATATTTTTTCCTTTTTTTTTCTCTCTATTTTTCTCTTAGAGCAACATTAATTTCTACTCTACCAAGAGAGGACTCGATTGGCACAATTAATGCTTCAATATCGACATCTGATATCTCCATATTTGATCCTGAAAATATAGCCGGTGGTGTAACATCAAACTTATACCCCATTTCTGAGAGTTTTGTTACAGCTCTACCTGTAATCATGTTTCCGAGTTCAGTTATTGTTGCCTTTGCAAGTTCATTGAATTCAGTTATCTCTTCTTCATTCATCTTTGAGACAATTTTTAGAGCAGTATCCCGATTCATATCAAATAAAACTCGTCCCTCAACCTGACCAACAAGTCCGACAATTACCGCGATCTCTAAAACAGGTACTGCTTTTGATTTAAGACTTATCTGTTCTCTTTGAACATCAATTCCTAAAACCTCTTTCATGACTCCAACTGATGACTCAACGAACGGATTAATGTACTCTACTCTCATTTTTTTCTCCGGTTATATTTATTCAGCTCTTTAATATTGATTCAAGTCTTGATAACACCTTATCCCGATCAAGCGGTTTTACAATGTAATTTTTAGCTCCGGTTATCAGAGCTTTTTTTACAAGGTCCTCTTTACCTAAAGCACTTATCATTATAACCTTAGCATTTTTATCAAATGCTATTATCTGCTCAAGAGCCGAAATGCCGTCTACCTTTGGCATAGTGATATCACAGGTGACAATATCTATACCGGGAGACAACTCCTTATACTTCTCAACACCCTCTTCACCATCGTGAGCTTCTCCCACAACTTCAAATTGCTCAGATTGAAGAATCTGTTTTAACTGCTTTACCACAAACAACGAATCATCAATGATGAGAACTTTATAAAATGTTCCGTCCTCTTTTAAACCCAGCGGTATTTTTTTATCTGACATTTTTTTTCCTCGATATTGATTTTGCATGAACACAATCAATTATAGATATGATAATAATACAATATAAAAAAAATGCAATATTTTTTTTTTACTTTTTTAATTATTTGTTCTATAAGTATATATTAACTAATAAAAATGTTTTTGTATTAAGGATTTTTAGTGTTTACAAAAAAAATTTGGTCTGATAAACTATTTCTATCACCTGTCTATAGAGAATTAACTCCTGATTATTACAGATGGTTAAATGATCCCGAGATAACAATGTATTTGACAAATTTTTACGAAAACCTATCATTTGACAGAGAAATGAAATTTATAGAGAAATTTATTGAAAATAATGATAGTATTTTTGCAATATTTGATATGCATAATGAAAAGCATATCGGGAATTGCGGTATACTGGATATAGATCAAACAAACAGATCGGGAGAACTGGGGATCTTCATCGGTGATAAAAGTTTTCATGGAAAGGGCTATGGAACCGATGCAGTAGGACTTCTCTGTGACTACGGGTTCTCTGTGCTAAATCTAAACCATCTGTATCTATGGGTTTTTGAGTACAACACCAGAGCCGTCAATACATACAAAAAGATCGGGTTTAAGGTGTCCGGTAGAAAGAGATGTGCAAAGGAAATATCCGGTAAATTTTACGATGTTATTCTTATGGATATTTTAAAGAAAGAATTCAGCTCTTCATTCTATTTGGAATTATTTAAAAAAAGGGGACTATATGCATACAGAAAAGAAACAGGAGATCAAGTTAAAGATAAATGATACAGAGTTAAGAGGTGTCTATGCAAATCAGGTTGCAATAATGCACTCAAAGGATGACTTTGTGATCGATTTTATAGCGGTATTTCCACCTGAGGCAGTTGTTAACAGTAGGATAATAACTAATCCGGCAGCTCTTAAACGCATTTATAACGCACTTGGGATTAACCTAAGGAAATATGAAGAACAGTTTGGGGCTATAAAGAGTGATGACGAGAATAACGGGTATGGGAGTGAATCACTTAATTGAAAGTAAAAGGTGCAACAATTATTTTTTTATTACTCCTGGTTTTTTCATGCAAGAAAAAAGAGGCTATACTTTTAACAAACAGTTATTTCAATAATATTTTTCCGGAGAATAAACATATTGAGTCCATTTTAGAAAAGGAGTTTTCAAATAGGGGATATCGGGTTAAAAGGGTCGATCACTACTCATTTGCTACTGCATTTGCTGTTTCAGGTTCAATTATTGAGTCTGATCAAAAAGATATAATTCTGACAAGCAGCATCTTAGCACCGGCGATAATAAACGGTGATCAGGATGTATACAGGAATACAAAACTTATCGTTTATGGGCATAATAGTAAAATTAACAAGGATAATATTAGCTGTCCTGCATATTTTGTAGTGCCTGATTCACAACGGTTCTATGAAACTCTCCTTCGTGAAATAAAGGCTAAATCAAAAAAAACAGATCTCAGCGATACTGTCATTATTGGTCAAAAAGACAATCAGATTTTGGATTCGAGTCTTGTCCTATTTAGATCAAATGGTTATAAAATTAAAAATATTGTAGTAAATCAAAAAAACATTAAGGATCTGAGGTCATCCATAGCTAAAAATGTACCGGAGAGCAAAGTGGTGGTTTTTTTTGCCGAGGAGCTAAACAAAGTGGCAACCGAGTTTCCTGATGAAAAGTTGTATTATGGAATAGAGGTTGACACAAGTTTTATAAAAACATCTTCAATAATCAAAAAGAGAATTACTATAGATCATAGAATAGGGATGCTTGAGTTTTTAAAGTCAAATGAGTATAAAATCTTTATTGAGAGTAAAAATATTTCACCAAGAATATATAATTATAGTTATAGAAATAGCAGGGCCTTTAAAGTAAATTCACATATTAATATTTCATTTGACACAGAAAAATTTTTGAAGTCTATTGATAACAAGAAAAGTAAGGATGGTAAGGGAAATAAGCAAAGTAAAATTGACAAGAAAAATATCAAACCTGTAAAAACAGATTCTATAAATCAAAAAAATATTGAAGTTAAAAAGAAAAAAAGATCTAATGCTATTTCAGATAGGATAAAAATTACAAATAAAGATGAATCAAGTGATATAGAGCCTGAAACAATGGAAATTGAGGTGGAATAATGCTGAGAAAGCCTGATTGGATAAAAAAAAAGATTTTTGATCACAACAGTGAGAATCATATTAAAAAAATAATTAAGGAAAACAATCTTAGTACCGTTTGCAGTGAGGCCGGTTGTCCAAACCTTTGTGAGTGCTTTAAGTCCGGGACTGCTACTTTTTTGCTGCTTGGAAATGTCTGTACCAGAAATTGTGTATTTTGCAATATTTCTCATAATGAGGGCGATTTAAAGTTAGATATTGATGAGCCGGCTAGAATTTTAAAAGCAGTAATAAAGATGAATTTAAAATTTGTAGTTCTTACCTGCGTTACAAGAGACGATCTTGAAGATGGTGGTGCTTCAATCATTATTGAAACAGTTGAGTTGATTAAGCAGTATGATAAAGGAATTGATGTTGAGGTTCTTGTTTCAGATTTTAATGGTAATTATTCAAGTATAGATCGGGTTCTGAATTCAAATATCTCTGTATTTAATCATAACCTGGAAACTATAGAGGATCTTTATAACATTATCAGACCAATGGCGTCATACAGTAGAAGTCTTAATATTCTCAAATATGCAAAAAAAAATGGTAATGTTCCTGTTAAAACCGGAATAATGGTAGGTTTAGGCGAAAAAGCTGAGCAGGTTAATAAATTAATGAAAGATTTTGCAGAGATTGGCGGTGACATTCTAACAATAGGACAATATTTGCAGCCGGGAAGAAACTTCTATCCGGTACGCGAGTATATCACCCCGCATCAGTTTGATGAGTACAAAAAAACCGGAGAGTCTTATGGAATTAAGACTGTTTTTTCGGGGCCATTCGTAAGAAGTTCATATCATGCAGAAATATTGCATAAATGAATAATTTTATTTGACAATTTATTTTGGTTTTTTTATAATGTTTAAGTAATAAATTTTCGATAATCAAATACAGTGATTATCCAAATACTAAAGTCGAATTTTTGTAAATTCAAAAATGCTACATAGAAAGGAGCGGGGAATGTTTATAAAAACATCAGGTGTGTTTTTTGTTGCGGTTTTTACTTTTATAATGATTGGAACTATTTCTTTTTCAAATGAAAGAACAAAAAATTTGCAATCAATTGTTTTAGAGGACTTTGAGTTGAATGCAGAGGGGAAACCTAACAGAGAGTGGGTTGCACTTCCGAATAACTTTGGAAGAGAGAACAACTTGCCGACCGGTAGATCTCTACAGAAACTTGCATGGGTTAATGCGTGGCCTGAAGCATACTTCGGAAAAGAGGGTGTTTATAATGACGGCAGTGGGATTAAGGACTACAAATCAAGTCTGGGGCTAATAACTAAGTTTACCAGAAGAGGTTATAACACTGTTGATCTTGTTCCGGTTGGTAAAGATGAGAGTGGTGCGGTTGTTGCAAAAGCTATTCCATTTAGGGGTAAAGTAGAGTTTATTGATTTCTGGATCTGGGGTGCAAACTATAACTATGATGTTGAATTGATAATTATGGACTTTAGAGGAGTTGAACATAGACTACCTGCCGGTAATATTAAGCATGTAGGTTGGAAGAACTTTGTTGTTAATATTCCTAAGTATATTCCTCAATCAATAGATTATATTCCAAGCTTGAAGGTTTTGTCTCTTGTAAAGATAGTTGTGTGGACTACACCTGAAGAGCGTGTTGAAGAGGGGGCATATATTTATATTGACCATATAAAATATCTTTCAGATATTTTTGAAGTTAAATATGATGGTTATAATCTGGGTGACCCTTCACAGATAGATTCATTCTGGAATAAAGGTGTTAAGGGTCCTGCTGACACTGATGTAAAAAGATAAGGGGGGGAGGATAAATGAAAAAACTATTATTGACTTTAATTCTTATATCTTCAGTTGCTTTTGTATACTCTCAGGCTCAGGGGCAGGGAGATAAACTTGCGTTTGATAAACTTGTTCAATTAACAACGGTGAGACTTAGCGGATTTGAAGATGCGTCCTTTTGGAAAGTATATATGCCGATTGACATGGGTATCATAGTAAAAAGAACCAGACAGGGTGCACCTTTACAGGTGGAAGACCCGAAAGATGCTGAAGGAAATCAAATAAAAGAGGATGATCCTACTTATGCTGAGAAGCTTGTCCCTAATCATATTTCATTAGAGGATAAGGATGCAGGAATTCCAAGAAATTACGAGAGAAAGACTGTACTGGGTGTAAAGGTTATGTATATCTCAAGAGGCCATAACTGGTTTACTGTAAGACCAATTAAGCCTATAGTAATTGAAGGTGTGACTCATAGCCTTTCAGTATATATAGCTTGTAGAAATTATAAACACTTTTTAAAAGTAGCTATATTGGATTTTTTTGGAAGAGAAAGACTCTTGCCGGTTGACTATCTTAAACATCCTGGCTGGAAGAGATTTACAATTAATGTTCCGGGTGAGAAAGTTATTAAACAATGGGATCACAGATTTCCACACAAGAGAGGTATAAAATTTAATGGTTTTCTTGTTGAATGTGAGCCGTCAGAGACTTTTGGAACTTATTATATGTATTTTGATGAACTTAGAGCAAGGACTGATATCTTCTCTGAATTGACAAAAGATAAAGATGATATGGAAGATAATTGGTAGAAAAATGAATCGATTTATGCCTCCCGTTTGGGAGGCTTTTATAATTAATAGAGGATTCTAAAGGATCATTTATGGAAAAGGTAATAGTTACTTTAGGTGCACCATATGGTGTTGGTTATGAGATATTTTTAAAGAGCGTCATACTGTGTAGAGAAATTCAAGAAACTATTTATGCCGTTGGTTCAAAACAGGTACTTGAACTATTTATAAAATTATATGGCTACAGATATAATTTTCTTTCAATAGACTCAACAAATCTGTCGATAAAACAAAGTCTATCAGAGTTTGATTTTGTTTTAATCGATATAGACAGTCAACTTGACACCGAGATCACTTCAGTTGAATCAATAGATGAAAAACTTGACGGTTATATCAGTCTATTATCTATAACTATAGGATCAGCGTTGGTTAGATCGGGGCTTTTTCATGCAGTCTGCACTCTTCCTGTAAGCAAGAAGAATATAAATTATTATAATAAATCATTTATAGGGCATACGGAGTTTTTTCAGTATAATTGGAATGAAAGAGAGGTCTATATGACCTTTGTTTCTGATAGGCTTTCGATTATGCTCCTTACAACCCATGTCCCAATAAGACTTGTAGATAGTCTTGTTGATAAAAAGACTATCAGAAAAGGAATTGAGGCCGCAGTTAAGCTGGCAAGAAAACTTGATTTAAAAAAAATATGCTTTTTGGGGTTGGACCCTCATGCGGGTGAGAATGGAGTTATTGGTAAAAAAGATATTCTGATAAAAAAACTAATTGATGAATCAGGTTATAGGGACCTGATAGATGGGCCTATTCCATCAGATACTGCTTTCATTCCATCTAATATAACACGATATGGATTGTTCATATCCTGCTACCACGATCAAGCACTCATACCTTTTAAGATGCTCTCATTTAGTGATGGTGTTAATCTAAGTTGGGGTATGAAAAATATCAGAACAAGTGTAGATCATGGTACAGCAGTTGATCTAATAGGTAAGAATGTTGCAGATAATAAAAGTTTTATTTGTGCATTTAAGCTAGCCTATACACTTTCTTCAAGCTGAGTTGATCTTTTTAGTTTGATTTCACTCAATTCCATTTCCATCTCTCTGTCAATCTCTATAAACTTGGGGCAATGCCGGTAGTAGTTTTTTTCTTTAGCTCTCCGTGTATTTCTAATATCAATTAAACCTTCAAGTATCTTCTCTCTGGTAAGTGAAGCGATTTTTCTATAAGACAAACCCTTTATCTGTTCGTACTTAATCGGATCAAGAAGTTTTATATGGGGCATAGTATCTCTAATCCAATATGCTCCGGGTCTAATTGCATTCCAAGAATCAAATACGACCGGTATTATATCAGAACCTGTGTCAAGTGCTATTTTAAATGCACCACCATAGAATTTTCCAATCTTTCCATCTCTACTTCTCGTGCCTTCGGGATAAATAGCTATCGGATTACCTCTTTCAAGTTTTTCAACAACCTTATCCAGCACATCTAATTGATCATTTGTATCAGAGTCCTCTTTTAAAATAATATGCCCGGATATACTGGCAAAAAAACCTATTAGAGGTAATTTGGTATAATAGGACTTCATCAGTGACTTAATGCAACCCGGTAAGGCTAGCATCATGATTACATCAAATACAGAGGCGTGATTGATTACATATATTCTTCGTTCCCCTTTTTTGGGTGCTTTAATACCGTTATTGTCTATCCGTATTCTGTAACTTAGAAATGTAATAAAAAACATATAGGTGAAAAACTTTGTCATATATGTTATCAATCTTCTATCTTTATCTAAAGTGATTATGGAGATAATTGCTATTGGAATTGTCACAATAAGCTGTAGCAGATTAACGGTCAGAAACATAATCCAGCCATAAATTGTATTATACCAGTCGGCAAGACTGATTCTATCATCTCTTA
>CAYYKD010000032.1:23665-27986 GCA_964471825.1 uncultured Spirochaetales bacterium
TTACTTTAGCCATTGATTTCTCCATTATTTTTATTATTCGAATTAAGGTGTCTGTCGATGAGATTGCCGACCTGATAACCTGATGTTATAACAGATGGGTAGCCTGCTCCCGGATAAATACTTGAACCTACCGAAAACAAATTAGCAACCGGTGTTTCAGGATTAAATCTATTTATTCCTGATTGATCGACATTTTGTTCAAATCCATATATTACCCCATCAGGAGAGCCTGTGTATCTTTTCATTGTTAATGGGGTCGCCAATTCCAGAACCTCAACGAACTCTGAAATCCCGGGAAATAAAGACTCAATTTTTGTAAGAATGACCTTTGTAACCATCTTCTTTTTTTCTTGGTAATCTTTGCTGCTTAGATTACTCCAGTGATCAAATGTATCAAGGGTAAGAGCAGTAATTACACTTTTTCCATTAGGTGCAACGGTTTTATCAAAATGAGAGTAGTTTGTAATACTCAGAAATGACTTTTCATAGTCTCCATTTAAAACATAGTTGTAATTATCCTCGTGATTATATGTAGTAAATTTGGTAGCATTATGATATGTAAATCCATAATCGGCGGCATTACAATTTAATCCTATGTAGAGCTGTAAGGCTGAAATGGAGTTTGTCAGACGAGCAATTTTTTTCTTGACTTTATTTTGTAGTTTTTCCTGATCAATCATCTCCTCAAATGTCTGCTTAGCATTGGCATTAGAAACAACTACCCTTGAGTATATAGTTTGACCTTTATCTGTAATAACCCCTTTTGCTTTCATATCATCAACAATTATTTCATTTACCCGTGTTCCTGTTAATATCTCACCGCCGTTTTCTTTAATGATATCAGATAATGCATCTGATAGTTTTTGAGATGTACCCTCAATATTACCGCCGGAAAAATTATAATAACACACAGTTGGTACAGTGTAAAGTATTGAGGCGACCTTTGATGGGGGTAACCCATAAAACCACCACAGATTTCCTATTAGTCCTTTTAATTGGGGGTTAGTAATATGCTCGGACATTAGGTCGTCAAATGTCTTATATACAAGACTAACCAGGTATGGAAATTTTATTGGCAGCATCGGATATACAGATTCTAATTGTTCGAGAAGAATATTTAGAGATTCAATTTCATCAAATTCTTTCCTTAGTGATCTCATAATCGTAAAAAGCTCGTTAATTCCATTCTTTTCATCAGGAAAAAAGCTTATTAATTCTTCAATAAAGTTTTCAATCCCTTTTGTAATATCAATGTTGTGTTCAGGAAAAATTATTCGCTGAAAACTATCAAATTGACGATATGTAATTTTTTCATTCAAATTAAATTCGGAAAATATCTTGTCCATTAAAAAAACATCTTTGATAGGACCCATGTTGTGCAATGAGACATCAAAGGTAAATTCTTTTCTTTTAAAATTGGTTGCAAACCCGCCAACCTTGTTATGTTGTTCGATTATAAGTACCTTTTTTCCTTTTCTAGAAAGCACAGAACCGCAAAAAAGACCACCTAGACCGCCGCCGACTATTACAACATCATAATTCATAGATATTACCCTTTGCATGAATATAAATTAGAGGCACTTCCAAAAATAAAATCATAATTTTTACGAAGTGTATTTTTTAAAAACAAGAAAAATGTGGCTAAAAACACATAATAATTACACTGTTAGAGTGTTTACCTTGTAGCATCTTTACGCACATTCAATAAATAAAAAATCAAGCAAAAACAAATAATCTGTTTTTGCAAGAGCAATAATATATTTATAACACATTATTTATAAAAAATCAAAATGAATATAACACTATTATAATACAATTATTGAATAAATAGTTTTTTTTTACAAAAACACTTTAAATATCTTCAGTTTTAGTGTATATAGTAAATAATATAAAAAGTAATAAAGGATAATCACTAAGCGATGAACAGTTTTTTATTTATTGATGATGATGAATTTACAATTAAACTTTTTAAAACGCTACTGATAAAATCTTTTCCGGAAAAAAAATTTGAGATTGAACTTGCATATAGCGTTCAAGAAGCTTTGGAGCTTTATAAAGAAAAACAATTTGATATTGTCTTTACTGATCTAAATATGCCGGGTAAAGATGGTTTTCATCTGATAGATGAGATAAGGGCGATAAATGAAAGTGCCTTTATTGTTGTTGTTACCGGATGCGGGTCTGAGGAAATTGCTATTGAGTCTCTAATGAGAGGTGCTATTTCTTATCTAAAGAAGCCGGTAAGAATAGAAGATCTTAAAGAATGCATAGCAAGAATCGAAAACCTTGCTAAATTAAAAAACAAGGTCTTTATTGAAAAGTCATCAAGTCTTATCTCATATCTTGATACTCTAAGTGTAAAATATAAGATACCAAACTCTATATACTTTGATCTAACAGATTTTATTAATTTTATTCTTTTTCCTTATGAATATTGCATTAATAACATTGTAAATGTTAAAATGGGACTTTTTGAGATTTTACTTAACGCTATAGAACATGGAAATCTTGGAATATCTTCGAGTTATAAGGAAGATCTTCTGTTAAAAAATCAATGGGAGAATGAGTTAAAAAGACTCTTAGAGTTGCCTCAGGCAAGTGAAACATTTGTTACTGTTAACATTGAGATAGTAAGAGGTAGAATGGTTATTATTGTTGAAGATTGCGGAGATGGATTTGATGTTGAGATGATAAATTTAAAAAAGAATTCCTATGATCCAAATTTATCTCTCAGTGGGAGAGGTGTTATAATGGCAAGCTACTACTTTGATGAGATTTCATATAATGCCAAAGGGAACTCTGTTACACTTGTAAAATACAATCCTCTATAATGAGGCTCCTCAATGAGGCTCTAGCAAATGAGACTCCCCGAAAAAATTCCTTTAGTGTTTTATGCTATCTAACAAGCATCTATTTATGTTTTCCTTCTGTCTTAGTAACAATTTTAGTTAGATGTACAAAATTTATTGATTTTTTTTGAATATATTGTTATAAGTATTCTTTATTAGAATATATTTAGAATGTATGATTGGAGTCTTTATGAAAAAGTATTTAATAGCCGGTAACTGGAAAATGAATATGACTGTCAGAGAGTCATTAGATTTTGTTGAGATTCTAAAAAAAGGGATTAATACAGTAAAGCCGAGCGTATCAGTAATGATAGCACCACCATTTACTGCACTTTATTCTGTAAAACAGATTTTGTCGGGATCTATTATAAAACTGGGTGCCCAGAATATAAACAATAATGAAAAAGGTGCATATACCGGTGAAATTTCGGCAAATATGCTTAGTGAAATTGGGGTTGACTTTGTTATTGTCGGACATTCTGAGAGAAGACACATATATGGTGAAAATGATGAGCTAATAAATCAGAAGATTACAACATCATTAAATAAAGGGTTCAAAACTATACTCTGTGTTGGTGAAACCCTAGAAGAAAGGGAGTCCGGTAAGGCATTTGATGTGATTGAACGGCAGTTAAATCTTGGACTGAAAAACATAGGTAAACCTCTTCTTGAAAATTTGATCATAGCCTATGAACCTGTTTGGGCAATCGGTACAGGAAAGACTGCAACACCGGAGATTGCACAGGAAATACATGCATTTATTAGAAATAGATTTGCAGAGTTATTTAGTAAGGGTGACGCAGATAAGTTGATTATACAATATGGTGGATCTGTAAAAGACGATAATGTTGATAAACTGATGAGTATGCCTGATATAAATGGTGCATTGGTAGGTGGTGCTGCACTTGTTGCTGAATCATTTATTAGGATAGTAAATTTTAAAGAATAAATAGGCTCTAAATAAAAAGTTTAATTAATTATAAGGTGGAATTATGTTGATATTTTTAATTGTTTTAATTGTTGTGTTAAGTTTATTGCTGATTGCCTCAATACTTTTGCAGGATGATAAATCAGGTGGCGGCATGGGGATCGTTGGAGGATCATCTCAATCGTTTTTTGGTGCAAGTTCTGACTCATTTCTTCAAAGATTTACAGCTATTGGTTTTACGCTATTTGTTATTCTTGTTATAGGTACGGCACTCTATATTTCAAAGACCTCAGGGATTACAACTATTGATGAAAAAACAGCAAGGGATGCAGAGCAGGCAACCTATAAAACAATAGTTAATTTTGAAAATGCCGATTCAACTACGGATAATTAATATTAAAAATAACTGATTTGCGAGAGAGACAATGTCCGATAACAGCACACCTCAGAGTATACCAAAAAAAATTTTTTTTCTTTACCCTGTAGGTGTAGTTCAGGATATATTGAAGGATCTGATAAAGAGCGGATTTGAAGCATATCAGAT
>CAYYKD010000032.1:27996-47313 GCA_964471825.1 uncultured Spirochaetales bacterium
AATACCCTGATAGTGTTTTATATATTAATATATTTGAAGGGATGGATGAACCAAGGTGGGAACTTTTTATAAAAGAGATTCAGTCAAATCAATCAATTCAAAACTTGTCGCTTGGTATATGTGTATATAGCACAAACCATAGTGATGACCTTGCCAGTAAATACCTTATCGAACTAGGGATTAATGCCGGTTTTATTAATGTCTTTACCAGTTATAAAAAAAGTCTTGAGTCCATATTAAAGATATTAACAGCTCTCGAAGCTCGTGGAAAGAGAAAGTATATTCGTGTACAACCACAAAATGGCGATACTAATACCTATATTCAAGTTTTTGATGAAAATAATGAGTTAAGAGGTGAGATAAAGGATGTAAGTATCTATGCACTGGTTGCTACTTTTAACAGCCACTATTTTTCAGCCAACCAGATACTGCGAAGGTGTATAGTCAAATTGAAAGGTGTTATGATGAACTGTGACTTGATTGTAAAGGGGTTCACTGAGAGTGATCCAAATACATATATTCTTATTTTTGTTCATAAGGCTGATGAAACAAGAAATAAAGTCTATGATTATATATATGAACGGATCCAAAAAAACATCATTACTTAGAACTCTAGGAACTCTAGTAGGTGTTATAGTTAATTTTTACCATGCGGATGATACTTATAGTGCATATCCTTTAATTCATCTGTTGTCAGATGAGTGTAAATTTGGGTGGAAGAGATCTTCGAGTGTCCAAGAAGGATCTGAACTGTTCTGATATCTGCACCATTTCGAAGCATAGAGGTAGCAAATGAGTGCCTAAGTGAATGTGGCGAGATGTTCTTCATAACCGCTGATTGTTCTATCCTTTTATTGATTATTGTCCGCACTGCACGATCTGACAGCTGCATAAAATGAAAATTAACAAATAGAGCATCAGACTTATTAGACAAACCTTTTTTGGATTGTTCAGATTCTCTTACCTCAAGATATTCGTCTAAAAATTTTAGAGATAGTTCGTTATACACGACAATTCTCTCCTTGTTTCCTTTTCCCTTTACTTTCAATGTAAAGTCACGATTAGAAAAATGATTGATTGTTAAACCTACAAGCTCTGAGACTCTCAGCCCCGTAGAAAAGAACAGTTCAATTATAGCTCTATCCCTATAATCAAATAGGGTGGCACACTCAAATGCTATTAACTTCTCTAACTCATTATCAAACAAAAAAACCGGAAGGTAGGAGGGGATTTTAAAGGAGTCAAGCTCTAGGATTCCGGCACTATCCTGATAACCTGTTCGAGTTTTAAATTTTATAAATCCTTTTAGAGCAGCAAGAAGTCTGTTTACAGATCTATTACTTATGCCTGAGTTGATTAGCTCTGTTAGAAATCCCCTTACTGAATTTCTATCAAGAGTATCAAAATCAATAGTTTTATTACTAAGAAAGTTAAAGAACTTTGTAAGGTCTTTTCTATAGGCATTAATTGTATTTGGTGAAGAACCTTTTTGAGATGCAATATAGTCAATAAAGCAGTCAATTTCGGAATTGTATTTTTCATTCATGGTTATTCCATAGATATGTGTTTGTTGAAATTATGAGATTTAATAGTTAAAGCTCTGTATTCTCTTTAAGCATTTTATATCCGCACTTTTCATCAACACAAACTTTATATGAACCTAAATTTTTATCACTTTTTTCAATCAGATATTTTGTGCACTTTGGACATTTGTATTCTGTTGGTTTGTACCATGAAACAAAGGAACATTCCGGATACTTTGTACATCCATAGAACTCCTTCTTTTTACCGCTCTTTCTTTTAGCTACAATCTTACCGGTACATCCATCCTCGGGGCAATCTGCAAGAGGGATAGTCTTTGAATTTTTACATTCCGGAAACTTTGAGCAGGCTAGAAAAAAACCATATTTACCTAGTTTCTTTACCATCATACCGCCACACTTCTCACAGATCTCATCTGTTTCTTCATCAAATGATTTTTTATGATCCTCTAAGGTCGCACTTGCAATATCAAGTTGTTTTTTAAATGGTTCGTAGAAACCATTAAGTACGGTGAAAGAATCGTTATTTCCTGAGGCAATTTCATCCAGGCTATTTTCCATATTTGCAGTAAATTCAATATTTACAATATCTGAGAATGATTTAGTTATTATTTCATTTACAAGTTTGCCAAGGACAGTCGGCTGAATCTGTTTTGTTTTCCGGGTAACATAATACCTTGTAAGCAGTGTTGAGATGGTTGGGGCATAGGTTGATGGCCGTCCAATTCCATTTTCCTCAAGAAACTTAACTATTGAGGCATCATTGTATCTTGGCGGTGGCTGAGTGAAATGTTGCTCAGGAACAAATTCCTTAAGAAGAAGTTTTTCGCCAACAGTAAGATCCGGTAATTGTATTTTTGCGTCATCTTCCTTGGACTTCAGCAGATTAAGCACTGCTATGTATCCTTCGCTAATCAATTTAGAATCTGATATTTTAAATTCGCAGTCGGAATTTAATATAACGATTGTCTTTGTCAGGTATTCTGCATTTGACATCTGTGATGCAACAAACCGCTCCCATATGATAGAGTATATTTTGAACTGATCAGGAGTTAGATATTGTTTTACAGAATCAGGAGTTCGATAGACAGAGGTTGGTCTTATAGCCTCATGTGCATCTTGAACCGCCTGTGATTTTGAGTAAAAAAGTGGAGTTTCAGGTAAATAGTTTGGAAATTCTGAGTCTATATACCTTCTGACTTCATCAATTGCTTGTGAAGAGATACGGGTTGAGTCTGTTCTCATGTAAGTTATCAAACCTATTGTCTCTTTGCCAACTCCAATCCCTTCATATAGCTGTTGTGCAATCTGCATTGTCTTTGTAGTTGTAAAAGAGAGCCTGTTTGATGCAGTCTGCTGTAATTTTGATGTTGTAAACGGTGGAATACTCTTATATGACTTTGTGGATTCATTTATTGCGTCAACGATAAATTCACCTTTGTTTAGTAGTTCCATAAGACTGTCAATAGACTTTTTATTTTTTAATTCGGGTTTGGATCCCGACACCCTGGAAAGTTCCGTTTTAAAAATCTTTTTGTTTTTAAATAATTTTACAGCAAGTGTCCAGTACTCTTCAGGAATGAATTTTTCAATCTCGGCTTCCCTCTCACAGATGACCTTAAGTGTAACAGACTGAACTCGTCCTGCTGACAAGCCTCTTTTAACTTTAGACCATAGGATAGGAGATATATTATAACCAACAAGACGATCTAATATTCTTCTTGTTTTTTGGGCATTAACCATTTTTTCATCAATCTCACGGGCATTCTTTATAGAGTCGAGAATGGCATTTTTAGTAATTTCATTAAAAATAATCCTCTTTATCTCTTTGCCCGGATTTTTTTGTGCTAGAACTTCTTTTATGTGAAACGCGATTGCTTCACCTTCTCTGTCGTTATCACTCGCAAGTAGAATCTTTTCAGCACCGGCTGAGACTTTTTTAAGCTCATTAAGAATTGACCCTTTACCTCTTACTGTAATATAGTCTGCCTCAAATCCGTCCTCTACTCTGACGCCTATTCTGGATTTGGGTAAATCAATGATATGTCCCATTGAGGCCTTAACCAGATAACCTTTGCCAAGATATTTATTTATAGTTTTTGCCTTTGCCGGTGACTCAACAATAACCAGTGTTATCTTTTCGCCCTTAACTTTGGTTTTAGTTTTGGCGGTTACTTTTTTTACACCTGTCTTTTTATTTTGAATTGACTTAGCATTTGATTTTTTTGATGATTTTGATCTTTTATCCGAGTTTTGTTTAATATCAGACATAATACACTCTACTTTATATATAAAACTTCTGCTCTACTATTTATTTCAAACTATGTAAAAAGTCAATATAAATTTTTGATTATTTTAATTATGAATTAATTGAGCCTCTTGCAAAAATAAATTCTATGATGTTTTTCGGGTTTATTTGTTGACTTATGTTTTTTTTTTAAATATAGTTCATATAAGTTATCTATAATAAAATTAGAAAAGGTAAAGGTGATTTTAATGATTAAAAAATTGACATGTTTATTTTGTTTGATATTTGCTATTTTTTTTCTATATGCTTGTAAAGGGGGCAGCTTAAAGACTGCTACTTTTATTCTACATCCATCTAAAACTTTGTCTAAGGAAGATTCTAATGCCTTTTTTATTAGTCTTGTTAATAGAGTAAAAGAGGAAAAATTATTTAATCTAAAAATAAAGGATTTGCCTACTGATTTAATTGAAGTTGATGCAAAGAGTATGAAAGATGATGTTATACTAAATAGTTTAGTAAATCTAAGAACTGATTTGGTGTTTCTTTGTAGTACAGTCGATGATGAGGGCGTATTGAAGATGTTGGTAAATGGTTTTGATTTGAAGGAAAAGAGAGTCGTTTTTAGCCGAATCGGGACTAAGATTGCAGACAGCTCATTTAATTATACAATTGAGAATCTTGCATTGCTTATAAGTGATCTTGATGGCAAGAAAGAGATTGAAAAAACTATAAGATTCATAACAAACAACCTGCTGATTAGATCAACAGGAATGGCTGAGGGCAATAAGATTTCCGAACCGATAACTCTTAAATTAAATGAAAAAAAGACTATAGAGTCGACTAAGATTCCATTTGGATACTGGTTTACAATAGGCGATCTAAAAATTGACGCTGAGTATTCAGTGTTAATTAATGATAAATTTAATAAGGTTGATAATGATGAATCAGCAGGTACAAATGTTGTGCTTGTAGATATGAAAGATAATAAACCGGTGTTACCTGTTGAATATAATTATGGAACTCACGATATATTCTTAAAACATTTCAATAATACCAAGGATATTCTATATAGAGCATATTGGAGTGACGATAATGATAAAACTACAACAGGCAAGTTTCGGGCTATTGATAAAAACTTGAGTTTTTTTGTTTTCGGCGTCAAAAATCCCGGTAAATTCTCAGTTACTGTGAGAGAGTAGGAGTGGCTTACTCTGTTACGGCGTAAATAAAATGACCATATGAGATCTTAGTGGGTACAATTAGAGGTTGCATTTCGGTAATTATATCATTATATTCATTAAGATAAGTTACAGGTCTATTACCACCATTGATGTTTTTTATATAGACTACCTCAATCCTGTGATCTCCCTTAGGTAAGGACTTGAATGTTTCTTCATAGGAGGAAGTTATCATTAGATGTAGTCTATCCCACTCAGGTGATGGGCCGCCGGCCACTACAACCCTGCCTAGTTTGCGGCCATTGATTGAAACCTCAAACCATATGTCATTTTCATTAACGATGCCGATTGGACCGCTAAGATATGCAAGTCCATAAATATAGTCAGGTGACGAAAAATTATTACTAACCTGAGTAGGGGCAAGGGATTCGAAATTTCTATTCGAGAATATTATATTTGAGTATCCATCTTTATGTACTCTTTTAAATTGATTATCATCAACAATTGTCCATTCTTCCCTTGGATAGAATGCGTCAAAATTATTGTCGATGGTTTTGTTGGTAATGGTTTTGTTGGTAATAGATGTTTTTTGTGGAGTTGTGTTTGTAGCCGTTGCATTTTCTTTTTTTACAGATGAAAATTTTGCATTTGTTTCGAATTGTTTTATTGGCTTGACCCATAGGTCTCTAATGCCATACTTTTGAATAACGGGATTATTTGATAATTTTTGTGCAAATTCTCGTGCAGACTCTCTAGAGGTAAATGGCTCTTCATACATTACCCTGATAAATTTCTGATCCGAAACTATAGCCTCTTCAGTAAAGATTGTTAAACCGGAATCCTTCAATTCATCTATATATCTTTCATAGTTGAGGCGATTTACAAATGAACCCAAACATATATAATACTCATCAGATGACATAATAAATGCAGCTAATGAAAAGGCAATAACAAATAGTAATTTTTTCATTTAAAAAACTCCTGAGTTTTATTTTTCTGAAAAACATAGTGCTTTATGGTGAAAAGCATAATCTGGGAGGTTTTTTCAGCTTTATATAGAATACTATATATTTCTATTAAGAAGTTATGTCAAGTTTTTATATAATATTTTTAAGAGTTTTGGTTGATTTTTGAGGGTATACAGTTAGCTTAACTATAGAACCACTATTTTATATTTATTTATGATTGATATTTTTAATAAGTTTTAGTATTGTCTTAACTAATATTTTATTAAGAGCCAATGCTCTGTGGGGTGGATTTATGGAATATGGGAGATTTACATCGAAGAAGGTAGAGAACTTTCAAGAATCGGTTATACGGGAAATGACAAGATTTGCTAAGAAGCATAATGCAATAAATTTGGCACAGGGATTTCCTGACTTCCCTGCACCGGATTTTATAAAGAAATACGCAGTTGAGGCGATTAATAAGAATATTAACCAATACGCTATAACATGGGGTTCAAAGAGCCTCCGGGACGCAATTTCATACAAGCAAAACAATCTCTATAACACAGTGTTTGATCCTGAGACTGAGATAACAGTTACTTGCGGTTCAACTGAGGGGATGATAGCATCACTAATGGGTATTATTAACAAAGATGATGAGATAATTATATTTGAGCCATTCTATGAGAATTATGGCCCGGATGTAGTTCTATGCGAGGCAAAACCACGATTTATACAACTGACACCTCCCAACTATTCATTCACAGAGGATGATTTAAAAAAAGTTTTTAATAAGAAGACTAGAGCGATAATTATTAATAATCCCAACAACCCAAGCGGTAAGGTGTTTACAAAGGATGAGTTAGAGTTGATTGCAAAGTATTGTATCAAGTTTAATGCACTGGCTATTACAGATGAAATATATGAACATATTATCTATGATGGGGTTAAGCATATTCCTATGTTTACAATAGATGGGATGAGAGAACGGACAATTACAATTAATGGAATTTCAAAAACATATAGTGTTACTGGGTGGAGAATCGGCTATGTTATTGCACCTGCACAACTGACTAATAGTATTAGAAAAGTCCACGATTTCTTAACTGTCGGTGCACCGGCTCCTTTACAGGAGGCTGCGGCTGATGCGATATGTAATGCGGAAGATTACCATGAGAAGCTCGGTGAGTTCTATCTGAAAAAGAGAGACATAATGCTTAGTGAACTAACAACACTGGGGTTTGAGTGCAGTGTACCAAAGGGAGCTTATTATATCATGGCAGGTTTTAGTAAATTCGGCTTTGATAATTCCGTTGATTTCTCAAAATATTTGATAGAGAAAATCGGGGTTGCAACAGTACCGGGAAGCAGCTTTTTTAATAAAAACAATGAGTATTTCAATAGATATATAAGGTTCTGTTATTGCAAAAAAGATGAAACTCTAAAAAATGCACTTGACAGATTAAAAATACTTGCAATTCATAATTAAATTTGTAATAAGTATCTATATATTTTATAGTTCAGGATATTATTTAAATAAGAGGTAATTATGGCAAAAATAACATTTCAGGGTAACCCATTGAGTACTTATGGTAATATGCCTTTAAAAGGCGAAAGAGCAAGAGAATTTAATCTGGTAAAACACGATCTGTCTGAGTTTAGTCTTGATGATTTGAGAGGAAAGACAGTTGTGTTAAACATCTTTCCAAGCATTGATACCCCGGTCTGTGCAGCAAGCGTCAGAAAATTTAATGAGGCTGTTACTAAACTTGATAACACAGTTGTAGTCTGTGTCTCTATGGATCTCCCATTCGCTCATAAGAGATTCTGTGCGGCAGAGGGTCTGGAAAATGTAATAACCGGTTCAGCTTTCAGACAACCTGAGTTCGGTAAGAATTACGGATGTCTTATTACAGATAATCCGTTTAAGGGATTATTTGCAAGAGCCGTCGCTGTTATTGATAAAGACCAGGTAATTAGAATGGCTGAGTTTGTACCGGAGCTTGGACAAGAACCAAACTATCAAGATGTTATCAATGTAGTTAAGAAATATTCAAACTAGAGAATAATCAAACTAGAGAATATTCAAACTAGAAAGGCTCTTGCAAAAATCAAGATTTTTGACAGGTTCAAGGAATGATTAATTAACTAGCCTTCTAAATACTGTGTATTAAGAAGGCTAGTTAGGAACAGATAAGGGTTTTGGCCTCATAAAATATAAAAATTAGTTTTATAAAAATTAGATTTCCAGAGGCACCCTGTAAATTTTCTGATCAAATATCAAATAAAATTATAGATCAAATAAATAAACATAAAAGAACATACACAATCGAACTTTATTAAATAGCGTGTATAACGCGCAGAATACATTATGTTTTATAGATTGAATAATTAATGTTTATAAATTTGATTAAGGATGAAATTTGAAGTTAAATATTAGATATCTACCTATTAATCTTGGTCGTATACTTATCTTTGTGATAAGTTTGATATTAGCATATAGTCACCAAGAAGTTTTTAATTTTATATTCATGCTGATAATAATATCATTGGTATACTTAGTTGTAGAAACTTTTTTTGATATTTCAAGCGGTATGAAGGTTATGCCATATCTTGCTACAACATTTGATGTAATAGCTACTATGATTTATTGTTATCTTACAGGTTTATGTGCTGTTTTTTACGGTGCGTTTGTGTATATAACAGCGATTTGTGCTTTAAATCCAAGAAATAAGCAAGCAGAATATAGTGTTTTTTTATCATTAGTTATACAAATATTAGTGGTTGTATTGGTGCAATTTAACAAGATCAAATATATCAATCTATTCTTTAAGGACTCGCAATTTAATCTATCGGCAGCAATAACTACGATTATCGTAACAATATTAGTTAATTATTTAGTTTATATGATAGTAAGAAAACTAGTTAGAAATAATTACGAGTTATTGTGTAACATTCTACCTGAGTCAATACTTCCATTACTTGAAGAAAAAAAAGTTGTTTCACAAACATATGAAAGCGGTACAATAGTATTTACAGATTTTGTTGGGTTCACTGAAACTACTAAATACTTGGAGCCTTATACAATAGTAAAAAGTCTGGAATATTATTTTAACATCTTTGACTCAATAATGATGAAACATAAAATAGAAAAATTAAAAACAATTGGTGATGGTTATATGTTTGCTGCTGGTTTGCCTATCTCTGATATAAATCATAGAGATAATGCAATAGCCGCTGCTGCTGATATATTAGAGTTTTGTTTGAATAATGAATCTAAAGATTATATAAACTTTAATATAAGAATAGGGGTTAGTACCGGACCTGTTATGGCTGCGATTATTGGGAAAAAGAAATTTCAATATGATGTCTGGGGAGCTACGGTAAATCTCGCAAGCAGACTAGAATCAAATGCAGAGGTAAATAGCATATGTACTACCATTGATAATCAATCTTACCTAGAATCTAGGGGCTTTGAGGTTAAAAGAGAAAATAAAAATATAAAAGGGTTTGGCAAGATGGAAGTTGTTATAGCAAAAAAATGTTAATATTTAGCTTGCTCAGCGAAAAAAACTCGAGAATAATCACTTTATTTGAAAATGCACCGACTTACCTTTTTTAAAGTATCAAGAGACTCTAAAATAAAAATATGAAAATAATTGCAACTTTTTTATATCTTGATTCGTCTAAACTATTGTAAACAAAACAACGGTTATGGCCGTAGATAAAAAAGGGGTAGTAAGTTATGAAAATGTTTGTTAAGTTTCTCATGTTGGTTTCTGTTTTATCGTGTGTTGCTTTAGCGTGCACACCTCCCGGAGAAGATAATGGTGATATCGTAAATAACAAAAATGTTAAAGAGGCGATTGCGGAGAGGATAAAGAATGGCGGGACAATTAAAGACGCACTTCCTCCAACCTCTGTTATGGTTGTTGGGGTATTTGTGCCTATCAGTGCTATCGTTGGATTTTTTATTGTTGCATTCTATCTATCTAAAATGCATTTTAAAAAAGTGAATCTAATGATAGAAAAAGGGATTTATCAGCCAAAAGCATTTAACATCAGATGGGATCTTATTTTTCTTTTTATCGGAATCATTTCAGCATTTAGCGGTATAGGGGTTTCACTTTATAGCATTGGGAATTATGGTGTAATAAAGTGGGCAATATTATCAGGATCAATTCCACTTTTTGTGGGTATAGGCTTTGTATTACTTGCATTTTTGTTTAGAAAGTTTAAGAATCAATAGTAAATTAATAAAATTAGGGGGCGTTTATGAGCGTCCCCTATATTTGTCAGGAAACACTATGTCAAATGAACGAGAGCTGATTAAAAAAATTACACTTGGGGATTTTGAGGCGTTTCAAGAGATAATTGAAAAATATCAAAATCAACTCTACAACTTAATCTGCAGAATGGTTAAAAATGTTGATGACAGCAGTGATATTCTACAGGAAGTATTTCTAAAGGTATATAAAAATCTAAAAAACTATAAGTACCAATCCTCATTTTCGACATGGATCTATAGAATCACATATAATCTTACAGTTGATCATATTAGAAAATCTGTGAGGTCAAAAAATGAAACAATCTACCGGGATGACCTTTATACCTCGAAATCTGAAAACTACTCAGAATTAACAGATCTAATATATGATGAAATGAAAAAACTAAATGAAAAAGAATCAACCGCCCTTTTTCTTCTGTATCATGAAGATAAAGATTATTCTGAAATATCAGAGATAATGGGGATACCGCTAAATACCGTAAAATCTCACATATTTCGCGGTAAAGAAAACTTAAAATCTAAACTGGAAGTATATTTATAACTTTATAAATATCAGGGGGCATAAAATGGACAGGGAAAAATTGATAGTAGAATCAATACGAAATCAAAAAAATAATTCTATAGATGTTAGAAGAATGGTTATGCAAAAAATCGAATTGATGGAGCTAAAAAAGATAAGATTTAGAACAATTGTCGCTGAGGTAGTCGGTTCAATTTGTATATCATTATTTATCGTTTACAAATATATTTAAGCCGGTTTTTGAACTATATGGACTGGGCCGATTACAAATCGGGATAATTATATCGGTAATATTATCATGTTTTGCTCTATCCTGCTTAGTGATCCAATATTTTATACTTAAAGAGTATCTGGAAATTAAAAAAATATTAAAGGATTATTGAGAGAAATAAAGTAGAGAAAATAATCGTTAAAGCTTCTATTTCTGTGCATTATCCGGGTTAAATACACAAGCTCTATCATAGTTCTTTGCAGATTTATCGATAATCTGGTTTCCGTATAGCTTATTTGCAATCACATCAGCTATGATCTGTCTGCTTGTGTTGTCAGAAACAGTATCGCCGTCAATATGTGTGAATTTATCAATCATAATTATCTCGAAATCATTTGAACTTATTGAGTCTGCATACTTTTTGTAGTTTTCAATCCTTGAGGAAAGCCCTCTTGATAGGCCGATGCAGAAAATTGGCTTATCAACTTTACTGTTCTCTGTGATTCTGAAATATTTACTCTGCCACCCCTTACTTGTATCGTTTTTGTTTATCGCTCCAAAATCAAGCATGATCCTTGTTGGTTGATACCACTCAGGCATATTGAAATCAGGTTGAAGATTTGTCCTTAGATATTCTAGAGGATCATTAAACTCTGTACAGTTATCTGTACTGCGGCTGATCCAGCCTATCATTTTAGTACCCGGTTTAAGTCCTGTAACCTGTACCGTTGTTCTTGCACTAAATACTCCTGAGTGAACAGCATCTGCTCGGCCAAAGGTTCCTGTAAATAGTTTGAAGCCATTATAGTTATCATCAGAGTTTATAAAAAAATTAGCCATATTTGATATTGGAAATTTATTTATATAAAGTAATGGATATGTTCCATCCGGTTCTAAAAAAGCAAGGGCACTGTTAAGCTCATTCTTGAAAAATACGCCCATATCTTTATCTCCTGCTCCATTACATGGAAAAACAGAGCCTGAGGTAAGTTTGTTATATCCGTCAATAATATTATTTGGGAAAATCACAGCTCCGTTTAGATAGGTATTTTCATCCTTAATGTAGGCCTCAATTAATGGCGGGCCATCTATCAGAAACACCCTATCTACAAGACTATGTCCTGCAATTTTACCTTTATCAGTATCAAAGGTCGAGGCAAGAAATGTAGTGGTATATAAGGCACCAAGCGAATAACCGGCCAATATCAGTTCAATACCTTCGGATCGAGCATTTTCTACCACTTTATGAAGATCGCCAAGCATAACAGATGCACCCCAATGGCCTACAAAGGAGATGTCCTCCAAGCTGTGCCTGTGAAATGCATCAGGTGTAAGTTTGCCGTTTTGAAGATCAATCATCTTGTATAAAGATGACGGATCATTTTGAGCTATTGCATTTTGTATTGATGATCGGTCTTCAAGCAGGTTAGATCGTCTTTCCCATATCCAAACTTCGGTGGATCGTTCTCGCCTTACAATCCCCTTTGCAAGGTTATATAGTGTGCCTGCACCGGCAAATATACCCGGCACGAGAATAATTCTCTTTTTAACTTGACTTGTTTTGGTTCTAACAATAAACACCATTGATCTGTTTAAGTTGTGTGAGTTATATCTCTCAGATAAGAATGAAGCAAGTCTTGGTGTAGGTTCAACATTTGGAGGAGTATTTGGCTCATCAAATCCATCTATGAATCGGTTGACAGTAATTATATCGTCATCACTAACCATTAAGTTTTTTTCATAGATATTTAACTCCTCAGGCAAGACTGATGGGGAGGGCAATTGCGGAATCATCTCTCTGATTATCACACACCCGCTTAAACCAATCGCTAGTAATAGGCACACAAAAAATTTAATCGCTAATGATTTCATCTAATATCTCCGTTCTTTTATTCAAATATCAATAATATACTTCCATTTAAATCTACTTGTTATTCGACCCTTATCCGATTCTGTAGGATATAAAATTATACTACAATTTGTAAATATAGCCAAAGTATTTTTTTAAATTTATATTTTACTTGACAAACTATAATATTTAGGGTAAAGTACCAACATACGACGCAGGGTAGAGCAGTTGGCAGCTCGTCGGGCTCATAACCCGAAGGTCGCTCGTTCGAATCGAGCCCCTGCTAATAATAAGCCATTATTCACAAGATGAATAATGGCTTTTTTAAAATCGACATGATTATTTCGACAAGATTATTCAACAAAAACTGTAGCGAATGTCAATTGTGATGCACAATGTTTAAAAAGGGATTCCGGTATCATATGATAGAGATCGATTTAGCACCAATATTACTCTTTACATATAACAGACTTGAAGAGACAATGCAGACCATAGAGGCTCTAAGGGATAATTATCTGGCTGACAGGTCAGATCTATATATTTTTTCTGACGCACCAAAGAATGTAAATGCTAAAGTAGCTGTTGAGTCGGTTAGAGCTTATATTAGAAATGTGACCGGTTTTAAGAGTGTTACGATTATTGAGAGACCTGAGAACTATGGCCTTGCCCGTTCGATCATTACAGGAGTCACTGAGATTATGGATAGGTTTGGCAAGGTAATCGTTCTTGAGGATGATCTCTTAACAGCAACAAATTTTATAGAATTTATGAATCAATCTCTTAATAAATATGAAGATAATCAAAAAGTGTGGAGTATATCCGGTTTTTCATTCAACCTTAGATATAGAGATGACTATAGTTTTGATGGTGTCTTTGGCATCAGAGCCTCTTCCTGGGGCTGGGCGACATGGAGGGATAGGTGGAATAAGGTTGACTGGCAGGTTGCAGATTATCAGGAGTTTAAAAGTAACACAAAATCGCAGAGAGTTTTTAACAAGGGTGGAAGTGATCTCTCTGGAATGCTAAACGATCAGATGAATGGTCGAATTAATTCATGGGCTATACGGTTCTGTTATGCACAGTTTAAAAACAACGGATATGATTTTTTTCCGGTCAAATCTAAGGTTAAATCTATAGGCTTTGGCGGTGATGCGACAAATACTCGAGGGATGGGGAGCCGATTTGAGACTACTTTGGATGAATCAGCTAAGAGACGGTTTCTATTTCCTGATCGGGCAATAGTTGAACCATATATTTTGAGACAATTTAGAAAAAGGTTTTCGATAATAACAAGAATAAAATATAAAATATTAAAAATGTTTTTAAAGCATCATTAGATAGTGTAAGAAGAAAACAATTATAAGCGTCTCTTGCAAAAATAAATTTTGAAGTAATTTATCAGAGTAAAAGATGAATAGGGGATAAAAGTGCAAAATCAAGTTAATAGAAAGCTGTTTCCAAAGTCATATACAGTTATCGCAGAAAACTATATTAGTGAAACCTGTAGTACAGTGTACGAGTTGATTCATAATAGAACCAAGGCAAAAATAGTCTGGATGTCCAATGATGATGATAATAAGGTATTCTCTATAGCGTTTAAGACCCTTCCATCTGATGATACAGGGGTTGCACATATACTTGAACACTCAGTTTTATGCGGATCAAAGAACTATCCATGCAAGGAGCCTTTTATCGAGATGGTTAAAGGTTCATTTCATACATTTTTAAATGCTATGACCTACCCTGACAAGACTGTCTACCCTGTAGCAAGTACAAATGAAAAGGATTTTAGAAATCTCATGAGTGTATATCTTGATGCGGTGTTCTATCCAAATATTTACACTAATGATAAGATTCTTATGCAGGAAGGCTGGCACCACCATCTTGAGGGTAAGGAGCAGCCATTAACCTATAAAGGGGTTGTCTACAATGAGATGAAGGGCGTTTTCACATCGCCTGAGTCTGTTCTACTAAGAGGTATCAATCATGAACTGTTTCCGGATACTATTTACAGGCATGAATCCGGTGGCGATCCAGACAAAATACCAAATCTGACAAAGAGGAAATTCATTGGATTTCATCGAAAGTTTTATCATCCGTCAAACAGCCGGATTTTCTTCTATGGTGAAATGGATATATTTAGTCAGCTTGAATTCCTGCATAAAAATTATCTTTCAAGGTTTAGCTATAAAGCCGTTGATATAGAGATTGTATCACAGAGTCCATTTGATAAACAACGGCTTGTAGAGAAAAAATACCCTGTCTCAATGAGCAGCAGTACTCGAAATAAGACCTATCACTCTCTTAGTTTTGTTACAGGCGATGTGAAGGATATAGAGTCATGCATTGCATTTGAACTTCTAGAGGAGATTTTAATCAATTCCTCATCCTCTAAGCTTAGAATGGCACTTCTCGATAGAAATATCTGCAAGGATATGTTTGCTCACTACGAGACGGACATGAAGCAGAATTTTTTCACTATTGTCGCTAAGGACTGCTCGTATAGTTCAAGGGAAAGGTTTGTCGAAACTGTATATGAGGTTCTAAATGAAATTGTTAGAGATGGGCTAGATAAGGAATTGGTACAGGGTGAGTTTAATAAGAAGTGGTTTCATTTTAAAGAGGGGGATTATCATGGAATGCCAAAGGGGATTGTCTATAACTTGACTATGTTAAATCTATGGCTCTATGATTATGATAAGTTTAGCTATCTTAGGTATGATTCTCTAATGCAGACACTTTCCAAGAAAATCGGTGAGGGGTATCTTGAGGAGTTAATAAAGGAAAAGTTAATCTCCAATCAACATTCACTTATTATGACATTAAAACCGGAACGAGGTTTATCGGAAAAAAGAGAGAAAAGAGAAGCTGTAAAACTTGAAAAAATAAAAAATAAACTTTCTCCTGATAATTTGGATAGGTTAAAAGAGACTACCGGATTACTTGTGGAGTATCAAAAGAGTCCTGATACTCATGAACAGTTAAATAGTATTCCAAAACTGGGTCTCTCAGATATTAAGGCTGATCCTAGGGTTGTTGATTACTACGAAGCGGATAATGGCCGAACAAAGAGTATTGTCATACCCCAGCATACAAACGGGATAGTCTATTTTGCGGTGTATTTTGATCTGAGTGCAGTTAAACCAAGTGAGATGGCACATATTTCATTGTTGACAGAACTTCTTGGTGATGTCTCAACAAAGAATTTAAAGTATGAGGATTTAAATAATCAGGTTAATATTCATCTTGGTGATCTTGATTTTAGTTGTGAAAATTTCCTTAATGTCAAGACAGGAAAATATACACCCAGATTAGCAGTCAAGTCAAAATTCTTAAGAGAAAAAAAAGATGAGTACATTAAACTATTTCGTGAAATTTTAACAGGATCATTGTTTAGTGATAAAAAGAGGATTCGAGAGGTAATTCAGGAGATCAGATCGGTTGTAGAGCAGTCAATATTGGGCAAGGGTAATTCATTTGCTTCAATGAGAATTGCGAAGTATATATCAGAGCATTACTATCTTGATGACCTACAGCATGGTATTGATTTTTATCGGTTTATATGTAAACTCGAAAGTTCCTTTGATTCAGAATTTTCTGAATTAAAATCAGTCTTAACAAGGCTCTACTCATCAGTTTTGAATATTCAGGACACCTATTTTGCATATTCATCAGACCTTGCTGATCTTGACATGTGCGAGAATATAAGAAAAAGCATAGAGAGTTTTTTGCCGGATAATAATCCGGAAAAAAATGACTATAGTAAGAAGCTTCTTATTGAACCGGTTAATGAGGGCTTTATTATTCCATCAAGAATAAACTTTGTTGGTCAGGGGTTCAATTTTAAGAACCTGGGTTATGAATATTCCGGTAAAATGCTTGCCCTACAGAAGATCATAAATTATGACTATCTCTGGAACAGGGTTCGTGTTCAGGGTGGTTCATATGGTTGTAATATGAGAACATGGAAAAGCGGTTCGGTTATATTCACCTCGTATAGAGATCCTGAGGTTGGTAAGACAATTGACGCCTATAGGGATATCTCTGATTATCTTAATAATTTTAAGATTCCTGATGAGGATACAGTAAAGTATATCATTAGTGCAACAGCCTCGCTTGATACTCCACAGACTCCGATAATGAAATTAAATACTGCAATTATAAGGGTCTTTACAGGGACAACCTTTGATGATGTAAGGTCTGAGCGGGGACAACTACTAGCGGTTAAGTCAGATGACATAAAGATGTACAGCCATATGTTGAAGGGCTTGAGAGATAGAGGGGTTATCTGTTCAATCGGTGGTGATAAGATAAAGGGTTCAAGCAGGGATCTCTTTGATACAGTTGAGGATCTCATCTAGATAAGAGGTCTTATGTCTACTACTTAATTAATGAATCAATAATAATTTCAATATTATGAATGAATATGTCAATCGGGATTTTTTCCTCAAGACCACAATCTAGAAGGTAGGATTCTAGAAGCAATATAAGCATATATGCTGCTGTTCGGCTGTCAAGATGCTTGATCTCTCCCCTTTTAATTGCCTTATCAATATTATATATAAATAGATCATGCAGTTCAGATAGATAGATCATTATTTGCTTTGTTAGCAGGTGGCAATTTTCTTTGTTGAACATCATTCTAATCTCAATAAGTATAATGGCAAGTTCCTGATTCTTGTCAAAGGTTTCAAGAATTTTTCGAATTGTTTTCTTCATTTTTTCTATTCTAGGTAGCTCTTTGTCTTCCTGTAGAGTTCTAAGTTCTCTTCTAAGCAGATCTACGATTAGTTCAACAACTTGAAAAAAAATTTGATCTTTGTTTTTGTAGTATTGATAAATAGTGGTTCTTGATAATCCTGTTTTTTCGGCGATATCAATAATATTTGTGGAGTGGTATCCCTTTGAAGCAAATACTGTTACTGCATTCTGAACTATACTCTCTCTTACAGCGTTGTGATCAACTATTTTAGGCATTTTGACTTTCCTGATTAATTCTTTTCGACCGTTATATTAATTGTTTTTTTAAAAATAATCAATACTTTTATAGTATTTATAGTATATTTTATTTTTAACTCTCCGATAATAATTACATGAAAAATACATTGTTTATCATAATGATACTGATTTCATATAGGCTGCATTCTGATATACCTCAGATTTTAGATAGAGATATATATTTTACTAAATCAGACTCAGGTTATGATCTGCATATTCGTAAAAAAGAAGGTATTGAGTCGATCCTGCTTACTGAGTCACAGAAAGATCCGATGATGAAAAAACACAACTACGCACTTAGGACAGAAGTTTTTCATCCGGCTAATGGAAATGAGAAACGAATTCTTGACGGCAAATCTCTTCAGACTAAATATGATGCATTCTATCTAGTTGACTCAACAACTGAAAAACACCCGATTCTTGGGGAATCTTTTTATTTCTTCTTACCTGAGAAAGTTTTGTATGGATATAAATGGGCCAGAGAGGGGATTGTTCGAGTATCACCGGGAACAAAGATTAACTTAAGACTTTTTAAAAAGCCCTTTGCTGACTATGAGGGGAGCTTTAAAGATCAGTGGATTACCCTAAGATTGACTGAGACATTCTCAATCTATCGACCGGGATTGTTTGATGACTTAACTGACATAATTTCAGGGCCGGGTGGGGGTGAGGTTATTGTGGTAACCGAAAAGAGTTTTGAAAAATTTCTATCAGTCGAGATACCTGAAAGAATACCTGCATCCGAATCCCTTGATGTTGTTTTTATTATTGATACAACCCTTTCAATGAGAGATGAGCTCCCGGCATTTAGAATTAAATTTAAAGAGATTCGAGCAGATATACTAAAAAAAACATTTAACCCTAGAATAGGGATGATTCTTTACAAAGATTATGGAGATTCTTATGTAAATAAGAATCTAGAACTTACTAATGATACTGCAAAGCAGGATGAGTATCTTAAACATCTCTTCGTTAGCGGCGGCGGTGACATTCCTGAAGCTGTGAATGAGGCGATCTATGAATTGAATAATATCGGATTTCAGGCTGAAGCAAGGATTGTTTTTTTGATAGGAGATGCACCTGCACATCCATCTCCAAGAGGCACAGTAACCCGTGATGATGCTCAGGCCACAATTAAAAAATTGAATATAAAATTCTATGCGGCCGGAGTGCCATACTGATACGGCATCTCTATAATTTTTAGGGGTCATAATCCGGGAGTCTTATCCGATCAACAAACTCAGACTTTAGATAATGGGTGCCGCCGATCTCCCCCTTTGTTATCTTGTCTATTGCAACGTCGGTGATACCGTTAGCGACTGTGATATCAGAGCTATAGTTAAAATAATCACCGATCTTTGTTGAAGTGAATTGCTTGTTGATAATTGCAATATGAATAGTTCTTGCATCATCCCCAAACCCGATACAGTTTGTAAGTATATCCTGCATCTGCCGGCTGAAGGTACTTAACTTCTCCGCTCTACCCAGTCAAACTCAACCATATTCCGCTTAACCGGATCAAATATCAAACCCAACT
>CAYYKD010000033.1:0-4070 GCA_964471825.1 uncultured Spirochaetales bacterium
ATGTTTAAAGAAAAAATCGCGCAAGGTGCTTATACAAATAGCACTTCTGTTATGACAGGAGAGGTTATCGATGTAAAAGCTGTAACTAACGGGATCATGTTTGTTTCATCTTCAGATAACGGAAAATACAAAACACAATGTTCTGTTGTTGATGATGTTTTCTATATCTACAGACAATCAGTACCATCAGTAGCACAATTTGGTAAGAATATAAGCTTAATAAATTATATGGGAGTTATATCTTACCCGCTTAAAATGAAAGAAGGTGATATGCTTCCGACCGTTACCGATCAGATGTTTTTTCCAGCGGCTTCTAAGGAGTGGAAAGATGTAAAAAAGGTAAAAACGAGAACAGAAACAACTGTTTACTCAGACTCAGACGGAAAGCCAAAATATGGAATGTCAACAGACTATTATAAGGAAGTTTTGGTACCAAATAAATTAACGGTTTCAACTGTTGTAACTACTGTTTACACTCGAAAATGTATCGGCGAAGAACAAATTACAATTAATGACAAAACTTATACTGCAAAAAAGATTGCGGTTAGAATTGTTGTTACACCTATGACTACAATCTCTAAAGACTTCGGTGGTTATATGACTGACTTGACTGCTAAGATCGTTGAAAAAATGGCAAAAGAATCAACTGAAAAAATAGCAGACCTAAACACAAGTGAAGGTTATGAATGGTTTATACCTGAACTCTGCAGTGTTGCAAAAACAGAGATGTTTGACACTTTTGGAAACCCTATTTGGAGTTACAAAACTACCTCTATGGAATAATTAAAAATCAAGTTATTATGGCTGTCTCTAAATTAGGGACAGCTTTTTAGTTATCTATCAACTCAATATTCAAATTAAAAATCCAACGCTTTTTATTAATAAAGCTCTTGCAGAAAGGTATTTAATAGTTGAGCGGAATTTTCATTTGACATTTACATTGGTTAAAATAGGTTGCAATATTATTAATAATAATCTAATATGCTTTAGATCTGGTGCGTTTAAATGATTTACTTTAAGAGTTGTTATGTATGAATGAAGTTGTATGAATGAGGTTATATGAAGGATAGAATAGGTTTTTCGATAATTAATCTACCGTTATTGCTGAAGAACTCAGCTGTATATTTATTTATATTTCTATTTATTGTTTTGTTAGTTATCGGATGGACTATAAACTTTGTCGAGTCACAACGAAGTATGGCATTGTTAAATGAGGAAATCAGCGTTGGACTTGGGAAGGTTAGGGGGGCACTTGAAAATAGGCTCTATTCTAATATTCATAAAGCAGAAGGGATCAAAGCTCTGGTTGCGATGAATCCAAACTTAACCCAGGATGATTTTAAAAATGCTATGGAGATATACTTCCGTGATCAGTCTGACCTGAGAAATATCGGGCTTGCACCGGATATGATTATAAAATATGTATATCCATTGGAAGGTAACCAAGCTGCAATAGGGCTTGATTTTCGTACAGTTCCATCTCAATTCGAAACCGCTGATCTAGCTAGAAAATTAAATAAAATTGTAGTTGCAGGACCATTTGAACTGGTTCAAGGTGGTATGGCTATTGTAGCAAGAATCCCGATATATATAAATGATATTGTTAATTATCCTGATGGATTTTGGGGGTTAGCATCGGTTGTGTTAAATTTGGAGATACTATACAGAGATGTTGGACTCTATGATCCGCCCTGTGATATGCAGATATCTATTCGGGGTAAAAATGGGCTTGGGAAAAATGGTGAGGTTTTTTTTGGTAAAAAAGAGATCTTTGATGGTAATCCCGTCCTAATGCGGATTGAATTGCCTCATGGGTATTGGGAACTGGGGGCTATACCGGTCGGTGGGTGGCCAAAGAGGAAATTTACTGTAAGCTCTCTTATGCTCGGATATATGTTTGTGGCATTGTTAATCTTAGTGCTGACATTTCTGGTGATTATTTTTGTAAATCGAATGCATATGGCTGAAGCGAAAGCATTGGCATCAAGTAAAGCTAAGTCTGAGTTTCTTGCCAATATGAGTCACGAGATAAGAACTCCTCTAAATGGTGTTGTAGGATTTATAGATCTACTCAAAGATACCCCGCTTAATTCAACCCAACAGAAGTATATAGATAATGCGTTTATTTCCAGTCATACCCTAATGGAAGTGATAAATGATATCCTTGATTTTTCAAAGATCGAAGCGGGTATGATGTCGCTTGAATTAGTTAGAACAGATATGCCGGAGCTTCTTGATAATACTCTTGATTTAATAAAATATGCTGCGGATAAAAAGAATATTGTTTTACGGTTAGATATTGCACCTGATATGCCAAGATATGTGTTTGTGGATCCGCTAAGGCTTAAACAGATTCTATCTAATCTGCTGGGGAACGCTCTAAAGTTTACGGCAGCTGGCGAGGTCGAATTGAAGGTTGACTATGAAGAGGTTGGCTATGAAAAGGCTGATGAGAATAAAGGCCTGTTTCATTTTTCGGTGAGGGATACAGGGATTGGGATTAGTGAGGAACAGCAGGCAAAATTATTTAAGGCATTCTCACAGGCGGACAGTTCAACAACTCGAAAATATGGCGGTACCGGACTCGGTTTGATGATCTCAGAGATGATTGCAAAAAAGATGGGTAGTAAGATCAACTTTACAAGTAAACCGGGTGAAGGTTCGATCTTCTATTTTGATCTGACTGCACAGATATCAACAGAATCCTTTGATGAAAATAATTCATCTGATATTTCTTATACTCCTATTCTTAATGAAGATGTGGGGCGGTCAAACGACAATAGCATGGCACCAATAATCCTGGTAGTCGAGGATGTTGCTATCAATATGATCATGATAGAGGCAATTCTTGGGAATCTTATGCCTGATGCTACATTAATCAAAGTGTCTAACGGTATCGAGGCTGTAGAGATATCTCAAAGAGAGAATCCTGATATTATATTGATGGATGTTCAGATGCCTGAGATGGATGGCATTGAGGCAACTAAAAAGATAAGAGAGCTTGAGCGAGGAACCGGAAAACGGATACCGATAATTGCACTTACTGCAGGGGCATTGAATGAGGAACAAGATAGATGTATGGCAGCCGGAATGGATGACTTCTTAACAAAGCCTATAGAACCGGAAAAATTGAATGTTGTATTGAAGCACTTCTTGAAAAGATAGCATAGACTTTAAATATAACTAATTTTTGCAAGTAAGACTAAGTAATTAATGTTAGTTTAATACTGTAAGACTAAACTAAAAATTTGAAACTTAATTAACTTTTTTTTTGATATTGAGGAAGTTGTTAATAAAGAGCGTAAGGTGCGTTTTGTGTGTAGATTATATTGTTATTGTAGATGTTTTTTTAGAGGAGATTTTATGAGATCAAAGATTTTATCGGTTCTGGTTGCGGTGGGTTTGGGATTGTTTATGACAGGGTGTGATCTGCTTGGTGGTGAGTTTGTACCACAGCTTGAGGGATACATCAGTAATGCTGAAATTGACGGAGTTCATTATATCAGGCCTATATTTACTATAGCTAATCATGAACAAATTGAAAGTACTCCGATGGATCCGGGGCTGACTCATGTAACTCTCTATAATGCGAGTGGCACTCATAGTACCATACCAAGTACAGGTGTAAGTGAAGATATAGTTATGTAAAGGGAACAAGGACGGGTATATATACATATTGGATGGTTATGTATAATTCAGACGGCTCAAACATAACTAAGCCGAGTAACCTTGTTGTACTTGATTTTGGAGAATAATTGTCTGTTTATTGTATCATTGGATATAAATTGATACAATATCTTTGTTTAGTTGCAGGAGTTTATATTTGAAAAAGAAGTTTTTCTATGTGTTTTTATTACATTTTTTATTAATTAGTACATTTGTGTTAACATCTGTAGGCTGTGTTACAACAACTGTTAAGGGTGCGGCATCTGTAAGAGTTGAAGATGACAGCATCAAATATAGAAATAGTGTGTTGGAATATAGATATGGCGTCCCTTATCTAAAGCTGTCGGGAAGTTACTCCGATATGGGGTATGATTATGGTGTCCTTCTTCGTGAAAATATCGATC
>CAYYKD010000033.1:4080-11092 GCA_964471825.1 uncultured Spirochaetales bacterium
TTATCAATATTAAGTTGAATATACTGAATATTCGAACACCGTCCAAATATAGAGAGTTGTTAAGGGGACTCAGTGACGGTTCAGGTGTTGATTATAGAAGGATACTATTGGGTAACTTTTTTCCGGAGGTTACTCTCGGCCTTGGGTGTACTTCTATCATTACAAATCATGGCGGAAAATTGGTTCACTCAAGGAACCTTGATTTTCAGTTGCCCTACCTCGGTAAGAATCCGGTTGTGGTTAATTATAAACCTGATGGAGTTAACAGCTATACAGTTGTAGGTTTTGCCGGCTACATTCCCGTGTTAACAGGGATGAATGAAAAGGGCATAACAGTTTCGTTGAATGTGTCAAAGTTAAATAAAAATTTCTACTCGAATAATAGTACAGTAGGGTTTAAACTGATGGAGATCCTTGAAAATGCAAACAGTATCTCAGATGTAGATAGGATATTTGAGAATTACAGCGAAGAGCTTGGGTGGATTGTAACAGTAGGTAGTCGTGGTGAGAATGACGGGGTAATCTACGATCTGGCCGGTAAAACAATTATCAAGAATAAGATGGATAAAAAGTCTTATATCTTTGCAGAAAATATGTTTGTCAGTAAAGAGGCAAATACAAATTTTAATGCTATTTCCACCTCAAAGAGTGCACATAATCTGATAAGATATGAAAAAGTCCAAGAGCTCTTGGATAAAAATAGGGATGTAGGTTCTGAAAATAGTCTTGATACTGCATTGATGATCCTCGGTGACACCGAGTTTTATGAATTTGGTAGTATAATCGGTCATGATACGGTTAATAATCATAATAGTCTGCAGACAGTTGCTATGATACCGGACGAAAATAGTATCTATTTTGCATCCTCTGATGGATATTCAGGACTGAACAGGTTCTATAGATATGATTTAAGTGCAGATGCCGTAACTATCTACAAGGAAGAGAGTGAGTTGTTGCAAAATCCTGATTTAAAACAGTTGATGGTTTGGATAAATGCTCTAACAATGGATTCAAAAAAGACAATTAAAGAGACGGTTGTCGATAAAAATTTGAGTCTATACACAATTGAAATGCTTATGTATTTTTTAGCTAGGGATGATCAAATCACGGATAAATTAAAACTCCAAAAGATAATTGAAGAAAAAGCTGATTTTTATAATTATGCACTTCTCTATCGGTGGAGCGGTAACCTTCTTGTAAGTATGAAAGAATATGATGATGCAATTACTTCACTTCATAAGGGGTTAAAAGCTAAAATAATATTTCCATATGATCGTATGCATATACTTGCACTTCTTGCTGAGGCCTACAATCAAAAGAATGAAAAAGAGAACAGTCTCGTATATGCAAAAAAATCTCTTGATATGTTAAATAACACGCCATTAAACGCTGAGGGAAGCAGGTTAAAAATGAAACTGCTAAAGATCATTGATAAGTAAGAATATCTTGTATACCAAAATTTTTATCAGGAAGGAATATCTATGAAAAATATAATAATACTATTATTAATTATCTTCTCTTTTTCTGCAGCCTGGGGGCAGAAAAAAGATAAGACTTTATCAAAACCCGCCGGAGTCTACAAAGTTAGAAAAGCTGACATTATTACAATCAAGACATTAAAAAGTTTAATTTCAAATAAGGTTATAATGGGGTATGGGATCAGTAATAAGCCTGAGCCTTCTATGGCTATGATGACCGCAAAAAATTATGCGGATGCAATGCTTAGTAAACAACTATCTTTATTGCGGTTTGTATATGATAATTCTCAAGAAGGTGTAAATCTATTAGAGGTAAAAAACAGCGTTACACTTAAAGGTGTCAAACACAACCTAACTACTCTAAAAGATGGCTCGAATATGGCAATTGCCTATACCAAGCAAACACCTATTCTTGATATTAATAAAAATTCTATTATTATGAATATTGAGATGACCGGATATTTTAATCCAAATGATAATCGGTCATACACCATGTTTATTGAAAAGGGTTTTATTAAAATCTATGATGTTATGATCGACAAAATTAAAACTAATAAGGGGATCAAAAAAGCAATAATCAATGGAACTGTGCAATTTGCCGGTTTAGAACTAAAAGGTTTTGACTCCCAAAAAATTGTAACCTATAAAGCTTTAATGGTAGTAAATATTGAGCCTTAAAAAATTACCTTAATGATTAAATCTATACAATATGAGTGCCGGGTTTACTGTATTACATTAAACATTGCATATTGAAACTAATATAAATAAACATAGCTGATCTGTAATTAATGAGTTTACAAATTAATTTTTTGGCAGTCATTCTTAATGATCGTCGTAATTTTGTTTTTTATATGATACAATCCTGAAAACTTAAACTCTCCGATCATTAGACATAATTTTAGTTTAACAGGCAATTCATTTATTATTTTAATAAATTCTTCAATCGTTTCTTTAATTTTATGCAGAATACTTTAGAATCGGCCTCTCCAAACTGTGCCGAATCGGTTACGCACTTCATGATAAGTTTTTTATGAACCAATTGATTAATTTAAATCATTGTGTTAGTTTATTCTATAGGACTGAAAATTATGATAAAAATATTCTACTCAAAAACAACTAAGGTTATATCAAGACAGTTTCTAGATGATTTACGAACTGATAATGCTGTTATAGATCCGTTTATTACACCTACAGTTGTTATACCTAACGCAAATCTACAGCGGTATCTTGAATTGTATCTTGCTGAGACTAGCGGTGTTTTATTTACGCCAAAGTTTGTTTTTTTAGAGTCTATGTTAACAGGTATTATTGCGGAATTAACAGGGGATAATAAAGATGATTATCATTTTTTAAGTAGTAAGAGAAATGCAGGATATCTTGATCTTATGGTTTATCATGAGATAAAAAAAAATCTACATAGAGACAGTTTCATCCCGGTTAGAAACTATATATCAGGTGTCAATAAACGGGAACAGGACGCAAAGATTTGGCAACTATCAGAGAAGCTGGCATATCTTTTTAGAGAATATGAATACAAGAGAAATGAAGGGATTGCAAATTGGCTTTCGGATAATTCTATGTATCGGTTATCAGATAACGGTGTCATTCTTAATGATATCTTACAAGATAGCTCTATTGAAGATGTTGAGGGTTTTCAGCGTGAGATTTATAGGTCAATCTATTCTGAAAATGGGATATTCAGCCGTCCGGTAAATAATAAAAAGATAATCAACCTAAACGGTTATTATCGTAACTTTATCAAGAACACTAATAATAGAAAATATGAAAAACTAAATAGAAGGTATTATATCTTTGGACTCTCAAATATATCAGGTTTTCACTATAAGATTATAAAGAGCCTTTCGGAGTTCTGTGATATGTATTTTTATAATTTAAGTCTCTATGATCAGAAATACGATGTTAAACCACTCTTTGAATTTGAGGATGAGAATCTGAAGTTGATAAAGAGTACATTTAATGATATCAAAATAAATTATATTGAAGATATGGTAAATGAAGAGTCAAATGAAGAATTAAATGAAAATTATATTGAAAATGATATAACCGATGATAAGAAATCAAAAGAAAATATGTCAGACGCCGGGTCTCCAAGTTTATTAAAGCGGTTTCAGGAGTTAATTTTTACCGGTAAAACTAAAAGGTGTACCAGTATTGATAATTCAATAATTATTACCGGGGCCTGCGGGATTGATAGAGAGATAATAACAATCTACAATAGTATTCTATATAACTTGAAAATCAATCCTGATTTGCAGCTTAATGATATAGCGATTATGGTTCCTGATATATCAAAATATAAGGCTATGATTAAATACATCTTTGATAGTCATGGCAGGATATCATATAATCTTTCAGATTCTAATGCTAAAGAGGATAGTGTCTACGGTAAGGCTGTAAGCTCGCTTCTATCAATATGTAGAGAAAATTTTAGTAGAAAGGTAGTTTTTAACTTATTATACAATAGATTATTTATGAATTGTTTCAAGCTTGATGTAGAGGTGATTGATAACTTCTTAAAACTCTGTGAAGATCTGAATATCTTTAGTAACATTAAACCGGATAGTGTTTACTCATGGCGTTCAGGCTTGAGACGATTGAAATTCGCTAAGATTCTTGATCTACCGGTGTTAAATGATGATGGTAGTTTTGAAAGTTTCAAAGAGACAATTCCCTATGAAACTCCGCTTGGATTGGACGAAGATAATATAAATATTTTGATTTCTATTGTAGAAAGACTCATAAATGACTCAGAAATGATTAACAATCTTGATTTTACCAAACCATGCGGCTCATATATAATGGAGTTTTTTGATAGGTATATCAAAATATCAGGTGATGAAAAATCTGAGCAGTTTGTTAGAAAAGTTCTATTTGAAAGAATAACGCTTCTTGATGAGGTATATCAGTTACAAGATGATTTTGAGGGTTCACTTGATCTATTATCGGACTTCCTCGAATCTGTTCTCACGAGTATGCCTTCAGGAACCGGTGCGTATCTATCAGGTGGTATTAATATATCCGGGCTTCTCCCAATGCGTCCAGTACCATTTAAACTTGTCTATCTGATCGGACTTGGAGAAAAAGAGTTTCCCGGTAGTGATCGGGAGTTGTCTCTAAATCTGATGAGCAAAAAATATTGTGGAAAATATCTTGGAGACCTAACAGGGAGTGAATTAAACAGGTATATTTTTCAGGAAATTGTTCTGAGTGTAAAGGAAAAATTGATTCTTTCATATGTTTGTCAGGATACAGAAAAGGATGCACAATTGTACCCTTCAGGTCTCATCTTAAAAATTGTTGATGTAATAAATAAAAAAATTATCAAAAATGACCCCTTGATTGATTCTTTTAATGATTCCTCGAGAGATAGGTCTGATGATAATGATCAGATTGGTTTGATACCTAAAATACTAAATATAGTAGAGACACCGTTAAATGTGCTAAGTAGAGCCTGTGTTGATGACCATGGAATTTATAAAGAATTATTTGTAAACTATGATAACTTTGATCTGGAATTAATCAAGACTAAGCATCAAAAGAAAAAACCGCGAAATTTTGATTTTGAGGATACTATTTCATCAGATAGTTTAAAAGTGGTGCCTGAAGGACAGATAACTATCAATCTATACCAACTGAAGAGTTATATCTATAATCCGATTGAAAATGTGATAAAAAGAGATCTGGGGCTATATGAAGATGAGTTTGATATATTTAAAACAAGGGAAGATGAGCCATTCTATCTTGATGATTCATTTGAACGGTCCTTTTTAAGTACGGTTATTTATAAGGCTTATGCCGGTCCTGATAAAGTTGCAAAAGGTACTGAAAATGGTGATAATGAAAATAGCAACACTATTGATAGTTATATTCAAGGTCTATTTAAATATAAAACTCTGCAGGGGAAAGCTGTTAATGAGGAATTTTGTGAATCTCAGATTAAAGTGCTTAAAGGTGAGTTTGAAAAAAGATTCTCTCATAAAAGCTGGTCTGAACAAGTAGAATCTGTAAAGTATAAAAAGACTGTTTACAGTGAGGAAATCTCTGATTCTGTTACTGCTTTGCCATTTATTGAAACACCTCTGAAAATGCCTGATGGAAAAACAGTATTATTAAAAGGAACCTCTCCAATTGTATCGGTTGATTGTGACGGAAACATCGAAATGTTTCTTGTTGTTAAGGGACAATCTAAACCCCATCATCTAATATTACCATATCTTTATTATGCACTTCTTATTATGGCCGGTAAGGTAAATAGTTTTTCGTTACTTGTTTCTGAGTCAGATTGTGTAAAAAAGATTGAGTTTCCGTATTTATCAAAGTCTAAGTCCGAAAAATATCTACAAAGTCTCTGTGCTCGATATCTGGATAGTACGAGTTTATGTTTTGCTCCATTTAGTATTATAGATGGTGATTTTATAAAACAACTGGACAGACAAACTGATTCAGAGGGAGCTGGTGAAATTGATGAAGAAAAACATAGTTATGTGAAACTCGTAATAAGTGATAAGATGGAAAATTCATTCTCAGGCATATCTCTTTCTAAACCGCTAATGTTAATTGAGGATGTATTAGATTTTGTAAAGGTTGATTGTGTAGAGATTTATCGAGGAATAGATTTTCCTATAGCAAAGATATTTTATAAATCATCTAATATGGACAAGTCAGGCAAAGAACAACAATCTGAAGGACAAGCATAATGGAAAATAGAGAGCCGCAACTTCTTGATATTAAAAAAATGGATCTTGATAGGCATGGTGTAATTGAGGCATCGGCAGGGACAGGTAAAACTTATACAGTTCAGCATCTTGTAACAAGGCTTATAGCAGAACAGAATATAGATATCAGTAGTATTCTTGTTGTAACCTACACAGAAAAAGCTGCAGGCGAGTTACGGGAGCGGATTCGACAATCACTTATTGATAACATTAATAGGAATGGCGAAATTAAATATGAATACAACGATGAGCAGATAGAAAGGCTTCAAAATGCTCTAAATAGTTATGACAGGTCGGAGATCCATACAATACATGGTTTTTGCAATTCGCTCATCAATGATTACTCATTTGATAATAAACTTTTTTTTTCTAACACGATTGTAGATGATGGCGAGATCTCTTTAAAAATACTTCATGAAATAATGCGAACAGATTGGCCTGATACCTATAAGGAGATGTTAACAGATCTTTTGATAATATCAAATGTAAATGAAAGCTGGGAAAAATCAGTAATAAATCTATCATACTCATATAATGAGATTGAAACAGTTGGTTATTCTATAAATCCACCTTATAATGCAGATTTTTATCATTTTTTACAGCAAATTTCTGAAAAAAATGTGGGGTTGTGGAGTAGCGGTATTCATCTCAGATCAGCAAATATTAATTCAAATATTCTACTAGACGCTCTAAAAAAATCGTCTAATATTAATGGAAACACCATTAATGCTATGAAGAGGCGGGCAGATCGGATAAAACTTTTTATTCAGTCTGACATCTCAGTTGTTAGATTTTCAG
>CAYYKD010000033.1:11127-36582 GCA_964471825.1 uncultured Spirochaetales bacterium
TAATGGAAGTCTTCTTGATGGAAAATCAGCGGAATTATCTGTGCTTTTTAACTTTGCTAAGAGTGCCTTTGAGCAAAATAATATTTTAAAGAATCAGCTTAAAACAAATACCGTGATTGAACTTAGAAAAAAAGTTGAAGAGTATAAACGAAGTAATAGAATGATCAGTTTTAATGATATGCTATCACTTGTTTATAATTCTCTTTGCGATAATAATTCATCAAAGTTTACCGATGTTTTAAAATCAAGATTTAGGTGCGGCATAATCGACGAATTTCAAGATACCGACATGATTCAATGGGGGATATTTAAGGCTATCTTCATTGACAATGCATTAAAAAATAGAAGAAATACACTATTTATTGTTGGAGATCCTAAACAGGCGATCTATGGTTTTAGAGGTGCTGATATAAATGCCTATTTTAAAGCACGATCTGAATTGTTGAGTCTGGGCGGAAACTACTATTTTTTAAGTTGTAACTGGAGGTCAGATCCGTCAATTGTACGCTTTTTTAACATGATTTTTAGCAACAACGGTAATAGCGTCTTGGATCCGGAGAATGTGGGAGATAGTAATAATGATAAAATTAACTCCGGCAATAATGGCTGGTTTAGTAATACAAAAGAAATTAAGTATATTGATTCATCGAGTCCACCAAATTTTTCAGGTAATAATTCTGAACATCAACTTGATTCTATCAACAGGGTCTATCTTGGAGATCAATTAAATGGTGCAAAGGCTAAAAGAGTCTATGCTTCATTTATCGCAGATGAAGTCGAAAGTCTTGTTAAAAATGGATCAAAAGATAATATTCAGTATCTTATAAAGGGGAAAAATAGAACTCTTAACTATGGCGATATAGCTATACTTGTTAAAAAAAGAGGTGAGTATCAAAAGATTGAAGAGGTGTTTAAAAAAAGGTCGATCCCTTACACTATTTATAAAAAAGAAGGTTTATATCTTTCACGAGAAGCACTGGAGTTGTCGATTATAATTGATGCGATTGCTTATCCTGATAATCAGACATTTTTTAGACTTGCACTGTTAACCCGTTTTTTTGGTGTGCCGCTTGAGAAACTTGGTACAGTCGCTCTCTCATGTAATGAAGGTGTCGTTGCACAGCTTTTTAATAAATGGACTAATCTCTCTTCTAAGAAAGCATGGCCTAATCTGTTTAGTTCAATTATTAATGAGACCGGTATTTTTACAAGACTGCTTAACGATGGTTCAGGAGAAAGAGCAATTACTAACTTTAATCATATTATTCAAAAACTTATTGTTAAGATATATCAAAATGACTTTATGATTAAGGATATATCTTCGTTTTTGAAGTCTGCAATAAACTCCTATGCAGATGATGAACCGGAGTCCGGACTTCATAGACTGGAAACGGATGAAAATAGAGTTCAGATAATGACTATTCATGCTTCTAAGGGGCTTGAATTTCCGGTAGTATTTTTAGCAGGCGGTTTTTCAGATAACCCTGATTCCGGATGGTTTAAATTTTTAAAAGATGGTAAAACCATATTTGATCTTATGAAATCAAATGAATATAAGGATGATAATAGATCCTATATTTTATCTGAGGATGAAAGGTTATTCTATGTTGCACTAACTAGAACAATGTTGAAAATATATATTCCTGATTACGAGAAATCAGATAGGTCTGATAATAATACAATTCTAACTTTAATTAAACAAAATCTTTCCTCAATACCTAAGATTGAAGATATTGTTAAGACCATTAAGGTGGACTCTACGAAACAGGTACCGATTGAACCTTCTTTAGATAATGAAAAAGCTTTGCCTGATAGTATTACAGAAAGGGTAAAAACTATAGAACAACTAGATAAATTGGTAAATGATTACATTATAGAGGGGGCAAGTCCGCCGGATACTAAAGATAGATCATTAATAGTGGATTCATTCAGCAACATAAGTAAGAAGAAGCTCAAGAGGGAGAGCGTAATTGCAGGGCTTCAAGAGATAGATTATTATATAACCTATGAAGGAGCTTCGACTTTATCAGATGATGGTTATGAAAATGATGAAGTCGATTATCTAAATGATGGTGAAAATACAGATAAAACAGATAAAACAGAGCATAGAGATCAAACAAATAACGATCAATATCCACATGGAGCTGATGCCGGGATACTATTTCATTCAATTATTGAGAGTGTAAGTTTTAAAGAATTTGTTAATGGACGAGTAAATTATCAACTTATCGAGCATCTTGTAAAAGGGTACATTGACTCAAGTTATCGAAAGAATTTGCAGAGTGATACTATAATCAAAGCTATATTTGAGTTAATTGGCCGGGTTATTAATAAGAAGCTTATAGAAGGGGTTACATTATCAGATATTCCTGAAAATGATATAATTAAAGAGATGAAATTTTTTTATAAAAATAATGAGAGCGAGCAATATATAACCGGATTGATAGATATGATTTTCAGATTCTCAGGCAAGTACTATATAGTTGATTGGAAAACAAATTATCTTAAAGATGGGTATGGTCTGGAGCAACTTCAAAATGAGATGGACTATCATAACTACAAGATGCAGTATATTATTTATACAGAGAGTCTAATTAGGTGGCTAAAAGTCAAGGTAAAGGATTTTGATTATGACACACATTTTGGCGGGGTTTTCTACCTGTTTGTTAGGGGGATAAATCCAAATAATAATGATGGGATCTATTTTACTAAACCTGCAAAATCTTCTCTATCATGCGAAGTGTAGGACTATCAAAAAATAATCTATATTAGGCACTCGTTTGATTAGTCAGATACTTTTATATCAATCAGACTAAGGATTGCCGGTATGATAAAGAGTGTTAGAAATGTTGATACAAATAAACCTCCACATACAGCAATCCCAAGCGGCTGTATAATATTTGTTCCATCCCCAATTGCAAGGGCTAGTGGTAACATACCAAGTATTGTTGTTAATGAGGTCATAATAATCGGAGTAAATCTTAGTTTTCCGATATGGATTATTAGATCAATCTTATCTGTAAAGTGTGCTTTCTGACTTAAGTAGAAGTCAATAATTATAATCGAGTTGTTAACAACAATTCCTGCAAGGAGGATCATTCCTAGAAGGGAGTTTAATGAGATCGTTGAATTAAATATGAATAGGCTCGAAATTACTCCTATTAGTCCCAATGGGATTGAAACTATTATGATTAGAGGAATCCTTGCAGAGTTGAATTGTATTCCTAGTACAACGAAAATTAAAATGATACTCATCAATAGGGCAACCAGTAGTGAGCTTATTGAATCATTTATTACCTCCTGTGTATCTTCAAAGAAGTATGAGTATCCTTGTTCTATTTCGAGTTTCTCTTGTATAATTTTTTTAATTTTATTTTCAAACTCGCCCCGTTTATATTTTGGATCGTCTCGTTTCATATAGGCGTATACGCCAAAAGATTCTTTACCGTCAACAAGATGCATCTCACTCAAACTCGATTTATTATCAAAATGAAAGAAATGACTTATAGGGATACTCTTATCATTATAGTAGAGGTTAAATTTTTTTATATCATCCATAGATGTTACAAATTTATCAGGGTATGCAAGAAGGACATTTATCTTTTTATTATTTATATTATAGTTTAAAACATTCGAACCGTTTAGTAGAAATTTAATAATATTTCCAAGTCTTGCGATCTGATATGATGGAAACTCCTTAACTATCTCATATCTTGGAATAAGCATAACCTCGTTGGACCTTGAAGTATTTGGGATTGCAAATACGCTTCTATATAGCTGTTCCTTATTTATTAGATCGATAATTTTTTCCATGATGTATGTTTTTTGCTCCCGATCAGGGCCATTGATACTTATCATTAGATCGTATGTTCGGGGGAGCGGGAGGCGGGCAGGGTCCCAGGGAAATATATCATAACGCCAGTCGGTATTGGTCTGATACTCATCATTTAACTTTTCAATTAAATAATCCATATACTTACTTGATTTAAGCTTAAACAGTATTCGTCCGGAATCATTACTAAAAAAGTTTACATTGCTTGTTGTGATTATATCTTTGTATTTTTCCAGAATATCTTTTTCAATGGGTTCCATACTTTGCAGGAGTTCCATCTTATCGGTACAGTTAAATTTTCTAAATCTAAATGAAACTCGATCACTTTTTGGATCAGCTATGATCTCTTTTCTAATAAGCGGCAATACAAAAATAAAAAGTATAATCAGTGCTGCAAATGAACCTGTTAATAATGCTAATGATCTTGATTTTTTCTTAATTATCGCTCTGAGTATGACACTATATATGTTAATTATACCTCTCATAATATTTGTTGAAAATAGTGTCAGCTTGTTTGGTTTATCTGAAACTTTAGTTTTTCTATAAAGGTAATAGTATACAACCGGTATTACCGTTAATGATATTAGCATGGCAAAAATTAATGTAAATATTATTGTCTTTGCAAGCTCCCCCATGATCGCATTTGCTAGCGGTGCTGTAAATGAGAGGGGTAGAAATACACAGATACTTGTAACCGTAGATGCTACCACAGCATTTGCGACCTCTTTAACAGAGATGATAATAACTCTTCTAAGGTCGCCTGATGGGTTTTCTAGCCTGTGTCTATGTAGATTTTCCATTATTACTACCGAAGAGTCCACTATCATCCCTACAGCTAAGGTTATTCCGCTTAGAGATATTAGATTTATTGTTAGTTTAAAGGCATTCATCAAAATAAAACTAAGTATTATTGTTAACGGAATAGATAGTCCAATAATTAATGTGTTCTTAAATTCACCAAGTATAAAGAATATAAGTATTATAGCTAAGAGTCCTCCGGTTAGTGCAGATACAAGTACATTATTTATTGACTTATCAACAAATTCTGCAGGGTCAAGGAGGACGGTAAATTCGATATCATCCGGTAATTCTTTTTTTGCTTCTTTGATGGCTTTTTTTATATCTCCTGATAAATTTTTTAGATTTCCATCTTGCTTAGGTATTGCTAAGATCAATACTGTGTTTTTTCCATTGGTTCTGTATAGATTGCGGGGAAGATCATATTTTACAGATACTGTTGCAATATCCTTTAAAAATATTTTTTTGTTTCCCTTTACGGAGATTAGTATGTTTTCAATCTCAAATATTGAGTCAATCCCCTTGTTTATCCTAAGGCTGTATCTATTTTTACCGTCATCAAAACTACCTAGAGATTGATGTCTGTAGCCTGACCTGATTGCCTGAATTATTTCATCTGAAGTTAACCCATTACTGATTACGGCTCTATTATCAAGTCGAATCTCTGCAGTGAGATCTTCAATGTCAATTAACTCTATAGATTCTGCATCCTCTATCTTGGTCATTGTTCGAAGAAATACCGGGTTAACAATGCCGAAAATATCTTTAAAATCCCGTTTCTCTGATGTAACTGCAATTGAAACATAGCTTGTAAAAAACCTTGAAAAGAAGACTCTAAAGTTTTCTGATTCTTCAGGAAGTTGATTTTTGATTGAATCCATTTGCTGTAGTACCCTGGCACGGGCAATTTCTATGTCAACTCCCCAATTAAACTCCACATCAAATTCATTCTTACCGGATGAATATGTTGATGTTACAAAGTCAAGATCTGTTACTGCATTGAGTTTCTGTTCTATCAATTCACCATAGTTGTCGTAGAAGTCTTCTGCTGTAAAACTTGGGTGGGGGATGTCAACCATTATCAGCGGTTTTCTAGTATTTGGGTATAGTTTAATAGGCATCTTAAAAAGTGAATATAGACCAAACAGGATTAATGGAATAAGAATAAATAAAATAACTCGTCTTCTTTTAAGTAGGAAATCAATCATCTTGGTTTGTTTTTACCTTCCCCTTTTTTTTCTTTTTCCTGAATTATTGCTTCATCTCCATCATTAAAGGCTTTATTAAAAGCAGATACAATAAATTCGCCCTGAGTAAGGCCTGAGCTTATCAAAATATCAGTTCCGACTACTTTATCAATAATAATTTCTCTGTTCTGAAGTTTACCGTCTTTAAATACTGTAACAAAGTTCTTGCCAAATTTTTTTGAAACAAGTTTTACCGGTATCGTTATCCCCTTTATATGGTTGACCCTTATTTCAAGGAACACAAAATATCCGGGGAAAAAGATATTTAGTTTTGGAATTGATACCTCAATATTGAATAGTCCGGTTTTCATATCAGGCAATACCGATTTTTTTATTATTGTTCCGGTAACACCTTCATGTGACTTAATAAATACCTTGTCGCCGGTTTTGATTAGATTGATATCCTGGTCACTCATCAGGAGGCTTGTTTTATACATTGAAACATCAGCTATGCTAAAGATTTCAGATCTTTCAATTACCTCAGAAGATTTGGACATTGTCAGACCGGTTATTATTCCCCCGGTATTTGCGGTAATTACTAGCGGTTTATAGTTGTCTATTTGGTTTTTTCGCCTAACAGTCATCAAAACAGACCCCGGTTCGACAAAATCTCCCTCTTTATAGTAGATATTGTCAATTGTACCGGTTATTGGAGCGTAATATTTATAAATGAAAAATGGCTCCAACCTTGCACCATATTCTATAGTGTTGAAATTTTCTTTGATTTTTACTTTCTCAACTTTAACTTTAACGGGTTCATTACTACTTAATAAGACGGGTGTAGCTAATAACAGTAAGATAATAAGAAAACTATTTTTCATTATTCATAACTCCCTTAAAAATTCTAAAATCAGTATTAAGTATCAGATCAATATCTATTAGGTAGAATAGAGTCTCTGCTGAATAGTTTAGAATGTTGTATTCAATTTCATCTCTATCGTTCATAGTTTTAATAAGCTCATCATATGGTATGTTTCCGTCATTATACTCTTTTTCAAGAAGATCGAATGTTTTATTGGCAATTTTAAGGTTTAAATTAAGGCTTTTTATTGTTTTGTTGTTGTTTTTAACACTGTTTATAAGGTTAGTAACATCGAGTATTGTTTTATTAAATAATAGTTCTCTGGAAAGCCTTAAATCCTCAACTGCAAAAGTTTTGTTTAAAATATTATTTTGCTCACTTGAAAATGGCAGATAACCGCCAATAGGAATTGAAACGGAAATTGAGATTGAGTTTACCGGTTTTTTCCAGGCATTGTTATCAGAGAGATCGCTTTGAAACAGATCATTTTTTAGACCACCTGATAGACCGTATTGTAGTCTAAGTGAGGGGGTAAGGTCGGAATAGCTTGAATTAATCTCATTAATTGCGGCCTGATAGTCAAGTGTACTCATTTTGAGGTTTAGATTGTCATTTAACATTTCAGGCTTAAAATCGACAGTTTCCACTTCAAAAACAGGCAGTTCACCGGTCAGCATTAAATTTTTATTATTATCAATTCCTAATAATAATTTTAAAGTTGCAATATCATTTTCATATATGGTTTTTATTCTCTCTATCTCTGGTATTTTATTTAGATAGTCAAGTTCGGCTTTTAGTTTTTCAATCTCAGATGAAAGTCCTTTGTTGTATTTATCCGCCGTAGTTGCAAACACCTTTTTAGAGTTTTCCATAGCTCTGTTTTTTTGTTCAATCCTTTTTTGCCCCAGGAGACTTTTAAAATAAGTCTTGACAGTATTAACCTTAATTAAGTCCCTGGCTTTATGATATGAAATTAAACCTTTTTTCCAGTCGAGCACAGTTTTATACACCTCAAATGCAGTTTTCATTGTAAATGAGTGTGATACACCGAGGTTGTAGTTAAAACCGGTTTTATTATCCGTGTCATTTACAGAAACTGATCCGGAAAGTGAAAGATTTGTAGGAGTAACTAATATTTTACTCCAGACTGTGTATAATTGAAGTTGCGTTTTACTTAGGGCTAAATTTGCTCTTTTTGAGTCTATACTATTGTTTAGGGAGAGTTCAACAGCTTCACTTAAGGAAATATTTAAAATCTTAGAATTGTTTGTATCGGAATTTGTATTTATTGAAATATGGTTTTTGTTTGCGTAGATGAACGCTGAAGATAAAAGGATTATTACTGTAAGAGATAAAGATTTCATGATGAGTTCTCAAATATTTCAATTTAATAAAATCATAATATATAAAATACAATAATACAAACGGATTTTAAATATTTACATTTAAGATAAATGTTCTTAACTACATGATATTTAGGCTTGTTCTTAGCCAGGTATTATAGTAACAACACTTTAGTGTCCTTAAATGATTGTTGTAAATGTTGTAAGTATTGACGGTTATGTATTGACCTCTAATAAACTTTTTGTCCATTTTTTTTTAAAGCTTAATTTCTATGAATCAAATAAATGAATCAAATAAATGAATCAAATAAATGAATCAAATAAATGAATCAAATAAATGAATCAAATAAAGCTCGTTGACTTTTATATATCTTTAGTTTATAATTATATAAATAATTTTCTGTTTGGTAAAGAGATGAATAGAGATGAATATAAAAGCAATTATAATTATACATTTAATTCTATTGGTATACCCTTGTTTTTCTATTGTTGAACATAATAATTTTAATGATGTTGGGCTTGTGAGAAAACTTGGTGTATATGATCTTCCAATTGCAAATAGAACCGGTTCTACTTCTTTTTACTTTGGTGTAGGGACCGGTGATTATGTTGAGGTTGGTGGTAATCTTAATCTGCATTTTCAGCCTGATGAAATGTTTGGATTAATGATACATGGTGATTTTTATTATTCCTGGGTTAAGGACAGAAAACCGGGACCAGAGTTTTCAAAGATGGATTATCTAATGATTCACTATGGGGAAGCATATGCGGGTTTTCAGAATAAATATACCACATTTAAGATCGGGTTTATGAAGAGCGTATCTTCTGATGCAATCTATCACCATCTGTTTCTTGATGATTACTCAGGTCCGCTATTTGCTGTACGGTGGGACTTATGGATGACGAGGTTTTTCGACCTCCAATTGATCTATAATATCGTAAGACCACACCAATCACATTGGAATACTCAAATACCATATGATAAAAATGACAAACTCAATGGTCTCTATGGTAAGTCGTTGTTTCTTAAAAAGATTAACTTTAGACCATTACCATGGATTAGAATAGGTCTGATTGATGGTGTTTATTTTATGGGTGAGAATTTTAATATATGGTTTATAAATCCATTTTCATTATATCTAATAACAATGGCATTAGATCAGGTATATGCTAAGGAAACCGGTTCTCCATTAAATCTTGTAGCTTCAAATCTGAATTTTGGTGCTGATTTTAGTATTGGCTATAAAGGACTTCGATTTTATGGAGAGGCAATGCTTGATGATTGGGATGCTTCTTTTGTATTTCTCCGTCAGGAATTTATGCCTGCAAGATCAGCGTTTTTGATTGGTGGAGAGTTAAGAGGGTATTTTTTTACAAACTTTTTTAAGACTAACAGAGTTCTTGATTTTATAATAAGCAACTTCTATTTTAATTTTGAGTATGCAGTTACAAGTAAATACCTCTATTCAAGTGATCATATCTATGGTTATGAATATGTAAGAGAGGAAATCATAGGTAAATATGACCCAAAAAACCCTTTTTCACAGGAAAAAATAGATTATTATCAGAGACGCGGAAATTTTCTTGGATATATGTATGGAAATAATGCTGATAGTATCGATATTGCTATAGGTTGGAGAAGTGATCTCAGAAGTACAAAAGAGTACATCGCCGATTATCAGAACGATATCTATTTTGCATCATATGAAAATAAGATAATGCCCAAAAAAGTTGTAAAATTTCAACTTCACTATAGGAAATATAGGTTGGGTGACGAGAGAAATATCTTTGCTCCATATTATATGAATGAGCATTATTATTATGATGTAGATCCGGACCTTGACTCTGATCAAGATGGAAATAAATTAAATGATAAATCAAACCGTAAAACAGAGTTCTTAAAAATAGTAAAGACAGAGGGGCATGTATTTGACATAAATATATATGCAGATTTATTTAGAATATCATCATTCTTTGTTGGGGTTGAGTCAAATTTTGCTTTTGAATGGATTATTGATGATCCATATACAAGGGCTGCTGCAACCGAGTTTACATTTAAGTTTAATCTTGCACTTATAGTTACTTTCTAGGGGTTGATAATGAAGAAAAGATCGTTAATTATATCTATTTTTTTTATATTTGTTGTCATGTCAACGGTAATATTTACCCAATGTACAATTTCGTATAACTATGCAACTTTAAAAGTTATTAATAACACTGATCACACGATAATATTTAAAGGTTACTTCATAGATAACTCAGGTGATCAGGATAGTCAGGGTATAGTTGTTAAACCTATTGTGTCTAATAAGTCATGGCTTGTAAAGGGTGATACTGATACGATTAGTTTTACATGGTTAAAAGATGTTAATAAAGGTTATTTTTCTGCTTCATGGGGAGTCTATGACAGCACCCCTAGTGTTTATGACTTCATGATTGAAAAGTTTTTGCCAATTTTAGATGGTCAAGATATTATCATTTCTATAGATAATACAAGTGATTATTCATTCCTATAAAGCCCGGTAAATTATTTTTTTTGTATAATTCATAAAAACTTAAAAAGAAGGTGTCAGTTTGTCGATACTATTTTTGTTTGTACAATAATAATTTTCCCGGGGAAATCATGAATTTAGCTTACCTAGATGTCATTTTAAAAAAAATAACTATGAAATATTCAGATCAGTTTTATAAGGTCTTTAATGATAAGGAGCTTTCAAGGTTGATCTCTATTCCTTATCCATTAACAAAAATATGGGTTAAGGATTATATAGAGCGGGCGATGCAGATGGCTGATAAAAATGAGCGATTTACCTGGGCTGTCTTAAACAGAGATGATGTTTTTATTGGAATATGTCTGCTAAAAAAGATCGACCATGTGAATAGAAGTGCTGAACTTGGTTACTCGATGGGAAGACGGTACTGGAGAAATGGATATACTGAGATGGCCGCAAGAGCGGTAATTACCTATGCAATCAAAGAATTAGAGTTAAATAGGATCGAGATTCGAGTGTTTTGTAATAACCGGGAGTCCTGTTCATTTGTTGAGAGCCTTGGAGGAAAGCTTGAAGGAGTTTTACGAGAGGCCACATATAATTCAGGAGAATTTATTGATATGAATCTTTACTCAATTCTAAAAAAAGACTATCAAAAAAAATAGCTATTTAAATAATCCAAATTGATTGTTTTAATAATTTTATGTGAGGTGTTGTAAAATATGGTGAAAAATATCTTCGATGTTCAGACTGGCAAGTTTAGTAAGGATGAGGATTTACACACAATCAAAAAGGCGAGAATCGATGCAAAGCCTGTTATGCCAAGACTTGAGATTGCCGGTAAGTCAAAACAACTCTCTAATAAAATAATAAGTATCGGTAGAGATAAATCAAATCATATAATAATGACCGATCCTCTGGTGTCGCGGTTTCATTGTGTTATATCTTTTGAGGATGAATCAGCCTATATCAAGGACACAGGAAGTTCAAATGGAACCTTCGTAAATGAACGGAAAATAAACGAGGGGATTAAGGTTACTCTAAACGATAAAGATAAGATTAAACTAGGTAAGACGGTTTTGATTTTTCGTAGATAGACCTTTTACTTTACAATAGGAAGTTCATTCCAGTCTGTTGTGTAGGACGGCGATCTTGACTCTCTTTTCATTTGCCAAATTCCATGATGGTTTATAGAGCCGCTATAGAGACCGAATTTTCCAAATTTACTATTTATAGAATCTAATGATAATAGAAGATTCTCCTTCTTTATCTCTGCCTTGTTGTCTGTAAACAAGTCAAACTGCCGTTCTTTTGAAGCTGTAATCTTTGAAAAAATAACTCCGGCTTTTTTATAGCTGTAGCCTTTTTTGTATATAGCACGAAGTGCCTCAATTGACTTCTCTATGAGTGTCGGCGTGTAGTTAGTTGCCGGATCTATAATTTCAAGTTTTGAGTTTGAATACTGCAATTCGTTTTCTTTAAATCTGTTAGTGGTTATAAATACTATAATGCTTGAACAGTCAGAGTTTTGACTGCGAAGCTTTTTTGCACCAGTCGATGCGTGATATGCCACAGCCTCGGAGAGAGACTTGAAGTTAGTTATCGGTGTGCCGAATGACCTGCTTGAAACAATGCTCTTTTTGTCCGGTGTCTTTAAATCCATATCAAAACAGGCTCGTCCCTTTAATTCCATCTGTGTGTAGAGTCCCCTTGTGGTTAATTTGTCTTTAATCCACCGGCTGTCTTTTTCGATAAACTGTTTTATATTGTAAATATTATTTGCTTCCAGGAGCTTAGAGGATTGATGTCCGATTCCCCATATATCAGATACGCGATATTGTTCGAATATTTTATCAATCTTAGGGTGTGCCGTTATGTCAAAAACCCCATTGTAGCATTTATAGTCTTTGCCGATTTTATTGGCTAGTTTTGCAAGAGTCTTTGTTTCGCCGACACCGACTGAGACCGGGATGCCAACATTTTTAAAGATTGTATCTCTGATAAATCCCGGGTATCCTATTTGATCTTTGTCGCATAGACCGGTTAGATCGATAAACGCCTCATCAATAGAGTATATTTCAACTGATGGTGCGATGTTCTTGAGTGTTTGGCCTATCCTGTTAGAAATATCACCGTATAGCTCGTAGTTAGATGAAAGAACAACTACGCCATGTTTTTTCACCTCTTCAGAATGTTTAAATATCGGTGCACCTCTTATAAGACCGATCTTTTTGGCCTCCTTAGAGAGGGCTACAATACAGCCGTCATTGTTTGATAGCACAACGACCGGCTTGCCGTTTAGTGACGGATTAAAAAGTCTCTCGCATGAAACATAGAATGTATTGCAGTCAACCAGACCAAATGATTTAATCATAGTGTATTATAACTAAACTATTGTTTATATGCAATAGTCTGGCGAGAAAATTTCAGATCAGGTTTGTAGGTAATTTAAAGATTCATAAAAGTGTCATAAAAACTAATATTGAATATGTAGGGTGGGTATTTATACTATAAAGAGGTGTCTTTTGTTTAATTGTATATGAAAAAAAACTAATTTTTATTATTTTTAGACAATAATAGACTGTTAAAATGAATTTGTATATTTAATAATATTTATATTTCTTTGAAAATTAGAATTATTAATGTATTATATAGATAAATCTAAGGTGTGTCGTTGTTAGCGGGGTAATATATAATGGAAGAAACAGATTTTTTATTTGTTGATGAGGATAGAGAGGCCGTTGAATCTATTTCTAAGGATAAGTGGGAAGTCTTGATTGTAGATGATGAGGTTGATATTCACAGAGTAACAAAGATGGCACTGGGTGGTGTGAATTTTCAGAATAAGGGGATTAATTTTTTAAGTGCATATTCAGGAACTGAGGCAAGAAAGATTCTATTGGAGAATAGATCTATTGCGGTGATTTTTCTGGATGTTGTAATGGAGGAGAGTGACACCGGCTTAAAGCTTGTCAAATACATCAGAGAGGATATTGAAAATAAGAATGTAAGAATAATACTTAGAACCGGTCAGCCGGGGAACGCCCCTCAGAATGATGTGGTTTTGAACTATGATATTAATGATTATAAAACTAAGACCGAGTTAACATCTGAGCGACTCTTTGCAACTATGATAACCTCACTTAGGTCATATAAAGATATAACTACAATAGAGAAATTGTACAAAATGTGCATTACAGATGGTCTGACAGGACTTATAACTCACAGCTATTTTGAGTTTTTATTAGATAAGGAGATCGAACGGGCCAAGAGGTATAAAAATCCATTCTCCATAGTAATGTTTGATGTGGATCATTTTAAGTCATTCAATGATACCTATGGCCACCCGGTTGGTGATCGAGTGTTGCAAGCCATTTCAAAGACCGTAAAGGATCTTCTAAGAAAGGTTGATGTGGTCGCAAGATACGGCGGTGAGGAGTTTAGTATTATTTTACCGGAGACAGATATAAGTGGTGCTATGGTAATATCTGAAAAACTCAGAAAAGCTGTTGAAATGCTTGAGTTCATTCATGAAGGACACCCATTGAAGATCACGATAAGCATGGGAGTTGCAGGGTTTACCGATGATAGCATGCTCGTATCGGATATCATAAAAAAAGCTGATGATGCGATGTATAACTCTAAAACTTTCGGTAGAAATAGGGTTTCATTAGCAGACTAGTAGTTTTCTTATAGTAGAATCAATGGCATCATAAATTCTTTGTAAAATTAATAGTAAATTTTTTATATTTACTAAAATTGGAAAAAAAGTTGAAGTTTTTTTTGTTTATCCTTTCTTGGGGACAACCTCAAGATGCCCGAAATATCATTAAATTTTAAAAAAAAATTGCATATACAGGTTGTCCCCCCCTATAGTTCTAAACTCAAATCTATAACCCTCAATAGATTTTAAGCTGACCAAGAGATAATCCTTTCCCATCAGGGATAAATAGATCTACAGTCACCCGAGATTAGTAGGATAACGGAGTTTATTCGAAAGTTTTGGGTGATTTTTATTTTGTAGTCCGCAAATCGATCCGAAAGCGGGTTAAACTTATGAGACGCCAACAAATATGTTAGCCCCCAAATTCTTTTCTATAATTTTTATCTATAAATTTTTATCTATAAATTTTTTCTATATTGTTTCTTGATTTATAACTAAATTTAAATTATAATTGCCTTATGAAAAACGATAGATTCATAGACCCGACATCGGATATTTTTGTTATATATTTACTATCAAGTCCGGATAATAATGATATTTTATTGGATTTTATAAACGCCGTCCTAGAAGACGCAGAGTTTGATAAAATTGTGAGTGTTGTTGTTGAAAATCCGTTTAATATCAAAAAATTTGCCAAAGATAAGCTTTCAATTGTTGATGTAAAAGCTAAGGACGAAAAAGACAGGCTTTATGACATTGAAATACAGGTTGTTGGGAACGAGATTTTTATAAATCGTTCACTTTACTATTGGGCAAAAAATTATTCTGCTCAAATTGTTGAAGGTGATCTTTACAGCAAACTCAAGCCGGTTATCTGCATAAATCTTTTGAAATTTGAGTTGTTTAAGGACATTGAAAAACTTCATAACTGTTTTATGCTTTTTGAAAAAGAAGATAAAAGGTATCCTTTGACAGATCAATTGCAATTGCATTTTATCGAATTATCTAAGTTTAATGATAATTTTAAAAATAAAAATGAATTTTACAGATGGTTAGAGTATTTTACCAACGAGGGGAAAATAAAGGAGTCGGATATGGAAACTTTATTAGAAAACAGAGTGTTTAAAAAAGCCCATAAAGAGTATAAAAAATTTACTGAAAATGATGAACTTCGAGAATTATATGAATCGAGACAAAAATTTCAAATGGATCAGGCAACTCTTATGTATGGAGCTGAGCAGAAGGGATTTAAATTAGGAATTGAGAAGGGAATTGAAAAAGGAATTGAGAAGGGCGAACTTGCCAGAAGACAGAGTACTTTAATTCGACAGATAAGTAAAAAATTTGGAATAAGCTCTGAGGAAGAAAAAAGTGTTCAATCTTGCAATGATTCTTTTAAACTTGATCAAGCGTTAGATGAATTTGTTTTTGCAACAGATAAAAAAAGCATTTTTGATAAACTCAAATAAATGAGGCTCTTGCAAAAATAAAAAACAAACTTTAAAAAAGCAACTCTGTCAAATAAATTATCATATTTAAAGGTTCCTTTCAGTAAAATGTTTAATATTTTGAATAAAGCCATCAAATTAGTAACTTTTCAAGCTTATGGATAGACTTATCCTATTGAATTGTTAAAATCTCTCATCTTACAATTAATATTGCAGAATTTTCATTTCTGTTATGCAATAAATCCCAAATAACAGCATTTGATTTTTTTTTATGACCATCAATAATCGGGACTCTGTTTTGAGTACTGATAAATGAATGAATTGGTTTTGCATCATAGGCTACATCCATAAGAGAATAAAGAAATGTGCATTTCTTTAGAGATTAATTTTTCCATTGTAATAGCAAGCTGGCTATCATGTACATTAGCTCCTGTTAGAACAAAGGTCAGAGGAATCCCGAAGTCGTTAACATCTAAATGCAGTTTATAACCTTTCCATGCATTAATTTTGCCTTGACTATTTTTCTTAATACCCAATGCTTCATCATTATTTAAATCGGAATTGTATCATTATTATCATAACCGTATATTCTTTTCAAATTCCTGTCTGTCTTTAATCTGTCGATTAACTTACTGACTGTTGAGATCCTAAAAATAGACTATGCTAGAAAGCAACTAATTATTTTTAAACGGTTTTTTATAGGACGAACGCGTCTGCCGTTCATTGTATTATAAACTAAGTCATTATTTTCAATAACTTTTAAACAATTACTAAGTAAAAGATGTTCCTTGGTAAGAGGTATGTAAAATTATTTAAGATAATCTTCATAAAACTCAAAAACTTCTTGTTTTTTTTCCAATAAATCTGCTCTACTCTTCATAGATAATTGCCTTTTTTTGTTATTATTTTTGTTTTTAGCGAAATAACTATAACAAAATTTAAGGCATTTATCTATTTTATTCAAGCAAAAAACTATTTTTGCAAGAGGCTCACTATTCTTTAAATATGGTAGTAGGTGTCTATTAATGTGTTTATTGTAAGTTTATCTTTGTCCGGGTTAGAGTAATGAATGTTTTTTTGACCCGGGTTTAGTTTCATGGGGTCAGTGAGTTGATAAATTTTGTAGTCATTACCGAAATGGTCTTTAAACTTACTTAATGCTTCAGAGTCATCTGTTGCGATAAATAAGTTTTTAGAGTTGTATTTTTTTTGTAATCTTATTAAAATCAGTTTTATATCGGTGTTTCTATAGTGAATACCGATATAGTTATCTGGTAAATCATAGGATTTTATATTCTCAACTATTTCATTTTTAACACATATACGCCATGGTAGATGAAAAGGTTTCTTTAAGTGAGATTTAATTAGGAATTTTTCAATTATTGTAGGATTGAGAAAAGTAAAAAAGAGGATCTTTTCATCACTATTTATCATAAATCGATATTTATGCTTTATTGTTTTATCAAGCAAATAGTAATAGATAAGGTATTTATTTAATTTTTACCACCTTGATATTTGATAATGTGTTATTAATATGTATTTATTTGTAATATGTCAACTGATATTATTTGGATATTTGAGTTATCAATTAATATAAATTTTAGTTGATTTGTTTCATTCTATATGTTAAATTGCGAATGTTATTTTTAAGTTTTTCAGGGTGTTTTGTTGAATAATTTAATTTTCTAAGAAATATTTGGAGGCATTAATGCAAAAGAAGAGAATCGTTATAACAGGTATGGGGGTTAATACACCGATTGGTGATACGCCGGAGATTTATTACAATAACTTAATAGCCGGAAAATCAGGTATTAAACAGATGACAAGTATTGACACTTCAAGGATTAGAGCAAAAGTTGGTGGAGACCTTGGGGATTATGATTATAAAGCTAAACTTGAGTCGTTTAAAGACAAAGTTCCTGAAGATATGTATAAAAGGGCAAAGAAAATTATCAAGACCGCACCGTTTTCAACAAGGTTAACCCTTTTGACTGCTATGGATGCTTATGCTGACTCAGGCATTCTTAATAAGAAAGATATGGATCCGACAAGAATAGCGTGTGTTATCGGTGGTCATAATTTCCATGATAACTATATTGTAAAAAATGTTAGACAGTTCGATGAGGAACCTGAATATATAGATGGTCTTATGGGTATTGTTGTGTTTGACTCTGATGTTGCTGCAAGTATTGCTGAGACTATTCAGATCTTGGGACCTATGTATATTGTAGGCGGAACATGTACAAGTTCTGGTATTGCAATCAAGTCAGGTATCAATGAGATAATGTATAATGACTGTGATATAGCAGTTGTCGGTGGTGGGTTATTAGATTATTCAGATGTTGGTTATCAGGCATTAATTCTGGTAAGTGCTATAAGTTATAAGAGTTTCAACGATGATCCTGAAGCATCTTCCAGGCCGTATGACACAAGAAGAGAGGGGTTTGTACCTTCTCATGGTTCGGGTATTCTTGTTATAGAGGAGCTTGAGCATGCATTAAAGAGAGGTGCAAAGATCTATGCTGAGATTCTTGCTGTAGAATCCAATTCAGATGGTAACCACCTATCTAATCCTTCAGTTGAGGGACAAACACGACTTATAAATAGGGTTCTTAATAAGGCAGGGATTAAACCAACAGATATTGACTATGTCAACGCCCATGCAACCAGTACACCTCTTGGTGATAGAATTGAGATCAATTCTATTAAGAATGTATTTGGCGATCATGTTAAGAACATCAAGGTAAATGCAACTAAGTCTTTGATTGGTCATACAGGTTGGACTGCTCATACAGTTGAGTTGATTGGTGCTATTATGCAGATGAACAATGGAATGATCCATCCGTCAATTAATATTGATGAGCTTGATCCGGAAGTTGCTGCAACCGGTATTGATGTTTGTGCAAATAAGGCTGTTAAACATGATGTTAAGTATCTACTCAAAAATTCATTCGGTTTCGGCGGTATCAACTGCTGTTCTGTTATAAAGAAATGGGAAGGTAAATAACTTTCAATTCGTAATTAGGTAACTTACAACTGTAGGTTACCTGTTTTTATTTAAAGGTTAAAGGAGATTAGCTTGTTAAAAGATGATGTGCTAAAAAGACTTCTTGATGAATCAATTAAGCTTTGGCCTATGAGATGGTCAATAATTGAAAAATATTTTCAAAAATCATGTTTTGCTGCCGCTGTTGATACAGTGATGTGGGATATGGGATTTTTTAAAGTTAAAAAAGAAGAGAGAATTTATGCTGATATGGTTAAGGCTGCAGGGGTAGTTCCTGATGCTGAATATGTGTTTCAGAAACTATTGGATATATTGTGTGAAGAATCGGTTATCGAAAAAAATGGGGATAGGTATATTTGCCTTGATAACGATCCGGATGTCCCTTCACCGGCTGAGGTGCTTGTAGAATCTGTTAAAGAAGTGCCGGAGGAATGGGCTGCTTTTCAGTGGTTATCAAGAGGGATCGGTGGACTAAAGAGGTATCTTAACGGTAAGCTTGCAGGTGAGGAAGTTATGTTTGGCCCATATGGTGATTTTACGCTAGTTGGTCAGGTTTATTATACCAGTGAAGTGTATTGCTTCTGGTCAAAGATAGCAGGTGCGACACTAACTGAGATAACTAAGGCTGCAGGCAAGAAACTAACGATTCTTGAGGTAGGTGCAGGAACAGGTTCAGGGACAACAGAGTTTTTTACAAGTCTTGTTGATCCTAGAAAATATGTTGAGAAGTATATATTTACAGATATTTTTAAGAAACTGGTTAAGAATGCAGCAAAGACATTTGTTGATAATTCTGATTTTATGGAATTCAAGACGCTTGACCTTTCAAAGCCACTTGAAGAGCAGGACTTTCAGATAGAATCAGTTGATATACTCTATGCTGTAAATGTTATGCACGCTCTTAATGACATTAAGACAGCATGTAAAACGATGTTTGATATTATTAAGAAGGGTGGATTTGTTGTTCTTGGTGAGATTTCACCTCCAAAGAACAAGTTGTATAGATATATGGAGTTAACTTTTGGTTTACTTGCAAGTTATAACAAATATGATGATAAAGATCTCAGGCCTTTGTCTCCAATACTTAGACCGGAAGAGTGGATTGATAATCTAAAAAAAGCAGGTTTTACTGATGCTATTGCAGTACCGGGTGATAGACTTGAAGGGATGGATCGGGGTGGAGCAGTGATAGTAAAAAAATAAAATATTTTTAAAAGAGGTTTGTTATGTTAGAAAGTAATTTGTTGAAAGGTAAGAACATTTTTTTGACTGGTGGTTCAAGAGGGATCGGTAAGGCGGCAGTACAGGAGCTTGCAAGACATGGAGCGAATATTGCGTTTACATATGTTGCTAGTGAGTCTGGTGCAAAGGATACAGTTGAACTTTTAAAAGGTATTAATCCTGATATAAAGGTGAAATACTACAAAATGGATGTTAAGAATTCTAAAGAGGTTAATCAGGTTGCCGAGAAGGCAATTGCTGAAATGGATGGAATAGATGTAGTAGTAAACAATGCCGGTATACTAAGAGATAATCTTATATATCATATGACTGATGAACAATGGGATGAAGTTATACAGACTCACCTTTCTGGAACATTTTATGTGTGTAGGGCGTTCTTAGAGGAGTTCATTGTTAGAAAATCCGGTAAATTTGTTAATATTTCTTCTATATGCTATGTAGGATCAGCAGGTCAAGCTAACTATTCTGCTGCTAAGGCGGGAATAATCGGCTTTACTAAGGCACTTGCTAAGGAATATGGGTATAAGAACATTCACGCAAATGTCATTGTTCCAGGGTATTTTAGGACAGAACTTACTGATGCAAATGCCTCAGAAATGATAGTTGAACAATTTATCAGGTTGTCAATGCTTCAGAGAGAGGGGAAGGTAGAAGAGTTTGGTAAAGCAGTCGTTTTTTTCTCAAGTAGTTTGTCTGATTTTGTTAATGGCGATGTTATGCATGTTACAGGTGGACTTGATACAATTCCGCCTAAGGATAATGCTAGGAAGAAGAAAAAGTAAGGAATGTAAGGAGTTATAGAATGAAAGTTGGTATTGAAAAAATAAATGTCTATGGCGGAAGTCTTGTGCTTGATATAGAGAAACTTGCAATCGCCAGAGGTAGAGATGTTGATTTCTTTAAGAATGAATTGATGATTGACAGTAAATCACAATTAAATGACTATGAAGATGTTATAACAATGGCTGTTAATGCTGCACTTCCTATAATTGATGATAAGGATAGAGAGGATATTGAGCTCTGTATATTTGCAACAGAGTCAGGCCTTGACTTCTGTAAAACAAATTCTACCTATGTTTGCCGGTATCTAGGTTTAAAACCTCAGGTTAGAAATTTTGAGATTAAAAATGCTTGTTATGCTGGTACCTGTGCAGTGCAGATGGCATTGAGCTGGATAGCCTCAAATGTTTCACCGGGTAAAAAAGCTCTAATCGTATCAGCTGACATTAACTATGATCATGAGGGTAGGGTAGGTGAAGAGGTTCCGGCTGTAGGGGCTGTTGCAATGATTATTAGTGCTAATCCAAAAGTAGTTGAGTATGAGCTTGGTAAAAATGGTTACTATACATTTGAGTGTACTGACTATGCAAGACCAACTGCAACATGGGATATTATAAATGGTCAGGAATCATTACATGCATATCTTGACTGTGTAGATGGAGCATGGGAGCATTATAAAAAAGTAGTTGGTGGCAATATTGATTTTAATGATTATTTTAAAAGGGTTGTTTATCATACACCGTTTGGCGGTCTTGTGAGAATGGCTCATGGTAATATCCTAAAAGAAAATTATCCTGGCATTAAGAAGGCTGAGATTAAAGCGAATTTTGAAGAGAAAGTTCTAAAGTCGTTTAAGATCCCTAGATCAGTTGGAAATACTTATTCGTCAACTGTCTATACGAGTCTTGTAAGTCTATTGATGGATGATGATGGTGTAAAACCCGGTGATAGAATAGGCTTATTTTCATATGGTTCAGGTTCATGTGCTGAATTCTACAGTGCCATTGTTTGTCCCGGTGCTAAGGAATACATAAAATCACTAAAGCTTGATGATCACTTAAATGCAAGAAGGCCACTTACAGTTGATGAATTTGATACTCTTGCAAGAATGAGAAGTGCTCATGCTGAAAAACCTACATTTGAAACTGATTTTTCATATCCGGCCGGATGGTATGATAAGTATTTTAAGGGTAAAAAAATGCTTATATTAAAAGGTGTTAAGGACTGGATAAGAGAGTATGACTTTTCATAGATATTTATGAGAAAACGGGGCATAAGTAGCCCTGTTTTTTTTAAGCGTGCATCGGTTTAATAATAACCTAAACCTGCGTTATGAAGTTAGATTTAATGAATAATGTGGGTTTTAATGTACGGTGTTTTGAAAGGATTAGAAAGATGTTAAGTAATGACGAATTGTATAATAGGATAACTCAGTTTAATAATCTCACCATTATGGGGATATTAAATACAACACCTGATTCATTTAGTGATGGCAATAAATATATAAAAGTTGATGATGCATTAAGGAAAGCTGAACAAATGATATCAGAGGGGGTTGACATTATTGATGTAGGTGGTGAATCTTCCAGACCATACAGTAAAGAGGTGGCTGTTAATGAGGAACTCGATAGGGTTGTCCCTGTTATAGAGGCGATAAAGAGGCATTTTGACATCAGCCTCTCAGTTGATACCAGGAAATCTCAGGTAGCAGAAGAGGCACTTAAAAATGGCGTTCAGGTAATAAATGACATTAGCGGATTTAAGTTTGATGATAAAATGATTACAGTTGCAAAGAGGTATAATGCAGTGTCAGTTATTATGCATATGAAAGGTACACCTGAGGAGATGCAGACAAACCCAACATATAAGTCAGTTGTCGAGGAGGTATATGAAGATCTTAAAAAAAGTGTATTAAAACTTAGGCTCTCCGGGTTGGATAAAATTATTGTTGATCCCGGGTTTGGATTCGGTAAAACACTCGATCATAACTATCAATTATTAAAGCAACTTTCATATTTCAAGAATCTCGGAGTTCCAATTCTAGCCGGTATTTCAAGAAAATCTATGGTAGGTAACATTACAGAGACAGAGCCGGATAACAGACTTGGGGGAACGATTGCACTGAATACGGTTGCGGTAATTAATGGTGCAAATATTTTAAGAGTTCATGATGTAGAGGCTCATAGACAACTAAAGGTTGTAATTGAGAAGTTTATCCAAACTGGGAACTAGCTTTTTAGTATATCTGTAGCGTTTTTGTAGAAGATGTTCTCAAGATTGGATTCTGATAATTTTAACTTTAAGATGTACTCAATTTGAGATTGGTGACTTAACCATGGTGAATCAGTTCCAAATAGAATTTTTCGTGGATCATGTTTTTTTAGAATCCTGTTCAATAAGTCGAGAGGCATCTCATTTATAAAAGAGGTTTCAAGCCAAATATCACTACCGGCAATAAGCTCTTCAACTTCGTTCCAGGCATTCCATCCACCCATGTGAGAGGCAACAATTTTTAATCCCTTTAACATTTTGTGTACTCTGAGGATTTTATCAACAGAAGCTTTTCTATTATCACCAAATCCAATGTCATATCCTGCGTGAAATAGCAAGATAAGTCCGCACTCATTAATCTGCTCATACATTGGGAACATTTTTTCCTCATCTATAGAGAAATTCTGATACATTGAGTGTAGTTTTATCCCCTTAAATCCCTCTTGATACACTTTTACTACTCTTGAACTTATCTCGGGATCATCAGGATGGATAGAGATAAATGGAGTAATCTTCTCAGATCGAATCATAGTCGACCACTCCATAATTGGATTGAATTGTTCAATTTTTGTTGCTATATTAGCAATGACAGAGGAGATAATATTATTGTTTTTCATAGAAAGTAACAGATCTTCTATAGTTCCATTTGTATTTGGGGTATAACTACCTGAATTTTCAGCTAACGATTCAACTGCTCTCTTGGCAATCTTATCAGGAAAAGCATGTGCATGAAAATCAATAATATTTATCAATAATTACTCCAGAAAAATTATTTACTATCTTCTTCTTGTTTTTTTGCCCTCAGAGGCTTTTTCAATAACAATTCTTCTACCCTTCATGTTATGTTTGAATCTTGAAAGTATGGTTTCGGCATTTTGAAATGACGCAGTTACAAATGAGAATTGATCAAACATTTCAACTCCGCTTATTTCTGTGCCTTTCACACCTGTTTGTTCTTCAAGATACTTTATGAGTTCCTTTGGTGACATTTGATCTCGTCGGCCAACTGTTATAAAGAGTCTGGTCTTGTTGCCAGATTCAAATCTATTGCCTGAATCAAATCTGTTACCGGAGTCAAATCTGTTTCCAGAGTCAAACCTGTTTCCAGAGTCAAATCTATTTCCTGAGTCTCCTCTGCCGCCTTTATTATAGTCCATTTTCTTAATATCCGGATAGTTTCTTATGTCAAGTTCATCGGATAGGAAATTCTTTAACAATGCTGCAATAATGGTTGATTTATCAATTTCACCTGAAAGAGAGTCTGCAATAGCTATATAATATTCAAGATCCCCTTCTTCAATTGATTTCTTGATATCCTCAAAGAGTCGCTCTTTTTTTATTGCAATAACTTCTTCTGCTTCAGGAACATTTTCTTTTCTGATATTTGTGTTGGTAATCTTTTTGAAGAATAAAAGTCTTCTGTATTCATCAGGAGTAATGAATGTGATAGCAGTTCCTTCGTTACCTGCACGCCCGGTTCGTCCAATTCTGTGAACATAGGATTCAGGATCCTGTGGTAGCGAGAAGTTGATTACATGGGACAAGTTATTTACATCTATACCACGGGCTGCAACATCTGTTGAAACAAGAACTGTTGTTTTTTTTGCCTTAAAACTTTGAAGGATGCTCTCTCTCTGTTTTTGCATTATATCGCCATGAAGAGCTTCTGCATTATAACCTCGCATTTTCAATTTGTCGGCAATTTCATCTGCATCGATCTTAGTTCTACAGAATATTATTCCATAAAAATCATTCTCAATATCAATAATTCTTGCAAGTGCTTCGAATTTATCTGATTGTCTAACCTCAAAATAGATCTGATCTATAAGGTTGTTAGTGAGTTGCGATTTCTTTGCTTCAATTTTTAATGCATCTTTCATGTATTTTTTTGATAGGGATACAATTCTATCAGGCATGGTTGCAGAGAATAGAAGAGATTGTCTGATTTCACCTGTATTTGATAGAATTTCATCAATATCATCGATAAATCCCATATTTAACATCTCATCAGCTTCATCTAGAACTGCATATTTTACTTTATCAATTTTTAGTGTTCCCTGTCTATGTGATCAAGCACTCTACCCGGGGTTCCAACTACAATATCTACACCTGATTTCAACTGTTTTAATTGTATAAACATTGATTGACCGCCATAGATTGCTGCAACCCTGAGTTTTACACCACCTTTTAGTTTATTTATCTCTTCAGCAACCTGAATTGCCAACTCTCGTGTTGGTGCAAGTACAATTGCTTGAGTGTGATTAGCACCAATTGTTAGTTTTTCGACAAATGTAAGTGCAAATACTGCTGTTTTTCCGGTTCCGGTCTGTGCCTGTGCTATTACATCTCTGTCTGACTGGAGGAGAATGGGGATGGTTTTTTCCTGTATCTCCGTCGGTTCTTCAAAACCCAATGATTCTAAAGTTTTAATTGCAGACAAACCGTTGTCACAAGTTTGACAATTGATATTCCATCTATTCAATATTTTTTCAAGGATGTGTCGATTATTTTCATTATCGTCAATTATCA
>CAYYKD010000033.1:36592-39075 GCA_964471825.1 uncultured Spirochaetales bacterium
TAATTGAGGTTTCCGATAAACCTAATTTTCTAAAATTTTCCATTTATTTCCTTATATTTTTTTGCTGATTATCCGCAGCATTTTTTAAACTTTTTACCGCTGCCGCAAATACAGGGGTCATTTCTACCTGTCTTTGGTGCAGAGTTAATTACCTGTTTCACTTTAGGAGGAGCAGCATCATAAAAATACCAGCTGTTGTCTTTTTTTACAAACTGTGCAACTTCAGAATGTACCTCTTCCCCCTTTTTTCTTTCGTAATAGGCGTTGAATTCTATTAAACCTGTAGTATCTTTTTCAGTGCCTTTTTGTTTTTCAATAATTTCAAGTCTAAGCCATTTAGTCTGTTCGGCCCATTCTTTAATAATAGCAGGGTCATGTTCAGCCGCTTTATCCGGATGAATCGTATTTACAATGAAGTCAACTTCAAGTTTTACATGTGCAGTAAATCTTGCCCTTAATAGAGCCTCTGCTGTCTTTGCCTGTGCAACTCCGGTAATAATCGGCATACAGCAGAGTTGATAATCTAATCCTGAACCACAATCACACTTTGTCATTAAATTTCCTCTCTTCCTCTTTATTATATTTTAATATTTCTTAATTAATTCAGTCCATCTGCCTCTACTTTTATAGTATATAAGCCCCTTGTATACTTCGATCTCTTTTTTATATTTATATGTGCCTTTTCTTTTTATTAAGTTAAAATTCTTGCCTTCTGTAAGTTTGATATAATTAAAAGTAGATGCAATAAGGTCCTCATAGGGTTTACAGTTTAAATCTCTTTTATCTTTTGGAATGATAACAAATGCTCCGGCTCCTTCAATTGTTGTTGATCCATCCTGATTGATAATAATTGCACCATTTTCATTTACACCAAGCCCAAAAGTATTTGACCAATTTTGACCTTCAAAATTATCAATTTCCTTCTTTGAGTCATTTTCAATTATACGGGCAATAAATGATAATAATCTACCAAGTCTATCTCTTTCCGAGAAATGTGTATCACAAATGTACCCTTTTAAAGGTGTAAAGGCATGAAAATTTCCTTCAATATATTTATATGTTGGATTATAATAGGGATCTCTAAATGCTTGGCTAGAAGAAATACTATCATTTTCACCGGTATATACAAATTGAGAAGCAATTGCGACACCTGCAGATGTTCCATAAATCGGTTTCCCTATAGCAACATGATTATTTATAGCCTGTTCCAATGGGGTGTTTTTCCATCTTTGCAAATATTTGAATTGATCTCCGCTTCCGAATATTATACCATCGGACATGCAGACACGACCTATTAGATAGGCATCAAATGCTGCTTCCTTTGTTTTAATTCCGAAGTGTTCAAGTGAATGAAGCTTTTCATCAACCATAATAAAGCCATCATATAGCCATGAACTCTCTATATATGAACCGTCTATATTTGTTTCAGCTGCATTTATTATTACGATATTTCCATGGTCACATCTTTTCATAAATTCAGCAAATCCGAATCTATAATCACCACCGCCATTTAATACTATGCCATAACGAGGCCTTTTTTCAGCATACGATAGATCACCATCCCAGAATCTTAGATATCCAGTATTAGAATGATCTGAAAAATTGTAAGCCAACTCCACTCTCCAAAATATATTGAATATTCAATATATAACTACGAGATAATTATGTCAATGATAAATTTCTATAATTTTTAATAGTTAACTTCATGATAAAATAATTTTAAAATTTGCTTGAAAATGATTGACTTTGTTAAAGAACTATGATATATTCCGGCTACACTTTACGGGAAGTAGCCTAGTCCGGTTCAAGGCGTCTGGTTTGGGACCAGAAGAGCGGGGGTTCGAATCCCTCCTTCCCGAAATTTCGCGCCAATAGCTCAGTTGGATAGAGCATCAGCCTTCTAAGCTGAGGGTCCCACGTTCGAGTCGTGGTTGGCGTATTACAATGGTGGGTGTAGTTCAAAGGTAGAGCGTCAGATTGTGGTTCTGATTGTTGCGGGTTCGATTCCCGTCACTCACCCATATGCGTTCGTAGCTCAGTTGGATAGAGTACCGGACTTCGAATCCGTGGGTCGCAGGTTCGAATCCTGCCGGGCGCGATAACTAATGCGGGTTGTTAGCTCAGTTGGTAGAGCAGCAGACTCTTAATCTGCGGGTCAAAGGTTCGATCCCTTTACAACCTATTTAAAAATTAGCGAGCGTGGTGAAATTGGCAGACACGCTAGACTTAGGATCTAGTGCCGTGAGGTGTAGGGGTTCAAGTCCCCTCGCTCGCAATTTATTTTAGTTGCCTGTGTTGATCATAGGTAACTAAAATCTTTTTTTACTAGCGAGAATAGCTCAGTGGTAGAGCTTCACCTTGCCAAGGTGGATGTCGCGGGTTCAAGTCCCGTTTCTCGCTCATGGGTTAAAACCCTAAAAAATTTTTTGCGAGAATAGCTCAGTGGTAGAGCTTCACCTTGCCAAGGTGGATGTCGCGGGTTC
>CAYYKD010000033.1:39175-43061 GCA_964471825.1 uncultured Spirochaetales bacterium
AAGTCCCGTTTCTCGCTAGATAACAGACCTAATATATGGTCTGTTTTTTTTTAAAATAAATTGACTTTTAGGGAGTAAGGTTGTTATACTCTTATTTATTAAATCAAGTTAGGAAAAATCTATGGAAATAAAAAAAATATCATTATCGGATAGTCATTTAAAGAGGCTTGAGTTAGGTGTAAATACAATTTTAGATGATTATGCTAAGGATGGATCAGTAAATCATATAAATAAATATCCAATACCCTCTAAAGATACTGTTGTGAAAATATTGCATGAATTATTTGATATTATTTATCCGGGGTATTTTTCCGAGAGAGAGATTACAAACGCTAATATAAAGCATTATTATGGTAATAGAATTTCAGTTGTGTTCGAAAAATTAGCATTAGAAATTGCAAAATCAATAAGGCACGACCATAATTTAAGAGAAAATAGGTGTGATATCTGTGATGAGTGTTTGACTAATGGGGTTGAGGGTGCTCTCAGTCTTATAGAAAAACTTCCGGATATTCGATTGATGTTAATGAAGGATGTAAGCTCTGCCTTTGATGGAGATCCTGCAGCAAAGAGTTTTCATGAGATAATTTTTAGTTATCCTGGGCTTTTTTCTATTACAATTCATAGGATTGCTCATGAACTGTATAAATCTGATATTCCATTGATCCCTAGAATTATGTCTGAGTACTCTCATTCGAAAACGGGGATAGATATACATCCCGGTGCAACTATTGATGAGAATTTTTTTATTGATCATGGAACGGGTGTTGTAATAGGTGAGACCTGTAAGATCGGTAAAAATGTAAAGCTATATCAAGGGGTAACGCTTGGTGCTTTAAGTTTTCCTAAGGATGATCGAGGTAAATTGATAAAAGGGCTTCAGAGGCATCCGATCATTGAGGATAATGTTACGATATATGCTAATGCAACTATTCTTGGGGGTGAGACAGTTATAGGATCAGGCTCGGTTATTGGTGGCAATGTGTGGGTTGTCGAATCTGTTCCTCCAAATTCCAGGGTACTTTCAGTAGAAAGTGGGCATAGGGTTGTTACTAAGTAATTTTTTGATAAATAACCACCCTTTTCGTATCATTGTAGATCATCTTTAGTTTAAAGAAACTTTCGATATATGTTGGTGTTTTGGTGTTCATTATTGATACATGGGTTGGGTCATTAGGATAATACCATGTGCTGAATTCAGTTTTGTCCTGAAGTATTGCACTCATGATTGTAAGTATTCCATTCTTATTCAGTCTATCTAGAATTTTATTTATTTCTCTGAAGGGGGAATAAAAATGTTCAAATGCCTCTGTTGTAAAAATAAAATCATAATGAACAGGTTTTAGAGAGGGGAAGAAGTATGGGTCGTAGTTGTCCATGTGAAATCCCTTCCGTGTTAGTAATTCAGATAAAACCGGTGATGGTCCGCATCCGTAGTCTAATCCTTTCATCTTTGTATTAATAAAACTTAGTGTTGGATTTATAGCTTGATTTAAAAAATCTATGTAACCTGTGTCATCTATATGATTCTTGTGTTGGTTATATCTTTTAATTTCTTCATCGTTGGTTAAAAGCAGGTCCTTTCTTACAAAGTGAAGACCACATTGGTTGCATTCTAAGTATACTCTTTGATCTCTAACGGTGTGTTCTTTAAATTCTGATTGGGTGTTACATAGGGGACAGGTGTTTTTCAAAAAAATATCCTTAGTTAAATTCAATAGTTTTGTTAATAAACTGTTTTATGATTATTGTCAAACTCATTTTTAATATTTGACAAGTATTTAGACAGATATCTCATTTTTTGAAAAATCTAATTTTTATTAATATTAAGCAAATGAAAAATCAAAATTATCATAAATTTATTGTGAAAAGAGAGTCTCATTGTAAAGTTGAGATAATTTTTTTATCTTTTTTTTTATTAATTTTTTTTTATTAATTAACTTGAATTGTTAGTTTATTAATATATAATAAAAACAGGTGTGAAAATGCAAAAAGAAATCAATAAGGCGTTTGATCTAATCAAATCATCAAAACATATATTTTTTTTTACAGGAGCAGGTATTAGCACCTCATCTGGAATTCCTGACTTTCGAAGTAAAAATGGGTTGTATAATATGGTTAGGGATTTAAATAGAGATATTGAGAATCCTGAATTGGTTTTTGATATATCATACTTTAAAAAAGATCCATCTCTTTTTTATGAGGTTTCTAGTTTAATTTTGAATTATGATGTAGTACCAACGCTTTCACATAGGTTTATTGCTCATATAGAGCAGTTAGGGAAGTTGAGTCTTCTTGTTACTCAAAATATTGATATGCTTCATACAAAGGCGGGTAATAAAAATGTCTTTGAATGTCATGGAAGTTATAGCGAGGCTAGGTGTCTAACATGTGATAAAACTTATAGTTTTTGTGAGTTGGAGGCTACGATATTAAATAGACAGGTACCTCTCTGTAATTGTGGCGGGGTAATTAAGCCTAATGTTGTATTCTTTGGAGAGCAGTTGCCTTTTGAATTTTATGATATATATGAAGATCCGCCACATTGTGATCTTGTGGTTGTTGTTGGTACCTCTCTTACTGTTCAACCGGCAGCGAGTCTACCTCTTAAACTTTTAACTGAAGCTAAATCTATTATTATTAATAAAGAGAAAACAATTTTTGATGGTAAGTTTGATTTAGTTATTCATGAGGAATCCGATCTTGTTTTTGATAAGATATGGAAGATGATTGATCTGTAGTAATTGATCAGTAGTATGAATAGGTTAAAATTTGTCTAGTCAATATTAATACAAAATGATTTTAATGCTGGAATTAACTTTGGAAAGAAAAGACCTGTTTTGATTTTGTAGTTATAGTAGTCAATATCATATATATTCATAAAATCATCAGTTTTTTTTGCTTGAATGGTATTTATGATAGTTATTAGGGCTGACATTATTATGCATGATAAAGACAGTGTTGAGAGCGATAAACCTGTTAGTATTAGCATCTCAGAGGATAGAAGTGGAAATCTAATTAAATTATGTTTTATATACTTATTAGGTTTGTCAGTATTATCACTACATATATTATTTTTATTATTGTAAATATCAGTGATGTCGTTTTTATTTGATAATTTATAAAGAGTGTTATAGTTGAATGAGCTAACTAATCCAAATATATATAACATTAATCCAAAGCTTCTTATGATTACTTCAAATTCGGTATATAAAAAAAAGTTTCCTATTCCTATTATAGATATGAGATGGAAAAGAGTAAACAGGAAAACTAAAAAATATTTGTAAAAGGAAATAAGGATGAATTTGGGCTTATACTCGTTTTTGGGTTTACTTAATTTTGTAATGAATTTTTTAATAATAAACTTAAAATAGAAGAGGTAGAAAAATAATAATAACGAAATGTTAACCACAGAAAGTATTAGATTTAAATCTTTGTTATAATAAATACCAATATCAAATATTCCTGTTATAAACATAATTTATCTCTCCAATTATTTAATCTGAAAATCATAAATTCCTGACCACATTTCAATTTCGCCTGAATCGATCTTTGCTTTAGTTTCAAGGCATCTTTGAGTTAGGAAGTTAAGGTGGGTATGAGCTGAATTTTCTTTACCATCTTCAAGGATAGGGTATTCTATTTTGATTTTTTTATATATTTCAATTGCTTTATCAAAGTCGCCGTTTACATACATAGAAAATGCATCTGTTATAAGGTCGTGGTATTTTTCATCTGTACTTTCACAGTTACAGGAAAATTTGTCATATATACCGTATATCTTTACAGGCCTGTTCATTCCTTTGACTCTTATTATATCGAGATCGGCAAAGTAAATTCTGTCAGTTATTTTTTCTTTTAGTTCATCAGATATTATAATTCCTGT
>CAYYKD010000033.1:43071-44570 GCA_964471825.1 uncultured Spirochaetales bacterium
TAAGTGATTCAAATCTGCTGGACATATTCACAACTTCACCGATAACTGTGTTATCCATTTTCCATGATGATCCTATATTGCCTTTGATCATTTTGCCATAGTGAATTCCGATGCCGTTTCTAAGTTGCTCACCGTCTACAAAAAAGCCTGTTAGTGACTTTCTCATCTCGATGGCAGCTTTTATTGCATCATTGGCATTCTCAAAAATTGCCATAAAACAGTCGCCTATAAGTTTGTCTATTTCGCCATTGTTATCTATAACAATTGAATTCATGGTTGAGAAATATGGATTAAGAATTTCAATGACTTCTTTAGGTGCTTTGTTTTCTGTAAGTTTACTGAATTCACGAATATCGCAGAATAATACAGCAAGTTCTTTTTCCTCAGGCATTAGCTGTGTAGGGTCTGTTCCGTCATATATTTTTTTTACTAATGATGGTTTAGTGTATATTCGTAGAATATTTAAAGTATGAATTGTTTTATCGCGTTCTTGCTTGGCATTTTTCTCGTTGGTTTCTGCGACATCAAGCATTCTTTTAGTGATTGTGAGTATCATATAGGATAAAATTCCAAAAAATATATAAATTGATGATACTACTATTAGAGTTATTATCACGATAGGATCATTTTCTATTCCAAGTTGATATTTGTATCTAATGATATAGAATGAAAAAATACCTAAAAGCCCAGTGATTGTAACTACTATAATATTAAAGTTATTAAATGAAATGAGTCCTGTTGCAATTAGTACGGTAGTAATTGTAAGTGTGTATCTATATAAATCAAATGGATTGTTATATTTATCAAGTATAATTGCGTAAGTTTGAATTGATATAAGTGTAACCATAAGTAGGATAGATGAGGTGTTGAAAAAACCAGCACGGAAAATTAAAAGACATATTAATGATACTGCAATACCTAGTAGGTAGGGTAGGTATAGATGAAATGAAAATCCAAAGCAAAATTCGGTTAGAGAAACAATTACCAGTATTGCAATTCCTATAATATCTATATAGAAAAAGCTTCTAGCTCTCTTTTCTCTTTCCCTGCTAACTCCAATGTATTTGTTTATGAAATAATTCTCGATATTAAACATTAGCCCTACTTTATTTTAAGTAACATATGAAGTTTAATATATAATAATTTTAAAGTTTTATAAAGAAGAAATTGTTAAAAAAATCAATAATATATTTCCTTTGTAGTTTTTTTAAATTTATTTCAAATATTGCTTGACTTGTCGGTTAGTATATGGTATAAGGCTTTCACGCTTAAGGATGACGGTGTAATTAACTGAGATTTAACGGATTGTTAATCATGGTACAATAATTATGCTGGTGTTTAAGAGTGTAGTTCTTACAGATTAGAATGATTTAGAATGAAATTGATAAATATTTAGAAATAATTTTTAAACAAAATTATTTAAAATAATCATTGACAAAAGGCATTTGTTTTGCTAAATTGTCAGTCCGCACCTTTGCGTTTTGCAAAGCAATCCGGCG
>CAYYKD010000034.1:0-37353 GCA_964471825.1 uncultured Spirochaetales bacterium
TGCCGGGTTTTTTTATTTTCTAATTCAGCCACACATTAAGATTGTCTTGTCAATCTGTTGGGGTCGTAGGCCTATAATAATAAGATGATGCTATAAAAGTCCTTATATTAGACTAATGACGCTAATGAAGCTATAAAAAAAAACTACCCTTATTATACAGGGTAGTTTTCATGTTTATACACAGAAAGTCTATGAAATGAATGCATTGATACTACTACATCATAACAATCATTTCTGTGTTTTCTCGATATATAAAGAAGTAATTTCTAGCACCTTTTCGTTGATCTAGGATTTTTTTAAGCGAAACGATATCCTTAATATTCTGATTGTTAATTTTGATTATTATATCATTTTGCCTAATGCCGGCACTATCCGATAAGGATCCCTTTACAACTTTTGTAACAACTACACCGGAAATATTAGCTGGAATCTTTTTTTCATTCTTGAATGAATCGTTTAGGTCTGCTAATTCGAATCCGTAGTTTTCAAAAAAATCACCTTTATCAGGCGTTGAGCCGGTACCTGTCATTTCAATTCTATTTCCAAGTTTAATTTTTACTGTTTCTATCTTGCCTGCTCTAAGCAATTTGATACTAACTATAGTTCCGGGAGTATAATTAGCTACAGTAAGAACCAGGTCGTTGGATTTTTTTAGTTCTTTCCCATCAAGCTCTATAAGAATATCACCTACCTTGATACCACCTTTTTCTGCCGGACCATTTTCAAGCAACTTTTTTACCATCATACCAAACTGTACATTTTTTAGGCCAAGTGTTTCAATTGATGACTGGTTTAGTTCTTCAAATTGAACACCGAGATACCCATGTTCTATTTTGCCGGTTTTTACAAGTTGATCAGCGATTCTCTTTGCCACATTAATTGGAATTGCAAAACCGATCCCAATATTACCGCCTGACCTGGAATAGATAAGTGTATTGATTCCAATAACTGTGCCATTCATATCTATAAGGCCACCACCGGAGTTTCCCGGGTTGATTGAAGCGTCTGTTTGAATAAAATTAGTTAAACTTAGTCTATCGCTCATAATATCACTTCTGCCTAATGCACTTATTATCCCAAAAGTCATTGTTCCGGAAAGTCCAAATGGATTACCAATAGCTACAACAAAGTCACCAACTTTTAAGTTATCGCTATTACCGAGAGCTGCTATTACTAAATCATCATTAGTAGTTATTTCTAGAACTGCAATATCAACTTCAGGATCACCGCCAAGCAATTTAGCTTCGTAAATCTTTGATTGGTCGACAGTAACAGTTATTTTGTCTGCATTCTCTACAACATGATTGTTTGTTATAATATAGTATTTATTATTAACTCTATGATAAATCACGCCGGAGCCGAGTCCTTCCTGTTTAAATTCTCTTTGTTGCGGCTTTTGATTGCCCGGGTCATTAAAAAAGAACTCAAACGGATTATACATGTTCTGTTTAACAGTCTTCTCTGTTCCAATGAATACAATAGATGAACTGCCGCTCTCTGCAATTGAGTGAAGTTGACCCTGGAGGGCTGAGATGTTAGTAAAACTGGAATTTGTAAAGACAGGTGTAGTTTTTAGCGGTGTTACATTCGGAACACCTGAATCCTTACATGAAGCGGTTATTAAAAAAATAAGCATGTAGAAAAAAACTATTGAATTTTTTTTCATCTGAAATCTCCTCTTGTAAAATTAATTTTATTATTATAATAAATATAATTATTATAATAATAAAAAAAAGAGATAACGCCAATTAAAAAAAAAAATTTACAATTACCATGCCGGATAAAATATTAAATTTACAAATACGCCAAGTAATATTAAATTTCAGATAAAATAATATAGTTCATTTAGTTTATTTAGTTTCATTCATATTATTTATTTCTTTGATTTTAGCTAAAACTGTAGAGGCGTCCTTAGATGGATCTACATCGGGATAGATACCTGTAATTTTCTGATCAGGATTGATTAGAAAAGTCCATCGCTTTGACATATTCATTATCCCCATTTTTACACCATATTGTTTTGATATGTTACCCTTTACATCAGATAGCAAATCGAAGTTTAAATAATATTTTTCATGAAACTTTGCATTTGACTTAACTGAATCAGTGCTAATTCCGTAGATTTCGGCACCTTCGTCCCTAAGTATTGTAGCAGCGTCTCTAAATGAGCAAGCCTGTGAAGTACACCCGGGCGTATCAGCCTTTGGGTAAAAATATAGAATTATCCATTTGCCCTTGCTTCCCGACAAGGTAAAATCTTCATTTCTATGATTCTTAACTGTAAAGTCCGGGGCAATATCTCCTAATTGAATTTTTTCATTTCCCATAATTACTCCATTGAATATAAAATTAAATAAAACTACTAACAAAAAGGTTTTAATCTTCATATTTATCTCCTGTTAATGTCAATCTAACTAATTAATTGGTTTTTGAGTACTAAAATTTTCGATTTTTAAATGAAATATGTGTTATTGGCAAACCTAGTTTGTTGACATCAGAGATGAAATAATCTTTATCAATTCTGCTAAAGAAGGCAGAACCAAATCCTACAATTCTATTCTCGCTAATGAATGTAAAAAAATGAAAAATAGCCTGTGTTGGTATTTTATTAGCCTTGAGTATTGATGTTATGTTTTGAATTTTTCCGTTATTGTTGATAGAATCATCCGGTAATGACGAGCGAAAAGCAATAGGAAGATCAGAGAGTATAAACATATTTGAATTCAAGTTATCTCTATATATATAAGGATTATGTAGTTGACCTATTATTGAAACTGTAAAATCAGCATGCTCAAATGGTGATTGTTCGATTGAATTCAGTATTGTAGAATTATAAACTTTTCGAAAAATCCATAGTCTATTGCTTCGGATAACTATAGTGTAGTTTTTATTCTCATAGAACTTACCATCGGGCAGTGTTTCAATTTCAGATAGAAAACGAAAAAGTTCCTTAGAAAATTTAGTCTTTGGCAATAATTTTTTTATACATAGTTTTAGAATTCGTTTTACTATATATGGATCAAGAAGTTTTAATGAGTGTAGATCCATAATTATATATGAGCTGGTTCTATAGAGAACTGATTTTTTTAGTCCCCTGCAAATCTGCCTTTTAATAAATTGATCTTTTTCGTCGTTTAATTCATAGAATTTATGAAATGAACTCCTATAGTGTGGTTGGATAATCCTTAAATCTTCAATTAGTCTGTGTCTGATTTTATTTCTTAAGTAAATTTCTGTGTTATTTGAAGAATCATCAACGAATTTTATATTATTTTCTGTTATATAGAGGTCTATTTCATCTCGACTTATTGAAATAAGCGGTCTGATAATATTGTCTCTTTTTTCAGGGATACCACTAAGCGTCTCATCGCCTGCACCTCGAAGAATATTTATAATCGTAGTCTCGATTTTGTCATCAAAGTGATGAGCTGTAAAGATCCATTTTATGTTAAATTTCCTGCAGATTCTATTAAAAAAATCATAGCGTACCTTCCTTGCTTTAGATTCTATTGAATCCTTATTAGACTCCCAGAATCGAGACGAAATAACTCTAATATGATTGAAAACAGTATATTGTTTTAGATGTTCGATAACAAATGCCTGCTCCATATGTGATTCTGTACCTCTAAGGTTGTGATTAATGTAGGAGATGTGAATAATAAGTCCATATTCATCTCTTAACTTTGAGATTGTGTCAAGTAGAACCGAGCTATCACGACCGCCAGAGTATGCAAGAAGGATTTTGCAGTTTTTAATATTATATTTATTAAGAATCGATCTGACTTTATCTAAGATCACTTCCATTTATCCTGTTCATTGCTTCATTTACCCCGTATCTGAGAATGGTCTCAAGTCCCAAATATGCCGCTGGGAAAATAGTATTGTTTAAAAGGTTGTATTCTTCTTCGCAAAAGTTACCTAGTACATGGGTAATTAGCCCTCCCTGATGTTCCGGTTCGCCAACGCCAATTCTAATTCTAATATATTGATTTGAACCCAACGAGGACTCGATATTCTTTAGGCCGTTATGCCCACCGCTAGAGCCGCTTGCCCGAATCCGGATTTTCCCGAGAGGCAAGGCAACATCATCGTATATAACGATTAAATTTTCAATGCCGACCTTGTAGAATCCCATTGCTGATAGTATCGCGTTGCCGCTTAGATTCATATAGGTTGTGGGTTTTAAGAGAACTAGATTTTTACCATTTGAAATTGTCGATCTATATTCATAGTTTTTTCTCTTGGAAAAATTTGAGGTGTGGACTTTATCTGCAAAAATAAACAATTTTGGTTTTTTTGGTGCTTCATTTAGTTTCAATCCATCAATCGGCATCTCTAGTTTATTTAATAAAAAATCTAGAAACAGAAAACCCGCATTGTGTCTGTTTCTAGAGTACTGTTTACCCGGATTGCCCAGCCCTGCAACTATAATCATGCTAATTAGTATCCTTAATAAGTTTTACTTTTTTCTTCCATGTGCCGGTTTGATAATAGGCGAATGACATTGCTGCACCTATCATCCATGCGATTGGAATTCCCCACCAGATACCTGCAGTCCCCATTGTTCTTGACAACAAATAAGAGGCCGGAACCCTTACAGCCCATAATGCCATTATTGTAACTATCATTGGAATAAGCGTGTCACCGGCACCTCGCAAGGCACCATTATATACAAACATTACAGAAAAGACAATATAAAAAATACTTACGATAAACAGATATTCCATCCCTATTGCAACGACAAGCGGATCGTTGTTAAATAATAGTATTAGCTGTTTCTTAAACGATATAATAAGTATTGTAATAAAGACGCAGACTATTGATGAAATTAGCATTGTAACTGTAACGCCCTTTTTTACCCTATCTATTCTACCGGCACCGATATTCTGTCCTGTAAAAGTAGACAGAGCGATCGAGAAGTTCATGGCGGGCATCATTGCAAACGAATCAATCCTACCTGCAACGGTAAATGCGGCTAGAGCATTAGTGCCAAAACCATTTACAATTCGTGTGAGTGCCATAAGGCCAAATGCAACAGCCATCTGCTGAATACCGGATGGAATTCCAATCTGAATGCTTCGTATAAAGAGTCTATTGTTAAATGTCATCTGACCAATTCGAATTGCAAGTATAGATTTTTTAAGGTGTAGCAATATCATTCCACCTAGAAATGAAAAGCCCTGTGAAATTACTGTCGCCCATGCAGCACCGGCTATCCCCCATTTAAAAACAACAACAAATAGAAGATCAAGTATAATATTGATAACACTTGCCGCTATAAGTAAGTAAAGTGGGGTTTTTGAGTCTCCAACACCTCTCATTACAGCACTTAGACCATTATATCCGAACATCATAGGCATACCGATAAACATGATATCCATATATAGTTTTGCATCTCGCATTATCTCTGAGGGGGTGCCAAGAAGTAGCAGAATGTTTTTACTAAACAAAAGTCCAACCACACAGGCAGCCAGAGACATAAAAAAAAGGAAGATGTATGTTGTGTCAACCATCTTTGCAAGATTTTCATGATCCTTTGCTCCAAAAAACTGAGCCACAAGAACCATCGAACCCATAGTTGCACCAATAATAAGAGCGATAACAAGAAACATCACAGGAAATCCTGCACCTACAGCAGCTAGAGCGTCCTTACCTATAAATCTTCCTACAACTATAGAATCAACAACATTGTAAAATTGCTGAAAGATATTTCCAAGAAGCATTGGAATACTAAAATAGATAATATTCTTAAAAATGCTTCCCTCTGTCATATTTTTCATTGTTGATTCCTTATGAATGACCCATGATGGGCTATAAAAGTTTAATTAAAAGCACTGTCAATTAAACGAGATTATTTGGTTAATTAGATCTCTTTTATATTTGAATATTAGAAATATGTCAATCATCAAAGTCTATAATTATAGATGTGATTGTAGACCGGTTGAAAATAAAAAAGTCCGCACATTTGTTGTGCGGACTCAGGATATTTAGATAAATCTACTTTATTATCGCAAGAATGTCATGAGCTTTTACATGATCATTTGGTCTGCATTTATAGGAAATAACACCTGAAGTATTAACTTTAACCTCTAATTCCATCTTCATAGACTCAATTATAACAACTGTATCACCCGGTTTTACTCTGTCCCCTTCTTTGAAGTTGGTTCTAAGAATTGTTCCTGCAACCTGTGATTCAACATTTGTTCCAGCACCGCCTGTACTTGATGCCGGTGTCACATCGCCCTTGCCATCCCACTCTTTTAAGTCAACCTTGTGTTCAACTCCATCAACAATTATTGCACCATCTTTGTTTGTAACTTTGTAGTCATGTCCATCAACAGATACAATAAAGTTACCGGCAGTTGCTCCGCCTTTTGATTCTTCCTGTGCAGTAAATGAAACAGGGCCTTTTTCTCTTTCATTGAAGAATTTTACAGCTACCTGTGGAAACATTGCATAGGTTAGTACATCCTCAATTGACATTGATTTTCCACCCATTTTTTCCTTAAGATCAGACTCGATTTTTTCAAACTCATTTGTAATATCGTCAGCCGGTCTATGAGTAATTGCTTTTTCCATTTTCATGTCAGCAAGAACTTTCTTAACAAGTTCCTCATTTGGTTTTGCAGCGGTTTGTCCGTATTTTCCAACCAGTAGATCTCTTGACTCGGCTGTAATGTTTTTGTATCTTCCAAATAGAACATTAAACACTGCTTGAGTACCAACAATCTGAGAAGTCGGTGTAACAAGCGGAGGGTATCCAAAATCTTTCTGTACAACTGAGATTTCATCTAACACCGCATCAATTTTATCACTTGCCCCTTGATCCTTTAATTGGCTTTCAAGGTTTGATAACATTCCACCGGGAACCTGTGCAAGAAGAATTCTTGTGTCAGCACCAAGGAATGAGGATTCGAATTGTTTGTATTTTTTTCTGACATCTCTAAAATACGCTGCGATCTCAACAAGCAATTTAATATCAAGCCCCGTATCATAGTCGGTATCCATCAAGATCTCAACCATTGTTTCAGTAGGTGAGTGACTTGTTCCCATTGATAGAGATGAGATTGTAGTATCTATCATATCTGCACCGGCCTCAACACCCTTTAGAAGTGCTGCAACTGACATACCTGTTGTTGCATGTGAGTGAAGATTGATTGGTAGACCAACCTCTTTTTTAAGAGCCTCGATGAGTTTATAGGCATCATATGGCTTGATAAGGCCTGCCATATCCTTAATACAGATTGAGTCAACACCCATATCTTTAAGTTTTTTACCTAGATCAACAAATGCACTTATTGTGTGGAATGGGCTGGTAGCATAGCTAATTGTTCCCTGAGCATGTTTTTTTGCTTTCTTTACAGCGTCAATTGATGTTTTAAGATTTCGCGGGTCATTTAATGCATCAAATATTCGAAATACATCAACGCCATTTACAGCAGCTCTCTCAACAAATTTCTGAACAACATCATCAGCATAGTGTCTGTATCCAAGTAGGTTTTGACCTCTCAATAACATCTGCATTTGAGTATCAGGCATAGCTTTCTTTAATTGTCGTATTCTTTCCCATGGGTCTTCATTTAAGAATCTTATACATGAATCAAATGTTGCGCCTCCCCATGTTTCAAGTGACCAGTAACCAACTTTATTTAACTTATCAGCAATTGGTAACATATCAGCAGTAACCATTCTTGTTGCAAGAAGTGATTGGTGTGCGTCCCTTAGAACCAGATCGGTAATCTTTACTTTTGTTTTTGCCATATTCCATCCTTTTAAAAAATTTCATATATAACACTCAAAACTAGCGTATCATGAATTTATTAATTTATAAGTAAATAATATAAAATAATATAGAATATTAATCAACTAGTATTTGAAAAAAAGAAAAAAAATCCAAATAAAAAAGTCTCTAAAATCAGCTAATAGGCTGTTTAATTAATCAAGTACTGTTTTAGTAGATCTTCCTGAGTCTGTTTTTTCTTAAAGACGACTTTTTTGGACGGATCAGATGATGACGGCTTATTTGCTTTGTTGCCTGACTGCCCCGCAGCCTGTCCGCCTGAAGATTTCCCGGATAGGGAGATTCTTCGTCTTACTGTATCTATTTCAATTATACTGTACTCTTTTACATCACCTACTTTTAAAACTGTATGCGGATCAGACACAAAGTTATCGCTGATCTGAGATATATGCAGAAGTCCGGTTTCCTTAATGCCAAGATCAACAAAGGCACCAAAATCAACTACATTTTTTATCTTACCTGTTATCTTCATTCCAACTTTTAGATCCTCAAATGATACAACACCCTCCTGAATTATCGGCATAGGATAATCTTCACGAGGATCCCTGTTTGGCTTTTTTAATTCCTCTATGATGTCGGAGATTGTAAATTCACCAACGCCATACTTTGCTGTAAGTTCTTTTTTCTGTGCCTCTGAGACGCTCTTTGAGGTCCTTATGATCTGTAGAATCTCCCTTGCAAGAGCATAGTTTTCCGGATGAACCCAGGTATTATCAAGTTCATCACTGCTCTCGGGAATTTTAAGAAAACCTGCAGCCTGTTCAAAGGTCTTATCACCAAGCCCGGTAACCTTTTTTAAATCCATTCGTGACTTGATAGTGCCGTTTCTATTTCTAAAGTCAACTATACCAAGAGCTACAGCCCCTTTTATACCGGACACATATTTTAGAAGCGAATATGAAGCGGTGTTAACATTAACACCTACATTATTAACTACAGATTCTACAACCTCGTCAAGCCCCTTAGAGAGACTGGCCTGATTAACATCATGTTGATAGAGGCCGACACCTATTGACTTCGGATCGATCTTTACAAGCTCGGCCAGTGGATCCTGAATCCTTCTGCCGATTGAAATTGCCCCTCTTATAGTTAGGTCTAATTCAGGAAATTCTTCTCTTGCAATATCGGAAGCAGAATAGACAGATGCACCGTCTTCGGCAACAATTGTGTACTTGCAGTTAAGACTGTAATCGCTAATCGCATCAGCAACTAACTTTTGCACATCCTGCACACCCGTTCCATTACCAATTGCAATTAGTTCGACGCTATATTTTTTTACATGATCGGCAATCTCTTTTTTTGAACTCATTATCATATTTTGCATAAATGTAAAGTAGGCAAGAAATTTCCCATTATCATCAAGAACAGCGGCCTTAGTACCTGTTCTTATACCGGGATCGACACCCATCACCCTTGTCCTTTTTATAGGCGGCTGCATAAGTAGCGATTTAAGATTAGTTGCAAATACATTTATACCATGTTTGTCTGCCTGTTCAAAAAGGTCACTTCGAATCTCCCTTAGAACAGCAGGAAGCATTAGTCTTGTCATACCATCAGCGATTGCTCTTTTATGGTAGTCGTTGCTAATTCTATATTGATTAGAGACAAGTGTAATTATTGCATCATCGTTATAGTCTATTTTTAACTCAAGTTCCCCCTCTCTTTCTCCTCGATTGATTGCGAGAATTCTATGAGGTTTTAATTGCTTTATTGGTTCCTTAAAATCGTAGTACATCTTATAGACACTCGAATCTCTATCCTTATTCCCTGTAATACAGAATACTCCATCATTTACTACAAATTCTTTGGTTTTTTTTCTGTTATCTACATCGTGTGCTATTTTTTCTGCAATTATATCCATTGCTCCGGTCAGTGCTTCTTCAATATTCGGGACACCCTTCTCTTCATCTACAAATTTCAAAGCCTCTTTCTCTATTGCAGAATCACTTAGAGTCTCCATAAGTACAGCAAGCTCCTGTAGTCCTTTCTCTATAGCAATCATAGCACGGGTTTTTTTCTTCTTCTTGAATGGTGCATAGAGGTCTTCAAGCTCAGCAAAGGTTGTTGATTTGATAACATTGTTAAAAAGATCATCAGTTAACTGACCTGTAGAGAAAATCTTCTTAACAATCTCGATCTTTCGTCCCTCTATATTTTCAAAATGCTCAAGTTTGTGCGATATATCTCTTACTTGAACCTCATCAAGTGACCCTGTAACCTCTTTTCTATATCTGGAGATAAATGGTATACTATTGTCCTCTTTTAGAAGATCAATTGTTGCTTTTACCTGTTTAAATGATATCTTTAGATCATCTGAGACCTTCTCAACAATGTGCAGCGGATTTAATGATAATCCTGAGATAAATTCTTCGTTTAATTCCATATTCCTAATACCTCTTAGTTTTATTTTTTAATATTTTTTAATAATTTTTAATACCTTTTGAATGAGCCGATAAATTTATCAAGTATGATACTTGAGTTATCATTGTTTCTATGTGGATAGACATAGGAGATAAAATGTGTACCAATCATTGAGCCCGGCAAGATAGAATATGCACACCCATATCTCTGTCCCTCATAGCTAAAAGAAAAATCAAGTTTTAGTAATTTCCCCTGTTTAAATGGTTCAAATCTGGATCTCTCAACAATTACTTGATCGTATAGTACAGAGAGCTGTGATGAAATGACTGTTTTTAATCCTTCCATTTCCTCTGATAGATTATTGAGGTCGATTCGAGACATTATGGATTTAACAGTTATCATCTCATAGACAGGTGGAGGTGAGTCTGGATTGTAGAATGCGACATCTACAGATTTAAAATCAATATTACTGTCAATATTTTCAATAAGTTTAGCGTAGAAGTTATCTGACCCTTTAGATCTGCCCGTATTACTCAACCATACCCATCCATCAGGTGTCTTGACTTTATACCTGTATTGCTTGTTGTTAAATGTTGCTTCATCCAAACATGAACACAACAAAATTAAACTACTTAATAGTACTAATGAAAAAAGTGATTTTAGACAAAACATTTTTAATTCCTGATATATAAAAATAATAACGGTCTCATATTAGGTGTTAATTAATATATAGTTAAATATAAACTGTAATATAATATATCACATGATTTAATTGTGCCGGATAATATCATGAAGATATATAATCTGCAACTAAAATTAACTAGTTATAACTAGTTTGTTCTTGCAATTCTAAAACCAATGTTAACATATTTATTTGTAGAGTGATACCCATCTCTGTATCCACAAGCGAGATAGCTTGAAGGATCAAAAAATGACCCCCCTCTATAAACTTTATTAACACCAGATATCGCACCTGCATAGTCAGTTTTTTCAGTGTTGTCATATTCCTCATATGAATCCCAACAGAGTTCACTGACATTACCTGACATATCATACAGTCCGGAAAAATTATGTGATTTATTTGAAACCTGTTGAGCAGTACCGCCTGAGTTAGCTTGATACCATGCAACCTTATCTGTTTCGTATGAATCGGTTGTATTTTTTGATGTACCGGATGCGAAGTCCCATGGTGTCCAATAACTTCCTTCATAGTATTCACTACCGATCGGCTGGATATTTCCACACCACCTTGCTGCATATTCCCACTCAGCTTCGGTAGGGAGTCTATATCCATTATTAACCTTATTCCACTCAACGCTATACAGGTTTGGCAGAGTAGAATCTTTTAATACGCTGCCCCCCAAATAGTAACAGGGTTGTAAATACATCCCTTCACTATAAGCGTTACACCATACTACGGCATCTTCCCATGAGATTGTCGTAACCGGTCTATACTTATTATTATCAAAAGATGGTGGGATGCCATTTTCTACACCATCACTTCCCTCTCTGCCTTTATTTAAAAATTTATAACCGTTAGCTTCCGCCCATATTCGTACAGTGTGCCACAACTCGTATGTTACCTCAAACTGTCCGATCCTAAAACTGTCAATTGTATGCTTAAATTCTACACTACCGTTTGACTGCAAAAATGCTCCGTTAGGGAAAATAGAAAGATCTTTATAACCTACGCTACTTATGTCCAGAGTAGTGCCTGTAGAAGAAGAAGATGACAATGATGACGATGAAGATGACAATGATGACGATGAAGATGACAATGATGACGATGAAAAATAATCACTTGAGGCATCAGCACCTTTTACCTCACGCCATTCATCAAAGTTTAATATTTTAAAGAAATCACATCCGGCTGTAAATAATAGTATAAAAATAAAAACTAAAACCTTTATAGCAATCTCTTTTTTTTTCATTAGCAGATCTCCTTAAACTTAAATAAAAGATCAAGCAAAAAACTTAAGGGATTTTTGCAAGAGTCTCCAAATTATATAATATCATTAACATCTAAAAAGAGCAACAACAGATATAAAAAAATTAAATTATCAGGTAGAAAGTAGTTGACTTTATATTCTGTTAGTATAAAATAAATTAAAAATATTTGAGGTAAATATGACAGATGTGGAAAAATTTCAGCACGCAGTTTCCAGCCTCAATTTAGATGAGATGGAGACCTGCTTAAAGTGTGGTATAAATCCCGATGTTGATATTTTATATGGTAGGACAGCTCTTCATATAACTGCAGCAGAAGATAGTTATGAGGCAACATCGCTTCTGTTAAACTATGGTGCAAATCCGGATATTCAGGATAATATTGGGGACACTCCTCTAATGTATTCTAGCTTTGCAGGAAATATAGATATGGTCAGGCTATTTATTCTTAAAGGTGCAAATCTTAATATTAGAAATAAGGAAGGGATGTCAGCTGCTTCATGGGCTTTAACAGGTGGTTTTCCGGAGATCTGTGAGTTATTAAAAGAGAGCGGGGCAGAGGATCCATATCTCCGTAATGGATTGCAGAATAAGATAAGCAATGGGCTTATGGACAGCATGAATGAGTTAGAGATGATAAGTGTAATCGAACAGAGGCTCTCATCAGGAGAAAGTATTAATCATCAGGATATTTTTAAGATTACAGCTCTTATGCTGGCTGCTGACAGGGGATTAGGTGGGCTTGTAAAACTACTTCTAAAGTATGGAGCAGACCCGAGTTTAACCGATCAGGAGGGGGTCAATGCACTAGAATGGGCTCGTGAAAATGGCGATACCCAATCTATATCATTACTAGAAGGGAAAAATGACGAAAGACGATAGATAACAATAGACGATAAAAGAATCGGTTAAAGAATTGATTAAAGAGTATCACAGGATTAATTGGGGGAACTAAATTAATAATTATTGATTAACAAAGAATTTATTTGACTAGTAGCGTATTTCTTAATAAATTGTAAGGATGAATTTAAACTTTAAACAAATTACAATAGAGGATAGGTATATATTTGAGACTTTTTTCAAAAGTTTTCCGCCTCTTATATCTGAATTTACATTTACAAACCTCTTTATATGGAATAATTCAAGAAGAATTAGATTTGCTAAATACGAATCCTCATTATTGATTATTGCAGAGACCTCATCAGAGACTTATTTTTTACCGCCGATTGGACAGTTTAATGCAAATGAAATTGCAAAGGTAATGTTTGATTATGCAGATAAAACCAATATGCTCCCAGAGATTCGTAGAGCAGATGATAGGTTCAGTTCAGAGCTGGATAGAGATTTATTTTCAATAGATGAAACACCGGACCATAGCGATTACATTTACAATTCCTCAGATCTTGCAAATCTCCCGGGTAGAGCATTTAAGAACAAGAGAGCATTTGTAAGGAAATTCACATCAAACTACTATCATAGATATTCTGTCTATGATAAGTCCTATAAGAACAAATGTCTTGATTTGGCAGAGAAACGGATTAACTCTATTGAAAATGAGGGAGCCGAAGATTATAATCCGAGGAATGAATTTGATGCACTTGAGACATTTTTAAACTACTATGAGTATCTATTGGTTAATGCCTCGGTTCTTCTGGCAGATAATCAAGTCTGTGCATTTACTGCCGGAGAACCCTTAAACAATGAAACCTTCGTAATTCACTTTGAGAAGGCGGATACTACCATGGAGGGAAGTTATCAGACTATTAATAAGGTTTTTATCGAAAATGAGATACATGAGAATTATAAATTAGTTAACAGAGAACAGGATCTTGGAATCCCGGGTATAAGAAAGGCAAAGAGAAGTTATAATCCGACTCATCTAATCAATAAATATACCATTAAAACGAAATAGAAAGTGATATTACAGTCTTTATAGTTTTTTCAGTTTTGTGTTAATTTTTAAAAATTTTATTTGCATTAAATTAATATATATTGTAATATTGATTTTAGAAAAAATCTAACAATAACAAATAATAGTAAAGGCAGGGTTATGGACTTGTTCAAAAATGTTAAAAACGGCTTTGTTGAAATGGTCTTTGGTCCTAGGTGGACATATATTGCAACTGTAAGGACATTTCTACAGAATTTCCTCTCTATTACACTGTCAGATAATAAACAGGCAGATATAATATCTATGGCCGCCAGCGAGCTTCTTGAGAACGCTGTAAAATACGCCTCAGATGAGGGTACAAAAATCTCTCTTGAACATCGAAAGGAAGATAAGCTATTGTATCTTCATGTGGAGAATTTTTCTTCACAGGACAATATTGCAATATTAAAAAAACATATAGATGAAATTAATAATGGTACGCCCGAGGAAACATATTTTAAAAAGATGCAAGAAGCCGCATTTAGAACTGATGGCGGCAGTCAACTGGGACTTGCTAGAATTCGCTTTGAGAGTAATTCTGATATTAAAGCCGAATTCGAGAAGGACCTGGTGAAAATCACTATTAGTTTTATACTCTAATTTATTTAAGGAGACACCTATGAACAGTTTCAATATAGAAAGTGTAATAACAGAAAAAGCAACAGTTGAGTTAGTAGATATACCCGGTGGTATAAGAGTGACATTTAATGGAGATATCGATGTTCAAAATCCGGAACCTCTATTTATACCCTTTTTTGAGTCAATTCATAATGGCATTCTAGAAAAGATGATCAAAGTAGTTGAACTTGATTTTCTAACGCTTACATTTTTAAACTCAAGTGGTATTAAAACTCTCATTAAGTGGATAACAAAGGTCACTCCATTGCCAATGGACAAAAAATATAAGTTTAAGATCATTGCTAATTCAAAAATAACATGGCAGGAAACATCCCTAAAGATGTTGTCAATGCTAGCTCCCGGATTAATCGAGATTCAGATTACCTAGGATGCTCGATAAAGTAATTATTGAAAGACTCAGTTCATTTGACTTTTCATGTAAAAGGTGTTCTTCTTGTTGTAGGCACACGCCCGGCACTGTTTATCTAACCCAAGAAGATGTTGAAAAACTACTTGCTAATCTAAAGATGGATTTAAATACATTTATAAATAAATGTTGCAGCGTTCTTATCTATGAAGGCAAAGACCTTGTTGTATTAAAAGAGAAGAAAAATCACGACTGTATATTCTGGTCTAATGGTTGTATCGTTTATGAGTCTCGCCCGTTGCAGTGTCGCTCGTACCCCTTTTGGCCTGAGGTTGTAAATGATCCAGAGGTTCGCAAAGAAGAGACAAAAAGATGTCCCGGCATAGATACGCCGGGTGATATCACGCTTGATCAAAAGATCGCCTACTATACGGATAGGCAAAACAGTATTTACTTTGAGTTTACCCCTGAAATTCTCACAGAGACAATGAGTCTCTTGTAAGGATATTACGGTTAAAAATTTCTGTGTCATTTTTTGACTTATAACTGATATAGATTGATAAAAGTATATATTTTTCCAATATCTTTCTTTACTTTTATAATATTTTACATTTTTTACCCGAGAAACTTAATAATACCCTTCAATGCCATGGCTCTATGTGAGATCTGGTTTTTTATATCTGAACTAAGCTCAGCCATGGTTTTATTGTATTTTTCGAGGAAAAAAACAGGATCATATCCAAATCCATTTAATCCTGAGGGTTTATCAGATATGGTACCGGCACATTCTCCCTGAACCGAAACAAAGGTGTAGAGGCTTGTTATAAGTGTCATGTTACAAACAAATGATGCACTTCTATCTGTAATACCGGTCATATTAGTTAGAAGTAATTGATAGCGGCCGGTATCATCCAGTTGATCACCACCGTATCTGGCAGAAAATATGCCGGGATCACCTCTAAGTGCATTAACACAGAGACCACTGTCGTCCGCTAGAACAGGTATTCCCAGTTCTCTATAGACCTGCATCGCTTTAATATAACTGTTTTCGGCAAATGAGTTTCCGTTTTCAATAATCTCTAAGGAGTACCCAACATCCTTAAGGCTTGACACCTTGCAAAAATCCTTTAGAATTTGAGCTATCTCTAATACTTTATGATTGTTGTAAGAAGCAACAATTAGCTTATCTATCATCAATATTCTCCAATATTTATAGGTTCTTTTGTCTTTTTATTGTTTCCTCTAAAAAAATCTGTGTTAAAATGAATATAAATTGAAAAAAAAGCAGAGGATATTAACCTCTGCTTTTATAATCATTAGAAATCCAATTACTATTTAAAAATATTACCAATCAGATCTGTAACAACTTTTGAAAACTGTGCATTAAGAGTAATACATGTTCCAACAAATACGATACTTACCATACTCATTAGTTTCAATAAAATATTGATTGAAGGGCCAGAAGTATCCTTGAATGGATCACCAACAGTATCACCTACTACTGCTGCTTTGTGACAAGCACCACCTTTACCGCCCATGTTGCCCGCTTCGATATTCTTTTTAGAATTATCCCAAGCACCACCTGCATTAGCCATCATAACAGCAAGTACAAACCCGCTCACAAGAGAGCCTGCAAGAGTTGCAAGAACTGCACCCGGGCCTAATATTATACCGACAATAATAGGGCTGACAATAGCAAGGATTGAAGGAGCTACCATCTCTTTTTGAGCACCAAGTGTACTGATCTTCACGCAACTCGCATAATCAGGCTTAGTTGTACCTTCCATTATACCTTTATTTTCTCTAAACTGTCGTCTTACTTCTTCTACCATAGATTGAGCGGCTCTACCGACAGCACCCATAGTCATCGCTGAGAATACGAAAGGTAAAACAGCTCCGATCAATAAACCAACAATAATAATCGGATTTTCAAGATTAAAAAAGTTTACATTCGGATTGATAATTTTTGCAGCTGAAGTGTAGCTTGCAATAAGAGCTAATGCTGTTAATGCAGCAGATCCGATTGCAAAACCTTTACCTGTTGCAGCAGTTGTATTTCCAAGTGAGTCAAGAGCATCTGTTCTTTTTCTAACTTCAGCACCTAAACCTGACATCTCAGCAATACCACCGGCATTATCAGCAACCGGTCCGTATGCATCAGTTGCAAGTGTAATACCAAGTGTTGCAAGCATTCCTACTGCAGCAAGACCGATACCATAAAGTCCCATTAGAGGGTTTGTAGCACCACCTGCACAGTAGAATGCAGCAAGAATAGCAATCGATACAATTATAACAGGAAGAATTGTTGACATCATACCAAGAGAAAGACCTCCGATAATAACTGTCGCAGGACCTGTTTCTGTAGTTTTAACAAGATCTTTTGTTGGTTTGTAATGATCAGATGTGTAGTACTCAGTAACGTAAGCAATAAAAACACCCGCAGCTAAGCCGGCAACCATTGCCATCCAGATACCAACATAGTTAATACCTTGAATGCTGCCAATCATATACTTAACAACAAAGAAAGATGCAACAATAATCGCACCTGTTGAAGCCCAAACACCCATTCTTAAAGCATCAAGAAGTGATTTTTGATTTGCATCCTCTTTTGCTCTAACCAGGAATGTTCCCAAAATAGAGATAATAATACCTACAGTAGCTATAACTACAGGAAGAACTACAAGTTTATCCATATATTGTTCAAGTGGTGTATTCATAACCGCAGAAGCACCTAAAGCCATTGCTGCAACTATAGAACCAAGATATGATTCGAAAAGGTCAGCGCCCATTCCGGCAACATCACCAACATTGTCCCCTACATTATCAGCGATAACAGCAGGGTTTCGTGGATCGTCTTCAGGGATGCCGGCTTCAACTTTTCCTACAAGGTCAGCTCCAACATCTGCTGCCTTTGTGAATATTCCGCCACCAACTCTTGCAAAAAGTGCCATTGATGAAGCACCCATACCAAAAGTGATCATTGTATTTGATATGACAACAAGATCAAGACCCATTGCTTTCATTATAAAATACCATGTTGAAACAAAAAGAACACCAAGACCAACTACAGTCATACCCATAACCGTACCGGAGTTGAATGCTACTCTCAAGCCTTTGTTTAAGCTTTCGCTTGCAGCCTGAGCTGTTCTACAGTTAGCCTTTGTAGCTATCTTCATACCGATAAAACCGGCAAGTCCGGATATAAATCCACCGGTTAAAAAGCCGATTGGAACTAACCACGCACCAGCAACTTTACTAGTGAAGTAAATTGCTCCAAGAACTGCAAACATTACAGCAAAAAAACCGCCAACAACAATATATTGTTGTTTTAGATAAGCCATAGCACCTTCGTGTACATAGCCTGATATTTCTTTCATTCTGTCATTACCAGGGCTTTGTTTAAGTACGCCCACTGCAAGGATTAATGCAAATCCAAGCGCAAAGAGTGAACCAATTAGGTTTAAATACATTAAGTCCATTTGTCCTCCATAAATTTGTGAAATTAATTTTGTATCCTTTGTAATATATTTTCTGAAAAAGTCAAGAAATTTCTTGCATTTGTGCTTGTTTGGTAGCTTAAACTTGTGAGTCTCTTAGGATTCTTGAATAAGCTCTATCTCTCTGAGATAATATTTGCTAACCTCATCATTGGGATCTAGTGCGACAATTGAAAGGAATGACTTCTGTGCCTCGTCATAATTACCGGAGATGAAATGATCTACTGCAGTTTCGAATTCCATTTTGGTAAGGAGTGACAAAGAACTGTTTTTTTTATTTGATCTGATTAGAAGCTCGTACAAATGAAGCGGCTCTATGTTGTCATTTATCGTGGAAATTCCAATTTTTCTCTGTGGTTTATCAGAACAACATTTTACTAAGTCTGCCGCTGTCTTTGTCATAATGACACTAACTCCATATGTTCTTGTTAATTTTACTATACGGCATGCGTTACCGACTATATATCCATCTACAATAAACTCATGCCGGCATTGATCTCCTGCAACACCGACTGAGATTGCTCCATGATCAATACATATCCCAAATGCTAATTTGCCCATTAGATATCTATCTGCAATTTTAAGTAGATCGTTCTCTAGAGCCATGATCTTTGCAGCAGTATCTATAGCATCACTTAGTTTATCTCTGAATAGAGCAATTATCTGATCACCGTTAAATGCACAGATAACTCCGCCTGACTCTCGAATAGACGGGCAGACAAGATTAAAGTAGCTGTTCAGTAATTCAAACCTCAGTTTCTGAACTGCATCAGAGTCATTAATTCGATCATTATTTAGAATTCGCTCATTATTTAGAAGCGAGTTGCCAAATCCCTTTAGTTCGCAAACAATTATTGTTCCGGTATCTGTTGTTCTGTCTCCGACTTTGAGATCTTCTATTCCGGATTTTGATACTAGTTTAATGAGTCCGTCAGGTAGAAATTTAAGACCAAGATTATTAAGCTGAAGTTTTTCTTCAACTGTCATTTTGATATTTCGAATAAATTTGATAATAGTGGCAATAAATATGCAAAAAATCCCTGTGATACTCGGTAGAAGAATGTTGATTCTTATATTAGCCAAAATAAAAATAACAAAGAGACTGATTATAAATAATAATAGTGAAATAGAGGATGCAAGTAAAAAAGTATCTGTCCGGCGTAGAAACGAAAGGAGAAAAATTATCAACATCAGTACAAATGAGGAGAGAATTGCTGTGTATGGGGGCTGATCATGGAGAAAATTCTCAGTTAATATTGAGTTTAATACACTGCTGTGAATTCCTGATAATGGGTAGACAGATTCAAAGGGATTCGGGCCGTGATCTTTGCCCCTTGAGGAGATGTCGGAAACAAAAATAATTGACCCTTCGAGTTCAGTTCTCATTTTGGATAATTGTTCAGCGTCTTGATCTATCTTTAGGATTGTATCGACTGAATAATGATCAAAGTGTTTAGCCCATGGTGCAGGATAATTTATAAGCATTTCACCTTTTTTATTAATGGGAATTTTAATGTCCCTTATAATTTTCTTTCCATAGATAGAGCAATTTTTCAATATAAGATATTTTCCGGGTATAATTATTATATCGCTGTTTTTTACATTCAAGATATCTAGAGCCATTCTTAGGCTAAATGAGGGGACAAATCCATCCATATATTTTAATATCAGTGGTATTCTTCTGTAGACTCCGTCCCGATCCGGTTCACAATAGATGTGTCCAAGACCGGCAGATGCACTTAGAATATCAGATGACGGAGTTATGATAGATGATGGTGAAATCAGTTTATCCGCTCCGACTACTGTCGGGTTGATCAGAAGGATCTCTCTAGTAAGCGGATTGAATTGTTGCTGATGTGCTTTAGGTATATGTATAAGGGGAATAACCGGAAAGTATATATTTGCTGTTTTCCGTGAAATCTTTGCAATCTCATTTGTGACACTGCAGGGAGGATCTGAGAAAACAATGTCAACTCCGATAATCTCGGGATTGATCAGTCTAAGTGTTTCTAAGATTTTAGCAAACGGTGTTCTGTCTGATGAGCTTATTTTATGAGAAATTACCGTTGAATCATTGAGGTCGAGGTGAACAATTGATGGGTGCATTTTTTGAGGGCCAAACATGTAATATCGAATTCTTAAAAATGAGTCGGCAATGTTGTTGTTCCATGAATGGATTGGTGAACCGGGCAATATAGAAAGAATAAATAACAAAAACCAAGTTAAGAAGAGATGAATAAATAATGATAGTATTCCGGTGTTTTTAGTGTTTGATTTTGATTGTTCTTGCATAGAATGTTGAAGCCTTTACCTCATTAATTAGAGTTCCTATCGATTTTTCGGCTCCGGCCATCGGGGTCTGTTTTTCCGGTTCAACAATATAGGAGCTGTTGGCCCTTCTAAGCAGAGTGATCTCCTTTATAATTTCACTCTGTATCAATGAAGATTTTTCATGTTTAGATTTAGAGTTTGATTTAGATACTCTGATCCGGTTCAGGTCGTCTACAAGTTTTTCAAGTTTGAATAGGCGAGACTTAGATACAAGCACAATGAATTTTTCTTCACCTGAGTTTCCGGTAAATGTCCATCCATAGTTATTTGGCAGATAGAATTGAGTGTTTTTAAGATATCCGTTATTGTAGAAAGTCGTTTGTTCGAGAAAAAGCATATTGAGTTCATTGTCAGAGTCATCCAGAAAAACATATAGAAATAGATTACTGATAGGATTAAAATATAACCATATAATATCTGACTTGTTAAGCGGTGTTACTTCCTTATTTAAATCTAAGTTAATTGGTGTTTTCGTGCCATTTTTACCAAGCTTCATAAGACTCCAGTGAAAATTAAGTTCATCCTGCTCACAATGAAGAAACGAGTTTGTAGAGGTGGTAAAGCATAAAAAAATCACAAATAATACAACTTTCATTCTTTATCCCCTGTTGAAGAATATACCTACTTAACTAAATAATAGTTGCAATAGTCTCGTAAGTTTATAGTTTAAATCCTTAGGCATTACTGAAAGATCAATTGGATTTAATATTAACACATATTTTGCTATAAATCTATAACAATTATTTATATTTTTTATTTATATTTTTATATTTTTATTTATATTTTTTTGTTTCCTGGATTAAAATTAATTAGGGGCAAGTATTTAATTATTCAGTTTTTCAATATCAGAGCATATATATCTAATTCAGATCATATAGAGTTGTGAAATATTTGAAAAAAGGATGTAAAAATTCTGTTGATATTTTGTTATTATAATGTTAATAGTGGGCCATTAGAAAAAATATTTTAAAAAAGGGGAAATTTGATGAAAAAATTGAGATTTGTAAGGAAATTGTTTTTAATTTGTTTTTTTGTATTTGCAGTCGGTATTGTAAGTGCTGAATCAACATGGGATCAGGAGGATAAGGTAAACCTACTTCCGGGTGATCTGGTTAAAAGTTCAAGAGTTCTAGACAATAATGGCTCAATTATTGATGTAGATCAGCACACCTTTGACTTTGGGATTAAGAGTCCGGTTAATTCCTACAATGTTGCAATCTATTTCAAAAATGCAATTTTATTAAATGAGTTCTTAACTTTAGGACTATACGGTTTTTTTAATAACAATTTGACGGGTTCAAGTGATGTAAATAATAAAACCTATCATATTGATCCTGTCAAGTTTACAAAGAATGCACTTCAGTCAGAAGAGGTTTTTAAACAAGATAGTTGGAGTTCAATCAACAACACTCTTTTTATTTACTTAGCTATTAAGAATAAGGCACCTATCGATATGGGTCTCTTTGTAGGAGGCGGGTCATCAATTGACTCCTTTACTAAAAAATATAATGACTACACAAAAACATATCAGTTGGACGGAAAAACACTTGCTGCCGGATATACTAACGAAACAATAGAACAATTTAATGGTTCCGGTTTTTTTACACTTGGTTATGGCTTAAAGACAATGGAAAAATTGTATAAGAATACACCTATCAAAGAGCTTAGTTTTAATTTTAGACTTCGATTGGATTTCGGTGACTCAGGTAAGAACGATACAAAACTTATAACCTATAATGATCTTAAACAGAATGTTAAAACAAACTATACTGATAATAAAAATTTCTACTTTCAACATCAGTATAATTTAAATTTTTTCCTGCTACTTGACCTAACAAAAGACATCTCAATATTTAAAAAGATTGAGGCGTTCAATTTTATTGCAGGTGTTAATGCAAGTATAGGTTTAAGACATTACATTGGTTATGAGAACAAATCTGGAACAAACTACAATCTGGCTGATAGCGGATATCTAGCTAATGAGTATTACTCAACAACAACCAGTAGAGAGTATGAAGCTAGCCTTGGTGTGTATGCATCAATTCCGGTTGGTTTAGAATTAACCCCTGTTAAGGCTGTCGAGATGAAAATTTCCTATGTCCCAACTCTAACATGGGCATATACAAAATATTCTCAAACAGGTAAGTATAGTGACCTTCAGAACGCAGTAAATACATCATTTACTGACCCGGCAGTTAAAACAATGGCATCTAGTTTGACAATTTCAAATGATGTCGGTTTTAGATTTAGATTTGTATTTCCTAAGGTTGTTAGACTTTCACTTGGTGCATCATACAGTGTTACTACAACGATAGTCGGCAATGGACAAATAATCGATGATGTAATAAGAGATATGGCTGTTGGTGCTGATGTTCAACATCCTTATCTTACTATCAGAGACAACTTGGCAACTCTTGGTTCTACTGCTCATACAATCAACCCATTGTTGGAGCTGGATTTTGAGATTGTTGAAAAATACGCGGTTTTAACGATAGGCTGGCAGCCTCTTGTTAACTTAAATCAGGGTGCGGCTACGACTGATGCAGCAACTTCAGCATCAAATATTCTAAACCTTGCTAACTGGAATCTTTCATGTATAGTTAAATTTAAGTAGTATTTATAGAGCCTCTGAAAATATGTTTTTTATATAGGGCTTACTGAATGAGTAAAATTCACATAATATCCAACGAGTTGCACAGTTTTTAATGATAGAAAAGTGCAAGGGTTTTTTGAATATATGCAAAAACCCCTTGCATTTGTAATTCTAAGAGCTAGTATTAAACTGGATTTTTGCTAAAATCAAGGAATGATGAACCGCAAAAACGGAGCATACTTTAGGTATGTGAGTATTTTAAGGTGAAGAACGATGCAGAGTTTAGCAAAAAGACACTTATTCAGTAAGCCCTATATAACTATAGCCGGAAAGAACCGGTACAAACAGGGAGCAGTTTGCTCCCTGTTTTTTTAAGTGTTTTTTAGTGTTGAATTGGTAGAATAATTTTAAATAATGAACCTGAAACCGGCCCTGAGTCTTGATTTGAAAAAACTTCAATAGTACCCTTGTGCAGGTCTGTAATTATTGAATATGAGATGCTCAAACCAAGCCCTGTTCCTTTACCTATTGCCTTAGTGGTAAAAAACGGATCAAATATTTTACTCTGCAATTCTTTTGGAATACCACAGCCGTTATCACTAATCTCGATTATACACGATCTATTTTCTTCATGGGCTTTAAGTTTGATAATCCCTTCATCATGATTTATTGCCTGGATCGAATTAATAAGCATATTCAGTATTACCTGATTCAGTTCAGCAGGATAGCAATTAATTTCAAGTGTGTCGTTAATGTCGAGGACAAGTTTAATATTTCCGGTTTTGAGGGAGGGTCTAATCATATTAATTGTAGATTCGAGGTTTTCCTTTAGGTTGATAACCTTCTCTCTAGACTCATTTATCCTTGAAAATCTTTTGAGGTCAATAACGATTTTACGAATTCTCTCAAGTCCATCCAGTGAACTCCGTTTGATATCCTTAATCTCATCAATTGAGTAGTTAAAGTTAGATTTTACCATCAAAGAGTTTATCTGATCAGCATTTTCTGTAAAAGACTTCAATAATAAACTATTAAAGTTCTCTATGTCAGCTATATTGTTTTCTAGACTGGTTATGTTGCTCATAACAAATGACAGCGGATTATTGATTTCATGTGCGACCCCCGCAACGAGTTGACCGAGAGCACTCATCTTCTCTGATTGAATCAGCTTAGCCTGTGTATCCTTAAGTTTGTTAAGCGTGTCGTTTAATTCTGCCTTGCTTCTAAGCAGTTGCCGATTAAGCTCGTTGACTTCATGGTTCAGCTTTATCATTGCACTGTTGATCTCCTCTGATTCTTCAGAATCATACTCACTTACAATTAACACGGTGTTTCCGAGAAGATGAATCTCGCCATTCAAAGTTATAAATCCCTTATTTAGTGCATAGGTTATTTTACCCTTAAAGATTGGTGAATTTTCGTGTTCATAGGTTGCTATTAGTTCCTGTATTCTTTGTGGTGAAGGATTAATCAGTAATTCCTGAGATGTTCTTCCGGTTAATAGGTGTGCTGCGTAATTATTGGTGCTAATGATATTGAGGTCTGTATCTGTTGTTATAACCGCCATTGATGACGAGTTTTTAATAAAATTGTTTAATATTAGATTGAATTTTTCTATGTATGTATCGTCATCAATGTAGTTCATATTTTATTTATTCTCTTGCAGCTAGAGTGTCTGTTAAATGTTACAATAAAGAGCGTCTAATAATAAGTATTGTTTTTAATGATCACTATATAGTTTAATTTCATTGTCACTAAGATCGCTAAAACTTGGGATATTTACACTTAGCCACTCATATAGCGGGTAGATTTCACTAAAGGCTTTGGGGGTAAGCTGTTGTTTAAAGATAGCAATCCAGGTTGATATCTGTGCAGCCCAATAGTTTGAGTGAAATCCTCTGCTCTTATAGGATCTGAATACCCATCTGATGGTATCGGTTAACACATCAGGATTTGGAGTTCTTAGTATTGATATAATAAATCTAAGATGGTTATTGTGATTGTCTTTCATCATCTGTATATTTTTTTCTCCGCCTATAAGATCATTTATATCATCTCTAGAGAGCATGTTTTCATTAACTAATGATGCAATTCTATCTTCAGAATCAATGAGTTCTTTTATTGCTTCATCTGAAGCTTTCTTTAATAGTAGGGCAGTTTGTACGAGTTCTTTTCTGTCCATATGTAGTTCTCCTTATTATTATCCAAGTTGTTATTACTTATTATTACTTTTTTATTATTATCCGTCGTTGTTGTATTTGAGAAAATTTTCTAACTGGTAGAGATCGGCTATATATGTGACGCCATATTTCAAGGCTATGTCGGTGCCGGATTTTTTTAATCCTTGTCCACCGATAATGATTGGTGTTGTTAAAAATTTTGAAGATAACCTCATCAAAGTCAGTTCAAGGGCAGTCAGATGAAAATATATGCTCATCGAGATACCTATCATGTTAGGTTTTGTATCTTCTATAAATTGTTCCAGTTCGTTATAGGGTGTATCTGACCCCAGATAGAGTGTTGTCCACCCATGGGTTTCAAATGTATCACTTACCATCTTGAGACCAACCCTATGATCTTCTCCCTCGACACTGGAGAGAACTATTTTCTTCGGGTTAACCGTATTTGTTGCGGTGTAAGAAAACAGCTCATTCATCAGCCCCTCTGTTACACTGGTTGCAAGATGCTCGGAGGCCACCGATATTTTATTGTATTCCCACAATTCGCCTACTCTGTAGAGTGCCGGTTTCACGAGTTTTTCATAGAGATCTGTTACATTATCAGACTTAGTCATCTCATTGTTAATTATAGCTCTGCAATCCTGCTTGTTGCCTTTGATAAGTTTCTCTGTAAATTCGTTTAAAATATGGTTGTCATCACTCATATTCACCTCCAAACATCCTAAACAGCAATGCCGGTTTAAAAAGTCATTTAGTTTGTTTCATATAAATCTTTCGAATCTTTTCTAATTTATTTTTTAATATATCCCTTCTATAGTCAGGGTAGGTCCAGTCAAGCTCTTTATAGCCTGTTTTTGTTCTGATAAGTGTTACCTCAAGCCACACTCCCTTGCCTACAAAGACCCTATGTGAATAGCCTTTGCCTGTTGAGAGTATAAAGTTTTCTGGTGTCATAAGCCCCGGATCGATGTTAACAGTTCTTCGTAAAACCCCATTCTTTTTAGAGGATAGCATTTTTTCTATTTTGGTGCAATTAATTTTTATCTTAATGATCTCTTCCCGTTTAATAAGTTTATTGAAACTCAATAATCTTCTTTTAAGTCCAACGCCCATTTCGTGCTCATAATAATCAGTGTCATCAAAAGTAAAATCCTCAGAGACTGTGTCAGGAATTCCGTATTTTTTTGATAATAATCTTTGAGTTTTGTCAAGAACATCTTTATCCTGCGAAAAAATTCCTATTACAAGTTTTGCCTTGACAGGTGTTCTAAGAAGGCTCATATTTTGCTCCCTGTCTTGATCCTCTAACGGCTAATAGGTTTTCAATGCTCTTTAGTACAGCATCCTTATCAGGTCTTTTGCCTTCCTTGAGAATTCTTGATAGCGATGCAAAGTTGATAAATCTCATTATGACAATATCAGGCGGTATTACTTCTATGATATTTGCCATCAGGTTTACAAATGAGTCATAGTTAAAGTGCAAAAAATCATCAGGGTTTGAACTATACTCTTTTTCCATAGTTGTCCCTTCTATGATGTCAAGTATCCTTAGTTTTAGGGCATGGATTTTGTTGTCCCTAAAAAGTGTCCTGAATCCATCAACGATATCTGTTTCTGATTCGCCGGGAAGTCCGAGTATCATATGAGTTGTAATTTTTATATCAGAATTGTTGTTTATAATATTAACGGCATTTACAAAGTCACTATAGGTGTGATTACGGTTTATTCTTAACAGTGTTCTATCATTTACAGACTGTAGACCAAGCTCAATCCAGAAGTCTTTATTATATTTTTTATTTAATTGTTGTAGTCTATTAACAATTGACTCATCAATATAATCGGGTCTTGTTGAGATTGCTATCCCCTTAAACATATCTTGGCTGAGGACAAACTCAAACATCTCAAGCAGTTTATCAATTGGTCCATAGGTGTTTGTATTAGACTGAAAGAATCCATAGTAGTGTTTGACTTTATATCTTTCACCATAGAACTTCACCCCCCGTTCAATCTGTCTTTCAAGAGTCTCGTCATCTCTTGTGTACTCTGGTGTAAAGGTTGTATCATCACAAAAAGTACACCCCTTCTTACCGTCAAGTTTATTTACACAGGGAATCCCGGTTGAGAGGGGAAGCCGCCAAATTTTTTCGCCATGCTTTTCATCCAGGTATTGTTTGTATGTGTAGAAATATTCTCTTGCCATTATTATGCCTTACCGTATTCATCAATCTTTCCTAGTACAAATTTTGTGATATCTGCAGGAATATTTGCCGACTCATCAAGGAACCGTTGATATAGTGATCTGTTGTCGAGAACACCATCAGTGATAAGTATTGGAGAGCTATTTGAAAGCGGATGTGAATCACCGGAGTCTATTGCCATATGATTAAAACCCTTATTTTCAATCCATGTCAGGCTTCTTTCGTAGTTTTTTTTATCATAGCAGAGCTGAAATCCGATTTTTATATCAGCTTCGTTGTCAAACCAGACAATAAGATCAAAATACTCGCTATTAAACCATCTTCTTTTGCCTTCAGCGGGGATCTGCTTTACATTTCTGTATTCAACCAGCATTCGTGCCTCCATATCTAGAGCCTTTTTAAAGATACTATGTCGTCGCCATTGAGTTATTAAGAATCATCAGGTAGCTCAACACTAAAAACAATTTAGCATAATCAGTAAATAATTTGAAGTATATATATTAACTTTTTTTTCTTTTTCCCGATAGATAATAGGAAAGGTGCTTGTTAATTATATTTTATAAATTAATTAGATCGCTCTATCTTAGATCCTTCTATTTATGAAGTTTTTATATGTATTTTTTAATGTGCATTTAGGAGGTTTATTATGGGAAATAAAAAGAATATTATATTTATCGCGACCTCACTTGGTGTTGTAGTTTGCCTATTGGGAGTCTTAATAGCTATTTTTCATTATAGAGTTTTGGATAATAATAACAATTCACTTATAGTATCATCAAAATTTTTAAAGCATACAGACCCGATAAAGGTTGACCTCGTGACAGATGTTGAAGAGAATGATTCTACTTCAAATGAATCAACAGTTAGTGGTGAGATTAGCAATATAAAAGTTGTTGATGCCGGAGGGATTGCTGTTAATGACGGGCTGACATTTGAATCAAGTGTATCCGGAATTAAGGACTCAACTGCAAAGGATGGGATTGTAGCAATTAAAAATAACGATAAGAGCGGCGTTAGTATGGGTGCTGATTTTCACGCAAATGGCGAATACATCTCCGATGAGGAGTATCTCTACAGATTATCACTTATTAAGAATCTTAGGATAAAGACTGTTGTTGTAGACTCACTCACCAAGGGTAACGGAATAGCACAGGAATTTTATAGGACGGTATTTCTGTCTGAGATGATACCCGCTAAGGTTCTTGAACCATTGGTTGAGAGTAGACAATTTAGAGAGCTCATTCCAAAGGAAAAACTTGAGAGTGAGCTAAAAGTTTCATTGAAGAAGGGTGAAAAGATCATTTTTAAAAATACAGATATAAAGGATCTCCTTGTACTGTGGAGTCATGGTAAACTGGTTCCCTACCAAAAGGCCTGGATTACTAAGGCAGATAAAAAGATTGAACAGTAGTATAGTTTCACTATTAAAAGGTAAGACGGTTCTTGTTTCATCCTGCCTTCTCGGTGAAAACTGTAAATATAACGGATCGAATAATCTCAATAAATCAATAAAAAGCCTCGCAGATGCGGGGTTTTTTAATGCAATAAGCTTCTGTCCTGAGCTTGCAGGTGGGCTTACGGTACCCAGACTTCCCTCTGAGATAATTGGAGATCGGGTTATCAACAGTGCAGGGGTAGATCTAACAGTAAAATTTAATGCAGGAGCAAAGGAAGCTCTGAATACCTGCAGAATCCACAATATTAAGTATGGCATTCTAAAAGAAAGATCACCATCCTGTGGTGTAAGGGCGATCTATGATGGTACATTTTCCGGTAGAACTATCAACGAGTGCGGTATAACCTCAAAATTACTAAGGCAGAACAAAATTGTTCTGTTTAGCGAGGAAGATTTTAACTAAGGAAAATCGTAACTGATGAATATATCAACTGAGGCAGATATCAATCGGTGAAAATTTCAACCGGTGAAAATTTCAACAATAATTGTATTATGCAAGATAATCGTAGGAAGCCGCAGTAGAATTTTTCTGCAAAGTGCCGCTGACTCATTTTGCTTGTTATTTTCGTGTGATGTTTAATGTTTTTAATGAATTTCAATGATTTTAATTTATTGATTTTAATTTATTGATTTACCAGTTGATTTTTTTATCAGTTTTGCAGCGTACATTTTTTCATCAGCAGATTTGATAAATGAATCGATATTAGGGTTGACTGCAAAATCATATTCTTCAAATCCGGCACTTATTGATACTCGAAATGGCTTGCTCTCAAGACTATTAAACTTATCAATTGCGGCTTCTATTCTAGTCATTATATGATTTGCATTTATCAGGTCGCAGTCTGGGAGGATAAGGAGAAACTCATCACCGCCGAGTCTGCAAATAGTATCTGACTCTCTGGATATCTCTTTAATGATTTCTGCGACTGTTGTTATCAACTCATCGCCTGCCTTGTGACCCATTGTATCGTTAACAATTTTGAGATTATTTACATCTATGAACCCGATTGTAAGTGGCTCTTTTTTTCTTCTAAGCATGTTTAATTTTTTTTCGAGTATGTCAACACCGGTTCTTCTGTTAAAAATACCGGTCATTGAATCAGTTGTAGCGTAGATGTGCAATTCCTGATTTTTTTTATCCAACTCATCAGCTGATTTAATAATTACATTATTAAGTTCGTACTGAATCTTAAGTGCCTCATCGAGTTCTATTGTTCTTGCTTCCAACTCCCTTGTTCTTTCTTTAACCTTGATCTCCAGGGTCTCTTTAAGATCGAGCAACACTCGATTTGTTTCTTTCAATTCATGACTTTTTAGCCGGTTATTTTCGCTCTCTATTTTTATCCGTTCAAATGCTCCTCTTAGAAATCGAATTCCAAAGAATGCAACATAGGTTGCCAATATGTATATAAAGACCACTTCTATAAAAATCAATAGATTCTGAGGCTCCAGTGTAAATTTACCGGCCCATGCAAAATAGAAGAATATAAAAACTAATGTTGCTGCAAAATATATTCCATAAAGAAGCAGAAGTTTGGCAGACTTGGTAAATATTATCAGAAGCATTTCAGATAAAAGGATATACACACAATACTTATAGAGGATCTCACGATTTACAGGTACATAATACATTACATAGACAAGAAATGAGATTGTCATTAAGAGTATAAATAAATTAGAGACACAGGTATAGGCCCCTCTGTAGAGAGGGACAAGAAGAATGAATGAGGTTATACCAATTATTATCTCTAAGGTGGGAACAACCAGATTGCTTGACCCCGTATAGTCGATCAATCCAAGTATAACCAGTGTTATTCCTGTAGACAATAATATTAGCCTCATCATTCTGACTTTATTGACCAGTTCATAGTCTTGACTGTTATAATTGTTGAGTAATTTGTTGTTATCTATCATAATTTGGTCCGCCCCTGTCAAGTATACAATAAACCAATTATTATTACAACAAAATAGTAAGTAAGGATTATCAAAAAATAAATAAAAAAATATTGATTATTAAAATAATATATGATAAATTTTTATTTATAATTTATTTATTAAGGAGATTCAATGAAAAAAATTAATTTTATTGTTGCTATTGCTATTGTGTTTTCATCTTTCTTTATGTACTCACAGGATGTTTCGGGAGATGTTGTAGAAGATGTCGCGAAAACTCAAGAAGTTGAGACTGCCGCAAAAGATTCTGTTACCGAGGAGATTTCTACTAAAGAAGAGGTGTCTACTAATGAGGAAATCTCTACAGGTATGAAGTATGAGGTAAATGGTAGGATATTTATTTCTGATAATATAAACATTAAGCTTATTGCAGATGAATCCGCAGTTGGTGTAAAGGGTTTGTATTATAGTGTTAATAATGGATCCTATGATCTATATAATGGAGAGTTTGGTCTTTCTCAGGAAGGTACTAATTTGATTCTCTATTATGCAGAGGACAATATTGGTAATTTATCGAATGTTAAGGCAAGTGAGTTTATACTTGATAAGACAGCACCTAAGGTAGAAATGAGATTTGACAGAAAGCCGGTTAAAATTGGATCAAAAGTGATCGTTGGGCCGACCTATAAGATTCTTATGGATGCAAGGGATAATCTTTCGGGTGTAAGATCAATTGAGTATAGTGATGATGATGGTAATTTTATCAAGATGTCTAGTGAGCTTGATATTCCATATACAGAGTCAAAGAGTTATTCATTTGGTTATAGAGCAACAGATAATGTTGGTAATACTTCAAATGTGAATTATAGCGATTTTATCCTTGATAACACGGCTCCTGAAGTAGATTTTGTAGTAACACCGGCAGCATTTGTTAAGGATGATATTTCCTACATTGGTTCAAATGCTAAGGTTGTGATAACAGCTAAGGATGATTTGACTTCGGTTAAGAAGATCTATTATAGTGTAAATGATGGTGAGTTTCTTCTGTATAATAAAGAGGCTAAACTTCCTCTTGGTTCAGTATTGCTAAAGGCAAAGGCTATTGATGAAGTTGGAAATGAATCAGAGGTAAAAGAGATCAAGCTTGAAGTGATTGCTGATGCACCTAATGCAGAACTTGAATTGATCGAGAAAAAAGTCAACTAAGTTTATCTTAAGTTTATCTATTGATAAGTTATTAAGAAGTTATTATGAAGTGTTTCTTGAAAATATTTCGCCAAAAAAGCTGCCATTAAGACGGGCGGCTTTTTTATTTGTTGGATTAAACAGAGATTGATTCACATTAAGCCTGACAATGCTTAAATAAGACTTTATTACTAAACTAATAAACTTATTACTGATAAACTTATACTATTGACACAGTTATAATAATGTTTTAATTTAATTCAGCCGAATATCATATACACAATAAGAAAGAGGTTACCTATGAGAATAGCAGAGATGAAACGAAAAACTAATGAGACTGACATAAGCTGCAAGATAGATCTGGATGGGCGTGGCATATCAAAGATATCTACTTCGATCCCATTTTTTGATCATATGCTTACTGCACTATCAAGACACTCTAAATTTGATCTTGAATTAAGTGCTGTGGGGGATATTGAGGTTGATTTTCATCATACTATAGAGGACACAGGGATTATTGCAGGTGAGCTATTTAAATCTGCCCTTGGGGATAAAAAAGGGATAAATAGGTTTGCAGATGTTACTGTTCCTCTCGATGAGGCTCTTGTGAGGTGTGTTATTGATATATCCGGTAGATCATTTCTACATTTTGGACTTGAGTTTACCAGGCCTGATGATGGTAACGGGCTTTCGGCATACCTTTTTGAGGAATTCTTTAGGGCCTTTGTTGATTCTGCAAAAGTAACACTTCATATCGACATGATTAGGGGTAAAAATTCTCACCACATAATAGAAGCGGCATTTAAGGCATTTGCAAGGGCCTTATCTGATGCTGTAAGGATAACAGGCGATGAAATACCAAGTACAAAGGGGCTACTGTAGTTGTCTGATATTTGGTTGTTGTTGTGAGAATGGTTGTGATTTACAGATACCTATGATGATGTATAGTAGTTTAGAGGGGGATTTTAATGATTGGTGTAATTGATTCTAAGATATGCAATATATACTCGCTATCCAATATGTTAAAAAAAATCGGAGCTGATTACAGGGTGATTACTTCAGGTGATCAGTTTGACGGTATAGATAAAATAATAATGCCGGGCGTTGGTGCATTTCCTAAGGCGATGGCAAATTTAACTATCGCAGGATTTAAAGATAGGATAAAGAATAGTGCAGAGCAGGGTGTGCCTATACTGGGAATATGCCTGGGAATGCAGATATTATTTGAGAAATCCGATGAATTTGGGTCAACACCGGGGCTTGGATTGATACCCGGCTGGGTTAGAAAGATAAATACTGATAGAATACTACCTCATATGGGGTGGAACAGTATATATATTAACAACCATTCAATTATTGTTGAGGGGATTGATGAGAACTCAGATGTCTACTTTGTACACTCCTACATGGCGGATACAGATAGTAAGTTTGTAACAGCCTATACAGAATATGGTGAAAAAATCCCCGCGGTTGTGAATAGAGGAAATGTCTATGGTACACAATTTCACCCTGAGAAGAGCCAGAGGTGGGGTGAAATTATAATGAGGAATTTCTGTTTTAAAGTTTAGGGTACTTCAAATACTAATCAGATAATTTGTTAAATATGTCATTAATATCATGTCGTCGTTTTTTAAAGATTTCAACAATCTTAGGGTCAAAATGGTTGCCTGTACCTTCAAGGATGATTTTATATGTTTCTTCCTCAGAGTATGGTTCTTTGTAGATCCGCCTTGCTCTTAGTGCGTCGTAGACATCAGCAAGTGCAACTATTCGTGCCTCTATAGGTATATCATCACCCATTAGTTTTCTTGGATAACCGCTTCCGTTGTATTTTTCATGATGCGAGTAGACAAGGTTTTTGGCAATATCAGAGATAGACGGATGATCGATCATCTTATAACCGATAAAACAATGAGTCATCATGATATTAAATTCATCATCTGATAATTTGGCAGGCTTCTTCAGAATCTCAGGCGGAATTCCAACTTTTCCGATATCATGCAGCGACGCAAATCTATATAGAGTATTAATAAACTCTCTTGGCAGCCCCAGATCCTCAGCAATTAACTTTGAGTAATGACTCACCCTCTTTATGTGATTGCCTGTGTCCTCATCATTATAGTAATTAGCTCTTTCGAGCGCCACTATAAATGCTGTATTGATCTGCTCAAGCTCAAGTGTTCTCATCTCTATCTCGCTTTCAAGGTTATAGATGAGTTTTTTTAATTTAACATGTGTTCTGACTCGGCTTATAACCTCTCTTGGGTTAAATGGCTTTGATATGTAATCAACACCACCTGCATCAAAGGCCTTTGACTTACTGTCAATATCAGAAAGTGCAGTTATGAAAATTACCGGAATCCCTGCTGTCTCTATATCACTTTTTAATATCTCGCTTGTCTGATAGCCGTCAAGATCGGGCATCATAATGTCAAGTAGTATTAGATCGGGCAGATTTGACCTGACTTCATTAAGCATTGACTGGCCATCACTAAAGCATTTAACCTTAAAGTCTGTCATTTTGTTAATAATTGTCTCTAGGAGATGCCTATTCTCTTGAATATCATCAACAACAAAGATTAAACCCTTATCTGATTCCATATATATCCGCCTTTCAGTTGAAGCTTCTATTGATTTAAGCTTCTATTGATTTAAGCTTCTAAAAACCTTAAAAGATAAGGTTTTTAGAAGTGCCATATAATAACAAATAATACGCAAGATGGAAAGTATATTTTTTAGAAAATCTTTATTAATTATGCTTAAGTTAATTATTGGATGGTCTTTATATTTATAGTATTAATCTTATTTTATATGATACGGTCAGGAAAATATGAACTATGCGATTATTGTCAATAATGAGTATGACAGAGAAATAATAAGTATGATAGAAATAAGTATATAGATATTTGATCAAAAAAAAGGGGGGATTGTATCTGTGAGTTATAAATAATATTATCCTTAATAAAAAAGTACGGGTGCCGTTAAGACACCCGAAAAAATCTACTTTTTAAATAAAGGGGTTAAAATAATCATGGAAAATACGCTGATAAACTCACTTATAAACAGCAATTCATCAGTATATCACTTGTATCTGTTATAACAACTCAGGGGACATTGAAGAATATAAATCAGGGCGAACAGTACGCACCAATTGACCAGGAACCCGTATCTGATCTTGTCATATCCGCTTTATCAAGTAGTAGAGACTGTAAATTCAAACTAGTCAGATTTTCACCACCTGTTTTTCCGTTATCAGGGGTGTTAATAGTTAATTTCAAGTCATCAGCCCCATCGAGGAATGGGTCTCCATCAGCTGTAAAGTTACCGGTTTTATATCCTGAGTCAGTTTCATCAACATAGATATAGTTAGTGGTTACTGCCGGTGTTCCACTTATTAATATACCATACTTTGTAGTTGCTGTACCTTTAACCACAATCATATTGTTTTTAATGATACCTGCATTATCATAAATTCGTATACCTGTAGCGGATGTACAAGATGCCGGATTAACTTCGATAGTATTATTATACGCTGTAAAAGGTGCTGATGCTGTTTTTCCGGCAATTCCAAAAACATGTCCTGAACCTGTAGCCGTACCGCCGACTCGAATAGTATTTTGTGATAGTATAGTGTTCGCAGAAGTATTAGCATCGCAGTATATACCGGAAATGTACGTATTCCACAATGTACTTGTTTGAACATTTAACGCAGCTAAATCCATATTAATTGTATTCTTGTATATTTCAACTATCTGATTTGAACCGTTAAGCGTTCCGGTTTTTATACCGAACACACCTCCGGTAGAAGTTATACTTTTTTCGAAACGAATGGTATTTAAGAGAATATATGAATGAGAATCAGCTTTTGCTCCATATATTTGTATGCCGGTAAAGTCGCTTACTGAAGAACTGTAATTTGGTCCGAGTATGTAGTTGTCATAACATAGTCCGGAACTGCTCTCTACTCTAATAGCAACAGTATCAGCTACTGAACTTGTTAAACCTGAACAGTCTACCTTGCATCCACTTATCTCATAGTTAGTTGCGTTTTTCAGGTTTATGTACCAGCTCACATAAGTCACAGCACCTGCTGCTTTAATAGTCAGATTTCTTACCTTAAATCCTGTAGATGCATTATTGTTATGATGTAGCGCATATTGTCCCTGATCATCTCTATTGATTACAAATCCGTCAATGACAGTAGGATTAAGTATCGGACCTAAATTGAAAACTGCTTCCTGGAAATTACTATTAATTATAGTATTGTACGAAGATGAAGTTTGATCCCGTTCTGTCATAGTAACATTTCTATCTGTAAATGCTGTATTAAATCCTCCATACAGGTTCACACTATCTGTTAAAGTTACAGTACTTGGTATTGTATATGTACCTGATGCAACAAATACATTTTTTACCGAACCTGTTGCAAATGCAGTATCTATAGCTTTTTGTAATGTTTTAAATGGTGATGCTTTTGATCCTATGTTGCCATCATTTCCTGTCGTTGCAACATAGTAATCAGGCGATAACAAACCTTTTACGGTGAGAGTAAACGATTTTGTTACCCCGGTTCCACCGGTATAGGTTACTGATCCGCTGAAAGTTACTACTTCATTACCAAATTCCGGTCTGTTGACAACGCCTGAAGCGGTGATATATAACGCATTAGATGTACCCCATGCAATTGCTGTTCCATTTGCACCGGTAGTAGGTAGAGTCAAATCGCTTAAAATTGAATCTTCAGCTGTGTTGCTATTTTTAATAGTATCAAAAGTTAATTTACTAACAGCATCTGAAATCCTTTCATCAGGAGTCATCTCTGCCTTAAGCACAATCACAGTAAAGGTTTTCGTTTCACTTGCCGCACCCTTTGTGATAGTCGCCGTAAGTGTAACTGTTGCATCACTGCCTGTATAAACCGGTTTTGTTACAGATACAACACCTGTTGATGCATTAATAGCGACATTGTTTCCTGTATCAGTTGTTTCTGCCCAGG
>CAYYKD010000034.1:37453-42702 GCA_964471825.1 uncultured Spirochaetales bacterium
TTACAGGTGGTGAACCTTTACTTATCGTTGCAGTCAGCGTAACTGTTGCATCACTGCCTGTATAAACCGGTCTTGTTACAGTTACAACGCCTGTTGATGCATTAATAGCGACATTGTTTCCTGTATCAGTTGTTTCTGCCCAGGTTATTACTGTGCCATTTACTCCGGATAGAGGCAGGGTAAAGTTGTTCTCCACACTTGTTTGTGTTTCTGAACCTGTAAATGTGATTTTACTATAATCAAGAGCGGCCTTGTCTAAAGCAACAGCCTCAGCATTAGTTTGAACATTTTTTTTGATTGTAAATGTAAATGATTTTGTATCAGTTACAGGTGGTGAACCTTTACTTATCGTTGCAGTCAGCGTAACTGTTGCATCACTTCCTGCAAATGCAGGTCTTGTTACAGATACAACACCTGTTGATGCATTAATAGCGACATTGTTTCCTGTGTCGGTTGTTTCTGCCCAGGTTATTGTTGAGCCGTTATCACCGGTCAACGGTAGAGTAAAGTTGCCCTCCACGCTTGTAGATATTTCAGAACCTGTAAATGTGATTTTACTATAATCGAGAGCGGCCTTGTCTAAAGCAACAATCTGAGAATCTGTTCCGAGAACTTCTTTTACAATTACGGTAAATGTTTTAGTCTCACTTTCAGTGCCTTTTGTGATAGTTGCAGTTAGAATAACCGTAGCATCTCCCTCGCCAAAAGCAGGTCGCGTTACAGTTCCGTTTGTGTTAATAACGGCAGGGTTACTACTTTCCCAGCTAATTGTAGAACCTGCAGGTCCTGTTGTCGAAAGAGTTAGATTATCCGTAACATCTGATGTCGTGTCATCTTCGGTAAAAATAATTGCAAGTACTGATGTGTCAGCTTCAACAATCTGAGAATCTGTTCCGAGAACTTCTTTTACAATTACGGTAAATGTTTTAGTCTCACTTTCAGTGCCTTTTGTGATAGTTGCAGTTAGAATAACCGTAGCATCTCCCTCGCCAAAAGCAGGTCGCGTTACAGTTCCGTTTGTGTTAATAACGGCAGGGTTACTACTTTCCCAGCTAATTGTAGAACCTGCAGGTCCTGTTGTCGAAAGAGTTAGATTATCCGTAACATCTGATGTCGTGTCATCTTCGGTAAAAATAATTGCAAGTACTGATGTGTCAGCTTCAACAATCTGAGAATCTGTTCCGAGAACTTCTTTTACAATTACGGTAAATGTTTTAGTCTCACTTTCAGTGCCTTTTGTGATAGTTGCAGTTAGAATAACCGTAGCATCTCCCTCGCCAAAAGCAGGTCGCGTTACAGTTCCGTTTGTGTTAATAACGGCAGGGTTACTACTTACCCAGCTAATTGTGGATCCATTAGTTCCACTTGTAGGCAATGTCAGATTGCCGGTAACATCTGATGTTGTATCACCATCTGCAAAGGTGATCTCAAGTGCTGTCTTATCAGCCATAACCGAATCTTCATCTGTAATTTTTTGATCATTCCCGCCATTTGTGCCTGTTATATTACAAGCGGTAATAAACAATATAAATACCACTGCTAATACGGCACTAAAACTCATTCTCTTCATAAATATCCTCCTGTTAAAATTAATAATTTTATCATCATAGAATATTGGTACTTTTTGTAAAGAGGGATTTTTGTAGTTTAATTAGTAACAAATGTTACTTTGTGTTGGAAATATTAAGTATAAAGAGCCTCTAAAGAGTTAATTATCTTCTGAAAAAGTTAATTAGTTCAACGCGATTGCTGATATTTGCTTTTTTGTAGATTTCGGATATCTTTTTTCTAATGTATATATCTGATAGATCTAACTTCTGAGCTATCTCTTTATTTGATAATCCAGATGAAATAAGGTCAATAATTCTTGTTTCGGTTGTATTTAATGAAATTCTCTTATTATCAATTAGATTGGGTAATGTTGGGTCGCTTAGTGCATTGATATATTTATCCGCATATGTCTTTAATGAGTTTAGAATATTTACAACTACATCCGAACCAAACCGGGCAAGCTTACTCTTGTCATCAATCTCGTTAATTATCATAATCACTACTTTTTCATTGTCAAAAAATGTATTAACTAAGGATATAGAATTGATATTAACCTCACCATTTAGTTTTTTTATAGTAAGATCAATGTTTATCACCTCATTTGCAGACTTTAAATTTTCTATACACCGATAGAATGATAGACGGTTTTCTTCATTTAAGATATTCTCTATATATATAACTTCATCTGAATCAGATTGTCCAATTGCAATGTAGAAACTCTGATTTAGCGGTAAAAGTATATTGTCCTGAATGATTGCAATACCCATCGGCATTGACTCTATAAGCATGTTCTTAAAATTTATCTCGTTTTTTAACTGTGTGTTTTTTTCTCTTAGTTCGATATGTGTGTTAATACGAAGAATTACCTCTTCATCTATGAATGGTTTTGGAATATAGTCAGTTCCACCAGAACTAAATGCAAGCTTTTTGTCCTCTATCTTGGTAAGACTTGAGATAAATATTATCGGGATATCTTTGATATTCGAGATAGATTTGATCTGAGAAGCAACCTCATATCCATTTATATCAGGCATAAGTATATCAAGTAAAATACAATCAGGTTTTAATTGGACAGCCATATCTACTGCTTCAGAAGAAGAGCTGCAGTAATGTGCAGTAATTGCATTTTTTTCTAATATCAATTCCAGTTCACTGAAATTAAGTATTTCATCATCAATGATTAAAACTTTTTTCATTATTTGCCTCTTTTTTATATGAATCAAATGTAATGACTACTTCAACGCCTTTACCTTCCTGCGATTTATAGACAATATCCGCATTGTTTAAATCAAGAAAACTCTTTGAAATAACCAGCCCAAGTCCTGTACCCTTCTCTCCATTTGTACCTGCGATTGATTTGTGCTTATAGGGTTCAAATATCTTATTTAGTCTTGATGCTTCCATGCCCTTACCATTGTCGAGTATATTAACAATCGATTTTCCGTTATGCATAGTTGTTTTGATGATAACTGAGCTTTGTGGTGGAGAGTATTTAATCGAATTAGAAATTATATTTCTGATAGCAACAGAGATCATAGTTATATCAATAAAAGCTGTTGCCGATTCTAGCTCTGCAATAAAGTCTATCTGTTTTTCTGATGCAATACTGTTTAAATTTTCAATTTCATTTTGAATTATGACATTAAGATATGCTTCTTCTTTATGAATATTAATCTCATTTAACTGATGTTTACTCCAAAGAAGAATATTTTCTAGCATTTTAAGTGTGTTTCTTGCAGAGGTATTTAGTTGATCAAGGAATCTTTTGCGACGAATATCATCAAAGTTATCATAATTAGTGTAGATTTTATTTATAAGTCCTGATACTGCACCAATTGGTCCCATTAAGTCATGTGAAACAATTGAAAATATTGTATCTTTTGATTGGTTGGCTACTTTTAAATCCTTAGTTCTTTCTACAACTTTTTCTTCAAGTTTAGCCTTGAGGTTCTCAGATATTATAAATGCTTTGATAAATCTTTTTGAAAGGTTGTCTGCGTGGATAATCAAAAAAGCTAAAACGCCATAGGGAATTAAAAAGATACCTGAATTTAAGAATAATATAGTACTTAGAGCATCGTTAAATACTGTGAATATTAATACAACTGAAGCAACAAGATATGAAATGCCATATTCTATGGTTTTTGCCTTAATAATAAACAGTGAAATAGTATAAACTATCATAGTGGCTACAATATAAGTTAAGGTAGTAGATAACCTATATCCATAATAGTATGGGACAAAAGCCATAATTATCGCTGTCACTCCGGCAGTCATATAAAACAGTTTAAACACTCTATTGTTAAGTTGATTGAGAATGCCCTGAAATATTAAAAAAAGAGATATCATACTCAATGAAAAATTTATTACAACAATTCTCTTAAAGACCTCATAATAACCTGTTAGGCCTGAAAATAAAAAGAGGAGTGAGTGTTGCCCGGAAATGCCGATCCTTAGGGCTACCATAATTGCTCCAAAAGTGATGAATAGGTACTGCAGTTCACTTCTTCTTCGAAAAAATAGCATTAGATGGTAGATTGCTATAAATAATAGCGCACCAATAACCAATATCTCAGAAAACAAGTTTATGTTTTGGGTTATATTTAGTTTATTATAGTTACCGATTCGGACTTCTTCCCAGATGCCGCCGGTCGGGTGATAAAAATTTGAAACTTTTATTGTCAAATCAAATTCACTTATATTATCGGGTATAAGCATTAGCTTAGGTAGTTCGGAGGGGATCATTTCTGACTTAGTTTTCCCGATAATACCGTCACCGCCAATCCTTGTGTCATTAATATAAACTTCATAGGCAGTAGAGGCGTTTGTAATATATATTCCAAGCGTTGGCCGATGATCAGAGAGTTTAACTCTGATGTAAAAAGTAGCATATCCATACGCTGTTTGATTTGCATTAATTTTTTTATAGTTATTCCAATCATCAGGTACTTTGACATATAAGGCATTAGTTGATCGAAAATCAGTCGGTTGTGCAAAACGATTCCATAGCATTTGCCACTTGCCATTCAAGGACACTGAGGCATGATCTTCAAAATCAATACTACTTAAATCAGCAATTCCATCTTTTACAATATTTGCATTTATGTTAAATGAAGTTAAGGTAATTATCAGTATATAAAATATTAATAATTTGTTTTTTTTTCGCATATGAATCCTTTAGGTATTATTTTTCTGTTTAGAACATATTAACCGGATTATCAGACTTACTCACAACTGTTACCATTTTATTATTATATTTGCATTAATTAGCTTTAAGTAATTATTGTAAAATATCATATTAATACAGGTAAATTAAAAAAACTAAATATAAAAAAATTATCTCTTCACCCAATCAAACGCAAAGAGATTGCGTCCAGCCATAGAGAATATCATACCAACCTCAAACACCGATACGCCTTCTTTCCCGATATATTTTGCGGCGTAATTCAACTTTTGAATCTGCGTAAGTGCTTCGTTCTTTTCTGTATTCTCATCTCCGTCACTCCGCTCATGGGCGTGAGACTCTTTATCAACCTTTATCTCCATAACAAACACATTGTCTTTCAGTTTTACCGTCATATCCGCCTGCCCGCGGTTGGTGATATCTTCAGGAATTATCTGACAGTTGATCGCCGAAAAAAATGCATACAAAACAGATGCGTAGTAGCCCTCAAACTCGCTTATGTTATTATTGGTGA
>CAYYKD010000035.1:0-41798 GCA_964471825.1 uncultured Spirochaetales bacterium
TTCTTTGAACATGTAAACTCGTCAGTTACAGAGATTCATCATAGAAAATGGGTTGGTCTGGCAGAGTCTATCGATGTTCATGAGTCTGATATCCATACAGTTACACCGTATATCGGTGAGATTCTATATAGAAATCGAAATACAGTTGATACTGTGATCTATGTTACCCCAAATAAAGATGTACCCGTCTATGGAGTTGCGGGATTTACCAATCTACCGTTTGTACCTTTTGTGCTTTACTCAACTGCAACAAGGGGAACTATACTAATGGGCAGTTCGGTTTTGGGTGACTATCTGGGGCTAATCCATGAGTTTTTTCACATTGTAGAAGCAAACTATAGATCGGAGCATAAGCTTATTCAACATGTTTTCAGGGAACCGTATAAGAAGATGTGGCCTGATTGGTATAACGGGGAGGGGGAGCTTTTTTACTACGATTTTGTTTTTAAAAACCTCATAGCCAAAACCGGATTTGAGAGGCTTGATTTTAAGAAAAATCAAGATACAACACCGGCGGAGAGCGTTAAAATTTTGACAGAATCAATAAAAGGGGTAGAAGCTTCTCATCTAAGAGAGATTGCTGCTTATAAGAATCAAGGTTCTATATTTTTTAGGGATAAGCTATACGACAAAGCGATGGAACATTATCTTAAGTCATACGCGCTTTTTAGTTTTGATGTTGTTGTTTGTGAACTGATAGGTTGGCTCTACAATATGCAAAACGATTTTACGAAGGCATTAAAATTTTATCAGGAGTGTGAGGTATTCTCTGATGATCCAAAATACTCTGATATGGTGGCCTATCTGTATGAAAAGCTCGGTAAAATCTCTGAAGCGGCAGAGAAGTATTATTCTGCTTATATCAGAAAGAGTGGTTCTTTGCGGATCTATAATTCCGCACGGCTAAGGATGTCACTTCAAGAGTACCCTAAGAGTCTTGATCTGTTTGAGGAGTACCTTGTTAAGTTTAGCACAGAGGCATATGGAATCTATGCTTTAAACAATGCTGTATGGATCTCGACATATAAAGATAAAGACTATAATAAGACTAAGGCACTTGTAGAAAGTTATTTTGATATAGTTATCGATGGTGATATTAAAAAAGATATTGCATTTGCAATGGCTATTTCTCTCGGTGAGATCGGGGCCGGGCAAGAACCAATCCGCTGGTTAAATAAAGCGGTTGCTCTCGGGTATGTTAAAAACAAAACATATGAGTTTTATTATAATAAATATAGCAAATGAATGTGAGATAGTGAAACCAAATAAAACTACAGGAAATAACAAAAGAAATAACAGCAAACAGAATCGGATATAGAATCGGATATATAGAAGAGAATCTAAAAACAGCCACAATTAGCATGTCTCTGTAAATAAATCTGCGTATGCTACCTAAGAGGCAAATTTTTTATATCGTTTTAGATATGCTGCATAGAATTAACTGCATAGAATTAAATTTATTGCAAAAAATAAATTAAAAATGTATATATACTTGGCAATAAACAGTTAAGGAGAACAATTTGAGAGATAGGCACAAACTCATCTCAGAATTTGACAAAACAGCTGAGTTTATAACATTAAAGGGCGGCTTTTTTACCTCAATTCTTAGAGATATTTCTAATAACTTCAGTTTTTTTATGACTCATATTTTACAGAACGCAGGCTGCAACAGGCCTATAAAAAAACTCTCAAAAAACAAAGATCTTATAATAAACATTGGGTGCGGTGCTGTATTAAGCCAAAATATGATAAATATAGACCTCTTTCCGACACTAAAGCTTTTTCTTAAAAATATTTTTAAAAAAAGGGCAACCAGGTATCACCTTGATCTGACAAGGTATGATAAAAATCTTAGTGATACAGCAAAGGGTGTTGTTCTTTCACATGTTATTGAACATATACCGCCGGTATGTATCAAATCAGTTTTTATAAACTGCTACAAGTATCTCAAACAGGGAGGTGTTTTAAGAGTTAGTTTTCCTTATCTTCTTAATTACCTTTCGTCTCCTGACGGAATCCCTGTTGATCAAGATATAACAGACCCTATGATAGCCGCAAACAAACTCATATATGGTTGGTTTCACAGGTTTATGTATAACTCGCAAATTATAATTGCTCTTCTTGAGGATGCCGGTTTTCAACAGATAACATCCGTAGGTTATGGTGAGGGAGATTTAGGAGACTCCGATGTGCCAAAACGCAAAAAAGAATCTGTCTACATAACCGCTTATAAGTTATAGAAAAAAAAGAGAGAATATTTGAGTCAACCCGATACTTTAATAACTCTTTAAATTCAAACCAATCATCACAAAGATCTAATCAACTGTAAAATTCAGTGGATCAAGTTCGCCCATATATGGCAGTTGATTTGTTTTTCCATTACTGTCTTTCGCAGCAAAATAAAACTGAACTGTTTCTCCGGTTTTCGGTTTGTTGATTTTGTAAAAATATACATTATCACCGTAAGAGATAAGATTAGATTGGTTCCAATTTGCGTCAGTTTTGTAGTATAGTTTTTTTTCTGTTATATTTCCTCCGCTATACGGAATAATTCTGCATTTAAATTCAATAGAAGTTCCAACATTATATACACTTAACATCTCGATAGAAATCATATTTTTATCAGCTATTTCTTTTACACGACAATGAAGAGCATCTGTAGATTTCCAGGATTCGCCTAATACCCCTACAATTTCGTAACCCGGCATTGCATTTTGATATTGCTCAATTGCATAATCATTAGTTTCCATGTCTTGGGTCGTAAGCGGAACAAAAACTCTATTATTAAGAATCAGTGAATTGGTATAAGCATATTGTATGTCACTATCAGGTAAAGTTATAGTATATATTTTATATTTAGTTCCATAGGAAGTTGTTAATCCCTCAAAATAATTTTTTGCATCTATAAAATTATGATATCTTTGGTGATTGGGGGACACCTGTAGCAAAAGAATCTTGTCGGGAGCAAGTAGTTTTGCCCAACAATCGATATGTCTTATATAATAACCAAGTGCATCCTCAACGGCATAGAGTCTTTTTATACCCAGAACATCTTTATGTTTTTGATCAATAAGTGTTTGGCCGCCTGTATTTTCATCATAAATCAGATCTGTCATTATAGCCGTTGCATAGCCGTCTGTCATATAGTTACCGCCACAATGAATTAAATCAAGGTTGACTAAACTTAATGACTTAATCTGAGCGTACTTAGAAGGGATCTCATTATCAAAGACTCTATATTCTCTATTATATGTAAAATCAACAATTTGGTATGATCCGTCTTTGGTAAACCTAAACCATGGACCAAAGTCTCGTGTCCACATTTCGTCGAACTGTTCAATCCAAAATTCACAATTTGATAATTCTACATTGTTGTCAGTAAAATAACTTGTTAATTCTTGTTTACGGGTTTCATCGTCTGTGATGATAATAATTTTATCTGATTTAGATATTTCGGTAACAAGTTCTACGGGGAACCCAATATTTGAGGTTATCATTACAGCCTCAGATGGTTCAAATTCTGCCGGCTGTCTTATATCCCAATTTTGATTATTACTATAATAATAAAAATCTGTTATTTTACTTGTTGAAGGATTGTTAGTAACAGTACAAGAAGCAAATAAAACACAAAAAATCAATAAATTAAAAAAACCAAACTTTGTTTTCATAAATAATACTCCATGAATCAGTTAATATTATATATAAAATTTAATTCATTGTGTCAATGGAATGATTGATTGATAGTCACGATTATCCACATGTAGAATTCAAGTAAAAGAAGATAGAGCAGTGCGGTAACAGTAATAAACAATTTGTAAATATTGATATTTTCCAATTTACTTAATTTTTCCATTATCAAAAGGCGTTCGGCACTTCACAACACCGCATCAAATCTCGTTTTTACATAGTTGAAATGGATAAGCTCCTGTTCTAAACGGTGGTGTTAAAAAGACTATATTTAAGTGTAATTAGAAGTACATATAAGTAATTATGCACTATTGTTTTTAAAAATTATCTTATGAAGTTATCGCAAAAATAAATATTGAATTTTTGCAAGAACCTCTTAAATATGACAACTTAACTCCTCTTTAGGCGGCATCTATTCTGATTTCTGTAGGTTGGCTGTTTATCCACTATATAAAAAAGGTAAGATAAACCTGCCTAAACTTCAAAAAAAATGTTGACAAAATGACATAATAGGATTATTATTGCTTAATTTTACTTAAAGGAGTGTGTGTGGTGAAAAAAATAGTTAGCTTAGTAATGATGTTGTTTATTGTTTTTGGTTATTTTGGGTGTAGTCCAGCCGAAAATAGCGAATCGAAGAGTAGTACTTCAGTGGATGGAATTTCCTTAGAAAATACTGCATTTCAAATTAATTTTCCATTTCCGGCTGATGGAACAGAAAATGTAGAGGGCGGTCATATAACACATTTGAGATGGTCAACCGTAAGATCTGAGGCAGTTCACTCTCTTTTGGAAACACTGCAAAAATACAATATAACATTTAACGAATTTGCTACAATTGCAAGTACTGTATATTCTGATATTGTAGACCCTACTGATGTAAAACAAGTAGGAAGTACAATGTTTGTTGGTTTGACTCAAGGTCAAAATATTGAAACTGTTGTTCAACAATATGAAGCTTTAATAGATTATTATAAAAGTTTAAACGAAGCAGAGTTTTCACCGGGGAAATATAATGCTGATATTTGTTTTGGTACAAGTACACCTCCCCCAAAAGTATATTCAACAAGTTTTGAAGATGATGCAATTAATGAGATATCAGTTGAAAATATCCTTAAAGCCATGTATGCTACAAATGCTAATGAAGATAGCAGAATTTTAAAACCTGGGACTAATTATTATTGGAAGGTAATAATTACAACTGAAAGTGGATTAAGATCTGAGAGTAGCATTATGAATTTTAAAACAGCATCTAATTATGGTCCTTATTTTGATCAAAGCGTAGTATCTATTGCAGGTGTGGAACCCAAAAATGGATCGTTGCATTGGGATAAAAATAGAGTGTTGTTGAAATTTCCAAATAATATTGTAGTCGATCCGCAAAATACAGATTTAAAGGCTGAGTTTTTTATACAAACAGGATCATTAGAAGATTTTAATTTTGAAACAATGTCAAGCTTAGGTTACGGTGTAGTAAATGGTTCAAGCTGGGAGATAGATGCAAATGTAGAAAAGAATACTGATTATTTTTGGTATGTTAAGATATCTAATAGTTCAAAGTTTGTGACATCTCCGCTTTACAACTTCAGTACAAGTGAGGAAAAAAAGGCACTCCCTTCAATAGGATTGTTGGGTCCGGCAGATGGGAATTCTAATCTTGTAACAACTAAACAGATATTAAGTTGGAACGGCACAACAAGTAATTTAGGGGATTTGTTAAAGTATGATGTATATTTAGGGACAAGTTATAACTTAACAGCTGCAAATGTTGTGGCAACTGATATTACAAGTAATTTTTATCAACCGACATTAGCGGTGAATACTACATATTACTGGAAAGTAATTGTAAAAGACACATTTGGTTCAATGGTTGAATCTTCTGTTAGGTCATTTACAACTGATAAATCATATACTCAATTTTTCACAGATTTTAATAATTTATCAGATAATAGTATGCTTGAGGTTTTAGGTTTTAGTGCAAGTGGGGTATGGTCAATAGATACAACAAAAGGGAGTTCGTGGCCGGCTTACAAGTTGCCAAATGCCTCTGTGCTATCAAGATCATTACCATTTGTAGGTAATCTTTATAGTCAAGCCGTAATTGAAGCTGATGTCAATATTCTATCTACAAGAGATTATAATTATTTGGCTCATAATACATCTTTAGGAGCTAATGCATTGCCGTCTATATATCCAAATTTTGCCGCATGGAATAATAGCTTTAGGATTGCAAACATGCTTACTGATCTTGAAATAACTGATACTCAAAGAAATATTTTGTATGCATCTACTGATAGAACATCGGTTGATGTGACTATTCCAAGTTATTTTGTGTATAACTTAGATGCGTTACCTACTAATGGTTCTAATAGAGTAGACTTTGACAGAGTAAGTCATACAAATCCGACATTGGAATCGGACTGGGATTTTTTAAGGGGACAGTATACATATGTAGCTGATTTGCAAGTTATTGATCCGCTACTTCCGGCTCAAGAAGGATTTATTATTCAAAGTAGTATTACACAAGCTGATTTAATGAGAATGTATGAAGTATTAAGAAATATGATCAATTCAGACCCTACTACTTCTAGTATTTATACAAGAGATAGTGGATTAGCAGGTACTGCAGCTCAGTCAACGGGAAATAGAATTCAACAGATTAACTATGTTGTATATAATCTAACTGATTATTCATCAGTTAACAGCTCTGTTACACCGGCAAACAGGGTGGCAGCAAGATCAATACTCGATTCAAAAGGTATACGGTATATGGATGATGCATCTTTAGTGATTTTTCCTAAGTTAAATATTGGAGCTGGTGGAAGATTAGATTTTGATTTTCCATTTAAAGTATATTTGTCAGCGATAGATGATGGAGCAAAGAGCGATATCGTGCTTTGGGTTTCATATGTAGATAATGAGTATACTACTGGTTCAAATATTGAGTATAGCAATATGAAATATACAAAGCACTCTACCGGCAATAAAATTGGAGACTGGATTAAAATACGAGTTGATTTTGACTTGTCTACATATCGATTAAATTTATTTGTTAATAATACACAAGTTACCGGGATTACTACTTATGATATTTCTACAAATAAAGTAGAAAGAGTACCTCAGAAAGTAGATAATTTTGAAGTTAAAAATATTTCAGGTGGTAATAATATTTGGATTGATAATCTAAGATTTAATATAACTGAAACATCGTACACAAGGAAGAGTAATTAATATTTTACTTTAATAGCCTGTTTTTAATAAGCTATTAAAGTAAAACCCTATTTGTTTTAGAAATGAGCTTTTGCTCATTTCTAAAACAATCAGTTGAGGTGGGAAGGATACAGAAAATCATAACATGTTAACTTAAGGAAGTTACAGAAAATCGATTTTTTAATCTTTTTACTTATATTTATTTTATACATTCGTCTAATGGTTAAAGAGTTTTGGAACAGCGTGTTGTATATATATGCTTGAGCAAGACGAGTTTAAGTCGTCGTGCTTAAATAAAATAACTACTCTGCTTTATTTGACATGTCTATCTTCTTTTTTTTAAAAAATCTTCTTCTCAAGAATTCATTACTTAATATTTCAAGAATCTTTAGTTATAAAGCGTTATATGTAAACTGTTATAATCTGTTTATCAGTAATAGAAATTAATGCAATGGATTTTAATGTAGAGGATTGTGAATCAGGTCATCAGTTAAAAAATCAAAGTTAAAACATTTCGTTGTTTGTCGTGTAGGTCAAAAAAATTTCGGAATACTTGAATAAGATTCTTGAAATATCAAGGCATATAGTTGAATGTTATTATAACAACACATCTAATAGTGAAATCATAGCATTATGGCGTTAATCTAGTAATTTTATTAAAAAACACAATTAATAATAAAAAATTGATTGATTAATATCATTTAATATTGTAAAGGTAAATATTATGTCAAATTATATTTTAGGAGTAATTTATGTCATGTTTTAGATCATTTGCATATGTAGTTTTCATCGTGCTGTTACTTGTTCAGTGTAAAACTAATGATAGTGTAAAAGGCGAAATGCCGGACTGGTTTCAATCTCCGCCACGGTCAGATAGTAAGGTCTATTTTTTAGGTTTTTATGAGTATAAGAAAGAGAAGTCGTCTGAGGGGCTGGAGATCGCCAAAAAAAACGCTTTAGCACAAGTTGCATCATATATAATAACTCAAATAGATTCAACTATTGAAGTTAAAAGTTTGTCTATAGAAAAAGACGGTGTTGAGACGGCATCAGAGTATATAAAGAGTGATCTGAAGGCAACAAGCAATGCAGAGATATATGGTGTTGAATTCTCAAAGCTTGTAGAGGATAAGCGTGGTAAGAAGTGGTATGTACTTGCAGAAATTCCAAAAAATAAAATTGAAGAGATGATAGAACGCAATTTGGATCCTATCGGTTTTGAGGTTAGAAAAGTATTTACTCAAATGAATAAAAAGTATCCAAGGATAAAGAGTTTAACAATATCTAATTTCAACTACAAAGGTAAGCACTATTCGGGTGAAATAAGCGGGTACTTTCGAAGTAAGATCCAAAGTTCATTCATAAAACTCGGGTTTCTTAAGGAATACAACGATCCTGAGTTTAACAAATATCTTGATCAGTCCGGACTGACAACCAGAGGTGTAACCATCGAAAAAAATGAGGAGACAGACAGTCTCTACTCAAAGGTTCAGGGGTTTGTAAGCGGAAGTTATTGGGATAGTGCAGATAATATTGAGTTTGAGATTAAGGTTTACGACATGAATGAAAAAAACTTTGTTTATTCAGATATGTTTTATGTAAAGAAATCCATTTTCAAAAACATAAAGATAAAGCCTGATAATGTTGATGATTTCTCTAAGAAATACTCTGAGATTTCTAATCTTTTTGAAAACCAAACTTTTAATATTAAGATATGGCCAGATAAGGGTGATTATTCTACTTATAAACAAGGTGAGTATCTTGTTCCGCATTTTACATCAAACAAAGATTGTTACCTACGAGTTTATCTTGTGTCAGCGGATGGGAATGCTGTGCTTCTTTTTCCGAATTTTTACGATAAAAACAATTTTATAAAGAAAAACCAAGTCTATAAGATTGGTGATCCGAAGTTTTCACCTTTTAAATTAAAACTAAGTCCACCATACGGTAGTGAGATGCTTGTGGCAATAGCAAGTACTGTTGATTTTAAAAATGATTTTGATTATGAAAATGATGTTCCAGTCATAGAGGGTGATGCGTTAAGAGGTGTAATCCTTGAGAGTGTAAAGGGAATTACAAAAGAGCAGGTTACACAAACATCTTGTGTATATACAATAGTTCCTGCAGACAATTACTAGGAGAGTTTGATGAAATTTAACAAATTTTTTCTTTTTATTATTATTTCCCTGTTTTTAACAGGATGTTCTAAGCCGGTAATAAATACAGATTATATCTTAACATCTGAAGCTTTATATAATCAAGTAAGGATTTTGACACAGATAAACGAGCTCAACAAAAGTGAAAAAATCGATGAGGTAAAATTTAAAGAGGTATTAACCGAGTGTTTTGCTGTAATAAAGGAAGCAAAGCTGTTTTATTTAGGAATTCAATCAGAAAATGAGTATCTGAAGAAGGCAGTTAAGTCACAGCTTGATATGATAGCTGTCTATGAAAATATGGAAAAGGTCTTCAATGATACTAAAGATGTTCAAAAAACCATGAAGTATTTTTACTTTGCTGATAAATATTACAGAGAGTTTTTAGAAAATATTAAATTATTGCAACAGTCAGAAATCAAAGCATAGCGGAGTGTTTTATGAAAAAGTTTTTATTATTGATGATTGCCATTTCTTTATCTGTTTCACCCATTTACAGTGAGTCTGGCCTGGGAAATTTATTAAAACAGATAACCGGTTTTTTATCGTCACCTTTTAAAAAAAAGGTTAATGTTTCAATCGCACAGCTTGAAACTCTTGATGGTTCACAGTATAAATTTTATATAGAAGCCGGTGAAAAAATTATTAAAAATCGGGAAGATAACAAATCTGCAACTGCTAATGATTACCTTGAGATGTCAATTATTAAGAATATCAAAGGGGATAAGATAAGTGCAAAGGAGTACGCAGAGAAAGTTATAAAAAAGGATGGTGAGGTTGATATATCATCTTTAAAGGAAATGATAAAGAGCGGCAATTTGGTTGAAAAAAAAGAGGATGAGTCTTTTGTTTTTGATGAGGATCTTGTAATGATGCTTGCGAATGAATTTTCGGATCAGTATGAGGTGAGTTTTATAAAGACAGCAATCATTCAAAGTAAAACTAAAAAAATGAGCGATAAAGATATTGCAGATGAGATTAAAAAGATTGCAGATAGATATTTTTCAAAAATATCAAATACTTTTGAGGCTAAAGAGGCTATTGAGAAAGCTAAGCAGAGCGGTGAATATGAACTTGCTCTTGAAATGCTTGAAATATCGTATAATAAACAATTTGTAGATAATGTGTACTATAAGGAATTAAAAACTGAAATTAACAATCTATTAAAACTTCGAAAAGAACTTGAACAAGAGTTGAAGAAGAAAAGAGAAGAGGAAGAGAAACGCTTGAAAGAGGAACAGGAGCTTCTCCGAAAAATATTTGAAGAAGAACAAAAGCAGCTAGAAAAAATGAAGCAAAACAAGTGGACATCTCTTCTTGGTACCAAAGTAAGTGACTCTGGACAAGCGGTTGCAATAGGGGCTGATGGAATTTACATTACCGGTTATACTTATGGCGGTTTCTACGGTGGTGTATCTCAGGGAGACTCTGATGTGTATTTGGTGAAATTAGATTTTTCGGGAAATAGAGTTTGGTCAAGTCAGTTTGGTTCAAAGGCTGGAGATAGCGGTACCGGTGTCGCAGTAGGTAAAGATGGTATATATGTTGTTGGCTATGCAAAAGGGGTGATAGATAATCAACCGTTAATCGGTGATACCAATGCGTTTATTGCCAAGTATAGCTTCTCGGGAGTAAGGTTATGGACAAAAATATTCGGTTCAAAAGATAAGGATAAGGTAAAAGCGGTCAGTTTGAGTGAAGATGGGGTTTATATCGTTGGCTCTTCGAGAGGTGATATATCCGGTTCAGGTAATATGGGTAACTATGATATTTTTGTTGCAAAATACAACTTTGGAGGCAACAAACTTTGGGTCAAGAGCTTCGGTAGTGCTAATGTAGATGAGGGGAACGGCGTTGCTGTATTGGATAATAATGTATATGTTACAGGCAGCACTCTGGGGAGTATCAATAACGCTATGAATAAAGGAAATAGTGATATCGTTGTGGCAAAATTAAGTCCGGCAGGAAATTTACTATGGACAGTACAATATGGAACTGGTAATTCCGACTACGGTAACAGTGTTAGTGCAGGTATCGATGGAATCTATGTAACCGGTGAGACAAAAGGCTCGTTAGATGGCCAGTTTGCATATGGAGACAGTGATATCTTTTTATCAAAATTTTCAACAGACGGTAAAAGGTTGTGGACACGAACAGTAGGTAGTGGTAAAAATGACTATGGTTATTTTGTCTTTGCTCGTCTTGATAGTGTTTATGTAACCGGAAGGACCAAGGGGAGTATTGACGGCCAGGCATATAATGGCGGTTCAGACATCGTTTTATCAAAGTTTGACAATAACGGTAAAAGATTATTTACAAAGTTATATGGTACTGATCAGGATGATGAGTGTTATGGTCTCTGTGTTGGTTTGGATTTCTACTATATAATAGGTGAAACCAGGGGTAAACTCAATGGTCAGCAAAATAACGGCGGCCTTGATGTTTTTTGTATGATGTTAACTGATTAGGATTTTTTGTATCATAGGAGGCAAAAGTGAAAACTTTTTTTATATCATTCTTCACCATGTGGATTGTAACAATTTCTTGGGGGGCAGTAGATGTAAAAGCGTATAAAAGTGATAACAGTTTGATAAAATCCTATATGGATAATGGGGCTTTCTATCAAGCGGCACTTTTGTATTCTAAGTGGGGGCAAATATTTGAGAAAGAGAAGATGTTTAAAGAGGCACTGTTAACCTATTCTGCCGGTGCTAAAGTTTATGAGAAGGCTAACAACGGGGCGAATGCCATAAAGTATTATAGAAAATCTCTTGATCTGTTAACAAATATTACAACAGATGAAAAAATGCAATTACTAAAATATAAATGGCTTACTAATCTTGGGTTTTTAGAGTTGTATTTTAATCAAAATAAGGTTGCCGCATCGAAATACTTTGATGAATCAGAACAATATTTTAAAGAAAATAACAATCATCTTGAGTATGCAATAGTTCTTAAAGGTCGCGGGGTATTATATAAAATTTCCGGTGAATATGAGCGAGGCTTGTCAATTTTAAATGAATCATCGACTATTCTCAAAAAGCTCGATAAATCAGAGTATTATAAAGTATTGAATGAGATAATCGATACAGCACCGTTATTGCAGACAATAAAAACTGATGGTAACTGGTTAAGTAAATACAAAGAAGAGATTTTATTGTCGGGTAATAAGGAGATTATTTCTAAGTTTTTTTTAATCAGTGCAAATCTTTCCAAAAATATGGACGAAAAAGTTAATCTGTTAGATATGGCATTAAATCAGTTTACTTCAGACACGGAATATATCTTAAAGATAAAAATGCTGGTAGCTTATGGAGAAATTTTTTTATCAAGTAATCCTGCCCTGGCAATACAAAAGCTCGATGAAGCTTTTAGAATTGCCCAGCAGATAGGTGATTCTAAATCAGTTTTTACAATTTTTAATTATATCGGTATAGCCTATTCTAACTGGAATAAATATGAGAACGCACTTCTTTTTTTTAACAAGGCCAATAACTTAAGTGAGCAGTTGACTCTACAGGATAAAACAGTTTTATTAATAAATATCGGTATCAGTGAATATAGCATAGGTCAGTTAAATAGTGCGACTCAGACTTTTAAAAATGCTATAAGTAATATCGAAAAACTTAGGTCAACGATAGTTATTAATAACGAAAAGAATAAGCGTTTCTTTATGAGTGTAGAACAGGCTTATCGTTATTTGACTCTCGCATTAATCGAGTCAAAAAAATATGTTGAAGCATTTGATGTTTATGAGCAGTCAAGGGCTCGATTGTTCTTGAATAATCTTTCAGTGAGGTCTGCTCTTGTAAATGTTGAAGCCTCAACAGAGGATGTTAGCAAATTTAATGAACTGACTAACTCTATCAATTATCTTCAGCAAAAAATTGATAGCGGTGTAAATGATATAAATGAATTAACTGTTTATCAGGATGATCTAATCAAAGTTAATGATGAGATGTCAAAATATGTTTTATCTCTCGAGGAAAAATATCCAAGATTTAAAGAAATTAAAAACCCGATGATCTTAAAGTTTCAAGATGTCAAGAATGTATTAAATCCAAAAGACGCTGTTATGATGTTTTTTATATCAAAGAAAAACTATGTGTTCTTAATTAAGAAAGATATGAAAGCACCTCTTGTATTGCCTTTAGATGATGGTTTAGACTCTGTAGCTGAGCTGATGAATAACTCAATGTATTCGTCTTTTAAGGTTAAGAGTGAAGAGTATGCAAGTGCTGTTGATTCATTGTTGAAATCGGGTAAATTAAAAATGGCAATGAATGATGCCGGTAATGTTTCTCATTTAAGAGGTATAGTAATTGAGAAAAACAAGGACACGCTCTCATCTGAAGAGGTTATGGACTCTATCAAAAATCTTTATGGCTACTTTGCCGAAAGACTGATCACTAAAGAAGTGTATGAATACCTAAACGATGTAGATAATATTTATTATTGTCCTGATGGGAATTTGTGGACTATGCCGGTTGAAGGGATAATTATAAGGGATTTTAAGCAAGATAAGTATTTTTATCTAGGCGATAGGTTTAATCTGGCTTATATTCAGTCCTTATCTGTTTTAAACATGCTTTCATCAAAAAAACAGATTGTTAAAGAAGATGCTATAGATTTTATTGGGTTTGGAGGTGCCTCCTATCCGTTTACGATAACAGAAATGGGCGGGAATAAGATTACTACACGAAAACTACCTTTAAATGACTTTGAGCTTAAGTCTATGGTTAATGATATTCCTGAGAATTTTTTAACCTATGATCCGGCAAGAAACAATATAGAGTATTTCCAGAATAAGGGGTTGAGTTGGGTAGATCTGCCTAACTCAAAGGTTGAGATCTTTGAAGCTGCTAATATATTTAGTAATAATATGACTTTTATGGGGCCTGCAGTCAGTGAGGAACGGGTTAAATATTTATCTGAGAACGGAACTCTTGCAAAAGCCAAAGTTTTATTATTTTCAGTTCATGGGTATATGGAGAAAGATAATCCTCAAATGTCCTCTCTTGTTATGAGTCTTACAGATAAAATTGCTACGCAGGATCTCGAGAGGTTCAAAATAGTCGACGATGGTTATCTTAATGCAAATGAGATTATTAACCTTAAACTCAACAACCCTTTTGTTATACTATCTGCATGTGAAACAGGAAAAGGAAAAGTAGAAGGTGGTGAAGGTGTTGCCGGTTTGAGTCAGAGTTTTTTTATTGCAGGAGCAAAAAGTGTTTTGGTTACTCTTTGGTCGATAGGTGATGAGTCAACGCAAAATTTTATGAAAATATTCTTTAAAAAGATAAAAGATGGGCAACCCCCATTTATAGCGTTGCGTGAAACCAAAAAAGAGTATAGAGAAAAATTTGACAAGTATCAAGCTCCTTTTTATTGGGCACCATTTGTACTGTACGGCAGTATGAAGTAGATGTAAACAAAGGAGAAATCTTATGAACAAAATGGTTTTATTATTGGTTTTTATTTTCACTGCTTTTTTATCGAATGCTGAGGTACTTGAGCTTAAAAACGGCTCGATAATTAATGGGAAAATTATTAAAATGGATGAGGATACGATGACAATAATTTCTGATATTGGGGAGATTGTAATTGACAGAGAAAATATTCTTACAATTTATCAAAATATGGATCAGTATAATTCTGAAAAGAAATCATTGGAAAAAACAACCATTGAAACAGAAAAAATAGTTCTTAAAGAGGTGATTAAAGCAGTGGATGGGCATCAAGAAAATATGAGCAAACTAACGGTATCAGAACGGTCGATTTATCAGACATTTTTTGTTACTCGATGGGGGCTTTCATCAAATATCGTTGATGAAAAAGTACGGCTTAATAAAATCTCACGCGAACTTACAATAGCCGGGGCTGTTTTAACATCAATTGGGAGCCTAGGGCTTATCGCGACAATACCACTAACATTGTTTTTTGTTGATGCTTATATATATTTATTAAATTATGATAATTTCCAGCCGGTAGGTATCATTTTCCCGTCTATGAAGAATTTTTATAGTAGTTTGGGGTACTCAGATTTTTTAATGTATACTATGTTTATGATTTCTGCTCCAGTTGCAACTCTATCTATATTTATTGTTTTAACAGCGATTGCAGGTAATCATTTTAATAAGTTGTTTAAAACTAAAGTTATTTATAATAAACTCACAGGACAGCCCTTATTGTCACTATCGATAATGCCTGACATTGACATATTATACTCAGGCGACCTTTTTTTAGGGTTAAAAGCGAAATTTTGATCATAAATATTAAATTTTTAGGAGGTTTTATGAAAAGTTTTTTTGTGTTAGTCTTTATGTCTTTGGTGATTGCCGGGTATAGTGAAGTAATAATCTTAAACAGTGGATCTGTAATCTCCGGTAAGATTATTAAAATGGATGAGGATACGATGACAATTTTATCTGATTTTGGTGAGTTTGTTGTTGATAGAGATCAGATCAAGAAGTTTTTTTATACTCAAGAAGAGTACGATGCAGATAAGCGGAAAGAATTGGATGCAGAGAAAACAAAAGTTGAAGTAGTAAAAAAAGATGAAGAGCTTAAGAAAAAAGCTGAAGAAGAAGAAAGGTTAAAAGCAGAGATACTTGTTAAAGAAAAAGAAGTTGAAATTGCCAAAAAGAATATTTTAACTTTAACATCCGGCAACAAAGCCGGAATTGGGTTATTGTCCGCCGGCGGGGTATTACTTCTGATCGGTGCAGGTATTTTTGTGTTTGATAATGTTTATTATACTGACCTAAAGACTAAAGCTACTACTTATGCGGAATTTACGCAAATAAATAACCAGGATATAGCATTTTTTGCCTCAAGTATAGCGACTATGGGACTGGGTGCCATCTTTATGATAGTCGGTATACCTATGAGTGTTTACAAACCTAAAAAGAAAGCGGCAGGTTTACACTATGAGATCGAGACCGCATTTAATAATGGCGTTTATCTTGGTTTTAAGATTAATTGGTAGAGGAGGAAAAAAACAGTATGAAAAACTTATATTTTATTATTACATTAGTTTTATTTGTGATATTTAGTTTTAGCTGCGATCGGTTCCCTAATAACGAGGCGGAGTGGTTTGATAAGTATGGTAAGGATGTGAAGGATGTGTCCGATGATCCGGTAGTCCTTGTGCCAAGAGTAGAGTGGTTTCAAGGGATGCCACAGGTTGGTTTTACATTGGATGCAACAAATGATTTTTGGTCAGCTGACGATATCAATATTAATACTTATTATTATATGGATGTTCAGTCGTGGCAACAGAGGTGGTATTTTTGGAAAAGATTTACACCTGTTGAGGGCAAGTACTATGCTGCGGTTATATTTGATAATTTTTACGGGCACTCGGCATCTCCGGCATTACCGGGGGGAGAAGTTGGGGATGGATGGTCAGATGGTCCAGATTTCAAATATGAGGATGGTAGTGAAATTATAATTCCAAGCTGTGTATATTGGGATGGTTACAAAGAGTGGTATCATGTTTATAGAAAAGCCGGTAAAATGCTCGAACCTTGGGATTCAAGTAAGGGTACATATATTTATCTTTATTTTGAGATTTCAAAATCTTTTGCTCCAGCTCCGGGTAAAATAGCCTTTGCCATTATAGCGTCTGATTATTTGGAAAAGTAGATATTTTTTTGGACTTATTTTATCTATATTATCCTCATATAACATGGTTATATGAGGATATTAGCTTTAGTATGTAATAAAAAATGCATTGGTTAAGAATCAATGTTGATATTCTGATACCGCCTTTACTAAACGGAGTTTTAAATGTTATGTAAAAAAATAGCTATAATTGTTATTTTATCGGGAATTTTAGCCTTCATTTCAGCTGATCAGTTGGAAATGAAAAGCGGTACTTTGCTTATAGGTAAAATACTTGAAGAATCAGAGAAAACGGTGCGGATCCTTACTGATTATGGTGAGATGACTATCGATAAAGATAAGATATCCAGGATCAGATGGGATGACGGAAATGTTGTTGATCTAAATGCAGACACAAAAAAGACACAGTCAGAAATAATAAATAATAAACTTGATGATCTTGATAAAACAGAAGAAGAACTTAGTAAAATTTCTAAAGAGTTTTCTTCTGTTAAAACTGATGATAATCAAACTTACAAAATAACTGTAACTGAGGATTCTGTAAATGATAAAAAATCAACAGAAATCAAGGATAGCGATAAAGAGTTTACAAAAGAAAATAAGATTTTTTCTCTTGGTGATAAAGCTGATAAAGTTTTTGACAGTTACAGCTACTCAGAAATATCTCAAACAATAAACAAAACTAAAAACTTTTTAGAGATATTTGATACTAGTCGTACAGGATACAAATATGTTTGTTATTTTTTTGAAAATAGCGTTGTTTCAAGGGTTATTCTCAGTAAGTATTTGTTAAAATCCGGAAACATAACTGCTTATCTAAGTGACTCTGCAATGGATTTGTCAAAAGATTTTGGCGGTAAACAGCTAGGCAACCGGGTGAATTTTGAATCCGGCTCTGTTGTAACTTTTGAAGCTATAAATGTAGAAAACAGTATGATAGTTTCTGCGATATATGAAAAAGGTACAACGGATTTTGATGAATTAAAATCGAAGCTAAAACTACTTGATAGAGTGTTTTATGACAAAATGATAGAGGTTACCGTAGGTGCCGGTGTGGGCAGCGGGGGAGGCATGGTTTTTTTTATGCCCTTTAAAACCACTTTTACCAGCACACCTGTGAACCCTTCTGACGGTACCTACAGTTATATGTGGATGCTACCATATCCGTCAGCAGCAATTAATGTTCAGATAAACGGGTCGCTACTCAATTACCACAAGCCTGATGCCGCTGCCGGTGTCGCTCTCAGCGTGGGTTATTCATCTACTGTGCATTGGAGTCTTCGATTTGCACTTCATACATTTGAGGTAGGACTATATAATAAAATTAAAACAGGGATGCCATATAAAAAAGGGACATTTGTCAGTAATATCGGTCTGTTATTTTCACCGACATTTGCTAATCAAGTGCTACCTTCAACCGATGAGACCTTCAGTTACCTTAGTGGTTCAACTGTTATGACAGGGACTACCAAGGTAACTAATACTTTTCCGGATTATATTATTGCCGGTGGACTTTATTTCTCATGGGGATTTGAGATAAAAGATAATCTGGGGGGATTCTCTGCAGATGTTAATTTTTATATGAAAAGTGTTGTCGGCTATGCTTATGGAGAACATTTTGGCAGTAATATAATGTCAACATACAATATCTATTTTAACTTTGTTCCGATCGGAATAGATATTAAATTTAACTATTATAAATTGATAAAGTTGAAATAGGAGATAGTTATGACAAAATCAAAAGTTTTGATACAGATTTTTTTAATTATATGGGCAGTTGGAAGTCTACTCTCCTGTTCGACCAATCTCCATAGATTTTCAGGTTTTAATAATGAGTCGGATAATATTGTTTCAACGGCAGATTTTCCGGGACACGAGTATGATGTCACAGCAGACGGCGAGTCTTTAAACACAATGCAGGTAACTTTTACAAATGATGTTTTTTATCTTTATTTTACAAAAAATACAGGTATAAACAATTATAGTATAACGCAAACATCAAATTTTGAAGTTAATTACCAGTTGCTTGATGCAAATAAGAAATTTATTTCGAAAATATGGGGTGGAGATATTGTTTTTGATTCAGGTCAAAAAGACGGGGTGTACTGTCTTAGAGTTGCTGTAAAAGCAAAAGTAGAACAGCTCGGGCAAAATTTGACATTGAGAATAGAAGCAGGTAGTTCGAGTGATAGTGATTATACGGGTACTGAAAAATGGCTTTATGATAGTATGTGGGAGTCTAATACTATTACTCATCAGTACCAAAGTCAGTGGTATCGTTTTACTGTTGTTGCAGGTCATAGATACTCTATTCAGGTTGCTGACAATTACTCTGACCCGAATGGACATTTTTCTACCGACTTGATTTCCAACTCAACAATCTATTTGTATGCAAATGATAAAACAACCCAGATTTATTGGAATTGGGACTCTACAGAATTTAACAGGTATGAGTATGTGGCTGATTTTACAGGTACAATGTATGTAGAATATACTACCTCTTCGAGTGGAAGCTATCATATAAAATATACCGGTACATATGATGCAGAGACTTTATACGGGTATGGCTCCACCGGTCAAAATTTGCTTGTATATGGTGAATCAAATTATTATAAATTTTATTGTACAGAAGGTAATCTTAACACTTTTAACTTTAGTTTATCAAATTCGAATATTACATTTTATCGAGGAGATATGACAACCGAGATACATTGGACATTAACATCGGGCAGTTTTGAATATGCGAGTATGACAGATGAAACTGTTTATATTAAGATTATATCAAACTCTTTTGATGAAAACTACAATTCGATCAGTGTTTCATCTGTTTCCAATCTTTTTACGATTGATTATGGGTATTGGAACACTTTTGATTTTAACGGCACACAGGGTGAAGTCCATTGGATACCCCTCGAAGTTACTGCCGGCAACACATATACGATCTCATTTGATAATGGTGTTGAGGGTACAGGTTCATACGATTCTCAGTGTGCTGTCTCTATATACGGTTCCGACAAATTGTCGGAGATACAGTACATAGGCTATAGTTCTTATAATACACCTTATCAGTACACAGCCGATACAACAGAAACTTTGTTCCTCAAAGTTTACAACTACTCAGGATATAATTATCGTGTAAAAGTCGATGAGTCGACTCCAAGTCTTCCGGATACTCTTATGAGTGTGGGGAATAGCTACTCCGGGTATCTTAATAACTCTTCAGTAGAACACTGGTACTACTTTGAGGGTATAAAGGATACTGTTTACAATATATCTTTTGATGGGAGTGCTTATTACTCAATATACAATAGTGATAAAACAACACCGGCACTTTTTGATAACGGCAGTATTTGGTTAAATGAGAACCCGCACTTAGCATACCCTTCAAAAGCCATTCAATCATACTACATTAAGGTAACCGGTGGCACCGGAAATTACACGATTACATATATTGGCGATGAACTTGCGACCGAATATACAAACTTTGGAAGTTGGGTGTACAAAAGTTTTTCTAATAATTTTGAACTTGATTGGTACTACTTTGATCTTTATGCAGGCTTCAGGTATGAGTTTTATATGGACAACGGTTATGAGGGGAGCGGAAGTTATGATGCGGATTCATATTTGAGAGTAATTGATTTTGATACAAACAATGTTTTAAAGTATGGTATTAGTTGTTACACCAAGCCGCTTGTTTATTATCCTGTTACTGATATTGGTTATGTTGATATGTATGTATCCGGAAGCACGGGGACTTACGGCTTAAAGGTCGTTGCAACACCTGATGCACCGATGACTTTAGGTCTCTGGTCATCCGGGATGCTTGACTATGTAGATGACGAGATATGGTACTACTACGATGTTACAACTACAGGGACATACAAGATATATCTTGATAATGACTTAGAAGGGTCAGGCAGTTATACATCTGAGTCTATGTTTTTAGTCTTCCAGTCTGATAAAATCAATCATGATGTCAGTAACTGGAGTCAAGCGTATTCTGAACCACAATACAGAAATTATATTGCCGGTGAAAGGATATATATCAGAGTAAAGGCACTTACTACCGGTACATTTGCACTAAAAATATCTATGTAAAATTAAATTATTTTGGAGGAAAAAATGTTGAAAAGATTGTTATGGTTGGTTTTTATGGTTTCAGTCGGTCTTTTTGCACAGACAGACATTGAAAAAGAGTTGGGTGATTTGGAGAAGGAGATAAAAAGTAACCTTAAAAGCTCTTTCACTGACGGTGATATCAAGAAAGATGCCGGTGTAAGCTCAACTAATGGCGATGAAAGTAGTAATTCACTAAGCGGTAATCCGGTAGAGGTGATGGTCAATAGGTGTTTCGGGGCAGATATTGGGATGAAGTACGCTGAGGTCAAAGAACTTTTAAACACCAATTATGATAAATGGTCTAAATTTTACTATTACAACGGTATGGAGGTGATCGGTCAATCAGGTGCTGAGTATGTATCTGACGGAACTGTTTATAGCTTTAAGAGTGGTGTCTTGTCAAATATATATACATATAAGATGTTGATGAGCGAAGTTTTTAATGATTACAGATTACAAGAGACGGCAGACTATGTAAAATCCATAACAGGTAAGAGTTATAAGATGGATGACGATGCCTATATTTTTGACTTTAATGATAAATCGGTGGTTATAACCGAAAAAAATGTAGGCACATCAAAAAAAATGATATTAATTCACTATTTTGATAATGATAACAAGATAGAATTTAGTAAAGTAGAGTCGAAGTATATTGCTGCAGTGGTACAAACTGCTGATAAAGGGTTTATGTTTAGCGGCGGTATTGGCTTTGTGGCCGGGGTCAATCTTTACTATATAGAAGGGAGGAGTGAAACATATAGTAGAGAAACAACTGAGGAACAATGGCAATCGGAAGACTATTCTACAAGCGGCTTTATGCCTTTCATTTTCCCGGCTTATGGACCGTCGCTTGGTATAAATGCCGGGATAAGTGTAGACTCCATTAATAGATCAAAGTCGGATGTCGGATTTAATTTTTCAGTTGGTCTGGATTATTACAACATTTTTCCTATATTTGCTGTGTGGGACCTTAACTTTAAAATAGGGCTCCGCAGTATAGTGAGGAGCAATAAATCTTTTGCTCAGGCATACCTCTATGAGTTAAATCTTATCCAAAATATCAAATTTATTAATCATCCTTATGGATTTGGACCAACTATTCCATATCAGACTTTGGATGATCTAGATAGTAGCACAACAGGTGAACAATATATAGCAAGGTTACCGGACACTGTTATCGGAGGGGGATTGAGTATGTTTTTCGGCAGGATCGCTATGACTAACGGGTTTAAGTTTGAGGTAGGTGGGTTTACCGCTGGATTTATCGGTGCAGGGCTTAATTATGCTAAGGGTAATGGAGCTGTTGTGGGGCTTGCGGCTAGTTTCATCCCTATCGGTATAGAGGTGAGGTTTCACGGGTATTTTGTAGGCAAGGTTAAGTAGGGGGCTAATGATGAGAAAAAATATATTATCGTTATTATTGTTATTATTGTTTGTTAGTTATTTTGCACATGGGGAGGTTCTTGTCATTGATAACGGGTCGATCCTTAACGGAAAGATCATCAAAATGGATGAGGATACTATGACAATACTCTCAGAGTTTGGGGAGATGGTTATCGATCGGGATAAGATCAAACGGATCTATCAGAACATGGATGAGTACAATAAAGAAAAAGAGGTGAAAACGGAGACTAAGATAATTGAAAAAATTATCGAAAAAACTGTAACAGAAGTTAAGATGGTTGTTGATATGGATAGGTATATCCCGACAAAGCACTCCATACCGCCTCTTGATACAATATATGATAAAGTATATGAGTTTGTTAATGGCACTAAACCTAAGTTTCTAAACGCTAAGGGGGAAATAATTGAGGCTGTGTACTATCCTGAACAGGTAATAAAGATATTTAGATTTACTGATAATAAACTCTCGGATTTTTATCTTCTGGAGTATATGCCTCAAAGTGGGCATCTCCCGTACACACTGTTCAATACAGCAAATTTATACAAGGAGACATTTGCAAAAAACTTTCTTGAAAAGCAAAATGTTTATACTTTTGAGTCCGACAAAAAAAACAAACTTCAGATATATGGATATGCCGGTCATAATAATGGGGTGTTAGTAGTAACACACTACTCTAAGGACCTTGAGGCAGGTGCACTCAAAGATATTGATAAGACGCTTGAGTACTATAATAAAGTAGTGTATAAACAGGCTCATGAGGTTGCCGTAAGTTTTATGGTCGGACACATGATGGAGCTTGATGCTTTTTGGCCGGGATCATATGTAGAGTATTCTTATAATCCCGGTGAAAGTGCTACAGCATCAGTAAGTAATGTGTCTGGAGGTATGTGGAATAAGTACAATTTTCAAACGATGTGGCCGACACCTCCAAGCGTTAACTTAGGTATATCATTAAACTATAATTACTTCTCAGATCAGACTACTTCACACGGGGCTGTGATAAATCTATGGTATTCGTTTAATCCAACAACTGTATATGATCCTTGGGACATAGGACATTTGAAAAACTCTATAAATTTTGATCTATTATACCGTTATAAAAAGAAAACTCCTTATCAGGTAAAACACTCATTTATTTTTCAGTATGGTTTTGCACTAAGTGTACCAATTATGATTTACTTTGGATCAACAGAGGATAGGAATTGGTATGGTGATTCTTACGACTATAGAACTTTATTTGGAAGTGCTAGGTACGGTGTATTACCGGGTTTCTACATTTCCTGGGGAGTTGAGTCTAGATTTATCAAAGAAGCACACTTTGAGTTAAATTTTTATTCTAGGTTGTATATTGGTGAAGGTTATGGGGGAGATTCATCAATTACATTACGAGATGGCGTCACCCAAGTTCAAGCCATAAATACAAATAAATTTGCAATGACATTTGTACCGTTCGGATTTGAGTTTAAATGGGGCGGCTATAAACAGTGGAAAATTAAATAGTTTATTATCCGGAGTTTAACATGTATTTTAAAAGGTATCTTTTAGTCTTGATGTTTGTCAGCGTTTCGGGATTTATGTTTGCGGATGAGCCTGATGTGCTTGAAACAGTTATAACTAAGATCAAAGGTGTGATCTCTACAATGTTTGATAAAAATCAAACAAAAAAAACCGATGATACATATCAAAAGATATCAATTAATGATCTTGATCGATATGCAAATGTTCAGTCAAATCTGTATGTTAAACTGACCGAAAAAAAACTAGACGAAAAGATCGAAAAAGGTGAGGCAGACCCAAACACTTATATAGAAAAGTCTCTGATCAGCTCGATTAAAGGTGATAAGGCAGAAGCAAAAGTTAACATAGAAAAAGCTTTTGCTTTATCCGGTAAGAAATCATCATACATAACAGACATTAAAAATAAACTTAAAAATGTATCGGAAAACAATGAAGAAAGTATCAAGGAGATAGCAGAGGAGTTTGTTTTTGATGAGTCGCTGGTTGCGATGCTCTCAGGTGAATTTACAGATCAGTATGAGTTGAGCGTCATTAAAGTTGCGATGATTTCTAATAAATCAAAGTCACTATCCGAAAAAGATATCGAGAAAGAACTTGAGTCGATAGCCAAAAACTTTTATTCTAAGATTTCAAATTCATTTGAAGCAAAGGAGTTCATTGAACGGTGTATAAATGAAGGTGAGTATGCTCTAGGTGTGAAGATTCTTGATAAATCGTTTAATGATAAACTTATTAATGATGATTATTACAATGATAAAAAAAATATATTTGAGAGTTTGATTGCCGAAGAAACCAGCCTAAGGATGGAAGCCGAAAAACGAGCTAAGGGCGAGGAAGAGTTTTTAAAAAAACTTGCAGAAGAGGAAGAGAAAAAGAAACTTGCAATAAAGAAACTCAAAGATGTTGATGCTGATAAAATGATTCAGTGGGTTAGTCTGATTGGATCAGAACTTACAGACACCGGACAGTCTATCGCCATAGGGGTTGACGGTATATATATAACCGGCTCGACATATGGAAACCTGTATGAAGATAAAAATCTAGGTGACAGCGATGTTTATGTTTCTAAGTTAGACTTTGAAGGAAACAGGGTGTGGTCTAAACAGTTTGGTAGCAAGGGTAGTGACGGAGGCACCGGCATTATAGTTGCAGATAATAGTCTATATATAACCGGTTTTATTAGAGGGGATATAGATGATCAGAAATCGATAGGTGACAACGATATGTTTGTTGCAAAGATGGACTTAGACGGCAACAGGATATGGACAAAGATCATCGGTTCAAGTGATAAGGATCGCGGAGAGGCAATAGCTGTTGGTCAGGATGGCATATTTGTAGCAGGTGTTACACGGGGTGTGATAGGTTCAAATAAACTCTACGGAATGTGGGATATATTTGTAACAAAACTTGATTTTTTCGGTAATATTATCTGGGGTGGTACTATTGGATCACCTAATCACGAAGAGGTTAAAGGTTTATCTGTTATAAATGATAATGTTTTTGTTGTAGGTAATACTCTTGGAGATGTTGATGGAAATAAGAACACCGGTTTTAGTGATATTCTTTTGGTAAAATATGATATAAGCGGTAAAAAAATATGGACACGGGTATTTGGTTCAGATAAGAGTGATTATGGTAACAGTGTTTATGCGGGTATTGAGGGGATATATCTTACAGGTGAGACTCAAGGTGACATTGACGGTAATAAAAATAATGGCGGCAGCGATATGTTCCTTACAAAATTTGATCTAAGCGGCAATAAAATATGGACAAGAACGCTAGGTTCAACCAAGAACGAGCTCGGTTTTGGACTTTTCGTCAGGCTCGACGGTGTTTATGTAACCGGTAGAACAAAAGGTGATATCGGATCCCTAAAAAATATCGGCGGTGCAGATATCTTATTTGCTAAGTATGACCTGGACGGTGGTTTAGTATATTCTAAACTTTTTGGTTCAAAATCAGACGATGAGTGTTATGGGATAGCCGTCGGTCTAAATTATGTATATATAACCGGTCAAACCCGCGGTGACTTGTATGGAGAAAAAAATAATGGAAATACAGATATATTTGTAATGATGATATCAGAGGATCTGTAATTTTAAGGATTTTAAATGAGATATGTAATTTTTTTAATGCTCTTTGCGAATATTTCTACATTTTCAGAATCTAAACTTGACAGATTTACTCCTACACATATATTGGGACTCGATATAAATGAATTTAAAAACAATAATAAATATTATGAATATAAAGATGGTTATCTTTATAGGACTAAGCCTGAAAACGCAGGTAATATCTGGAGCTATGATTTAATAAAGATCGGAGCTGATAAAACAGGTATGGTAGACAAGATGATATTCAGACTATATGACAGATCAGATGTAATCTATATAAAAAACAAAGATCAATTCAAAAAAAGAATCAGAAAACAATTTAATTTTGATAAATATGGTGTTAATAAAATCGATTCGAATAAATCGATTAAAATATACCTTAAAGAAAATATGTTTTTTAATGATATTCTTAATGTGTCAGAAGAGATTGATTTGGACATGGTTTTTGTTGATGGTAAATTTCTTGTAGTATTTTTTCAGAATGATGATAGCAGTTTTTTACTTTTAGTTAAATTTGAAAATGATTTTTATGATTCTGTTGTTGAAACAAATAGCGTGGTTTTAGATAGTGATCAGCTGGAGGAAAAAGATGTAAGTGTTGATGTTAGGGAGATTCAAAATGAAATTGAGCTCACACAAGATAGCATAATTTTAATTGCGGCTGTTAAAGAAGACGAATCAGGAGATGTTAGTTCTAACAATTTTTCTGACATATTAGTAGAAGAAAATTATGACGAATTTGCAAATAATCAAAAATTAATAAGTGAAATAAATCATTATATAGAAAAAATTAATTCATTTAATAATGTTTATACGGATGAAAAGCGTGATATTGCTTTTTCAAAATTTAAAAATGATAGTGTTATCGACCACCAGTTGTTATTTTTTGTTGTAATAGAGTTAATTAATAAGATTACTGTTGATAGTACACAAAAAAATCAATTACTATTGAGTGCTGTCAACGGCATAAACAAAGTTCAAAGATATTTTAATAAAACTTTCTCTTCTAATCCTGTATTTAACGATGCAATAAACAAGCAGTTAACAATAAGTGATATACTAAGTGGTGTTGATTCAGTCGATTTTATGTCTAATTTTTCTCTTGTTAACTCAATTATTCCGTTGTATAATGAATTTTTACAGGTTGTCCAAAAGTGTGAAGTTATTGAGAATGAAATTGAGATGTTGATTAATAGCGATAATTTTAAAATGACCGTTGAGTTTTTACGCGACATTTCAAATATAGTCTTGGATGATATCTTAAATGAAGAGGAATTTATCGGGAAATTGTTAAGCTCAAAACAAATGTTTATAAATAATAATTTATTTTATGAGGGTTTGAAAACAAATTTTTCATCTGAAATAATTAATATTACAGAAACCCAGATACAAATAGGGTTAAAATATCTAGAAATGATTAAAATTGCCGAAAATAAAGGTAATATTAATGAGATATTACGAAATATGTATTATTCTGATAAATACTACAAAGATTTTTTGAGTGAGTTGAATAAATTTTACGGAGTTAAATAATTTTGAAAATAATAATTAAAACACTTATATTTTTATTTATTTCAGTTTTAAGTGCTTTTAGTATGCCTATTGTCAATAGGGGGCATATTATGGTTGTAGAAAGGGATAATGGGTATAGTATTTTTATAAAAAAATATTTAGGTATTGAGTCAGTAATGCTTATAGATTCACCCAAAGATCCTACATATAAAAAGACTAATTATGCCTTGAGGTCTGAAGTTTACAATCCTATAAATGGTGACGAAAAGCGAATATTAAACGGCAAAGAATTATCAACAAAATACGATTCTTTTTTTATTGTAGATTCCTCCGTTGAGTTCGTATCAGGATTTGGTGAATGTTTTCATTTATTTATACCGGAAAAGGTGGTATGGGGATACGATTGGTCAGATAATGGATATTTAAAAGTTAAACCAGGTGTTTTGCTCACTTTAAGAATGTTCCAAAAAAAGTTTGCAGATTATACAGGTAACTTTAAAGATCTAAAATTTACACTGCGTGTAGACAGGATTGAAAAGGAGCAAAGAGATAAACCTAATATCGAAGAGACTATTTCTGATAAATTAAAACCTGACAGTTCAAGTGACTCAATTTCAATATTAAATGAAGATGATAATAAAAAAGAATTAGAAACGGCTGACGATATTAAAATTACAAATGATTCTATATCTGACTTGTCAGTTGATACTATAGCATCTTTTGATAAGACAACGATCGATCCGAATTATCAAATGTTTTCAAAAAAAATACTTGATTTATTAGAAGTTATTAATACTAAACTTGGAGGTGTAGAGAGTTTAGGTGTAATGACTATTGATACCTTTATTTCTGCAGAGATTATTCAGAGTCAGATTAAGGTACTGGATATTGCAAAAGAAATTAATGATTTAACATCCGATTTATCTGTAAAAAATATTTTGCTCAACGATTGTTTGCATCTATTTGGTAAATTTTCACCATATTTTTCATCAACTAAGACTTCAAATCAATATGTGACTGACTTAGTTGATTTGCAGGTAAAAATAATTGATAATAGCTCAAAGCTATCAGTAAGTGAAAATTATAATTTCAATTTAGAATATTTGTATTTGATTACAAATGCATATAATGACTTTGTTGAGTATTATATGAATTATGATCATATTAAGAAAGAACTTTTATCAATAGTAGAGTCAGAAGTTTTTGGAGATTTATTAAAGGTATTAGAGGGCTTTAGTTTACTTACAGAAAATGAAGAGGAATTATTTAATGCTGTTACAGAAAATATCAATGTATTTGATAATGTAAATAGTACTTTTTTAGAAAAATTAGATAACGGAGATTCGTATATTGAGGGATTTTCAAAAAATATTATTGATATGGCAGAACAGTACTTTGAAATGAATCAAAGAATCAAAGCCGGAGATTCGAGTGAGGCCGTTTTACGATATTTTTTCTATGCTGACAAGTATTATAATGATGCAATAAGTATATTAAAAATATTTATATCATCCTAATACTGATATTCTGTTTCAAGCCGGATTTAGAGTTGTACTTTAACTAGACACTCCCGGTAAACTACTACGATTCAGTAATTAAAAGGCGTCCGGCACTTCTAAAAACCTTATCTTTTTAGGTTTTTAGAAGCTCAAACCTATTCCTATACCTATATGGCATTCTAAATACAAAATATTTAGAACTGCCCTATAATAATATTTAGTGTTTTGGGTTGATGTAACCTTAGTAGGTTTTGCAATAAAATTAACTGACATAGAAAACAAGACTATATTAGTATGTTTAGGTTTAGTCTGTTTATCTATTTGTTTATCTATAAAGGCTCTAGAGGCTCAAGACAATTATTAAAAAGTTGACAGAATGCCGGAATTTGACTTAAAAAAGGACTTTTGCAGAAGGCAATGGAGTGTTTAATTATGACTGACTATTATAGAGAGATCGAAGAGGAGTTGATGATTTTTGCTGATACTACAAAGGCTGTTCATCTGAGTAGGTTTTTTAAAACAGGAAAGGGGCAATATGGCGAGGGCGACAGATTTATCGGACTAACCATACCAAAACAGAGAGAGATTGCAAGGAAATACAGAAAACTCTTGACATCAGAGGATATTTTAACGCTACTCAGGTCTGAGATTCATGAATTTAGAATGACAGCACTATTAGTTTTACTTGCACAGTATAGCCTTGCAGAGTGCGAGGAGACTAGAGTTATGCTTGCTGAACTCTATATGGCAAATGCTGATTATATTAACAATTGGGATCTGGTAGATGTAACTTCCTATAAAATACTCGGCCCGCATTTCCACAGACGGGACAGAAAACCTCTGTATGACTTTGCAGTATCAGGGCACCTCTGGAGGGAGCGCATATCAATTATTACAACAATGTTTTTTATTAAAAAGGATGATTTTGAGGATACATTTAGGATCGCAGATATTCTTCTGCAACACAGGCATGATCTTATCCATAAGGCAGTCGGCTGGTTGTTAAGGGAGGTCGGTAAACGAGACCTTCAAGCAGAGCTGGATTACCTTAATCCAAGATATAGGACTATGCCTAGAACAATGCTAAGATATGCTATTGAGAAGTTTGACGAACCATTACGAGTTGCCTATTTGAAAGGGACAGCCTAAACCTGTTCAATTAAAAATAGAGATGGCCTGTAATTTTTTTTGGAAGTCACTGTCAGAAGATTGAAGAAAGAAGAAAAAAGAATGATGATTAAAGAATGTTGAATAGTTTTATAGTGTAGTGAATAAATATGTAGTGAATAAATATTAAAGATAATAATTAAAGATAATAATTAAAGATAATAATTAAAGAGAACTTGACAGAGTTAAAAATTTTCTTTAAAAACTCTTATGGAGTTAGAAATGAAAAAATCAACCTTTTTGCTTATTCTTTTAGTTCTCTTTTTAAATCTGGTTTTTGTATATGCAGAACAATCTAATCTTATAAAGAATGATCCGTTGATCAAACAGTATATTAAAGAGTTAAAATATGAGTCGCGAATTCAGAGCGTAGACAATGAGCTGGAATTTGAATCAAGTGTAGGATATATTGAAAAAAAATTTCAGGAACAGCGGAGTGCCATTATTATAAAGGCAATGCAGGAAAGAAGAGAAAAGTTTAAAGAGATAAACAGGCAGAAGAAGGCATTAAGGAGTGAGGCCGAACTGTTACTGAAGGATTTAGAAGATAGGCACAATGAACAAATATCGAATCTTAGATTAGCCTACAAAGAGGATTATCAGGCTATAATTGATGACTTCGAGAAGACCATAATTGAAGAGAAGGCATTTATAGAGAGTGAAAAAGATAGAGAAAATAGTACTAAAATTAAAGAGATCAAGAGGTCATTTAGAAAAAAATTACGAGAGTTAAAGAAAACATATAGAGCTAACTCTAAGATGTTAAAAAAAGCAACACCAAAAAAAGACCTGTCCTACAAGGTGATTGAGGATAACTATAAGAATAACAAGAATGAGTTGGCAAAGGAGCTTGCTGAGGTACGAAATATTATTAGACTTGATTCGGAAAAATCCAAGGATCAGCTTGAGGCCGAGATATTAAAAGAGAAAAAGCTCATTGAGGATGAGTATAAAGAGTTAAAAGGTTTAGCACCTGAGGAGATGATGCAGAGGATTGTTCTTAAAAGAGTTGATGAGATGAGAGGTATTATCGATTCATTACAGAATGACGCTCTGACATTTGTTACAAATGGGACTAGATTATCCAGGAAACAGTCGGAGGCAAGGTATTTTATAGGTGATCAGAGGACACCTGATAGTGCTAATTACTCAGAGGAGTTAGCATCACTTCTGAACTCCAGCCGAGGTGTCTTTCTTGACTGGGTCGGGCTTAATAATGATAGGTCGAGAGTAGATGCGGTAAGGACATTCTATGGTGAGATTATTGAGGAGGCATCTCTTGTATCTGTGGAGGAAGGGGTAGATATTAAGGATGTGCCGATCAATCTAGTCGGTCATAGTCATGGTGGAAGTATAATGATTATGTTGGCCAATATCCTTCTAGCAGAGGATTACAATGTTCAGGTATTGATAACATTTAATGCACCTGTGAGAGAGTATCAGTTAGAGTATCCGCTCAGTCATATACAGATCTATTCATATAAAGATACATTTCAGAAAATCGGTCACTATGATTTCGATTTTCTCTTTTTTGACTTGAGTTATAAAAGATATACGGATATAAAATTCAAGAATGCCGTCAACCTAAATATAGTGTACTTCATTGATGATAAGTTAATTGATTTCTACAAGAATGATTATATAAAATATCACTCTAACGCAAATATGTATCATCAGATGACAAGATATATCGGCACTGTCAGGAAGATTCTTAATGGAGAGTTAATCTACAGGTATCAGTTAAATTTATAAAAAAGAATTGACCTTTAAAAAAAACAATACTATTATCAGAGGGTCAGGCTATGGTTATTATTACAATTTGTGGTGGTAAAGGGTGTTTTTTTTAAAAAGATTATTTTTTTTGATTATTGTAATATCAAGTTTTATTTCATGCTCTAAGGCAACAGTTGAAAGGGTGAATGTCTTTGATGGTTTTATTGGACCTGAAAATCTATTTATCAAAAATAACTTGATGTTAGTGTCTGACTATAGCGGTCTCATTGTAATAGATCTTGCATCGGGTGAAAAAAAGCTGATCTTTGATGCAAATAAAAACGGCTATGATCTTGTACTTGGGATAACCAAACTTAATGGTTATTGCTACTTTCTCACACCAACCACACTCTATCGGTTTAAATTTGATTCATTAGTCAAAAAGATAGAACCGGAGATAGAGTTGATAATGTCTGACTTTAGTCTTGCAAACGGTATTGCTCATGATGGAACTAATATTTTTATTACGGATACAGAGGCGGGTTTACTCTACAAATTAACGCCTGCAGAAACAGATCTAACATTTATTAAGGAACCTGTAGCGGAAATAAATTCTGCAAACGGCCTGAGATATGATGTGAAAAATAAGAGATTTATTGTCGGTTCTCTTTTTGGTTCAAAGATTTTTGCGGTTTATCCAAATGACATGGAGGATGAACAGGCCAAATTAGAGTTGATCGCTAAAGTTAACATGCCTGATGATCTCTTTGTTCTTGATGATGGAACAATCTATTGCACGAGTTATTTTTCAGATTCTATATATAGGCTGGATCCGGTTAATAAGAACAATCAAAAAATGATAAGAACCGGGGTTAGGGGTGTTTCATCAATTTACATTACAGATGACTTTGTTTTTTTAACTCATAAGGGTGTATTCTTGAAAAATGGAACAAGAGTATTACAGTATAAAAAATTTTAATAAATATAGAAGGAACTCATTTTGAAAGTATTAATTATTTCGGGTAACAGAGAGCAGATGCCTGATCCGGTATTTCCGCTTGGTGCAAGTTATATTATGCAGACACTAAAGAATGCAGGGATAGAATCAGATATATATGATGCCTGTTTTAAGGATGATCCGATTGGTTCTATGATAGCAAAGATAGAGGAGTATTCACCTGATATAATAGGTATATCGATGAGAAATGTTGATAATAACTCATTTCCAAAGGTAACAAACTTCATCGGTTATTATAGTGAGATAATTGAGAATATCCGTAAGATATCTAAGGCTAAGATAGTCTTAGGCGGCTCAGGTTATTCAATATTTGCTGAGGAACTCTATGAGATATTGAAGCCCGACTTTGGTATCAAGGGGGAGGGGGAGTTTAACTTTATCAGTCTGATTAGAAAAATTGAGGCAGGGGAAGAGGTTAAGGAAAAGGTTATCTTCTCTGAACGGATTGCAGATATTGATTACAACTATTTTCCGCTAAGAGAGGGGTTTGCCGTTGATACCTATTATAAGTATTCAGGTGTTATAAATATTCAGACAAAGAGAGGCTGCCCTTTTAACTGCACCTATTGCACATATCCGCTTCTAGAGGGAAGTAAATATAGAAAGAGAACACCTTCAAATGTTGTTGATGAGATAGAATATTGGAATAAGCTTGGCTATGAGTATTTTTTCTTTGTTGATAGCGTGTTTAACGCACCGGAGAGTTTTGCCTCTGAGATTTGCAGGGGGATAATCGACAGAAAACTAAATATTAAATGGAGCGGGTTTTTTGTGCCGAAGGTAGAGGATGATAGTTTCTTTGATCTCTGTGTGAAGTCCGGTCTTACCAGTGTTGATTTTGGTACAGATGCATATAGTGATGTGACGCTTAAAGGTCATGGTAAACACTTTACTAAGGAAGACATAACTCATGCCTGCAAACTGTGTCGGGATAACAAGATTAAATTTAACCACAGTCTTATTCTTGGCGGGCCGGGGGAGACACGGGAGACGCTTATTGAGACTATTGATAATATAAATGCAACTCTTCCGACCTCAGTAATAGCATTTATCGGAGTAAGAGTATATCCCGGCACTGCGGTTGCCGATCTTGTAGAGGGCGGCTTGAAGGATACCGATCCTGTTTGTTACATCTCAGATGGAGTTAAAGATATAGTCTATGATATTGTTAATGAAAAGGTTGGCGGTAGAATGGAGTGGATAATCCCGGGACTTGAAAAAGGGATGAACCTTAAGCTTTTTGAGAGAATAAGAAATAAAGGTGTAAAGGGGCCGCTCTGGGCAATCCTTGATGTTATTCATGGGAAGTTTAAGGGATAAGTTTAAGGGGGGACAGATGAGTGATAATTACGAATCAAGAAAACTGATGGCTATAATGTTTACTGATATTCATGGCTATAGCAGGATGATGCAGATCGATGAAAAGTTGACAATAGAGATGCTTGATGAACACAACAAGTTGTTGTTTCCGATTATTCAATCATGTGGCGGACGGATTGTAAAGACTGTAGGTGATGCAATTCTTGCGGTATTTGACTCCTGTATCTCGTCAATCAATGCGGCAGTTAGTATTCAGGAGAGACTTTCAGAGAAGGCATCAAATGAGCCGGATAAACATATATTGAGAGTACGGATTGGTATTCACCTTGGGGAAACGCTTCTCAAGGATAACGATGTCTTTGGAAACGGGGTGAATATTGCTGCCAGATTACAGCCTCTTGCTGATCCGGGTGGTATCTGTTTCTCTCAGAGCGTCTATGAGCAGGTGCATAATCACTATGGCGAACGGATTGTTAGAGTCGGGCCGGTCAATCTTAAGAATATCTCTGAGCCGGTTGTAATCTACAGAATGCAGATTGATGGTGCTGTAGATAATGACAGCATAAACGATAGTGATAAACAGCGGATGGATTTTAAAACTGCATTTACAGAGGGGATAAAGTCTGACAAGAAGTCCAAATCAGGCGATGTGTATTCAAAAGAGATATCGGCATTCTTTGGTGCAAATTCTATCAAGGGGCATTGGTGTCCCGGAAGTAGAGTCGGGCTTAGAGCAACCTTTGGCGATGTCAGGGTCAACCTTGATGATGCTGAGTTTGATACAAAAAAAGTTGTTATTAAAATTGATATTCTATGCGGGATGATAAAAATAAAATGTTCAAGGGATAGGTTCTATATAAATAACGAGACCTCATCATTTTTTGCGGATATAAACGGAATAAATAACAAGGCCTATAGTGAGGATATGATTAATATTACTATAACAGGTAAGGCGATTATGGGTGAAGTTAAGATAGTGCAGTCGTAGGTGGCTCCCCGAAAAAACAATCTATAGTCCCTGTGCTTTTTTCTTTAAAGGCGGAAGCAGATCTGTCATAAACTCAAAGACCTTATCGTCAGACTGTTTGGATAGTTCAGGATAAACAGAAAGTGCAGTCTCCAGCAGGTTGGGTTTGTTTGATACGCCAAGCTGTAGGAAATATCGGTCAATATGTTTTCTAACATGCTCAGATGAGGTAATATAGAAAAGTTTTCTGTAGTCAAAGTTTAACTCATTCCATATCTTTAGTAACGACCATATGTTGTCAAAGTTAAACGACTCTTCGCTTGTATTGTAGAACATATAGACAACGCTTTTAAGTTTCTTAATTTTATCCCTAAGGATGTGACTGAACATAAGTTTGAGGCCTGATACTTTGTCCTTTTGAAGAGGGCCGGATATATCAATAAAAAATGAGTCATATTTTTCATAGTAATCAATTATGTAGTGCATTTCCTCTGTCTGATTTTTTTTAGTTGATAATTTATCTGAACGGATTTTCATCTGAAGTTTCAACTCTGTAAGTATGTTATCAGGTTTTATATCAAAGAGAATGCTTGTAACTCCTGTCTTCCATAAAGAGTCTATTATGAAAAAATTGTGAGAGGAGATCGCTGCAACAATATAGGCTGAAGGTATAAGCTCCTTAATCCTTAGTATTGTATCCTCTAGAGCGTGAATGCCGCCCTGTGCAAAAAGAAGAGCGACCTCAACAGACTTTTTGTTGTTGTCATTTAGTGTTCCAAGTGTAAGAGTATCAATATCGTGTTTGGATAAAAATGCAGTGAAATAATCAATTACTTTTATATCACCTGATATTAGAACGCTAATATGTCTCTCCTATTAATCTTATCTAAATATTTATTTAACGCCTGTTTAATTTAATATATTTTTTTAACAGTGTAAAGAGAAAAATAAGAGAAAAATAAGATAAAATAAGATAAAAATAAAATCTTAAAATTACTACTTGCCAAATGCTCTAACTTTGTATATACAGTCAAGTTATGAATATAGAATTTATAACAATACACATAGACAGATCTCCTAACTCATTTCCTCTGGCAGCAGCAGTACTAAAGGCTCATCTTGATAGGGATGAATTACTTAAGGGGAAAACAGTTACTTCAATATCCAATTACTATATTGAAAATGAAATTAATCAAGGTGTTGATACAGGAAACAGTTCTAATAATAGTGACAAAAAGATCCACACTATTGTAGAGATGATCTGTCGTGATATGGTTGATCGTAGGATTGCTGTTGCGGCGTTCTCTGTAACAGTGTGGAATGTAGAGGTTGTGAAAGAGGCTGTTGAGAGGTTAAAAGAGTGTCGCCCGGACATAAAGATAATAGTCGGCGGGCCTGAAGTCACCTCTAATCCCGACAGTTTTAAGGCTGATGATAGGTTTGACTATATTGTAGCCGGTGAGGGTGAGAAAGCAATAATAACTATTGTTCAAGATATATATAATGGTTGGTCAGATAATGAGAGGTTTATCGATGGGGGCAACACCTTAGATCTGTCTAACTCAATATCACCATTTCTGACAAATGCAGTTGATTTATCTCACTATAGCTCTTTCTATAGCGGTCTGGTTTGGGAACTCTCAAGAGGTTGCCCGTTTAAGTGTGATTTCTGTTTTGAGTCAAAGGGGAGCCGGAGTGTCAGGAGAATGCCGCAGGCTAGGATCGATGAGGAGTTAAAATTATTTGAGAGATCTACAATTGATCAGATATTTGTCCTTGATCCGACCTTTAATAGTGACAAAAAAATTGCAAAGAGCATTTTACGGTCAATTAAGGAATATGCACCTGACATACACTATACCTTTGAGGTTAGAGCAGAGTTTATTGATGAAGAGTTGGCTCAACTCTTCTCCGAGATTAACTGCACTCTGCAGATCGGCGTGCAAAGCACCAATGTCGAGAGCCTGAAACTTATAAATAGAAAGTTTGATCCTGATGATTTTATTGAAAAGATATCTATACTTAATAATTATGGGATCTCATTTGGTTTTGATCTGATCTATGGTTTGCCCGGCGATACGATAGATGATTTTAAGGATAGTCTGGATTTTACGGTTGACCTTCAGCCGAATAACATTGATATATTTCCGTTATCTGTTATGCCGGGGACAGTGTTGTTTGATAGAGCAGACCAGCTTGGTGTGAAGTTCTTAAAATTGCCGCCCTATAGAGTGATTGAGAATAGAACGATGTCGAAGGAAATTTTGGCTAAGGCTGAAAAACTCGCAAACTCATTTGATCTTTTCTATAACAGAGGTAAGGCTGTCAGTTATTTATTTATGATTCTTGAGACCTTGAATTTAAAGGCCTCCGAGTTTTTGTCCGGCTTTACTGCGGACAGAGGTTTAGATGAGGATAAGTTTATTGAAGCTCTGATAGATTTTACTGTTGTTAAGTTTAGAGGTCGGGGTGCCTCGAAATATATCGATATCATTAAGGATGTAATCAATCTCCATCATTGCTATAATAAATCACTTCTAGCCGGCTGTAAGTCAATGGTTAGATCGGGCAAGAGTACAACAACACATTCAAGTGTACATTTTACGGAACTTAATTATCTGCCATCAGATCTACAAAGCCTTGGCGAGTATAACTTTGATAACTTCATCTCTGAGTTTGCACGCAGAAGGTCAATTGTACTTACATGGAACTATAAGGGTACGGTTAGAGAGACAACAATAAAACCGGCAGAGCTTGAGCTTATCAAGAGGGCAATGCTTGGCCTGTCACCGGATATGATAAAAGAATACAGGGTAAATCAGAAGTTTATTGATTACTGTCTTAAACAGGGTATTCTTGTTATCGGTTGAGTTTGCTGAAAATCGGACCGTGGTCTATATAGAGCCTTAGTTTATTGAGATTTTCTGTTTCTTGGGTAAATATATGTGTGTCTTTAGGAAAAAATATAGATGTCCCGTTGAGATTCTCTATGTTCGAATAGTGATTGATGATAGAGTCATTTGTCACATCTATATCCAATAAACTTAGAAGATGGTCAAGATCGGCCATTCTATAAATGGTTCCACTAACATATTTAACAACATTTTCTCTGGCATATTTAATTGCGTCGGTTGAAAGATCTGAAAGATTACTGATAACAGTATTTAGATAACTATCAAATTTAGCAAGATCAAAGGCTGCAACGCTAAGATATTGTGTCTCATACTCTGATTTGTATATATTAATTATCTCTGTGCCTATAATTTCTGAGGTTAGCTCTGCGTAAGTGCTGAGTTGCTGTAGTAATCTTGTGTAGTTCATCCCATCAGCCGGCACTGTAGTTTGTGCACCTATAAAGACATCGGCACAGTCTTTTAGTTCATATAGAGATTCTATATCAGCCATATTGCATACATCTGTAAAGACAACACCTATCCCTTTTGATCGGAGAGCGTCAGAGAAGTCTGTAATCTCCATCCATTTATCATTTAACCAGTTATTGGTGTCCTGTATAATAGAGTAGTTTATGGATTCTGCACTTCTGTTATCGGAAAATTCCCAACCTGAGCCATGTGAGCCTATCACAAGCATGTAGTTATCAGATATAAAATTATCCTGAACAAAGTCGATATACTGTTCAAGTACATTTTTATCGGCAGTATCAAGATTTGTTCTGTTGTCATGGTTTAGCGGGATTAGGTATCCGCAGTCTGTCAAAATAGTTTTTAATGTGTCTATATCATTTCGTGAGGTTTCTTTGAAAACCATGGTATCATCAAGTAGTTCGTAGGAATCTGTAAAGAGTTGTTTATTCTTTTCATCTGGTATCATTGATTGTATTTGATTATATTTTGAAACTTTAAGTTTTAAGGGGATATCTATTTTCATCGGTCTTGATAGTGTATAACTCATAGAGTTTGATCTTATATGATAAATATTTGTGCCATCAATTGTGTTAACAGGTTCACTATCAGTTCTATCTTCTCTATCATAGAGAACAACAATATTTACTTTGTTGCTGATCGATGTGTATGCCTGAACAATCTCGGTAAAATCAGAGTAGAGTTCATCAATTAATGAATTCTCTGCAGCAAGATAGAATGCAAATGTCCATGAGTTAGTTTCTACAGGATAAACAACAGGCGTTTCTATTGGCGTATTTTTAATAGGTTCAACACATGATACCGCAAGAATGAAAAATGATATAATCAAAAAATTAACAAGGTTTTTAAGCATAAATTTTATCTTCCTTAAAATGAGAGTTAAAACAACATATGTCAAATTTTATAATATTTAAGTCTACTACAATATATCGCAATAGTATTAAAAAGTCAATTGTGACTTTATAAAGATATGCGACTAATCTGATAATTCAGAAAAGAAAATGCGGAAATGCGGTTTCCTTTTCTGAATTAACTTGACTAATGAAACTTATTTTTATATCATTTTAATCATTGTTTATATTGGGCAGCGTTAATTAAGATGAAAAAAAATAGATATGTTGTGTTTTTACTTCTACCGGTTATTGCAATTTTAATAATCGTTGTGTTCATGGCTAAATTTTATAAGAAGTCCGGAATTTCTACATTGGATATGGTTTCAAGTAGTTCCAAGAGTGCAGGAGTTGTGAATTCAGCTGCATCCGGATCCTCTGCAAACTTTACTGAAATATATGCAACAAGATCAATAATAGCAGATCTGCAAAAGGGTGGCTATGTTTTATATATGCGTCACGGTAAAACCGACACTTCTAGACCTGATCAATTTCCTACTAATCTAAATGACTGCAACACACAGCGTCCGCTATCTGATGAGGGAAGATCTGAGATCAGGAGTATAGGATTGGCTATAAAACAGGCAAAAATTCCCATAGATAGGGTGATTTCAAGTCCTTTATGCAGAGCAAAGGAATCAGCAGTTATTGTATATGGTGATGATATATCAATAGATAATAATCTGATGTACACTGCCCATTTGACAACTGAAGAGAAGATTCCTGTTGTAAAAAAAACCAGGGAACTGCTATCTACAAAGGTGAGTCGAAAAAATGCAAACATTCTGATTGTAGCACATGCACCTAATCTCGCTGATCTGATGGGGTATTTTCCAAAAATTGAAGGCACAGTTGTTGTATTTAGACCTCTGGGAAATAATGAATTTGTTTATATGGCAACTATTTTACCTTCACAGTGGGAGCAATTATTAAAGTAGAAAACACAAATTTTAAAGATGCCTTAAGATCCCCTTTTATGATAATATTACCTATTATCATGTTTGGGTTGATTAACTTAGCTATTGTTTTAACATCACTTTCATCGGTCAGAAAAGAATCCGGTTATATTCTTGAGAATAATTTAAAGCAGCACAACTTAATTGTAGAGTTGGCTGAGATAAATGAGAGACTTGTTACAAACCATAAAAAGATTTCTGAAGCCATAAATGATGCCGCTTCTAATAAGAAGGATATGTTGGATCTATACAGAATTCATTCAAATGGGGTTGACACGCTTGCATCTATCGATAAGATGATAGCTCTTCTGACAAAACTTGATTTTGACGATAGTGATTTAAAAGAAAAAATTGCTAATATGCAAAAAGAGTTTTATAGTTACAGATCAAAAATGATAATGACGACAGATATTATATCTATAGATCCTCAGTTGGCTATAAAGTATGTCGGTCAGGCTCAGGAGGACTACATAAACTATGCACTTTATTCTCAAGAAACGATTTCCCTCATTTCACATAGAATGGAGATGGTGATAAATGCAAAAATCAATTCAATAAAATTTACTTTTTTAAAAACCGGACTTATAACTCTTTTTTCGCTTATTGTTACGATAATACTAATAGCGTTAGTATTATATGTGATAAACAGATACATTCTTAGTCTTGTTACGCTTGCAGAACAAAATTCGGATAGATTAAATATACTTTATAGAGAGAAGTCGGAGTTGGTGGCAACAAAGGACAAGTTTTTTTCAATTATTGCACATGATTTAAGAAGTCCGTTTCAAGTATTAATAGGTTTTTCAGAAATGATCTTATCAAATTATAAGATTATAGATGACAATGAGAAGGTCAGTCTTTTACATAATATTAAAGACACCTCAGATAGAACTCTTAAGTTGCTAGATAATCTTCTCGTTTGGGCTAAAAGTCAATCAGGCAAAATTAGATACAAATTTGAGGAGATAAATCTGTCTGATCTTATAAGTGGTGTCTATTATGAGTTTAGTCTTATTGCACAAAAAAAAGAGATAGCTTTAAGTTTTGATTGTAACAAAGGTTTAACCGTGTATGGTGATTACAACAGTTTAGAGACAATAATACGAAACTTAACAACCAATGCAATCAAATTTACCTCAAAAAAGGGCTGTGTGACAATAAAAGCAGAGTCCTATAATATAGATGAAAACTATATTGTAGTATCTGTAATTGATTCAGGTGTTGGAATTCCGGCTGATGATATAAATAGGCTGTTCTCTATAGAAAAAAACTTTTCAACAAAAGGCACGGATAATGAGAGTGGGACAGGGCTTGGTCTTTTACTGTGTAAAGAATTTGCTGAGAAGAATGGTGGTAATATATTTGTTGAAAGCACTGTGGGGGTCGGCAGTACTTTTTATATAACTATACCAAAATTAGAAACAATAAAATTTCGGGTGTCATACTAGGTGCGTTTTGTCTTTTTTATAAATAAAACACCTTTTTTTAAATTTATTTCAAATAATGCTTGACTTGTCGGTTAGTATATGGTATAA
>CAYYKD010000036.1:0-40124 GCA_964471825.1 uncultured Spirochaetales bacterium
GGTTTGGTTTGGTTTGGTTTGGTTTGGTTTGGTTTGGTTTGGTTTGGTTTGGTTTTGTTTTCGTTATCTTTCATTGTTATATTACCATATTCTTTGTTTTTTGTCAATATTCTATTTTATATAATTTAAGATAATTACTTTTTTATTTACCGTTGATTTGAATCATATATTATTTAAAATATTTTTCAACCTATTTTTGATTATTTTTTTAACATATTGGATTAATTTCATCGTAATTATATTATAAATTTACTTACAACACTATCGTTCCTCCCCCTACCCTATCGTTTTCGGAGGAAGGCTGTTTATGAGTTCTGAATGTGGCAGATTATTTAATTCAAGATTTTTATACTTTGCAATCAGATAATTTTTTTCTTAATATTCATCATAAGTAATACAGATAGAATAATCGACATAACGCAGATAGTCGGCATAATAAAAACCACAGGAACTACATTTGCCCCTGATTTTGCCATAAATAATATTTTCGATGTTAGAGCTGACATCAATATCGAAACAAATATAACATAGACAGTTGTTAATACAATGCCCCAAGTGTTTTTTCTAACAGCCAGAAAACCGGAAATAAAAGCCATAGGTAGAAAAATACCAAGATCAAACCCCTGAACAATCATCGTTGTATAATGATCTAGTCCTTCCGGATATAACGCCCCTGACAGTAGTGGTGTAACAATTGATTTTAACCAGAGTAAAGCTATCATGGAACTATTGAATAATACAAACCATCCTGAAAAAGTCTGTATTTTTTCAGACCTAACCATCTCTTTTAATTTTTGAACATCAAACCCTATTATGGATAAAATAAAGGCTAAAAGCGAAGTGCTTAGTAGAATAACATATATTAAAAACAGGCTATTATAGGTTGCCATTGCTGTATAAAACAAATATGTTAATAAAATATATAACAAGGAGCCGGTGAGAATAAATTTCCCTCGTAAGCTTCCTCTCCTGAAGAATAACAACGAAATTAAAAGAACCGGAACTGCAAAAAAGAGAGTTATATAGTCCTGTGCTATCCCCTGTATAGCCACATCATTTGACATATGTTTATATATCCCTTTGCCGTAGATTTGTACTGTTTCACCTCTAATTGATTTATGCTCAAATATACCAGGGCCATCATTTGATAAAATGCCGGTAGTCGTTGCAATAATTGATGCAACAACAATAATTATTACTAAAACCGTTATAGAATTTTTATGATGCATATTTATCCTCCAATCTATTTTTATTAATAAGCCTACAAAACTCAATTTCATCTAATAATATAATCGCCTTATTTTTGGCTTTCTTTAATTTCACGGTATCAGTCTTACTCTCCCCTACAATTACTATATCAACATCGTTTTTAAACCTATCAACCGGAATACCACCAAGATTAACTACCTTAAGCATAGCCTCGTACCGATAATAATTATATAGCCTTCCTGTAAAACAGACCATCTTACCGAAGAAATAACTGGCTTTAGGAATACTCGACACTGTCGGTTTAATATCAACAGCTTTTATTCTACTGTGATTTTTAGGTAGATATAACTCTGGGAACAGGTATTCTGATATACTAATCTTTTGCACCCTCAAATAAAAATATCTTATGCTTAGAATTTTAACATATTTAACTTGAAAGTCACGCATAAAGTAATCAAAAACAGCTATTTTTTTAAAGCAAACTCATCAAACCCCAAAAGATCACCCTCTATCAACTTATATACTTCCCCTACCCTCTTAACTTCAAGAGTCATCTTATATATCTCATCATTGGACTTATAGAATGGTGTGTCAAGCTCTTTTATAACCCTTTCATCAATAGCCTTTAATTCATCATCAGATAAGGATTTAAACTTCTTCATGCATTCAGATTCAATATATTTATCATATTCAAGTTTCTTTAACTCCAAGTCCTTTTTTGTCTGTTGAGTTTTTTCTGTTTCCCCTACCCTACTTTCACTTTGTTTATAAGCTTCATATTTTTCATCACTCCAATTGTCATTTATAGCCATATATAAGTATCTTGCTTTATTATTTATCTTTTTATGGTTATTATTAACGATATAATCATATAATCTAATTTTATCTTCAATATAATCTAATTTATGATTATTTATTATCGTTTTAGATTGACTATTTGATAATCCCCTTTTAATAAGATCATTGAAAACCGTAGTAGAAGTAGAATCATCTGACGCTTCTTTTTTTATTTCAACCTGTTTGTTTTGTAGCGTTGGCAGTGCAATAGGCTCTTCTACTACACCTGTTTTATTATCTGTGTTATCATCTGGTATAGGTTTGTGAATTCCAACACCTCGATTTGTGAATTCACCCATATCCATTTGGGAATTACTTTTAACGATTGTTAGAATTTCAGATAGTATTGATTCATCCTGAAATGCATACCAAACTGTCCTATCGTATTTTGTTTTATTGAAGTTCCCTTTAATTATGATTCCTGCTTTTATGAGTTTATCAATAGCATACCTGATTTTCTCGGTAGTCATAAACGGAAACTTTTCGGTAAGCGATCTCAATGATTGATAAGTCCATGCCCTACCCTCTTGAATGTTATTAGAATTCTTTTTGTTTAAGTTTATCCAGAAAGCAAAGTTCTGTAAAATAACAGCACAGTTAACCCCGTATTCACGAGCCAGTGCATCATTGATGTGTAAAGTACAAATTGACATAGTTATAAATCCTCCCGAGATTTACATTAGTTTTATTCTGTGTAAGAAAAAGTGTAAATTTCACCCGTCAATTAAAAATATTTGATTTTTTGGGTTGACAAATGAATTTGGAAGTATTATATATAGATATAAATTGTGATTTTTGTGTATCTACATATAACACTTTAGTGTGTTCAAAAAAAACTTCTAATTGACGTTAGAGGTTTTTTTTGTTTTTATGCAGTCAAGTATATCCAATCATAGCCCCCCCTTTTTTTATTAAGATTTTTTACTAATAATCTTTTTTCAAATATTAATCAATAAAAATATTATATGATTTTCTATTTCTATTGCATTATTCAAATAATTATAGTATTATTTATTTTCAGGGGGTTTTTATGAAGATAAGTCTCTACGAAGCATCAAAAATTTCAGGGCATGACTATACCACAGTTAAGAATTGGGTTGACAAAGGCGAGATATTTAAATTCGAAGATGAAGCTGGCAAGCCATTAGTTGATAAAAGAGAATTTTTACTTAAGATTCCGACTGTAATAACATTTTTTAATCAAAAAGGTGGATGTGGGCGTACATCTGCATGTAAAATAATTGCCGATTATTATGAACAAAAAGGTATGAAAGTTCTTATAGTTGATACTGATCCGCAAAACCATATCACTTTCGGTTTTATGGGATACGACTTTTGTGCATCAAAAAATAAATTAACTCTTTACGATTATTTTGAAAATAAAACACCCCTCAATAAAATAATTGCCAAATATAGTGATAATATAGATTTGATACCATCAACCATTGAAATGGATAATAAAATTCATCTTGGATTAGAGCAATTGGATAAATTAAAACCAGACTTTATCTCCTTGTTTAAAAAGTATAATGTAGTTATTATGGATACCCCTCCCAGTTTTAACGCGATGTCTAAACTTTGTTTATTATTGGCAAATTATGTTTTCATCCCTATTCAGGCAAGCCCATTAGATGTTGGTGGACTTGAATATGCTTTAGATAACATGAAGTTAATTGTTAAATACAATACAGACTTTTATAAAGACTTTCGCGTTATTTTTTCATTGCATGACACAAGAAACGTGAGAATTAAAAAAGATATAGAATTAGATATCAGAACACAACTTAAGAATAAAGTTTTTGAAAATGTAATTCCTAACTTTAAAGGTGTGAGAGAGGTTATGGGAGAGAAGGCAAATTTGTTTAATACTTATAAAGGCGATAAAGCAATTGAAAAAATATTATTGTTGATGGATGAGTTGGATAAATTTATGTATGAGGAAAGAAAGTAGTATGGCAAAAAACATTGGTTATAAAGGTAGAGGTAATTTAGGGGAATCCGCAACCGAAATTGATAGAGTTAAAGAGGAGAGTCAGGAAAAAATAAAAGAAAACCCTACAACAGAAACTTATAACATCATTGCAAGAGATGTTGCACAGAATACCTCTCTGACTTCAGAAGAAAAAAAAATTATTTTGACTGAAATTGAGAGCCAACTTGTATATCTACTAACCACTAAATGTCCGGAAGACTATGAGGACTTAAAGAATGAGGCTAAAGCACTCTCTAAAATGTCTCAAGTTAGTTTTATTTTAATGGCACAAAGGTTAAAAATAATAAAAGAAAAGGGTTTGTATGAAAAAGGTGGTTATCCGGATTTTAGAACATTCATAGAAAAAGAGTTGCCAATAGCCAAGACAACAGTTTACTGCTATATCGATATAATTCATTATTTCGGAGTTCAGACGTCTGAACTTCATGATATGTTGGAGAAAAGAGAAAGTATGAATTATTCCAAACTGTTCCCTATAATACCGTTATTAAAACAAGAAGATTCTGTTATTCCTGCTGAAGAAAAAAATGATATTAAAACGAAATATTTGCAAGAAATAAAATCTAAGTCAGCAAGAAAGATTAAAGAAGAGGCACATGCTCTCAAATTAAAGTATAAAATTCTTAAAACATCAAGATTAGACCAAGAGGAATCTTTTTTATCGAATTTTATAATCATGGTAGAAAGAATGCCAGACATATTATCTCAATCTGATATAAAGAAGCTGGAAGATTTAAGATCAAATCTCGGGCTCATCATCGATCAAAATAAATCTCGTGGTGGTGTTTTGGAAGACTGGAAAGAAACATTTTTTAAGAACTTGAAGAGTGTAATAGAAAGCTAACCCGCCTCTGTTTTGGGAGGGGATTTAGAAACAGGTTAGCTTATGGAAATGTTACTTGTAATTTTCTGTTCTGTTGCTCTTTGTGAGAAAATCAATTGAAACAGCTTCAAAATATCCCGTATCATCAGGTGTTGGTTCTGCTTCTATGTATCCTCTGATTCGAACAGGAGTAGCGGTTTTAAGATATCTTAGAACACACTGTGAGATCAAGTCTCGAGTAGATACTTGAAATATCCGATCTCTTGTTTCAAATAGAAATCTTACAACGATACCTTCTTGTACCGGATCACTGCTAACGACACCTTCAAGAATCATTGAATCATTCATAATTTAACCTCCTTGGATTTGTTATTGGCAGTAGTAATTGATAGAGTCTATTTTTCGTCTTTTTGCCCATCTAATATCTTCAGATAGCTGTTTCTTCGTGTCATCAGATATTCCATCAAAATTAACAATCTCTTGAACTGCCTCTAATGGCAGTTCAAGAAGTCCGTTTGAAAACACGCCTAAAGACTCTGTGTAGCCTGATCTGTTTAGATAATCTGTGATCTTTGTGTCGAATGATAGGTTAAAACTGTTTTTACCTAACTTCAACTGTTCAACTTTGTATGCTCGTACGCTCATGTTTTTTTCCTCCTGTGTTTATGCACATAACCATTCCGGCTTCTGTAATTTAACTGTTGTGTTGTCATAGACAGTTTTCGTGTCTCCATTCCAGTTAAGCACTTTTAAAATACTGTTAAAACTTTCCTTTTCACCTTCATAGATAAACTCATCATCAAGCTCATAACTCATAACACCGTATGGATAACAGTCTTCAATTGTTATGAATATAAAGCGGATTGAGGTTAGTTTTGGCATAAGGTATTTAAGTCCTGTTGTGTAGAAATTTGCCTGCCTGTAATACTTGTAATTCAAAACCGATTTGTGAAAGTCAACACAGTTTTGCACTTTCTTAATATCAAATATGATGGCATTGTTGCCTTTGATATAGATAGCATCAGCCTTAGCTTTACACTGTACAGTTTTGTTTCCGACAAACAGATCCCAGAATAGAGATATCTCTTTTTCCGAGTTTATAAGATAGTCCTCAAGTTCAGTGTTTTCAAACTTAAACCTGTAAACTGATTCCTTGATTTTTTCAAGTTCATCAAGCTCTGATTTGAAGATAATCTCTTTGTCTGTAGTCTTTGCAAACTCTTTGTATGCAGCAGTCCTTTTGTCCTTTGGCATATCTGCAGGAGCAATTGAATACTCCTCATCAAACGCTTCCGGTGTTAGAATGAAACTGTGTAACATAGAGCCTTTCTTCATACACTCAGTTTCCTCAAACTCAACTGATGCATGTGCAGGACTTCTATCAAACCGAATAAGGTAGCTGTTAGATAGGCCATCTCTACTAAAATACTCTTTGTCTGATATTTTCTCTATTGAGTTCATATTGCAATACCTCCGTGTAATAGATTTCTTCTCTCATCAACAGGTTTGTAACTTTGTGCTTCCTCAAATGTTGGAGGGGCTTTAATTCCAATCTGTACAGCTGAGATAATGAAAGTTGATACCAGCTTTTGAAGACACTCATACCTCTGTGAAGGGTCAACAATTTTTAATAATCTTGGCTCAAATAGTAACCATGCATATCTAAATAGATTGTTGTATTCCTCAAGCGTATACCTTTGTTTAGAGTTTTGAGTGTAGTCGGGTGGGGTAGGGGAGTTCTTTAATGGTGCTTGTTGTTTAGTTACCTGTTTTAGAATCTTGTAACTGACCTTGCCCATATAGTTTTGCTTCTCAACTTCAAGGGTCGAGCCAACCTCAACTGTATACTCCTTAAATGCCTTCAACTCAAAAAGCCCCTCATCTTGGTCGTTATCAATAAGCCCTGATACAGTCCATGAATAGACTGTATATTCTTTGCCAGAGGGATGATATGGTTTTTTTGTGTTTAATACTTTTGTTACCTGTAATCTCATCTTGTTGCTCCTTTAGTTTTTCTTTGATACCTCAAGTACCATCTCTAACCAGTTGTCCGGAATCTCTGATAGTGGAAATGATATAATCATCTCACATGCATAGTATCCGTTACTTGGTTTTATTATTCTGTACCTGTTGTCTCTAGTGTTTGGTTTTTTTCTAAACCCCTGATAAATCTCAAGCTCGTTTGTGTCAAGGTTAATTACATAGGCCCACTCACAGAATAGGCTATCCTTGATAAACTCACCATTATCTATCATGTACCGAAGATCCTCCTTGTATAGATTTGGCTCTCCTTGTGCCTCTCTCAGAAGACAATACCAGTCGTGCAAACTGCCTGTAGAGACATCTGTATTTGAGTATTTAGAACACTCCATAATCTCTTTATCAGATGGTCTTGTCTCATTATCAACCAGAATGATCTTGTCAAATATTTGGTTTAATAGTGATACAGGTGTGTCTTTAATGAAATTGACAACATTCTCACCCAGAAACTCAGGGTAACTATCCATGTGATTGTAGGTTAGTTTGTTTGCACTTCTTCCTTGCCTGTAGAATCCCCAGCATCCTCTTGTTCCCACTTGCAACCTCCTTGTTTATTAAAGTCTTTGTTGTGGTTTAGTAGTTTTTTAATTGCACCGATAAGTTCTTTGGTAAAATCAACAATAATTATGATCTTCATTCTGTGCCTCCTGTCTGCTGAGTTCTTTGATTAGTGTTCGGAGTAATACTTCTGCTGCAATAAAAACTGCACTTTTGATGATTATCTTCCACATTTCTTTACCTCCTTACTTGGTGTTCTAGAATATAGTCAACGGCCAACTGTGCCTGTGCTGCTGCTTTAAACACAAGCGTCCTGTCGTTATCTAGAGTTTTTAACCAGCTGTCAATATATGCAGACTGATTATCAATTACTGAACTTGAGATGCCTGCAATATCACATAGAAATGAAGACCCTATTTCTGCAACCAATTCTTCCTTGCTGTACAATTCTGTCCCAAACATAGATGATGATTTAAGTTCAAATCTATTAAGCCTCTTTGAGTGTCCTGTACTATGAATGGCTTCATGATAGAGGGCAGAGTAGTACTCTTCATAGTTTGTAAACTTAGAAATTGACGGGATTTTAATCGTGTCTTTTATGATAGAGTAGGATGCTTCACTTCCTGTAACAATAATCTCAGGTTTGTTAAGCCAGCCTTCGATTATTTTTTCACAGGCAATAGGCATTGTGATCTTTTTAGGTCTTCCTTTGGGGAACTTAAAATCAGTTTGCTCAAGGTTATAGACTTGATAATATCTAAGCATTTTTTTTGAGGAGGCTTTCCATTTAAGTTCTATTGGAGTTAGTTTTTTTAAACTATCAATCTCATCCTCTGTATTCACTTGCATTTTTTCCTTGTCTTTTAGGTCTGCAAAGAACACAATAATATTTGCTTTTTCTCCCTTTTTAATACTTAGACCGATACTTTTTGCTTGCTTAAAGGTCAACCAATCAGGGCTTTTATATCCAGCCATAGAGGTTAGAATAACATTGATTCCTCTATACGGTTGCTTGGTTATAAAATTTCTTGGAAATTCGACTGCCCATCCTCGTTTCCACGGAACAACACCTGCTTTCAGGTTTTCGATGATTCGTTCAGTTACAATGTCATATACGCTCATTTTCTATCCTCCTTTCTAAAATAGACTGTAAAATACATACTCATCCTCCTGTTTTCTCTCAATATCTTTTAAAAAGTTTTGTTTAACTTCATCAGAAACAACAAGTTCTGCGTGATTTAAAAGATCTTTAATATAGCTAACAGGGATTTCAACTCTACCGCAACCATCAAGATCAAGACTGTCAAGAAATCCGTCCTTTGAGATTTGTTCAAGTATCATTGAGTCTGAATCGGAGTTAAGGGTGTGGTAGTTGGCAAATACGATTGTTTGAACTCTTCTTAGTTTTTTACTCATAGAGCCTCCTTTTGATTAAATAAATATTCTAAGGGGATGATCTCCCCTTAGATGTAAGTCTTTGGTGGTGGGTATCAAAATATGTTTGTAGGGTAGGGTAGGGTAGGGTGTTAAGGACTTTTTCCGTTATTAAAATCCGGCAGAAATCTTACTGCAAGACTTCCACATTTAGGGCATTTGAACTTTTTTAAAATCAATCTTTGTTTTTTAAATCTGTGTTTACAGCTTTGACACTCATATTGGTTTAGCTTTACTTTATTGTTATTCGGTATTATATTCATGCCGGTTAAACCAATAGAATAATAATCAGAATGGGTATTAAAACAATAAAGCTCCAACGGATAAAATCAAGTATGGGTATAATAGTGTTAAATAACTTAAACAGCTTAGACCCTTTGGCGTATTTTGTTTCACCCTCATAAAGCCTTGAGTAACCCTGACTGATCTGATCCGCAAAGATTAGTTTAAGTGGAAACCTATCAAACTTGTAAAGTTTAGTTTTGGCTTCTTCTAACCTGTTTCTACCGGTCAGTAAGTTTTCTCTTAACTTGTAGTGTTTTGTTTTTACGAATTTTAAAAACTTTTGGTATAAAATAGTAAAAGCGATGTAGAAAACCAACAAGAGAATTGCAAGATAAACTGTCATGCTTCACCTCTTATTAACTTTATCGTACTTCCTATTTTAATTACCCTGTATAACCTTAACGCATTGAGAACCCATACGCCTTTACCCATAAAGGCTAGTGAGAGAGCTGTAACAGTTGCCGGTATACCCAAAATTGACAATGCTACAGGAGAAAGAGAGAGACCTGCTATGATGCCCATTCCACCGGTAATGGGTGTAAGCAGTGTCCCTGCTGCGGCAACAGAGATAGAACCTAAAACTAAAGCCCAGGCTATTTTGCCTGTTGCTTTAATGCGTAAAACTTTTGTTGCCAGGCTTCCCTCGATTTCGATTGTTTGCTTCTTTTCTGAAAGTTGAGCTAATAGCTCCTTTTCATTTCGAACTTGATTCATGTAACCTCCTTTTGTATCAGTATTTATCGATACAGAAGGTTAATATGTGTTTGATATGTGTCTAATTGCGGATTCTATGATTATTTGTTGCTGTCTTTTTTTGGAGTGAATTTGATAACTTTGTATAAAGCTTCGAGTGTTGTGTTGTCCATTTCTGAAATGATCTCATTAATATCTTTGATAATAATGGCTCGATCTCTCATCTCTTCAGACTTAATATTAACTAACTCATTAATGAAATTGTGATTAAGGCCATTAGCGATTTTTTCTAGTGTTGTTACAGTAATATTTCGATGTCCGTTTTCAACCCTAGAAAGGAATCCTACATCAATATTTATACGTTCTGCAAATAATTCCTGCGTTAAATTAAGGTTTTCTCTCAATTCCTTTATTTTTAAACCAATTTCCTTAAGAAGTCCCATATTATACCCTTTATTTATATATTATACTCTAATTTTTACAATAAAATAATTGGTCTATGTGACAAAATAATATTGACATATAAAACAAAATATATTAGATGTTTTATCATAAATATATATGAGGTGTAAAATGAGAAAGATTTTCATCTTTATGGCAATTTTATTGATAAAAATATTATGGGCTTTGTTGCAGTGAAAAAAGTCTAATAAGTGCTTATTTGTCTAATTAAAATTTTTAACCTGGCGGTTAATCATTATATAAATTAAAGAGGAGAAGTAAAGTGAAGAAGAATAGAATTGATATTGATTTGTTGCATCCTGAAAATGGTGATAGTATTAAGGTAAGTGCACCTGCTAAGATTAAACTGGGCATCTTTCAAACCTTAATAGAGTTAAGATTTGGGCTTCCCCCATTACACGAGGTTAAACCGATAGATGTTAAGGGTTTAATTAAAATGATCGTTGTATTTCTATTGATAATTGTTATGGGAATGTTTGTCTATGATACTGAAGAAGAGTCATTAAATTTCTTTGCGTTGTTAATTGGATTGGGTTTTTTTGGTTATCTATACGCTATAACTAGAAACTATTTTAGAGACTTTATAAGATCTAAGCTACAAAAAGGTTATATAGTTGAAGATATTGAACAAATAAAAGTGTTAGAGGAAACAGGTACTGTATTCAAGTATACTAGACAATCATAATTTAGGAGACAAAGATGAAGATACAACATTTTATAGGGTTATTTTTGTGCTTTTTATTTTTTAGTTGCGGAGGTTCAAATGCTATTAATGCGGTTCGTAATGGTCACTTAGCGGCTTTTGGGGATGAATCAACAATTAAAGAAATTTTCGATGAGGTCGCACAAAATTCTACAGTTTGGAAAAAAACTAGTTTAAAAGGCACAGGTTACTCGAACAGAGATTTTTATTCAGTTGAAGCTAGCTGGAAGAATAGTGCGAAAAAAAAAGTGCGTGTACAATTTGTAGTTAGAAAAGATAAGACTGCCTTTGAATTAATCGGGGCATATATAGGCAAAGATTTTATTGATGCCGATGCTTTTGTGTATGGGATATATAAAGCCTTAGAATAGTATTATTTGGAGAAAATATGGATAAAATAAAAGAATTGTTTAGTAACAATAACAGTAATATTGGTTTTGTCAGAAGCATATTTGACTTGTCGGCTGAGCAAAAGCACTCAATAGCAGAGGATTTTGCTATTTATGATGAGAACACAATATTATTGGGGTGTATATGCGGTACTTCATCAGAGGAAATAAAATCAGGGCTTTTGTTCTGTAATAATTATATTCATTGGAATTCGTCAAAAGCGGAGTATAATGGTAATTCTGTAGAAAAAGGATGTGTTAACTACAGTGATTTTATAGGTTCTGAAATTAGTGTTACAAAGAAGCTTACATCTGTAACAATTGAGATTATAAATATTGAGAAAGATATATTGATTTCCATACCTATAAAATCAGTAGATTCAGAACAAGTTGATGATTTAAAACACTTCTTACAGAGTTTAAAAAGTATTATTACAGATTTTGGTGTTATTGACTACGAAAGATCATATGATATTCAAAGGGTTGAAAAATATGTTGGTGGTAATAACTGTGAGGTAATATATAAATATAGAAAAATGTTTGAAAGGTATGAATCCAAAGGCGGCAAGTTTCGATTAAATTGGTCGTTTAGCGGTTTTTTTTTCGGTCCGCTGTATCTGCTTCACCGTAGAGCATACATTGAAACAATTATATATCTTTTGATGTTTTTTCTTTTCTTTTATGTATTAGCTTTTTTTGGTTTAGAACACATGAGTTTTTTAGGATACATATTCTCAGGCATAGTAACACCTTATTTTATTTATCTAAAGTATCGTAAGTCAATCAAACAAGTTGAAATAATGGCAATTGATGAACATACTAAGTTAAAAAATTACGAGTTGCGTGGTGGAGTAAATATTATCACATCAACTCTTATGAAAATATTGAATATAACTTAAATGTATTATGAAAAATTGCTATACAGGAGTGTTATTTGTGTTGAAAAAAATAATGAAAAATGCTTTTAGTTTTATAACAATTATAATTGTTTTACTTACTTCAGGCTGTTTAGGTAATGGAAAGTATATCAAAGTTGACACAGAACTAGTAGGTTCAGTGAAAAATAATAAAAAAATTCATAAACTTTATAAACAATTTGCTGAAGTTGCTGGAAAGATAGCAAGTGAGTATAGAAAGCCGAACAAGCAAGAATTGATGCAATTTGAGAGAGTGTCCGGTGGGCTGGAAGAACTTGGTTTAAGTCTTGATGAGATTAATGATTTTTCTGAATATTTAAACGATAATCCGGAAAATGCAATAGCATTACAAAAATACCATAAAACTTTTATAGATGGTTGCAATCTTTTTATGATTCAGTTACCAAAGATTGTTTATAAGATCGAGTATAAATACATAGATTTAGATCAGATTGGAAAAACCAAAAAATTAGAACAAACTTTAAAAGATTATATTACTTTCTTTCAAGAAGCATTTGATGTTACAATAACTCTAGACAATTGTTTTAGAGGCATTACAAACGAAAATGAATTTACTATGTTTAAAAAACCAAAAGATTCTTTAGTGGGAATTAGTAACCTAATTGCAATACAAAGCGGATACCAAGATGCCTCAGGGTACAGCACAGCGTATGGAGAGTTTTTTTTACCTGCTAAATTTTTTGAAGTTATGAGATTGAAAGTAAGTCATTTGGCTGAAAAATTGAATAATGCTCGGATAGATTTTTCAGATGATGACAAGGCTTTTTTTAGTAGGTTAAAAGACTACGAAAAGAATAGTTATTATTTCACAGCTACTGAATTAAGAATCATTGAGCAACATTTTAGCGATAATCCGGAAGATAACTTGAAAAGTGAAAAATTTATTACATACATAAATTTAATTCTTGAACAGGTTTCTTCAGGTTTTGTATCTGCCATGAAGGAAATTGAAGAAAAATACTCAGATTATTCTAGTGAAGACAAGAAAGCACTTTTGATACGCTTTTTTAAAGAAAATTATGGTAATGAATTACTTGTTTTAAATGAAGTATTTGAAGTAAGCTTTTCATTTGAAAATTGTTTTAAGCAAGAATAATGCTGTTGTCGATCAACAATGTATAAATGGTTTATCGATATTGAATAAATCAACTTTTTATTATTTAATAATCATATTATTGTAAAATGTTATTAGCAATATTTAATCCGGATAAGTTAAGCCAGGGAATTTATCCGGATTATTTTTAATTGCATTTTAAACGATCAACTAACAGCTATAAATATGTAGTAATATACTAGGCAAACCCATTAATAATCGGACAAATAATTATACTGCCCAATAGTTTCCGATGTCTAAGGTAAAGCAACCTATATTTAACGATGACGGCACAATCCTCTTCACTTTCAATTATGAAGAGACTTGTGCATTAGAAGATGAAAACTATAACAAAGGTACGCAATTGCCGGTTTATGATAATAATGGAGATTTAGTTAAAGATATCAGCTGGTATGATATTCAATTTAGCCTTAGTACAGTTGTTAGAAATGCAAATTACTATTTTTATTAGATTTTATATAACCGTATAAAGAATATTTATCATATAAAACCAGTGCTAAATAAGATTCATTGATTTAGCTCTGGTTTTTTTATATGACTTTATAAGTTAGATGCTGTTTTAAGTATTAATTTATAAACTAACCAGACAATTAAATAAAAAACACAAAAATTATTTGCCGACAATGTTTTGTATAGTTAATCTATAAATATGTTATTACGATTTATATAATAATATATATAGCAAATTATTGTATTATTATTAGATAATTATATTTTATATATATAAAAAGTTTTTTTTTAAATATTTATTTATTTATCTTTATATTTAGTTATTATTGATAGTGTTATATTTATACTATATATATCTATTCAAATTCGGACAGATAACTATGTATATATTGTTGGTAAATTGGGGTTTTAGTTTCTGGGAATGCATATGATACAATAGCGTTGAATAGTGAATGATTTTCAAGAGATTCAATTTTTGGCATAAGCTTCTCGAAAATATTGATATTTTTTAAGGATTTTCTTAGTGCAAGAGCAAGCGGTATAATATTTCCGTAGGCTAAGAAAATTGGGGGATAATCAAGAAACTGATCTATAATAGGCGAGAATGTTACGCTCTTAAACTGTCTCTTGCGGATTCTTAGTTCAATACGGTATATTTTACTTTTATCTTTAGTTTTTATTTTTTTAGTTCTGTTATAGATACATAAGTAAGAATGATTTTTGTTTTTTATGTAGTCTTTAGAATACCGACTGTTTTTATACTGTTTTAATGTATTTTTTTGGATAAACCATGGCAACCCATTCATTCTAAAATCAAATGCTACTTCAAAATAACAGAATATAACTTGTTTTGAAATATCCTGGTATATTACCTGTACTGACTCATTAGATTTTAGTTTTGATGATAAGAAGTCACTAAAGATCCCTATTTTATCTAAGAATTTCAATGTTTCAATTATACAAGATATTAATGGCCTACTGTTATCGATTATTTCAGCTTCAATGTTAATAAAGTAATAGCTAGCATGATTTATTATATTTATAAAATACTTTTTGCCTTTAGTTAATTGCATAAAATTCCTTGTGTTTTCTATATTTAGATACATAGCCTCTACTCTAAATCTAATTCGATCAATTCCTACTCCTGAATTAGTTGGTGCTTCTTTAAGTTTTCCTTTCGAAAATAAATAATTGTAGTGGTAAACCATGACTTCATACAAATTGGTGATATCTTTAATGTTCCTACTTAAGTGCGAGTTATTGTATTTTGGAAAGTTAGCTGATTGTTCAGACCTCAATTTTTCATTTAATCTACGAATTTGCCTATCATCAGATAACTGTTTTTGTTTTTTGTATTCTTCATAGTTAATATAATCAGCGTATGATATTTCCGGAGTGTCATCTGAAAGATAATCTATTCCATCAATTTCTTCATAGTCATTGAATGGAGTAGTGTTAATATATGGGTTAATAGTAGTCTCTTCATGGAAATATGAGTCCATGTCGATTATTTTTGGTATTATAAGCATAGTAAAATTCCTTTAGATTTAGTTTATAATTTGTTGTTTTTATTTTAAATTATTAGTATAATAAATAAATTAAGTTGATTATTAAATAATAAATTCTGAATAGGATTAGTAAGATTATGAATAAGCAATGAGGTTTTAGTGAGTATAAAAAATAGTGAGTTTTTGAGAAATAGTAAAATCCCATTGGTGAAAAGGCCAAATCAAAAATGCTTTACTTACAGAGTAAAATCTTTACTAGATACAGATTGTAATCGATATGAATATTTTGAGCAGTCAACAAAGCAGAGTAGCAAAGCAAAGGCAATTGAGTATTATAAAAAGCTTGAAAGAGAAGGATCATTAGTACCATTTGATAAAGCGAAATTTTACGATATGATAAATGTCGGTATTGCTACTAGAATGGCAACCTATTTAAACGAGAATATAAAGAGTGATTTAAATATAAAGTATAGTGCTAGTGATTTATTAGTTCAATTAAACAAGTTATTACCTAAGATATATCAAAATATCTTTTTAAGGAATGTTGATCGTAACTTTGTAAGTGGTTTAGTTGATTATTTCTGTAGTATTGACAAGATTTATTATTTAAAAATGTTCGAGGAAGTACTATTTCTGTTTTTTGATTTTATTTTACCTTTTCTTAAATCAAGTGAAATGAAAAATTGGCTTAAATCAGCGTTAAACGATAGGAGAGATCTAATTGATTATAGCCGAATAATAGATTTGATTTATAGTCGGATTGATGAGTTTAATACAAAAGAATTAATCATTGGTTCAATTTATGCATTAAAATTTGAAAAAAATTATGATACGAGTAAGAATTCTTTGAAGGAGTTAGTTGAAAAAAAGATGAAATATGCTGAAAATGATATTATTTATGACTTTGACAAAATAAGAAAGATTGATTGTTTCTGTATTAGTTCTAATGATTATCTTAAGGTTCATGGAACGAGTTATAAAACAACCGACAAACATGAAGAGAATTTAGAGCTACTCTACGATTATTTGAATTTCACCTCACTGGAGAAGCATTATTTGAATGTATTAAGAAATGATTATAGCTTGTCTTAATAATAAATTAAAATGATTTAGTACATGTTTCTCCCTATAGGGAGCATTATCACGGAAACTTATTGTAACGAGGAGAAGTTATGAGTGAAGAAAAAGAAAAAAATAATGAGAGTTCTTTAAAACTTGAACTTAAAAAGCTAAAATTAACGAATGATAACTATGGGATTAAAAACCAAACCGAGGATATATTTTTAAAACTTATAGATGGTAATAAAAAAATGGATATGGTAATTCAAAAATATCCAAATGGTTTTGATGTGGGTATAGAAGAAGAAGTGCATAATGAGCTATATAAACTAAAAGATTCTTTTTATGGTAATAAGCTCAAAGATAGCCCTGATGATGAAAGGGGGAAACTAAATGAATTAATAAAGAAGTACGATAAATATATAGCATGTTTAGATAAAGAAGTAAAAGAATGTTTTGTAAAAGTAGAGAATGCAAGAAAAGATTTATCAACAGTAAATGAAAATATACATTTTTCTGATATTTACGAGTTTTTACAATTGTCTAATGGGATTTACAGACTATATATATGCAAAAAGAAATTGGAATACTTAAAGAGTGTTTCGAAGCAAAAAAAAGATAGTGAAAACATTTCTAAACTGATTATAGGTAATGAGGTTACAATCAAACATATTAAGATCTTATTTTATTTTCTGAGTAAAAAAGGGTGGATTGAGAAAACAACAGATAGTGTTCTTGCTCAAGTTTTTCTTCAAAGTAACAAAAAAGAATCAGCGGTGTCTTCTTTCAATAATATTTCGATTAAGTCCATTGAAGAATCCGATAAAATTAAAGACATTACATTTCCGAGTCCAAAAGATTTTGACAAAATTGTAACAGAATTACCTCTATGAATGATATATAAAAAGTTTATATAGTTTCTGATTAAATTTTATGAGGGTATCAGAATTTTATCCATTGAAGTATTTATTAAAAATTAAAAAGTAAGCTGGTTGTAAAACAAGCCTACTTACTTTTTAAAATATATAAAATTATTAATGTTTATTATTGTTGTATGATTTTCATCATGATGAAATTCATCATGATTTTCATCATGATTTCATTATTTTTAGATATCATGCTATTTATATTTTTTTCTCTATTGTCAGAAGAGACTTCTACAGGAGAGTTCTTTCTTGACAGATTAGCTATCAAATCGTTTTGAAATCCATTTATTATTAGCGATTGGGTTGACTGTCGTTTTATAAGACGATCTTCTACTTCATCGCTAATAATATTCTTATAGAATGTGGGATCAAAGCCGGCTCCATTTATATTAAATCCTGTATAGAAGAAGCTACTTGATTTCTTTAGCACAACACCTTCACAATATTCCATAAGCTGATCAAATTCATAGAAAAATTTGCGTAATTTTGGAATCTTCTCGATTTTTAGTTCCTGTGTACAGTACCGATAAAAGATATTGTAAATAAATGCTTTTGAATATTTTACTTGCCCAATCGATAATTCTCCAGGAGACAAAAGAACTATTTTATCTTCAATAAATTTTTTTGCGAGGTTGCTTCGCTCAAGAACTAGCTTCTTTTTGTTAACAGCGAAGTCATTTGAAAGTAGTAATTCATTGTTAGCTTTAAAGTATAGGCTAGCATGATATATTAGTAGTGTTAGTATTTTGTCTTTTTCCTCCATAAGCTTTTTGTCTAGCAAGACATCTCGTTTTTCTTCTGGTACAGAATTTTTAAAGTTAACCAATAACAATCTATCAAGAAAAGCCGTATCTTCTATGTTTGAAAACTTAGGGATGAAGTTAGTAAGAAACATAACAATACCTTGAAATCTAAAGGTAACAGTACTCTTATACGGTTTCCGATAACTCAGTAAATCGCCACCAGAGAAAGATTTTAATAATGCAGTATCAAACTCAGTTTCTTCATCTGTTTCCACAACAGATAAGATACGGGTGTCAACATTTTTGATCAATTCAGGTCTTATGTCATTTTGGGACCTATTAGTTTTCATAAATGCGGATGATGATGTAGAACCTGCATAACTACCGAATATTTCATTTAAAGTTTTTGTTATTAGACTCTTTCCGCTTGCTGTAGGCCCAACAATTATTGGTATCTTTCTTTTTGGATTCCCTTTTATTAGAAGGTAACCCAACAGATTAAGAACTGATGTAAATGTTAAGTTGTTTTCTTCCTCCGTTTTCATAGGGTCTCTTAACGCTTCTTTTATTACTCTACAAAATTCAGTCTTGTAGAGTTCTTCAATTTCTATTTCTTCTAAAAAAGAAGCATTCATAATTTTAGTAAATAAAAAGTCTTGATTGTGCGGAACTAGTTTGAGTGTTCTCAAATCTATAATTCCATTTTGAGTATTAATTGCAAAAGCAGAACTATCTAGCTCATCCGGAGAAAACATTTTTAATTGCATCCCTGATAGTTCATTTAAAACGGCTGTAGTCAACTTTTTTCTGAAATCTATTGATGCAAAATCTTTCCTGTATTCTGCAACCATATTTTCTGAAATATTGGACAGTTCTAATATTTCTTTCATAAAATCACTTACTCCGAATAATGTACAGATTATCCGATATATTAATTTTTTAAGCTTTTCGGTTGATTGAGCGGATTGGTAAATTTTACCATCCCAGGTAATAAACTCGACTTCAGCATTTTCTTGATTCGACCTCTCGATGACAATCTTCTCCTCATAGATAAGCCTAGCTATCTGCATGTCTAAGCTTGCGTTAAGCCAATAAAAATTATCATTAAGCTCTTCCTCTTTCTGATTTTCTTCAATTGATGAGGCCTTAACTCTATTAGTTTCATCAACCTCATTTTCGATTTTTTGGAATTCATTTTTCATAAATATCTCCTTTTTCTTAAAAAAATAGTTATTGCATATGCAATAACTACAATATATCATGAGTTAGGGAAAAAGTAAAAGCGTCCTCATTCGGATAAAAAGCAACTCTTTTTAAATACTTATTAAATAAATCGATCTCTTTTTTTATCTTTTTAATAAAAAAATGATAAAAATGTGATTAATGTGGACTCTTTTTTTTGAAAAATATTTTAATTATTTTTTTGGGTGTCACCAGTTTTCCGTGCAAAACATACGCTTAGAAACTTTATTTACAATTAGGGGTACAGCCAGATTTTCGACCAAAACGTACGCTAAGGAATTTGCCTTAGCGTACGTTTTTATCCGTTTCGTGAGCCGACTTCACTCAATGCCCCCATTATCAAAAACGATGATTAATGATAATAAACATTTTGCTTAGCTTTATGCTCTAAAACCCCATAATTTAATTCTCAAAACTATCTTCAAAATCTACTTTACATTATATACCGTTTATGATAAAATGTCTTATGAAAAAAACAGATAAGAACAATCATATTTACGGTTATGCAAGAGTTAGTACTCAACAACAGGATTTGATTAGGCAGTTAGATTTAATTAAAAATTATAACTGTGTTGAAGTATTAACTGAGAAGATGTCAGGTACTAAATCAGATCGACCGGAATTGAATCGGTTAAAGGATAAAGTTCGATCCGGTGATACCATAATTATTGAGAGTTTTTCGAGGTTAGGGCGGAGTACTAAGGATTTAATCGAGCTTGTTGATTTTTTTCAAGATAAGGGCGTCAAGTTAATAAGCGTTAAAGAAAACTTCGATACAAATACACCTCAAGGTAAGTTGATGTTAACCGTATTTCAGGCTTTCAGTCAGTTTGAACGAGATCTAATTGTTCAAAGAACAAAGGAGGGCTTAAGCAGTGCAAGAGCCAGAGGACGAAAAGGCGGGCGACCGAAAGTTAAAGATAAGAACATCGAAAAAGCCATTAACCTATACAATTCTAAGGAATACAGCATAAATGAAATTATAACGATGTCGGGCATTAGCTCGGCAACACTATATAGATATCTACAGGCTAAAAATAAATCTAAGCCAGTCAATATACCGGATAATAATTCTAATATTGAAAAGACCGTTGAAGTTCTTCTGTATCTTAGAGTTGAAAGAAATAATAAGTTTGTCAGAGGTATTAAGAAAACTAAAGAAGAGATAGAGTGGTATTTGACAACTGAATATTCAATGCGAAGGGATGAAGGTAATGATTATATTTTGAAAATCAGTTATCTTACCTTAGAGGCTCTTGAGAACGAGGTCTATGATATTCTGGCAGAACTTGAAAGTATCGCTGAAATGAATAATTGTTTTACGGAATCAGATGTAACATGTGATGAATTAGGGTTGTCATGGTAACACACATTGCCGTTTCATTTCCTTAGCGTATAAAAAAGACGAGCTAATTGTAAAAAATGTGTCTAAGCGTATGTTTTGCACGGAAAACTGTTGGCACCCCTAAATATGCTGATTGTTTATAAAATATTTATATTGGCCTTGCTTAATCTTAGATTTATTTGTATTATAATACAGATTATTACTAAAGGAGTATGTTTTGACAAATAGAGTTACAATTGATCAAAATATTTGCAATGGAAAACCTGTAATTACTGGCACAAGAGTTTTAGTATCAAATATTTTAGCCGATTTAGCAAATAATGAGACATTTGATTCAATTATTCAAAATTATCCTAATATTAAATATGAGGATATATCGGCATGTTTGATGTTCTCCAGTGAATTAACCCAGTTTGAAACAATACAATTTCACCAGGCTGCAGTATGACTTTTTTCCTGGATGAAAATTTTCCTAAGAAAGCAATCGGACTTTTAGAAAGAACCGGTCATACTGTCATTGATATTAGAGGAACTAACAAAGAAGGATTGCCGGATAATGATATTTTTAATATGTGTAAAGAAAAGAATGCTGTTTTTTTAACTACGGACAGAGATTTTTATCACACAATTCATTTAACTCACAAACCTCATAAAGGTATAGTTGTGATTGCAATAAAAAACCCTAATACGACAAGTATTCTAGAAAAATTAATATGGTTTCTTGGTTACCTAAAAGAAAATAGCGATATTGAAAATAAATGTTTTCTGATCAAGTCCAATAACTGCAATATTTTTAATTAAATCTGCTTGAAGCAAAAATTTATATGCATATTGATCTTGCGTAATTTTAAATTTATTTGTACTATATGACAGATGAGGTAAATATATGGCAATGCTGATCAAATCAACTCCAACTTTACGAGGTAAAGATGCCTTGCTTTTTGAGAAAAAAGCTGAAAATAACATAAATACTAAAACTCCTAAAGATGAGGTACTAAGGCATCTTGAGATGTTTAGGAAAGTAATTAATAACAGTAAAGATGTTATATAATGCCTATCAGCTTATCTGATTTTCAATTAACTGTTCTAAATACAAATGTATCAATAAATATCGACTGTGAAAATGAAGATTTAAATGATTTCTTTCAAAATGATTCTATAAAATATCAGAGAGAACTTTTATCGAAAACTTACTGCTGGGTTGATGAGAATAAAAATACTATAGCAATGGTTAGTTTATCAAACGATAATATAGAATTGACCGGAACCAAAAAAAGACGATTATTCCAAAGGGAAAAGCACTTTAGATATTATCCATCAGTTAAAATTGGTAGACTTGGCGTTGATAAAAATTTTAAAGGTTTCGGATTGGGTACTCAGATTCTTTCATTTCTAAAGATATTCTTTGTAATTAAAAATAAAACCGGATGTAGATTTTTAACATTAGATGCTTATAATAATGATGATGTTACAAAGTTCTATATTAAAAACGGATTTACTTTCCTGCATGAGAAAGATAAATCGGAGAAAACCCGGATTATGTACTTTGATCTTATTTCATTATATAATGAGGTCTATGAAAACTTTGAGATAAAGACTGAATATAAAGAGGCGTTTTCTAATATATTGTATTAGATTTCAATCTTTGAATCGTACAAACACGCAACTTGCCCACCTCCGATAATCAATCTTATGTCTACTTGCTTACTCGCACTTATCAAAACATAAAATATATGTAACATTAGGGCACTTCTAATTACCCATTTTTACTGCCCTTATTCTTACATTATCGGCTGTTTTTGAGCAAAATTAAATAAATAATAATTTAACCATCACTTTTGTATAAAAGGATATTCATGTAATTTTTGTCGAAGATCAAGAAGCTTTTTTAAATTCTGGCGAGGAATAAATTTTTTAGATGCAATTATTTCCTTTATATATTTATAGGAATCAACTAATAATGTTTTACCAAAATCATTATTAAACTTTTCAAAATATGCTAATGCTTGTTCTGCATATTTTGAAATATGATAACTCTTTCTATTGTCTAATTCTAAACATTTTTTTAAAGTATTAAAACTGTTTTCTAATGTCTTATGGTATGGATCATTTTCATCTTGTACTCTTGCTATGTTATTTTCAAACAAAATCATTGCATGGGTATTATTTATTGTGAAAATATTTCCATTAGATTTTGTATATGCAATATCAATAGCTTCCCAAGCCTCTTCTTTCTTTTTTTTTCGCAATAAATATATTGCATATTGATGATAAACATAAGGTAATTGAGAGTTGTCCTTATTTTTAAAAATTATCTTTGAATAAAAATCAATTCCTTCATTAGTTTCCGGAAATGCATAATATGTTAAATCTGCATCAAAAGCTTTTCTTCTAAATATGTCATATCTTGAAATACGTGATCTATGAACTTTTATGTGAAAAGTTGTTAAAACTTTTTTTAAAGTTTCAGATGGAATTTTAGGTATAGATTGTTCACTAAAAATATGACTTCTTAATGAAAAATAATCTTGAGGATCATCAGAAAAATTAAAATTGTTATTATCAACTAATGAAGACATTTTTTGTATTAAATCATAAATTCTTTTATAATCTATTGTTTCGTCATCTGCATAATAACTTAATAATGAATCCATTGATGCATATATATTTGTATATCTCATATAGGTTAATAAAGTATATAATTCCAATAAATCTTTTTCTTTTGATAATTGTTCAATTAACTCTTGAATTTTAGTTGTTATATTTGAATTTGCCCAAACACTAAATACAATTTCAAATAAAGACACTTTTTCTTTTAAAAAGTTAATTTTTGGTTTTTGTAATGAATTATAAATATTTTGAATATCAACATCTTCTAAATCTGATATATCAAAATATTTTTCAGGCTCAATTGTTAAATGATTTCTTACTTGTTCAAAAGATACATCTCTATCAGCACAAATAAGTTGAATATTTTTATTTTTTGACAATATATTGTAACCAGATAAATTATTAGATAAGTTATCAATAAATACCAAGGCATTGTTATTTAAGTATTTCAGTATAGTTTTAGATTCGTTCTCTGTTAAATAGGGAAAGTACAATTTTGTACCTTGAATTTCTTTAGATAAAAATAGCTGTTTCAACAAAGTCGTTTTACCACTACCAGGGGAACCATAAATAAGAATATTATTTTTGGAGTTAATTTCTTCTATCAAATTCGAATAATAAGAAAGTTTTTGAATATTTCCTTTCATTATATTATCCCATCCAGGTTCGTTTCCATTAAAAAAATCAGCCAATGGCTGCACTGGATGTTTTTTCGATAAAATACTGATATATTCATTTTGGGGGAAAATACTAGAAAGATTGGTTTTGGTCTCACTTTTTGGAGTGTTAAAGTGAAATAATTCATAAGAATAATTTTTGTTCATATAGTCAAGTAAGGATTGAGTGTCAGCTCTAATTATATTAAAACCACTACTTTCAAATTCTTCAGCATCTATGTCGTGCTTTTTATCTGGATGAACAACTATCCATTTGGGCATAGGGTTTCTATTTTTTAATGTTGTCGGTTCAAGTATTTGTATAACGTCTGTATCAGATAAGCTTGTTCCCCAAAATAAAGTTGGGATAGACACTATTTTCTGACCTATGGTATATAATAATCCGGGATCTTTAAGTATTGTAGTTGCAATATCCTCGGTACTAAAAACTAATTTCTTATCATATGGGTATGTTATAGAACCATGGAATTTAAAAAAACATATTGCAGGACTTTCTGTTCGTCCTAATATTTCTGCATCTTCAACATATTTACCATTTGGTAATGAATTAAAAATACATTCTATCAGATTATCAATATTAGTAGTAAATATATTTTTCAAAGGGAGATTAGTAATAGAATTATATTCTTTTGGATAAGAATTATCTATAGTATATTTCTCTTTTAAGAAATGTGTGAATTCTCCAAGTTTTGTTTTATTTAAATGAGAAATAATTTTAGAAAGTCGGTGCCCTCTGAATTTAGCAAGATTGAAATAAGAAATTATATCTTCAGTTATTTCAATAGATGTTTTTAAATTTTCATCATTTTTATTTTTGCTCAATATTGAAAAACCAGCACCTATAAATAAATTTAATCCATATTTACTTACCATTTCTTTGAATGTCTTTTCATTCTTAAAGTTCATATTAGCTCCAAAAGTAATAATAAAAATTATAAGTCTATTAAAAAAACCTTGATCAAAAATTTCCGATAACTCTTAGGAAAGTATTTTATGCGATAATAAAATAAATATCAATAAAAAATTCAGCATTAGTTTAAAATAATTTCCAAATCTTCTAGCCCTTGCAAAGTCCCCTGATAAGAACACAATTTCTTCTATAACTCTTTTGACTTCTATTTTTGGAAGATCAATACAAAGAACCGCAAGGAATAAGCACCTCACTTAATTTAATATCTATTCTGATTCTTCTTAAAATTTTCGGCTTGCTCAAATATCTCAACATATACTTCATCGCGTTCTACAGGGGGATAACCAAACTCATCCAAAAGCAGGATTAAGCCGACTTTTAGAGCAGATTTTATATCATCCCGCTTGTTCCAGTCGGGGAATTTTGCTTGTCCGTCAACAAGGTATTTTACAGCCTTAGCAAGTTCGATAAGCTTGTCCTCCGGATATGTAAAATAATATTTTATGCACAACTCTTTTAGAATATCGTAAAATGCTTTTTCTTCAAAATTAATCCCCAGTTCATCACCGGCAGAAAACTCTTTGTGAACTTCCCATATCATGTTTGTCAAAGCTTCAGCCATCTCTTCATACACTTCGCTTTTTAAAATGTCATTTTCTGTCCGGTTGTTGTATTGCTCGACCAAAGACTGCATTTTTTTTGTAAAATTGATCCCTTTGGTTCGATTGACTTTCTTGATTTCTCCAATAACTTTTGAAAGAAGTTTTTGGAGCATTTTGATTTTGGTATTTGGTAATTTAATCTTATTTATTTTATTCAAATATTCTTCTTCAAAAATATCCTGTTGGGATTCTGACTGTTCGCCGAGTTTTAATATCTCTTCTACCCCATCACTTTCCAATGCCTCTTTTATCATTTCTCTTACTTTTGCGTTCATTTGAGCGGTATCAGGTGCATTCCCTTTTGTAAGTTTAAAAATAATTGTTCTTAATGCAAGGTAAAAATGAGTATAATCCCTTTCTATTTGCTTCAGCTGTTCGCTTCCAACACAAATATCATAGGCTGCTTTCAATCTTTTAACCAGTCCCATAAATCGGGTTTCCAATTCTTTAGTCGTTTGAATATATTCTGCAGCTTCATTTAGTGTATTTAGTTGTTGTAAAGGAGTGCCTTTAAAATATCCGGAACAATCAAAGTTATGAAATAATTTAGCAAGTAAGTCTAAGTGATTTCTGACTGCAATCAAAGATTCTTCGATATCCTCAAAGTTGTCCTGGTCACCTTTGTTGTATTTTGCCAAAGCAAGATTCATGTGTTTCTTGATACCAATATAATCAACTACGAGACCTTTATTTTTACCTTCAAACCTACGATTTACACGGGAAATGGTCTGTATTAAATTGTGCTGTTGAATTGGTTTATCAATATACATAGTGTCAAGAAATGGCACATCAAAACCGGTGAGCCACATATCAACAACAATAGCAATCTTAAAATTTGATTTTTCATTCTTAAATTGTCTGTCTAATTCTTTTCTATGATCTTTTGTTCCTAACAGTTCATACATTTCCAGCGGATCATCCTGACCTCTTGTCGCAATCAATTTGATTTTTTCTATCGGCTTCAATTCTTTCTTGTCTTTTTCGGTTAGTAATACGCCATTTTCTGCTTCTCTAACTACATTCCATTCAGGTCTTAAAGCAATGATGTTTTTAAATAATTCATAAGCAATTTCTCTGCTACTGCTTACAAACATTGCTTTTCCCTTAATAGTGGCACCTTCTGAAACTCTACTTTCATAATGTTTAACAAAATCTTCGGCTAAAGCTTTTAATCTGTCCGGATCACCAAGAATGGCGTACATATTAACAGTTTCTTTTTTGCTTTTTTCAATCTGGTATTCATTAGCTCCTGATTCTGCGACATCTTCGTAATATCGTTCAATTTTCTCAAGTTCACCATTTTTTAGTGCTACTTTTGCCGCTCTCCCTTCATATACGATTCGAACAGTTATCTCATCTTTAACTGACTCGGTCATTGTGTAAGAATCAACTACTCTTCCAAATACATCGAGAGTTGCATCAATCGGTGTCCCCGTAAAGCCTACAAATGTTGCATTGGGTAAGGAATCATGTAAATACTTAGCAAATCCGTAAGTTCTTGTAACTCCATTTTCAGTTACTCTTATCTTTTGATCAAGGTTAACTTGAGATCGGTGAGCTTCATCTGATATACAAATGACATTGCTTCTTTCAGTAAGAAGTTCTGTATCCTCTGTAAACTTATGGATCGTCGTTAGAAAAACACCTCCACTTTGTCTGCCCTGTAATTTCGCCCTCAAGTCTGATCGGCTCTCGACACTTTCTATCGTGTTGTCGCCTATAAAAATTTTTGCGTTTGTAAATTGTCCTGAAAGTTGATCATCAAGATCTGTACGATCAGTTATCAATACAATAGTAGGGCTTGAGAAATGTTCACTTTTCATTAAAAGTCGTGCGAGATAAAGCATTGTAAAACTTTTACCGCATCCGGTTGTACCAAAGTATGTTCCCCCCTTACCATCACCATGCGGTTTTTGTGCAAGTTTTATATTATCAAACAAGGCTCTTGCGGCATAGTATTGAGGATAACGGCAAACTATTTTTTCATTTTTTCTGGAATTATCCGGTATGTAAATAAAATTGCGGATAATGTCCAGCAATCTACCCTTATTAAACATCCCCTTAACTAGAGTAAACATACTGTCAATACCGTCAACATCTTTTGTCAATCCATCAACTCTACGCCAACCATAAAAAAACTCATAAGAGGCAAAGAAAGAACCTGCCTTGTTGTTTAAGCCATCGCTAATAACACAAAATGCGTTGTATTTGAAAAGCTCCGGAATATCTCTTTTATATCTGATGATCAATTGATTATAGGCATCAAATATTGTCGCTTCTTCACGAATAGCACTTTTAAACTCAAATACCACCAGGGGCAACCCGTTTACATAAATGATTCCGTCCGGTATCCGTTTTTCATTACCAAATATCTCAAGTTGATTTACAAATCTATAGATATTATTGTCATTGGAATTATTTTTGTTTTGACCTTCGTGATTTCGCTTAAACTCTTCAATTCCATTATAGTCGATCAATTGAATATAAATATCTTTTTGCTTTCTATCCTCTCTTTTTAGAATAAATCCATCTGATAGCATTTTAATAATTGTTTTGTTGCTTTCATAGAGATCAGATGCCGGAAGTCTTTTTAATTGAAGTATTATTGAATGTATTTCACTATCAGTAATCGCTTGATCAGAGTAATTACTCCGTAAAAATTTTACTAAATCTTCTTCGATAATAACCTCATCAGGACTTCGAGTAATCATATCACCAAGGCAATGAGAATACCCTTCTTCTATCAATAATTCAGTAAATATTTTTTCAAGCTTTTCTTCGGTGAACTTATTCATCGCTACCCGCCTCTTTGTTCTGCTTTGATTTATTTTGCAACGATTTTATTGCTTTATCAAAATCGGATTCGATTTTCTGTGTTTTATCAAATTTGTCATATTCTGCAAATGCTTTTTCCTCTGCTTGTTTGGCTGAAATCGATCCCTTACCATCAAGGACTTTATACTCATTAAATTCCAAGAACTTATTTACACTTAATGCGAACTGCTCCATTGTAAAAGTATTTCTTGTTTCAATGATTCGTTCAATATAGTCGAAAAATGCTCCAATTGTCCGTTCAAGGCTCTTGATTTCTATTTCGCTCAAATAGTTTTTGGCAATCTTACTGTCTGATCTCAAGATTCTGCCTTCGGGGGCATTTTTCCATGTTTGTAAACTCATAAACTCTTTTTGTGCATCAGCATTATGATAGATTATTTCTGCCGCTGTCTGCCCGTTGATTGCATAATGAAATTTGTTTTGAATCGTTGCATAAAATTCCTGTGTAATTTCTGAGCTTGAGTCGTAATCAATACTGCATTCTGCAAAAATATCGGTGATCTGCTGATATATCCTCCGCTCGCTTGCCCGAATGGAACGCACCCGCTCCAATAGTTCACGAAAGTAATCCCTGCCGAAATACCTACCGTTTTTCAGTCGTTCATCATCGAGGATAAATCCTTTGATGATATACTCCTTAAGAGTATTTGTAGCCCAGATACGAAATTGAGTTGCTTGACGGCTATTTACCCGATAACCTACGGAAATAATGGCATCAAGATTATAGTATTGCACCCGGTATTTTTTACCATCGGCGGCAGTTGTTTCCAAAATGGAAACAACTGAACTTTCCTGCAATTCACAATTATCAAAAATATTTTTCATATGTTTTGAAATAGCCGGTACATTTACATCAAATAATGCGGCAATAGCTTTTTGAGTAAGCCAGACCGTTTCGTTATTAAGTATAACCTCTACCTTAACTTTTCCATTTGGGGCAGTATAGAGAAGGAAATCGGTTAATTCGTCTTTTATGGTGAGTTTGTTGTTCATTTTTTAGGTTACCATTCCTATTAAGTCATTCCAGTTTCTATTCATATACGATGCAATTCCACTACCGGGGTTATAATTTGGAAATATCTTTTGAAATTCAGAAACAGCATTACGATAACTATCAGTTGGTAAACTTCCCTTTATTGCCAAATATAAAAGTCCGATTGATGGAGAACGGGACATTCCCTGATTGCAATGAATCAAGACTTTTTTATCGTTTATGTTGGTATCGATAAATTCAATCGCAGCTTTCATAATTGGATTTGTAAATTGAGGCATCAGTTCTCTGTCCATATCTACCATATTAAGAAATAAGTGATGATTGGATTTGTAAATAAGATAATGAGGATGCGTTGGTGGTAATGATTTTGTATACCTTAATGCTTTTTGATGGCAGGTTTTGCAGGCGTGGATAATTGCATAGTCAGAATTTGCATGGCAGCTTGAGTCATTTCCGATATAAAGGTTTGTATGTATCTCTTTCATAATTTTTTTCTCCTATAATTTTCATTATCAATTATATGTTTGAACAAATGTTTTATGCTTAGCTTTAAAGTTAGTCTTCCAATCCATGTAATCTCTTATGTCTTGTTCAATTATACATTTAGTTGGTAATTGTGGAATTGTTGTAGTCCCACCATCATGTTCAGTTATTGAATACTTGCTAAATAAGCCTAATAAAAAATCTACATCTCTTTGTTCAACTACTATAAAACTGGACAGATTACCTTTTTTAACATGTATGTTTTTTGAAAATCGCTCATATGTTTTGTTTGCCAGAACTTCTTCAACACTTCTTTCAATTAAAAATCTAAATCGTTTTCTTGCTGAATCAAGTTTTGTTTCCCGACCATGAGCTTCTGTTATCAATAAAGCATCATGTTCTCTAAGTATTCTTCTTATTGAATCTACTCTTTCATCCACATTCTTAGCTAAATATGGAATTTCATCTGTTACGACTCCACTTATACCATTGAATTTATCAATTCCGATAATGTGGCAGTCCGTTGTAATAATGGTTTTGTGCGTATCAATTAACAAACGCAAAAATGATAAATCATGAGTAAGTACAATTATTTGTCTCTCACTTGAGAGTTTCACAATTTTATTTGCAATTAAATCCCTGTAATCCATATCTAATGAAGTAACTGGGTCATCAAATACAATACTGTTTTTCCGACTATCAATTGTGCAGTCAGCCAAAAAATTTGAAAGTGCAATAACTTTTTTTTCTCCTTCACTCAGAACGGATTCTATTGAATGTGCAATGCCATTTAAACCACATTTCTGAAAAGTACTGCCATCAGTTGTTCTTGTTTTTGAAATAAGAACTTTAGAAGATAAGTCTTGATTGAAAAAACTAAGGTGATTTATAAACTCTTGATGCTGCAAAGCAACAGCTTGTTCTTCCATAAATTCACCGATTTTTCTCGAAACATTTATATTCAGTTTTGATTTGCAAGTGTTAATCCATGCCTTGTATTTATCCTCATCAAAATACTTTAAAATTGTGGACTTGTGATTGAATAAAAATTCTTTAGCAACTAATTCATTGTATTCAATTACTAAAGCATTTCTATTATTTAGTAATTGACTATTTTGCTCTAGTTGAACAGTAATATTTGGCAACAAATTCCCAATAAGAGTGGAGATTGAATTTACAGTTACATTTATTTCACCACCATTCTGTAAATAATTTATTAAGACAGTTTTTGCGGAATTTACTGATTGATTAAATGCTTCTTGTTGAATTCGAAAACCTGTAATAAATTGTACCAACTCAGTGAAATTTTCAAATGGTGCAACAACTAAATTATTATAGTTAAAAGTTTTCTGTTCAATCTCTCTTTGAATTGCACTCAATTGGGTAGAGACATCATTCAATATGAATCTGCTAAAACCAATTAATCTTTGCTTTGCAGCTTCATCCAAATCTTGTTGACAAAATACACATTTTTTTAATGATTCGCCAGACGGAAAACTTTGTCCATCAGTCATCCCGTTACTGTTTGCGAAATTCTTGGCTGCATCCCAGAGTGTTCTCCAAGGATTTGCCCCAAAACCTTCAATAGTATTCAAACCTTTAAGTTCATTGGTAGCAATGTCATACGCCTGTTTTACACTTTCATATCTGTTTCTTAGATTCCGTATTTCTTGAATAGATGTCTCATTGAATAGTTCTTCTATTCTGTGAAATTGTTGAATATAATTCTCAATTCTAGCAATAAGAGAAGTAAGATTTTGAATATTCTGTTGCGGATTTTGAGAATTGATTAAAGAAAACAATTCCTGCTTTCTATCTATATCAGTTTGAGTAAATTGAATATATGTGTCAATTTCAGTTCTTGTTTTTGATTCAATATTGGAATACCATTGAGATGTTAATGTATTATTATTTAAAGTAGGGTCTAATAACGGTTTTTGAGTGTTGTAAGTATCAATCTCAGAATTTAATTTTTGAGACATTTGATTTAATATTGGAATTAATCTCTCTAAAACATCGATTCCGATTGGTTTATATTGAGTGGGATTTTCATTATTAACATACACATTACCACAATCATTATCATAAACAAAAATAGTGCTTAATGCAGAGTGTGTCGGTGAATTTTCCAGCCATTGAAAAGGAGTACTTGTCCCATTGATTTCAATAATAAAATCGACTTTTTGTTGAGAATCAGAAGGAGAAAAAACATTTTTCTTTAATTCCACATTTGTGTTTCTACTCCAACATAATTTTTTTAAAATTCTTGAATAGCTTGATTTACCAGAACCATTATTACCATAAATAACAGTCAAACCGCAGTTTGGAAATTGTAAATGCCCTTGATTATGTAAAGCACAAACATTTATTGGGTCTTTAATACTGATTAATTTTGGATAGACCGTGCCAGTAGCCACAGTTATAGGAATATGTGAATTATCAATTGGAGTTGCGTTTAATGTAACAGATGTGTCTCCATTTTCTTTTTTCAAAAGCAAAATAAGTTCGTCAATGTCGGTTTGAGTTATTGTTGAACATGAAATTATCCTTCTCAATGCATCTCTTAAAAATTCAGGCTTACTATTTGCCCAAATTAATATTTGGTTATATATAGCCATTTTTCTACCCCTCCCCCGTCGCCAATTTAGCAAGAAGTAAATCTTTGAGTTCCGTTAGTTTTTGGCTTTCTTGGGATTTTAGCAAGAAAAAATCTATTAATATTCTGAATCTATCAAAATTTTTGACAATTTTATTTTCAGGAACAATCACATCTATCTCAGTGAAATTCTTCACTGGTAATTGCGGTTGTGCACTACCCGTGCTATAAGACTCAAATAAGTTTGTAAATGTATTCGTGCTTATCATACAACCCAAATAGAAATTACTATACAGACTTTTTCCATTTATTCGAATTAGTTGTGAATTAATATTTTTACTGACAAACTCATCAGTCACATAAGCGAACTTTCCAATTGATGCACCTCTTGTTGTAATTAATACATCGCCTTTTTTTAAATGCCCTTTTTTCAATTCATTATGCTTTGTTTCTGATATGAATATTAAATTTCTCGGATTTATAGTTTTATTTTCAAAATCTACGCCACGAATAAATGGAACCCCCTTTTTTATAAACTCGTGTGGTTTTGGATATTTACCGCTGTAATTACCATCTGAAATTTCAAGTTGTAAGTTGGCAATTTTCCCAACCTCCCACCCCCGCGGAATCTCCTTCCCCAATTCCTCACACCAAAGCATCTCACCGCCATTGCACTTATAAGGTTTTCCGTTCTCATCAGGAAACTCAAACTCCACAAACCACTGTTTATAAATCGCCTGGGCGGTTTCTTCCAGCTTTTCAATCAACTGTTGATTAAGAGCAATCCGGTTTTGTATAACATTGTATTCTTTTACTATTTCTTTTTGTTTGTCGATGTTGGGGATGGGAAGCTGCAAATTTTCAAAATCTTCCCACTCTAGACTTCCTCTAACACCGCCTACAGCATGAAAACAAGCTTCTCGGTCAAACTCGGATCGGCTAAACCACATCATTAAATATTCAGGATCCAGTTTGTTAGTCTCTTTAACTTCAAAAATTGGATAAGCCTGCGAAATAATAGCCTCATCAACTTCCTGCAACAGTGCAATCGGCATTTTCTTATCGCGTCTAACCTGCATTGTACTACATGCAAATTGATTTCTGCGGATTATTTTATAGTTCTCCATATCCGTTCCAATGATATTGGCAACAGAAGAAATAAACTTTTTAGAAATACTTAAGCCCAGTAGATTTTTTACTTCATGCCCAACATTTCTTACATCAACCAGTTGAATATAATCCCCAAGTCGTTTATAATTCTTCCTACTCATTATTCACCTGCCAGTATCCGGACTTGTCAGAACCTATCCGCAAGATAATTCCATCTTCCTGCAGTTTTTTAATGTAACGGGTTATAGTTCTGCGGGATTTGTCTAATTTATGAGCCAGCTCATCTATAGTTATTTTTGGATTTTCTTTTATCAATTTTACAGTGTCATTTAGAGTGCCATTTACAGTGTCATTTTTATGAGGTTCACCTTGTCGATTTTTTAAAGTTGCAAGGATTTCATACAGCATAAACTCTATAAATATCCCACAATCAACCGTAACTGTACTTTGATTGATTGCCTCATAGTATTGTTGCTGATTTTTAAATACCATGTTTTCAACAGGTAAGAACTCAAATATCGGATGAAGTTTGCTTAGGATAAGTGATTGCCACAGTCTTCCGAGCCGTCCATTTCCATCAGTAAATGGATGAATAAACTCAAACTCATAATGAAATACACAGCTTTTTATCAATAGATGATCATCGGATTTTTTTAACCAATCAAATAAGTCATTTATCAAATACGGAACTCGTTCTGCCGGCGGAGCAACATGAATTACCTTGTCGCCTGCAAAAACACCAACTCCACCAGGCCGAAAATGACCTGCATTTTCGACTAAGGCATCCATCATCAAAGAATGAGCCTTTAACAAATCTTTTACACTATACGGATCAAGCGAGGAAAAGGCATCGTAAGTCTTAATTGCATTTTTGACTTCCTGAATTTCTCTGGGGGGAGCTACAATATGCTTGCCTTCAATAATATCCGTAATTAGATTTTCCGGAATCGTATTGCCCTCAATTGCTAATGAGCTGTGAATGGTCTTAATTCTGTTGATTCTTCGAAGCAACAAACCATCGTCCTGTTCCATTCGTATCACATATCGTTCAATTTGTGCAGATATCTCGGCAATTAGATTTATTGATTTTGAGCTTATCTTAAATGGTGGTTTATAATTGGATTTCATAGCCCAATTCCTTAAATACACTCAAAAGTTCTTTCTTTGAATCTTCCTCTGCTTTCAGTAATCCGGCAAACTCACCTTGTAATGTTTTCATCTTCTCATCAAAATCAATATTTTCATCACGGTTTACAAACTCAATGTATTTACTTGGAACGAGTGAGAAGTCTTTCTTTGCAACCTCTTCAAAAGATGCTGAATAACAATATTCTGGGGTATTTTCGTATTTGTTATTTAGTTGTTGCCAATCATGGTATGTTTTCGCAATTTTTCTAATATGTTCTTCATTGAACTGAATGAATTTCTTTTCAAACGGTTCCCCAATCTGGCGAAGATCCATAAAAAGAATCTCTTTTTCACGGTTGCGGTAATGACGCTCTTCATCACCAATGTTTCTTGTATGAGATTTTTTATATTTATTTAAAATCCATATTGTAACACTTATATTTGTTGTATAAAACATATCTTGAGGTAATACTAGTATAGCTTCTACGAGATTATTTTCAATCAGTTTCCGGCGTATTTTATACTCATCCCCTCCCCCACTTAAAGCACCGTTTGCCAATATAAAACCGGAAACGCCATTCTCTGACAATTTACTGACCATATTAAGTATCCAACCATAGTTAGCATTACTTTTAGGGGGTACATCATAGCCACGCCATCTCGGATCATCTATCAATTCATTTTCACCACGCCAGTCCTTTTGGTTGAATGGTGGGTTAGCCATAATAAAGTCGGCTTTTAGATCCTTGTGCTGATCATCAAGAAATGTATCTGCTGCTTTTTCTCCCAGATTCCCACTTATTCCCCGAATGGCAAGATTCATCTTTGCCAGTTTATATGTAGTGTTAGTGTATTCCTGACCATAAATTGAGACTTCCTTTTTGTTGCCATGGTGTGCTTCTATAAATTTGATTGATTGCACGAACATTCCACCCGAACCACAGGCAGGGTCATAGATAATCCCCTTGTATGGTTCAATCATTTCTGCTATGAGATTTACAATGCTTTTGGGGGTATAGAATTCTCCTTTACCTTTTCCTTCTGCTAATGCAAACTTTGAAAGAAAGTATTCATAAACTTTACCCACCACATCGTGTTTGGGGTCTTTTGTAGTGTCAATGTCGTTAATAGTGTCGAGCAAGGAAGCCAATTTGGTCACATCTAAACCCAAACGGGAAAAGTAGTTATCGGGTAATGCTCCCTTCAAAGCTTTATTATTTTTCTCGATTGTATGTAGGGCTGTATCTATGAGCAGGGCAATGTCATTTTGTTTTGATTTTTTTATCAGGTAACTCCAACGACTGGTTTCCTCTAAAAAAAACACATTGCTCATGTTATAGAAATCAGGCATCTCGATGTACTTCTCTTTGCCTTCTGCAATAAGCTTCTTACGATGTTCTTCAAATTTATCACTTGCGAATTTTAAGAAAATCAACCCCAATACAACATGTTTATATTCGGCTGGCTCAACACTTCCACGGAGTTTATTAGCAGCATCCCACAATGTTACTTCAATGGGTTTTTCTTTGATATAATTATCTTTTGACTTTGCCATATTTCCCCCCTATCTATTGCATTCCTAAAACATCTCCGCCATCTTCCATTCATCCTTAAAATCAACACCTATATTAAGTTGTGGGTCTAGTAGTTTAAATCCGGCATACATATAACAAATTGCTTGCAAGTGAGAAATTGTTTTCCCGAGTGCATCTATCTTTATCATAGCTTCCGGGTCATTGATATCTAACCCGTTATCACCCCGTTTACCGATCTCAAATGCAACAGCCTGTATCTCAGGCTTACTTTTACCTTTGTAATATTCTAACGCTCCAACAAGATAGTACATAGCATCACTTCTGAATCCGCTATCTTCTTTCATTATCTTATTAGCAATCATGGTTCTAAATGATTTGATTTTCTCAACCGCATCCTTATCTTTTTCTATATTAAGCATATTCTCTAGCAATTTATCAGCTGAGGTATATTTCTTCGTAACAATCAAGTCCAAAACATCTTTAAATCTATCTATCACTTATTTTCTCCGATTCTAGTTATTATGATGATTTTTAACATAATTTATTAAATATAACAATGATTAGCAAAGATTTTATTAATATAATAAAAGCAATATGTGTTGAGTAAAACCAGAGATACTTTATTGATTAGCTTATTAGAATGATGCTTTGAGCTTTGATTAGGGGTAATGACAAAAAATAGCGAATGCAGTCATACTGGCTGTTATCGGCTGGAGTTGGGCAATGTAAAACCAAAAAGTAGCGACACGGAAGTCGCATTATTCAATAGTCTTTAAATTAAAATAACACAAACAAATAAACCATAAAACAATTTCATTAATTCCTTTATTATTTATTACATCATAGTTTACTAAACCATGAGATAAAAAATTTCTTAAATTAAATCCCCCTCTTTCTTGTGAAAAAAAATATCTACCAAATCTTATTATATTACTAGGTATTCCGTATATATTTGATTCTTTTATCATTTCATCCAAACTAATATTATAATAAGATTTATTTTTCGTATACTTTAAATCATCTCCAGTACTGGCTTTTAAATATCGAAAAAATCTTTCTACTAATGGAGTTAAAAGTGATATACTTGATGAATAAAATTTATTTTGATAAGTTTTATAACCTTCAATAATATATTTTTTGTCATTTTCAGTTATATTTTTTGATGATAATATATAATTAATTATATCATCAATTGAAATAATATTTTTTCCAAGTAAATTATTAAATATATAGTTAATTGAAGGAAGAAAAATTTGAATCAAATTTCCGTACCACATCCATTCTTCTAATTCTTTGTTCTCTTCTTCTGTTTGAGGAGAAAAAACTGTTCTTTCCTCATCTAATAAACTGCGTGATGCTATTGCTGACAACAAACTATTCTCTGTTATTTTCAAAGAATTATAAAAACTATCTTCTGATATTACTAAATTATAATCACTAAAAAAAGTTTTAATTGCATCATTTTTATTAATCCTTGACAATTTTTCAATATATTCATCACATTGCTTCTTGATTTCAGTGGTGTCATATTCAGTTTCAATTTTTTTCATATCTTTTGATTGCAATTTATGCCACTCTCTTAGATATTTATCGATTTCTTTTATATTATCTTTATGTTTACCTTCATTTGATAAATATTGATCTCTGGCTAACTTAATAAAATGAATTGCTCCAAGATAATTATTTTCTTTTATTTTTCTTAATGATTCATTTTTAAAAGATTCTGCTTTCAATTGATTAAAATCTAAATCTTCTTTGTTTTTATATATACCAATTATACTTTGGTAACATTCTAAATAAGCAATTTCTAAAATATTATTATTACTTTCTTGATAATATTTTATTCCTTTTTCAAGTAATTCATAAAAATACAAATAGTTTCCTATTAATAGGTTACTTATTTTATTGTATATAGATATAAATTCTAATATATCTAATATATATCTATAATCATTATTTTTTTCCAGCTCTTTTAATTTACCTAAAATATAATCTTTAAACTCATCAATTTCTTGAGAATTAAATACATTAGTGTACTTATTATAAATTTCAATAATTCTTTGATAATATGGCATTAATGATAAATTTATATAATTAAAATTTACTTTGTTATTGTTCGTTTCTAAAATAATTTTTTTTAGAATAATAATTATGTCTTTGAAACAATCTGGTTTAGTAATTTTCTTGGAATTCCAGAATAACAAGAATTCATAATATCTATATCTTAATAATAGAATATTTGTTTGTTTTAATCTTTCATAAATATAGTCTTCAATCCCTGATTGATTTTTCAATTCAATGAGATTTGGATAAAAAATAATATTTCCATTTATATCTTTATAACTATACGCAGAACTAATCGTTTTACCAGAATCTTCCTTTTTTTTATCATATTTACTAAGTTCTGGTTTTAATTTGCAATCAATAATATTCTTTTCCCAGTTTAAATATTTTGAATCATCTTTTGATAAGAATGGAAATACATCATTAAGCCAAAAAAAATGATATAAATATGAAGCTCCTTTACTTTCAGGAGACTCTTTATAGTCGGTCATTATATTTTCATAGCCTTCAATTATTTCATTAAATGTGTATTTTTTATCATTTGTTATTGATATATTATAATAATCTATAATCTTAGTGCATAATCTGACTTCTACATCATCAAAAAAAGTATAATAATTGTTCTCATTAAACTGTACTTTTAAATCACTATTTGGATTTTTTAAAGAAACTAAATAATGAAATATTTTTTTATTTTTAAAAATATCTTTTTTTATTAACTCTTTTTTCTTTTCATTAATAATATCTATTGTATATTTATTGATATCATCAATAATATAAATAATAATATCGATTTTATAATTTAAAATAAAAATTAATTTTATTTCTGAAGAAATTTGCAAAACATTATCTTTTTCTTTTAATGTTAAATTAAATCGCTTATTAAAGCCATTAATTAACTCAGTCATAACATTTTCATTTTTTTCCATAAATTAAGCTCCATCTGATCCATACAAACTTGCTATTATACCAATAAAAACAAATATAAAACTAAATAATAATAAAATTAAGGGGTCAATCCAATTTAAATCATTATTATTGTCAATATAGTTTTTTATTAAGAATACATATAAAAAATTTAATATAAAAAATAAGATACTTGAAGAAATAAAAATTCTTTTTTTGAACTTTTTGAAAAAACTAGTATCAAAAAGACTGTTTATTGATTTTGATCCATAAATGGAATTACACTTAATATCAATTTTTTCAAATCTAATTTTTGTTTGCTTTTTCATTTTCATATTAATTAAATCATCAAATATATTTTTTGCTTTTGATAATACATCGTTATTAAGTATATAAAGAGTTAAATCAATATTATATTCATCATGTTTATCAGATAAAATTAGATAATAATCATATTTATATTCAGTTAGATTAATATTTCCTGAAATAGTATAATTGTAATCTTTTATTAATGTAATAATTGAATGATAGTCTTTCTTTGATTTAGGAATTATTTTTATTTCAAAATTGCTTGTGGGTATATTAATATTCATAATTTTTCTAATCCTACTAAGCCCGCATGGACGCGGGCTCTTTTTCCTACTACCATCTTGCCCAACTCTTGCCGATAACTCTTAGGAAAGTATTTTATACGATAATTTAAAAAGATTCAATCATAAATTAGCCATAAGTTAGCCATAAGTTTAAAATAATTTCCAAGTTGACTGAAACCGAACTGTCGAAAAGCATAATATAACAATCTTTTTCTTATCGATTTTCTATTTGTTTGTATGAGTAAAAAAATGCACATGGAAACAAACTTTTTAAATATTATTATTAAGACATATATTCTATTCTGCAATTAAACCCATCTTTTGAGTTAA
>CAYYKD010000037.1:0-36809 GCA_964471825.1 uncultured Spirochaetales bacterium
CAATAACTACATTTGGTCAGAATGGTGCAGAAATATCCTTGATCATATCAGCGTCATATATAATTCAGGTACAATTTTCAGCTTGGTATCTAAAACTGTCAAAATATTTTTTTAAAATTAATGAAACTGATTTGACTTTAAATATAAGAAACGAAAATAAGCAGGAGGGGTAAAATGGATAAATCAGAAAAAAATTATGATGTGATTGTAATTGGCGGAGGGGTAGCAGGTTTTGCACACACCCGCTTCTTACCGGCGGCCCTACTGTTATACCCTTGATAAAAGCGGCAGAAAATGCAATAGATAAAATGAAAAAATAAAAATTGGAGTTTAATGTGAACAATTTTACAGGCTGTCTTATATGCGGAGATGAATTAGAGTATTTAACAGACCCCATTCAGAATGAATGCAGTATTTGTAGAAATACTTTTGTAACAAAAACAATTTGTAAGTCAGGACATTATGTTTGTGACCAATGCCACGAGAGTGAACCTAATGACTTTATAATTAACTATTGTATCAAAGAAAGCTTCAATTCAGATCCCTTAATTATGCTAAACGATCTTTTAAGTATTAAAATAATCAACATGCACGGACCGGAACACCATTTTCTCGTACCAGCAGTGCTTATTACAGCTTATTATAATAAGATTCAGGATCAAACTCAAAAAGAAAAAAAACTAAAGATGCTAAAAAGACAGGTCACAAATATTACAGGGGGATTCTGCGGATTTTACGGTGCTTGCGGTACCGCTATTGGTGCCGGTACATTTCTAAGTTTTATAACGGACTGTACGCCGATGGAAACTGAGTCTTGGGGTAACGCAAACATCTTAACAGGAATGGTTCTTCAAAAAATCGGTGAACTTGGCGGTCCAAGATGTTGTAAAAGAACTTCGTACATATCTGTAATAGAGGCAACAGAATTTATTAACGAAAAATACAATGCAGGAATTAAACTTAATAAAAATCTCAAATGCAGCTTCAAAAAATATAACAAAGAGTGTATAGGGAAAAAATGTCCGTTTTCCTAAGATCCGGCTCTAATGATTTACTCCGGAGTGAATTTTGATCTCAAATTTTAAACTCAATAGGCTCTTAAAATAAGAGACTTTTAGAACGAGACTACATTTAACCGGCACAAAATTTAATCGAAATAAAAGATTGTTTTTAGAGCCTCTTTAAAAAATGGATTTTTTTTTATTAGTTTTTAAAAGAGTTTTTTAAAAGAGTTTTTTAAAAAATATCGAAATATATTTGCAATATTGAAAATATAGAGATATAATTTGTCAAATGAGATCACTCAAATTATCTATTTTTGTCATATCTATTTTTTTTCTGTTTCAATCAGCTATAATATTTGCTAAAGAGATTTCATTAAATGTAGGAGTCTATGAGAATCCTCCAAAGATATTTATAGATAGTCATGGAGTACCGGCAGGATATCATATAGATATTTTAAATGAAATTGCCAGGCTTGAGGGCTGGAAATTAACATATTTTATTGGAAGCTGGGATGAACTCTTGGATAAACTTCTCACAGGAGAGCTTGATATAGTCCCGGATGTCGCCTACAATGAGGAGAGGGCCGATCTGTTTCATTTTAATAATGAAACTGTGCTGCTTAATTGGGCAGTGGTATATTCTGCCTCTTCATTTGATAATGCCTTGATTACAGATCTTAATAATAGATCAATAGCGGTTATGGCTAACAGTATTCACACAGAGGGGAGCCGCGGTATAATCAAACTAACCGAGTCATACGGATTAAAGTGTAAATTTGTGTATAAAGAAAACTATGATGATTGTTTTACAGCTCTTGATAAACGGGAAGTTGACTTTGCTGTTGTCAATCGATTATTTGGTCTTGAGAAAGAGGGGGAGTCTAAGTTTAAAAGAACCTCAATTGTATTTAATCCATCATCCTTAAGGTTTGCCTTGTCAAAGCATTTTGAGTTAAAAACAGAGGTTGCATCACGAATTGACATTAGAATTGTTGAATTTAACAGCTCGGTGATAGACAACCCAATACAGAGAGCATTTGACAGGCATATAAAAAAAAATATTCGAAAAGAGATATCCTTTTATAGGATAATAAATATTCTTTTATTTTCTCTTGTAATAGTGTTGTTTTTCGGGTCGTTTTTTATATATATATTTTTTATCTCAGGAAAAAGCCGTTCCTATGGGAAGGTGTTGGGAGGTCTTAATTCTGTAAGCGAGGTTAGAGAGGGGATAATAGATTCTTCAATTACATCGATGGGACTCTTCTCGGTTCTATTGTCAGGCTCGTTTTTGTATCATGCATTTTCTAATAATTGGGATTATAGTTATATAGTCTTTTTTGTAATAAATCTTATTCTTATCATAACAACTCTTTTCCGCACTAGAATTAAGTTCTTTGTTAAATACTGGGTTCTAATGATCTCTCTTTTTGGCATCGGCTATATGATATTACAGTCATGGGGGCGAGTAGGAGTTTCATTTTTATTTTTAATGTCGGCAGCCTTGATAACCAGTCTTGTTTTTGGTAAAAAACGCGGTGTTGTGGTACTAATTTTAGGGTTTTTTTTAACTATGGCATTTGGTGTCGCGATAAATTATAAATTGGTCAGGATCATTAATGACTCTTCAGGTTTTCTCTTTGCTCCTTCAACATGGATATTAACAATTGTGATAGTTTTTGTTTTGTTTTTTACTATCCTATCAGGAATAGAAAAATTAAACCTTATACTTATGGGATTTGTGGAGAATCTAGAGAGTATGGTAAATCTGAGAACAGCTGACCTTAATAAAGAGATTGAGGAGCGAAAAGAGATAGAGGTGTTACTCTATAATGCTAAACTTACTGCAGAGGAGGCGAGCAGAGCCAAGTCAACATTCCTTGCAGGGATAACCCATGAGATTCGAACACCTCTAAATGCTATTATAGGTTATTCTCAGCTTATGATAAGAGATGTTGATATATCTGATGTTGTTAAAAAACAGATTGGTACTATTCTATTCAGCGGAGAGCATCTTCTTGAGATAATAAATGAAATACTTGAGATGTCAAAGATAGAGGCAGGTATCACTGCGGTTAGTTATGATACGGCAGATCTTTCTAAGGTCTTAGAAAGTATAAAGAGGATGTTTGAACTCAAAGCCGCAAAGAAGAATATCAAATTGATAATTGTTCTTGATGAACGCGTCCCTGCTATAATCAGGACTGATATTAATAAGGTTAGGCAGGTAGTTATAAATCTTATCGGTAATGCCTTAAAGTTTACAGAGACAGGTTATATTAAACTGAATATTAAGGCCGGCGAATACTCAGGGGAAAATAATAGAGGAATTATAACTATTGAAGTTGAGGATACCGGCTCGGGAATTGATGATGAAGAGGCCCTAAGAATATTTAGACCATTTGAACAGACTATATCCGGTAAAATGGCAGGCGGTACGGGGTTAGGGCTTTCAATAAGTAAAAAGTACGCAAATCTTCTAAATGGAGATATCCATCTGAAGAGCAAGATCGGTGAGGGTAGTACATTCATTTTTTCGTTTGAATACCAGAGGGGGCTTGAGGAAGATGTTTTTAACGAGGATGAAGGCCGCTATATTATTGGAATAAAAAGCGGTTTTGGTAAGAAGGTACTTGTAGTTGATGATCGTGCGGTGAATAGGGATATTTTAAATAAGATATTGATCCCCTTGGGTTTTATTGTGGTGGAGGCCGTTGATGGTTATGACGCTCTTGCAAAGGTTGAGAGCTTTATTCCTGATGTTATTTTGCTAGATATTGTGATGCCTGAGCTCGATGGTCTTGAGGTTATTAAACGGGTAAAAGAAATGGCTGATGGAGATAGATATAAAATTATAGTTATTACAGCCTCTGCACTTGAAGAAGATAAGGGGCGAGTAATGAAGCTTGGTGCTGACTCATTTATCAGGAAACCTTTTAATCAAACTCTTGTGCTGGAGGAAATTGGAAGGCTTACCGGAGTAGAGTATCAATATGAGGACACTAGAGCTGCGGAGCAGGCATATAGAAAAGTAGATGATAATGAATATAGAGATTTTTTTAAGAATGCTGATAGAATTGCAATTGATCAGATCTATCTAGCCCTACAGATTGGTGATACCAAAAAAATACTGGATATGATGTCATCATTCGATAAAGATGAACCTGTTATTAATCACTTTATAGAGTCGATCGATGAGTATGATTATAATGGAATATTATCTATTATTGATAGGTGGAAAACCTTGCTACTATAAGGGAGGGGTATTATGGAAGAATATAGTGTCTATAATGGTTTTGTTGCATCGGACTTCTCCGTGCTTGTAACAGATGATAATCCGCAAAATCTCATGGTGATCAGTACAATGTTAAATACAATAGGGGTTCAGGTACGGGTTTCAAGGTCAGGCGATGAATGTCTTAAAAGCATTAGAACTGTAAAGCCTGACCTTCTATTACTTGATATCCATATGCCCGGGATGGATGGTTATGAGGTCTGCAAGATAATAACCGCCGATGAGATGTTAAATGATATTCCTGTAATATTTGTAAGTGCATTATCTGAGGAGTTTAATAAGGAACAGGCATTTATGTGTGGCGGTGTTGATTATATAACAAAGCCATATGACATTAAAGATGTAGAGTTGCGGGTTAAAACACATCTTATGTTAAAGGATAAAGCGTTTAAACTACGGAGGGCTCTTAATGAGATTAAGGAAAAGGAAACTCGTTTGATTGAGTCTGAGAAGATGGCGGCACTTGGAGTTCTATCGGCGGGCATAGCTCATGAGATTAATAATCCGGTAAATTTCATCTCAAATAGTTTTAAGGCACTTAAAAATAGGATGAATAGTTTAGTATCCTTTCTACCCTCACTATCCGCATTATCATCATTATCAAAATCAGAAAGCGGTTCCCATAGCAGTAATACTGAATTTCTTGAATTGATGGATGAGTTGAAAGAGGATTTACCCGAAATATATGGTAATATTTCATCAGGCTTGAACTATATCTCAGATATTGTAAAAAGCCTTCGTGTATATAGCGGGGTTGATACCTTTGAAAAAAATGAGGTTATAGTTAATGAGATAATTAATTCAGCACTAACAATATTAGTTCACAGGTATAAAGAGAGGATTGGTATTGTCAAAGAATATGGTGATATACCAAAGATTTTGTCGCACCCTGCAAAGTTAAACCAGGTTATTATCAATCTTCTTTCTAATAGTATAGATGCTATAGAGGATAGATATAGCGATGGTGCAAGGGGCGGGGAGATTGTAGTTTCGACAATGCAGGATCCTGATGATGATAAGTTTATCTTGATTAGTATCAAGGATAATGGCAGCGGGATATCTAAAGAGAATGAAAGAAAGATCTTTGATCCGTTCTATACGACTAAAGAGGTCGGCAAGGGGGTCGGGCTGGGTTTGTCTATATGCCGTAACATTATTAATGATATGGATGGGGATATATCTTTTGAGAGTGATGCAAATGGAACAATAATGAAAATTAGACTTCCTGTTTTATAAAAACCGGTGTGAAGTGAGGTTATATGGTAAAAATACTGTATGTTGATGACGAATTACTTAATTTAAAGTCGTTTGAATTGTTATTTAGGAATGAGTTTGTGGTGTTAACCGCTACAAGTGGTGAGATGGCATTGAAAATTATAGAGGAGAATGAAATAGATGTTATCATTAGCGATCAAAAAATGCCCTATATGTCAGGTGTTGAATTGCTCGAGAAGGTAGCACGCAATAATTTTAATACCTTAAGAATTATTCATTCAGGTTTGTTTGAAAAAGATGAAATGTTAGCTGTTGCTCTAAAAAATAAGGTTGCAGATTTTTGTCTTGATAAACCTTTAGATGAGGATCGGTTGAGAGAGATAATAAATATTCATCTTTCAAAAAAATGAGGTTTTTCGCTCACATTGGAGAGTGTCCTTTATGAGTCAAGTTAACTATGCGATACAAATATTTAAAATATTGTTTGTATCTTGAAACCATTCCGTACATGAAAAACCACCTATTAAAAAGTAAAATTTCTTGATTATTACTTCAAATCTTGATATAATAATCTTAATTAAAAAAGTTAAGGATTACACTTGAATACATACGATGAGTTGTTTAAAAAGCAGATTAAAGGGTTTTTTGAAAAGTTTGCGACTGTAATTACTGATTATGAGATAGTAAAACTACCGAAAAAGGCAGATATCTTGATAATTGAGATGGAAGAGAAATTTGCCGAGAAACTGACGATTTTCAATTATTTTAAGAAGTATAACGGTATTGAGTTTAAGTCCGCCGGTGATAGTTTTAAGCTTGGTGAGGATGACTACAAACTTGGCTTTTACATAAACGGTATATTGATACAGGAAAAGGGTGCAGATAACGACAACACGACTTTTACTGTTATAAGTACGACTAAGCCGGAAGCTTTTTTGACTCACTACAAGTCAAACCTGACCAAGCTCAGTAAAGGTTTTTATCGTATAGATAATATATCTGTTATACCTGTCCACTTGATAGTTATAACTGAGATTGAGGGCGATTTTAACCAGGAATACAAGCTCTTAAAGGAGTTTAGTAAAGGTAAAGATCTTTCTAACTTTATCAGGAGTTTTTTGACGGTATTTGATGATAAAATAGATAAAAGTACGATGGAGATATTGCTGATTTTGCATGGCGTAGAGACAGTAAATATTATGAAGGAGATGGGGATGTACACAAATATTATAGAAACTAATTTAAATTATCTGGCAGAAGAATTTGGTTTGAAGCAGAGATTTATAGAAGAGGGAATTCAACAAGGGATAAACCGAGGGATTCAACAAGGTGAACTTAAAGGTAAACTTGAAGGTAAACTTGAAGGTAAGCTTGAAGATGCAAAAGCATTCAAAAAACTCGGAGTTAGTATCGATCTTATCGCTCAAGCAACGGGGCTTTCTAAAAACGAGTTAGAAAAGCTGTAGGTCAAAAAAGCTATTGACAATCAATTTGTCGAAAAAAGTCTCACAAAAAAACTATGTTGAAATTATTTCATAAAAACATTATATTAAAGATGGAGATAGTTATGACTCTTGAACAAACACTACAGGATTTTATCGTTACGACAAAAGAGAGGTTTCTTATATATAAAATGCATGGAAAGTGCGGATGTCTATGCTGTTTAAAAAGGTTTGTTTGTTTTAACATTTTCCGGTAAAAATGTGGTCTGCATAAAAAATGATAATGATTATAAACCGAGGGACTTTTCTCCAGAAGAACTATAGAACATAGATGAACGAAGAACATGGAACATAGAAGACGCCCTAATTATTGTGATAAATCTGATACTTTTAGAAGCTCAAACCTATTCCTATACCTATATGGCATTCTAAATACACAGTATTTAGAACTCCCCTATATTTTAAAAATTAATGAATTGACCAGAGATAGGATAAGATTTCTATTTAAATGATTAGGTTTACAGGATTTCGTTTTTAATTACCCCAAATATTCTTTCATAGAGCGGTTTGTAGTCATCATAGAGTTTTTTACTTAGCCCGTAATATTCTACATCTGAGTTATTAATTATGTCGTCAAAGTCATCAGGGTGTGAAGATTTTAAGGTAATAATAAAATCTCTTATATTCATAAAGATAATATTTAATCGGTTTTTATACTTCTCTGATATTTTCGGGTTCTGAGAGGTGCATTTATTTATAATAAATGACTTAGTTTCATCCTTAAGTAGAATTCGTAGTGAGAGAGCAAAGACATTTGCATTAACAAGATGGTCTGTTGTAGCCGCCTGAATTATAAATGTCATTATCAATTGAATTGTTTCATTATAGAAATATTTTTCTTTTTGAAAATTGAGAATTATGTCATTTAATATATAGTCAGACAAAAACAGGAATGTGTTGTTTCTGGAGATTTTTACGAGAGACTTGTCATCAATATTAGGAAGAGAGCGGGTAATCTCGGTTCTTTGTTTTTCACCAACTTTTGAGTTCGTTAAAAGATCATCCCATAAGAGTTGAAGTATGCCATCTCTAATGCCGCAGAGTTGAGTAATAAGGTTGTTTTCATCTTTATCTGCATTCCATATGTCATTTTTAATTGTGTGGGTATTTAAGAAATTTAGATATTTATCAATATTTGCAACAATCTCACCTCTCTTAAACAATGGATTATTTAGAACCCCGGGGTATTCTACAAATTTATTCTGGAAAACCTTGAGAAAGACATTGGTTAAATCAATCATCTCTTTAGAGACATTTCTATTATCCATCATCTCAGAGATCTGTTTATATGCTAACTCCTCAAGACCCGAGTAATCAGAATTCATTATTTTGTCGTAGATAAAAAGATCCTTATCTTTTGTAAGGATCGAGTCAGTATCTTTAGTCTTAGTTTTATAGTAAACATGAACATTCTGGTGAATAACAAATAGGCCTCTAAGAAGAAGTATAACTCCAGGCCGAGTGATATTCGGATATTGCTCCTCAGCCTTCTGTAGAATTTTTTTTTCTGTATTCAATATTGAAATCTTGCCGGTATTGCTATCAATTGCTAAAAAGTATTTTACGATCTGTTCCTTAGTGAAGGAAGCATAGAGGTTTATTAGGTTTACCATTGCATGATAAATGATATTGTTTAATTTAAGGTATTTTAAAAATTTTATATCTACCGTATCTATTGAGGTAGATAATATATTTAGAATCTCATTGTTATTATTATGTGAATGTGTGCTGTTTTTAGTCACTTGGTATATAACCTGTTATTTTGTATATTTATGAGCTTCTTATAAAAAACATAAATATATAAAAAAATAAATATAAATTGTATTCTTAATACAGTATTTGATTATAGAATTTAGATTTGTTAATGTCAAACAGTTTTTAATAATTAAATGTTAAGAAATTTGTTGATTAAATTTATAAATTATTTATACTGATAATACAATTTATAAAAAAGAGGTGTTATTTTAAAATGAAAGGATATAAAGAAAAGCCGTTTATTATTGAGTTTATTTCACTTATCTATTTGTTAAATCCTATAGGTAATATTATTTTTCTGGTTTTTTTAAATCAGAGCGGTTCACCTATGCAGAATTTTATGAATCTGCTTACAGATATCTTTGTAAATGTTAACCTGTTGAGAATTATAAATGTTGTTTTTTGGATATCAGCAATTCCATTAGCAATCGGTCTCTACAGAGTGCAACTCTGGGCATGGTATTATTTTCTTATTCATGCAGTAGGAATGTTTATCTTGAGTTGGATTGGGCCTGACTTTACATTTGCACCTTCCTATGCTTCGCTTATTAATTTTGTTTTCCTGATACCAATAGGTTACTTTGTTTCACATGAGATTAAAACTCCATATTTCAATCCAAATCTTAAGTGGTGGGAACAAGCGAAGAGGTATAAACATACTGTGGATATTGTAATTGACAATAAATCATATGAGACATTTGATATTTCTGTGGATGGTGCTTTTATTATTGATACTGATAAGCAAAATGATTTTGAGATAGAAGAGTATGTCCCAATTATTATTGAACTCGATGATGAACGAATTGAGTGTTTTGCAGAGGTGCGATGGGTAAATAATGACAGCACAACTTATCCAATAGGCTATGGTATCAAATTTGAGAAGATATCCGGAAAGGATAGAGCAAGGATTAAAAATTTCACTAGTAATCTTACACATCTAGGGGCAGGTGAGTCAAGAGCGTAGATTCTCTAGTTGAATCAATTTTCTCTTTAACTTTAATTGAATAGAATCGGAGGCAGTCTTCCCAAGATAGCCGCCGATGTTTTTTTTTCCGACTATCATGTGACAAGGAATAATGAGAGGAAATAGGTTATTTCTTAGTGCGGTTCCGGTATGAATAGCACCAAACTTTGAAGTGTTGCCTGATAATACTGAAAGTTCCTTGTATGTGATAGGTTTTGTTAGTTTTAACCTCTCTAGGGTTTTTAGAAATTTATTTTCTTTTGTGTTTATTAGTGAGATGTTTCTAAATGCCTTGTCAGAATAGTCTATATAGCAGCTTAGTTTGTATTCAAAATCAAGGTCTGTTTGGTATGTACCGCATATTCTAACCTTATCAATAAGCCACCCTGTTTGGTATAAAGCGCCATCTCCGTTGTGATAGTAGATAAATGGGACAATGAATCCGTAAAAAATCCCAAAATATGTGGGCATTGATGAATATCCTTTAACACTTAGGTGACTAAACAATATGATCAAAAACGGTATGCCTGGTTTAATAAAAAAAGCCGCTCAATTAAGAACGGCTCTAAAGCGATCATGACGGGAATTGAACCCGCGATCCCCGGCTTGACAGGCCGGTGCGATAACCCCTTCGCTACATGATCATTTTTATTGTTATGACTTATACAACATTTGATTTAAAAAGTCAATCATTTTTTTTAAATTGTTTTTTTAAATGTAATTATTGGGGATAGTGCGTGTAAAATAAAGATTTAACACTTCAATAGATTAGAATAATATGTTATTTATCTTGAGTGTGCTTCTAATGGGTACTTCTATTAGTTACTTCTATAAGTTACTTCTATAAGTTACTTCTATAAGTTACTAAAGGTTACTTCTATGATCACAACAGGAAACAAAAAATGGGTAGAATTAAACTCTTAAGTGAAAATGTATTTGTAAAGATCGCCGCGGGTGAGGTAGTGGATAGGCCGGCAGCAGTTGTTAGAGAGCTTATTGATAATTCTATAGATGCCGGAGCAAAGCAGATAACGGTTGAGGTTAACAATGGCGGGCTTGATCTGATAGTCGTTACCGATGATGGTGATGGTATAGAAAGGGATGATCTCAAACTCGCCCTTCTTCAGCATGCGACAAGTAAGATTACAACAGTTGAAGATATCTATAGAGTTCAGACTAATGGTTTTAGAGGGGAGGCATTGCATGCTATACAGAGTGTCTCGAGATTTTGCTTGAAGTCATGCACAGGAAGTGATCCAAGTGGTGCAGGCTTTATGATTGCAAACTATAACGAGCCGGATAGAGACGCATTTGAGATAAGTCCCGCCGCATTAAATAGGGGAACCGTTATAAGTGTATCTGACCTTTTCTACAATCTGCCTGCCCGCCGCAAGTTTATGAAGTCATCTCTGACAGAGTTTAATGTTATCAAGAAAACTCTAATTGAGAAGATTTTTTCGTACCCGGATACAATTTTCAAGCTGATTAAAGATGGCAAAGTTGTCCTCCGTACCGGCAAGTGCGAGAGTTTTACGGAGTTATTTAATAGTGTCTTTGAAAATGAGAGTAACATAAAGCTACATGAACGAGAGTTTAAAACAGATGAGTTTTCTATAAAGCTCTACTATTCTTCACAGGATAGATTTTACGGTACAAGGAAGTATCAATCTCTATATGTAAACAATAGGCCTGTTGTCTTACCTTTTTTTTATGGAGCGGTTGACAGCGGTATAAGAGACTATATCTCGCCGGGGAGACACCCGGTTGTTTTTTGTTTTGTTACAATGGACCCATCTTTGGTCGATGTGAATGTTCATCCTGCAAAGAAGGAGATCAGGGTCTATGAATCTGACCGTCTTTTCAATGCGATAGTGCGAACAGTAAAGAGTGCCTATTCAGCTATTGTTGCCTCAAGTGTGCGTTATGAACCTATTTCATTTCACAGAGATGCCCCGTCAACAGATGGTCAGTCAGCAGAAGGTCATTCACCGGAAGATAGGGATACTGTGGCACCAACTTTTAGTGAAAGGCCCTTATTTGATGATTTTAGTCAGGGTAAAATGTCTGACTATAGGCCGGCTGCAAGTTTTCCTACTGATGTCGATCGTAATAAAAATTATGATGATTTCATGGATTTTTTAAAAACAAATAGTCCTAAACAGAGTGGCATAGACAGCGGAATAGACTATAAAGTAATGGGTGTGTTTTCTGACACATACATTTTGATAAGTCATACGGATAGGTTAGTGTTTATTGACCAGCACGCCCTGAGTGAGGCGATTATATTTAACAGTAAGAGGGAGATATTCTATAATAAAAATGAACAGGAACAGCTATTGATCCCTCTGATGCTGCATCTATCGAGGTGGAATACCAGGATTGAGAAAAATATTGAGCTGTTAATAAAGAATGGTTTTAACCTTGAAATGCAGGAGGGAAATACCATAAGGTTAACCGGTGTCCCCTCTTTTTTTCTTATGAAGCGGGATTATTCTGAACTTGGCGATATTATTGAGGACTTCCTGTTTGAAAACACATCTGATAAGAATATCCTTGATGAGTTGCTGATTCAATCATCATGTCGTGAGGCTGTAAAGAAAGGGGATAGATTGCCGATCATGGTTATTGAGGAGATGGTAGATGAAATGTTTCGGTTAAATATTACAAACTGTCCTCATGGGCGGCCGGTGTTTTACGAAATTACCTCAGACTATCTGGATAAATTTTTTCAGAGAAAAAAATAATGGGACATCGAAATATTCCTCCTCTCGGTGCCTTTGTAGGAGTGGCAGTTGTTTTGAGGTTCAAAAAACCGCATAATATGGGTTTTTTTTTGAAGTTGCCATAGAAATCACCATAGAAATCACCATAGAAATCACCATAGAAATCACCATAGAAATCACCATAGAAGTCACCATAGAAGAATTAGGAGAATTATGATAAAAAAAATTATCGTCATATCGGTTTTACTTATAGCTATTTCAGGTGTATCAATATCGGCTGTTGAAGCGTATGAAAAAGAGATATCTGAACTAAAAACAGCACTAATAAATTCGGGTGTTGATAAGGAGTGGCTTGAGGCAGGTTTCAGTCTTGATCAGTTTAAAATTTACCCTGAGATAGCCACACTTTTTGGCAGGATGGCCGAGAATAGGGTTAAGAATAAAGAGAAAGATTTTGAGTGGTATAAAAATCATTTTGGGTTGGATCTCAAAAGTCGGCTGGGTAAAGGTTTCCTCGAAAAACACAAAGAGGCACTTGATGCGGCTGAAGTTAGAAACGGTATACATAGGGAGCTGGTCGCTGCAATAATCGGGATGGAGACCAACTACGGAGACAAGTTATATATCGGTCGTTTTGGAGTGTTTAATGCACTGGCCTCGCAGTATGTACTTATGGAAAAGAGACAGAAGTTCGCATTGAATGAGCTTATTGCACTCTATAGATTCTCAAGACAGATCAATCGTCCTATCGAGTATTTTAAGGGGTCATTCGCCGGTGCATCGGGGCTTGGTCAGTTTATACCATCATCACTTGTGAGTTTTTTTATCGATCTTAACGGCAATCCCTACGATACTGATATTTATTCAATGGATGATACTATTTCAAGTGTTGAGAATTACCTGTTTAGACATAGATTGAATGGTACTACAATTAACGACACAGAGACACTCTATAAGGCAGTCTTTGCCTATAACCGTAGTGACGCCTATGTTAGAGCGGTAATCTATATTTATGAGAAGTTGCGGCTTGATGGTAAATGAATTCTGATATTACACAAATCTTAGTTTTTATGAAAATCTAAAAATACAGAAACTTTAAATACTATAATAACAACATTTTTTAAAAAGATGTATTTGTCGTCATACTTTATTTTAACTGCATTGAGGTTATATTAATTTAATATTAATAAAAATTAATTCGCAACAATTGAAATTTATTTCTTAAATAAAACCGGTCATGATAGAATATTTTCGTAATAAATTGTGATTGAGGTAGAAAGGAAAAAATTTGTACGAATATTTAAGGAGAAATTATGAGAAAATTTATCGTGGCTTTAGCGGTTTTGGCTTTGTCTCTATCATTTGCATCTGCTCAGACAAATGCAAATAAGATTATTCTTGACAAGTGGAAAGATATGGCAACTGTAACTATTACAGGTGTTGCTCCGGTTCCATTAGTATTAAAAACTGAAGTTATTGAATCAATTACTATTACAGCAGATGGTTTTTTAACAATTATCGGTAAGGTTGATACAGCAGGTAATCAAATGGATGTTTTCCAAGTTGGTTTCTTCTCATGGCAAGTTATGATCAAATCAAAAACAGATGCGAAAACAAACACAACTAAGAGAGATATGATTATATTAACCGGGGCACCTACTAAGTTGTTTTAGTTAATTACGGTCTTGCTTTTAAAACTTTTCTACTGATGCACAGATAACAAATAAGAAGGGGCGTGAAAATCCATCACACCCCTTTTTCGATTTTTATTTGATAGCTAGTTTACTTCATAAAGTTTTTAAGGTCATCAGCCGCATTCGTGATACCGCCGATTCCAAAAGTATCAACTAGAATCTTTGCTACATTTGGTGATAGAAATGCCGGCAAGGTAGGACCAAGGTGGATCTTTTTAACTCCAAGATGTAGTAATGCCAGAAGCACCAGTACAGCTTTCTGTTCATACCATGCTATATTGTAGACAATAGGAAGATCATTTATGTCTTTTAGACCAAACGCCTCTTTAAGTTGTAGTGCAATATAGGCAAGCGAGTAGCTGTCATTACATTGGCCTGCATCAAGAACGCGAGGGATTCCTCCGATATCACCAAGATTTAGCTTGTTGTATTTGTACTTTGCACATCCCGCAGTTAATATGATCGTGTCTTTTTCCAGGCCCTTAGCAAAATCTGTATAGTAATCCCTTGATGACATTCTTCCGTCACAACCGGCCATTACAACAAATTTCTTTATTGCTCCTGATTTTACACCTTCAATAACCTTGTCAGCCACGCCCATTACTGTGTTCCGTGCAAAACCGCCAACAAGTGTACCTTTTTCAAGTTCAGTTGGGGAGGCACATTTTTTTGCAAGTGATATTACTTCAGAGAAGTCCTTAGTACCATCAGCCTTAGCTGTTATATGTTTTACCCCTGCAAAACCTGCCGTACCTGTAGTGAAGATTCTATCTTTGTAGGAATCTGCAGGTGGCACTATACAGTTAGTTGTCATAAGGATAGGGCCGTTGAACTTTTCAAATTCATCTTTCTGTTTCCACCATGCGTTACCATAATTACCTGCAAGATTATTGTATTGTTTGAATTTTGGATAGTAGTTGGCCGGGAGCATTTCACTGTGAGTGTATACATCCACGCCTGTACCCTTAGTCTGTTCTAGAAGTTGCTCGAGATCCCTAAGATCGTGTCCGCTTATAAGAATAGCCGGATTGTTCTTTACGCCGAGATTTACCGTAGTAACTTCAGGGTGACCATAGGTAGTAGTATTAGCTTTGTCAAGAAGTGCCATAACAGAGACACCGAGTTCACCGCACTTCAATACAAGACCTGTTAATTGATCTGCTGTCAGCGTATCATTTAAAGTTGCCGCAAGTCCCTCCTCCATAAAGTCAAAGACGGTTTGATCCTTATTTTTTAGGACAAATGCATGATGAGCGTAGGCCGCCATCCCCTTAATTCCATAAGTTAGAAGTTGTCTTAACGATCTGACATCTTCATTTTCTGTTGTCAGCACCCCTACAGCTTCTGCTTTCCTTGAGAAATCATCACGGTTTTTACCGCTCCAGTTTAGTGCATCGGTATTGTCGTTGATTTTGGCCTGTGTTTTTAGATCGTCTCTGATCTTTAAGCCCTGAGTAATCTTATTTACTATCACGCTGTCATCAAAGTTTGCATTTGTAATAGTCATGAACATACTATCCATAACAAATTCATCCGCAGCATTTGTTTTAATTCCCGTCTTTTTAGCCGCTAATGCTGCTATTGACACACCCTTTGCGGTATAGATCAAAAGATCCTGAAGTCCTGCGACCTCCCCGGATTTTCCGCACACACCCTTAATTGTACAACCCTGATTTTTTGCAGTTTCCTGACATTGGTAACAAAACATAAAATGCCTCCTTTTTTATATATACTTGTTTCAAAGTAAAACCCAACTTAAATGTACCATAATTCGATTATACACTATAACATTTATTTGTCATTCAAAATGCAACAAATAAACAATCAATTTTTATTTAGATCCATCTCTCCTGTAAAATACCGCCTTCAATACCCACGACGATAAGTTTTAATGGAATTTTTCTGCCAGCTCTTTCAGTAGCCTCTTTTGCTAACTGAAGTAGTCCTCCGCAACAAGGAACCTCCATTATCATAACTGTTATTGTGTTTAATTTTGAATTATCTATCATGGATACCAGTTTCTCAAGATAGACCTCTTTGTTTGTGTCAAGTTTAGGGCAGGCTATAGCAAGTGCTTTGCCCTTTAGGAAGTCTCTATGGAAATCGCCCAGACTAAATGCAGTGCAGTCAGCTGCAAGTAGAAGGTCAGCGTTGTTGAAATAGCCTGCCTGAGGTGAAACAAGGTGTAATTGAACAGGCCACTGTCTAAGCTGTGAAGTTCTTGATCCTGTCTCATCACCGATATTTGCTGAGGTTTCTTTATTTCGATTGTCAACAGTCTTAGACCCCGGACATCCTCCCGAATGGCACCCGCTACTCATATTATCCCCCTTGTCAAACACTTCCCTTGGAACTTCAATATTTTTACCTCTGAGAACAGAAACAGCAGTTTTAAAGAACTCTGTTTCATTGTGATCAAGAAGGTGTTTAAGGTGTGCAATTATAGTTTCCTTACCGGCCTTAATTATATTTTCCATAACTACCGCCTCATCATATGGGGCAGCCTCTCTTTCCTCAAATTCTATTGCACCCTCTGGACAATGCCCCAGACATGCCCCAAGTCCGTCACAGAACAGATCACTAATCAATCTTGCCTTTCCATCAAGAATCTGAATTGCACCCTCTGGACAGTTCGGTATGCACAGACCGCATCCGTTGCATTTGTTCTCATCAATTTTAATTATCTTTCTTTTAGCCATATTTAGCCCCCTATATAATGCTTAATGGTACTACAATACCATAATATAACCAAAAAAAAACTATATTGCCTCAATAAGTCTTGTTTTTCTAAAGTAGTTGATAAACTCATTTGACAGCCTTGATACCTCATTACCAAATATACATTTATCAAAAAAACATTCATTTTTTCCAAACGGGCATGGATTTGTGTCAATTTTACCCTCTATCGCTTCGTATATATCATAAAGTGTTATTACATTAGGATCCATGGCCATTGTAAAGCCGCCTGAGGGGCCTCTATTTGATTTGACAAATCCGCTCTTAACAAGTCTTTGCATAACTTTAGACAGATGGTTATCTGAAGCTCCAAGGGTGTCAGCTATCTGCTTGGTTGTAACACTTGATCCGTTACTTTTAGCAATGTATACCATACTGTGTAGGGCAAGTTGTGTAGCTTCACTTATGTTAATTACCTTCGTCATATTCTAATTCCTTATATATGGTATTGTAATACCATAATTCCAAAATGTCAAGTGTTTTATTAAACTTTTTTGTAAATTTATTAATTTTTTTTAGCCGGAGTAATTATCAATGTGGATATGCAACTATTTGATAATAAAAACTGCCATAGTAAAAAGGTATGTCTGTGAGTTGAAAATTCTATATTAATGGTGTTGCAAAATTAGAGAATTTTCTGTAAAGTAACATTTGAATCAACTTGAAGGAAGAGCCTGAAGATGTTAAAAACTATAGTTTTAGATTGCATATTTATTAGTTCTGATCTGCCCGTAGATTTTGACGGTAAAAATTCTCTTGAGTTGATATCAGGTAGAATATCCGGTTATGACAGGAAGATTTTACTTCATAGAGGCAACATAAATAATATACCGGCCGGCATAAAAAGTGTCAAAGTTGAAAGTGAGTCTGTATCTTCAATATTACATACAATTCTTGATGAGTCCGGAAACTCTGAATTCATAGTGGTCTATAATTGTGGGTCACCATTCTATGATGCTGAATTTATCGACTCTATGATCGAGAGACACAATGAGTATGGTGCAGATTATTCAAACACAATCGGTTTTCCTGACGGACTAACTCCTGAGATTATTAATAGAAAAGCACTTAAACAACTCTGCACATTAGTTGAAGAAGATGAGACAAGCGTAAAGAACTATCTATTCTATGCGATTTCTAAAGACATTAATTCTTTTGATATTGAGACAACTCTTTGTGATGTTGATATGCGTCTTTGTAAAATCAGGATAGGGGCGGGGGATGATGGTGAACGGATACTAACGGCAAACCTCTATAGAGAATCCAAGGATCATAGTTATATCGGCCTTGCAGTCTTTCTTGAACGCAATAAACACCTCCATTTTACTGTTCCATACACAGTGATCGTTGAACTTACACAGGCAAGACGGGATAATTCTATCTACTTTCCTGCTGTAGACTTTGATGGAGAGCTTTCCATAGATTTGTTAGAACGCATAGTAGCCCAATCGCTTAGGTTAAACAGCAGTTGCAGATTTATTCTGGGGGGAGCAGGCGAGCCATCAAAACATACCAGGTTTTTTGATGCAGTAGCAGCTATTGTCAGTAAAAATGCTGAGTTAATTATTGAAACAGATGGCCTGGATATTGATCAGCAATTCATTGATAAATTTAATGAATTTAAAGATAAAATAACGATTGTTATCCGGCTTGATGCCTATACACCTGAAACCTTTAAGATTATCAGAGGAACAGATCAGTTTGAATTGATCAAGGCAGCTGTTTTACGAATTAGCGATGGAGGATTTAAAGTATATAGGCAAGTAGTCAGGATTCATGAGAACGAGCTTGAGATAGAGAAATTCATTAGAAATAAAGAGGTCGATAATCTGATTGTAAGGAAGTATTCGTCTCTTTGCGGTTATTTACCTGATAGATCTGTAGTTGATCTTTCACCTCTTGAAAGAAATCCGTGTTTCCATCTTAGAAGAGATATTTTTATAGGTTCTGATGGAACAGCACCATTGTGTTACTATTCAAGATTTATTGATAGGGATAGTATTGTTACGGGTTGTAATATTGATGAAATAGTTTTGAGAAATAGACTTGAATTTCGGAAACAATCTGAGGGTGGGCAGAGAGAGTGTTGCAGAGGTTGTAAGGATTTCTATACATTTAACTTCTAATATTCAAGTATGTTTAAAATAGATTATCAATAGATATGGGTTAAAAGCCTCATATAATAAATAATGTTAATAATGTTCATTAAATTGGAGTGATTATGCCTTATATGATGGAAAAAACAGGTTTGTTTTTGCAGGTACGACTGAATTCAACAAGAATGCCGGGTAAGGCGGTTTTTAATCTATGCGGTAAGACGCTGATATCCCATGCAATGGACAGATTGGGGTGTGTGCCTGCTGATGTTAAGGTTGTTTTAACTACTAGAGAGAGTGTTGAGTTGCTTGAACCAATGGTCCTTAGTGCCGGGTGGGAGATTTTTTGCGGTGATCGAATTAATGTCCTTAAAAGGTACTTTGATGCAGCCGTTAAATATGAGGTTGATACTATCATTCGTGCAACAGGGGATAATCCTCTTGTTTCATCAGAGATTGCACTTGAAACGCTGGATTTGTTTAGAAGAAAAAAATGCGATCTTGCTCACTTAAAAGATATTCCATATGGAAGCGGTGTTGAGATATTTACTAGAGATGCACTTACAAAGGCCTATGCAAATGCGGTTACTGTTTACGAAAAGGAGCATGTTACTCCATATATTCATGAGAATCCGGATAAATTTCGTATTATCAGTGACCATTTTGTACAGGATGAAGTAACACGCCCGGATGTAAGGGTAACAGTTGATACAATTAGGGACTTTGAGTTGGTAAATGCAGTTGTAAGAGATGTAGCCTCTGCGGGGCTCTCATTTCGAATTAATAATGTAATTAAGAGTTATGATAATGTTATCAAGAAAGTCTATAGAAGAATGTTGATTGTAATCGGTACAACAGATGGGAGTGATAAGGACAATAAGGATTATTACATTAGAAGAGCATTGTTATTAATTAGAAAGTTTAAGGATCAGTTTAATATTTATTATGCACTTAGATATCAGAGTCAAGATTACATTAATTCAGACCCTGATGATCTTCTCTATAAGGAACTCTCAGAGTCTGCAATTCAGGTTGATTATTCGCATATATTGAATACCACAGAAAATTGCTGTACCTATGATAGAGTTGTGTTGGACTGTGGCAGTGTACCTGTTAGTGAGATTGTCTCCATTAAATACAGAGGTCCAGTTATAAGTTTTAATGATGACGGTGAAGGTGTCCGGATGAGTGATTATGCGATTACAACGATAAATGAGGATGATCATCAAAGCGGCAAATATAATGCGTATATTAATTTGAATATTGCTGATGATACTATTGATACCGGTTTATTGGCAACACACGGTATTTCAGATAATAAAAACATGGAAAGGGTTTTTTCCATTATTGATTCAATGGAGAGTAAAAGCAGGATATGTCCGCATTGCAGCTGTGATGTACCTTTACTGGTCTATAGAAATCCTAAATGGAATGCATATAATTGTAAAAGATGTGGGCTAATTTACACGGTCTCTTTTGGCGACAATACAAAGAATTATGATTCGGACTATTTCCTGACAGAGTACAAGAATCAGTACGGCAGAACCTATGAAGAAGATAGGCCTGTAATAGTCGGATTTGCAAATCGACGACTTAAAGTGATAAAAGAATATCACCCCGGGAAAAAGTTGTTAGACTTTGGATCAGGGTTGGGCTTTTTCGCACAGACAGCTTCAGAGGAGGGGTTTGAGACAACCTCAGTTGATATATCTGATTACTGTGTTGAATATATAAGAGACAAATTGAAACTAAATGCTGTCAAATCAGATCATACATTTTTTGACAGGTGTCGAGAGAAGTATGATGTGATAACCGGATTCTATGTAATTGAACACCTTCATGATTACGAGAAATTTATCTTTGGTGTTTATTCAAGTCTAAATATAAGGGGTGTTGTAGCCTTATCAACGCCAAATGGATCGGGGATTACTGCAAGGAAGGGGCTCAAGGAGTATTTCAAGAAACACCCGGAGGATCACTACCGTTTTTTTACAGTTAGATTTCTTAAGAATCTTTTAAGGGATACAGGATTTAAGAAGATAAAAATTGTTACAACAGGTATTCATCCGGAACGGTTTGTAAAGTCAGAGAGGTTATTAAGTAATAGGATATTTGTTTATTTGTTAAAAAAGTTTGCATACCTGTTTAATCTTGGTGACACATTCGAGATATATGCTCAAAAAAATTAGAAAAATAATTTTAATAATTACAGGTTTGTGTTGTTTTCAATTGTATGGCTCAGATTTAGGAGACCTGTATCCGTTAAATACTGTAGTAGAGTTTCTAAAAGTTGATTACGGCTACGATCCTTTCTTTAGTGTCATTTCGTTAAAAGAGGGGACTAAGAGGGTCAGGCTGATACCGGAGTCCCCTTATATTTCAATCGGACATGAGACTGTGTTTGTAAATTCATTTGTGCAGACAGAGAATGGATCATATTTTTTGACAAAGGATACAGCTTTATTGATAATGAGGTATTTTCAGCCTGACAACAAGAAGTTTTCCTTAAGGGACGGAAATATTTTTTCTGACACTACGGATATTCAGTATTCAATAACAAAGCAGACTCTGGACAAAAAGGACATCACGGCAACACATGAGGTAATTGAGCAAGATAAGATCGATAGTTATAGTGAGATTCCGGATGCCACAGGTAATTCGGATTCCGGAGTTGTGCTGTCGAGGGATAAGTCATTAATAAAGGCAATAATAATTGATCCCGGACATGGCGGCAATGATCCGGGAGCTGTCGGATATAATGGAATAATGGAAAAGGATGTGGTCTTAAGGACTGCATTGATATTATCTGAGAGGATTAAAAAAAAGTATCCTGATAAAAAAATAATACTTACAAGAGATAGAGATGTTTTTATTCCACTAGAGCAACGCTCAAAGATCGCAAATTTTGTTTATGATAAGTATGGCTCATCGCTGTTTATATCAATTCATGTTAATGCCTCATTTTCATCAAAGGCATATGGGTTTGAAACATGGTATCTTGTAAAAGAATACACGAGGGATCTTGCAAAAAATATTAAGTCATCAGATAAAGATGTTTTGAGTATTATTAATCTTATGTTAAATGATGAGATATACAAAGGCTCAAAAGATCTTGCACAGTTTATTCAGGATGGATTAAACACGAATATCGGTGATATATCTAGAAACAGAGGTATTAAAGAGGAAAAGTATTTTGTAATAAAAAATTCTGTAATGCCTGCTGTTCTTGTAGAAATTGGCTTTAATACAAATAAAGACGAAGGAATAAGATTGACAAAATACGCATATTTGAATAAAATAACGGATGGAATACTAGCCGGAATTGATAAATTTTTAATTACCTATGAGAATTCAAATGGGCAGTAGTGATTGATTTTTAATTATTGATTAGAGAGTCTTTGGATTAAATAAATAAAAGCAGGAGAATAAATGTTATTTTTAATTTCTGATTTCTATGATAAGTATAAATATATGCTGATTGGCCTGTTAGTTTTCTTGGTTGTGTCTGCATTTTTTTTTGGTTATAATAAATCCCTTAACTGTAAACTTGTATTCCCGACCGCAGATGGTAAGAGTTTTTATTATGAGAATAGGATTATATGTAAACAAAAAAGTATAGATGGCAATATTAGACGGATTGTTGAGGAGCTGTTTATAGGACCGGCTCTATATGGGCAGAAAAATGTCTTTTCTGAACATTCATCATATATTTCGTCATTTATAGTAGATGATGAGTTGATGTTAAATATAAGTAAGAGTGTGGTTAACGAACTTGTTTATAACCCACAGGGTGTTTCTAATCCTGAATGGTTAATAATAATGAGTATTGTTAATACAGTTACAATTAATTATCCGGCTATTAAGAGAGTGCAATTTTATTTTGATGGGGTTTTATATGATTATATAGGAACTATGGGGCCGATTGATAAAGGAATTGCACTTGACAGAAAAATAAATCTTGATAAAAATAGAAAATAGTGTTATTAGATTTAAAGTTATAGATTCTAAATGTCGAACAAATTTAAACAATAACTTTTTTTGAAAATAAGAAAAAAAAATTTTAAAAAAAGTTGACATTATCAATAATAATCGTATAATGCGAATAACGATTATTAAGATAATATAATAATGTTTTATAAAGGAGAAATAAGATGAGAAAGTTGTATTCAAGTTTGATGGTGATCATTTTAACAGCGTTTCTTTCATCTGCTTTAATTGCTAATGAAGCAGTATTGATTGACTTTGACTTGTTAAAGGCTAACGGAGATGGTCTTAACCCGGGAGATCAAAACGCCTGGACTAAGGAAGTCTTAAAAACTAAGCCAGCTAAAGAGATGTATACTCAAGTGATTAAAGAAAAAGGTACAAAATTAAACCCACAACACTGGCCGACAGTGATAAATTATGGTAAAGTTGCCGGTTCAAATTTTGTTGAAGCAGAAACAAAGACGATGGTTACATCATTGGCAGCGGATAACTGGACTGTTGTTTTAAATTCGTCTGCAAGAACCGTTGCTAACAGACAATTTTCATATACAAGAGAGTGGTATACCGGATATCATGATTCATTATTTGACAATTTTAATCCTGCATTAGGTAATTCACAAGAGGCAGCTGCTCAATATGCTCAAGAAAAAGAGGTTAGAAAGGGAAAAGTTGAGAAAGATGCTAATGGAGTAGAAAAGATTACTTCTCCAGGAAAAGGTTACTCAATAATGGGTGTTAGAATAAAGTTTACTGATTCACCTTTTAACAACTGGGCATTAGTAATGCCTCCATTTGAAATACCTGCTTATGAAGATATTGTTACTGATTATATTGGTAACCCTTTACCTGATGAAGAAATGCAAAAAGAAAAAGGCAGAGGAAGAAAGTTTTTAAATGGTTATGGTGTTGTTAGAAATGTTGCAGAACTTAAATCAATGAATATTAGAGTTTATGGATGTCAATTCAAAAACTCAATTTCTATTCTTCTAAAAGATGACAATGGCGTTATAACTGAATACAACATGCCAAGATATCTGGATTTTGATGGTTGGGCAAACATTGAGTGGGTTAATCCTAACTATATTCAAAAAGCTGAAAACAGAGAGATCTATGTAGTACCTCTTTATCCAAGAAATGAACCTTATGTAAAATTATATGGATTTAGAATTTACAGACAAGGTGATCAAGTTGGAGGAGACTTTGTTACATATATTAGAGATGTTACTATAAAGTATGATAAGGCGTTCCTTGAAAGAGAAACTCCAATTATTGACCATGAGCAAGCATGGGGTATTCTACAAGATAGAAATGAAGCTGCTAGAGTTAGAGAAGAATCTAAGCTAGGTAACAGTGAAATTCTAAGATACTTAGAAAAACAAAAAATGCACCCGGGTTCAAACTAGAATTTTATAGATAATTTATGAGGGCTGATCGTAACTGTTCAGTCCTTTTTTTTGCTGTAGGTTTATATGAAAACTAAAATTAGAGCAGCAGTCATTGGTTTGGGAAGGATCGGTTTTTCCCTTGGTTTTGATAAAAAAAGGGAACAACCGGCATCACACTCTATGGCGCTTAGAAATTCAAAGCAAATTGATGTGGTCGCAGGATGTGATATTCTTGCTGATAAGAGAGAAAAGTGGAGTAGATTTTTTCCGGGTGCCGCTGTATATCAGAGTGTTAACGACTTAATGAGCGAGTCTAAGCCTGATATTGTTGTAATTGCAGTAGAAGAGGCATCTCACATTAGTGTTATATCCGAGATTTTATTATTTAAACCAAAATTGATTATTCTTGAAAAACCTGTTGCACTCAATATGGAGCAGGGGAGAGTTATTCTTGATAAAGTCAAACAAAACGGTGTTCAAGTTGTGGTTAATCATGAGCGGCGTTTTTCTTCTGACTATACACATGTCTTAAATCTTATTAGAAATGGTGTAATTGGTAATGTGCTATCGGTAAATGGACTATTGTCAAGCGGTGCAGTAGTCTGGGATAGTGAACGGCTTAAGGATGGCGGATACTCATTATTGCACGATGGGACACATCTTTTTGATATAGTAAGATTTCTTTTAGAGGGCAATTATGTCACACCTAAATTGTTAAAATTAGATTGTGAATCAGATAAGGTTACTTGTCTATCACTACAATCATCAATCAAAAGTACTAATGTTTTTTTTAATATATTGGGTAAATCAAAATATTTCGGGTTTGAGTTGGATCTGATCGGTGATAAAGGAAGGATAATAATTGGAAATGGGTATAATAAGGTCTATCTAAGAGCTGAGTCTAAATATTATACAGGTTTTTATTCTTTGAGGAGATGTAAGAATTTAGAACATAAAAAAAAGACAGGTTACTTCTCAAATATGGTTGAAAGATGTGTTGATTTAATAGTAAATCCTCAAACAAAGAATATAAGTACTTTAAATGAAGCTCTAGAGACACTATCATTTATTGATGAGATAGGACAGTTGATCGTTGAGAGGGTTAATTCTGTTTGTTAACTTTTCTTTTTGAATTCCTCAGCATGAGACATGGAACCGTATTTTTGTCTCTGTTCAGCAATCTTCATCAATAGATCATTTAACTTTTCGATTGGCTCGTTAATGTTTTTAAATTTGCTTCTTATCTTTTGATTGTATCTTAGTCTGAATTCACCATCTATTCCTATAAGTCTCTCTTTAATTAATAGTAGATTTAGAAAAGTATCCTTTACAAATTTAAAAATAGACTCCTCTGTGGCACTTTTAATCTTAAAATAAACAGGGGATGTAGGTTTGGATATCTGTGTTAATAGTGAAACTTGTTTCTTAATAGAAATTAAAAATTCCTGAATATTTATAGTATCTCTTTCTATCTTTTTAGACATCGGATTAATATATTCAATGTAAAAAAATTCGTCACTTGCACCTGTGTTTAACACTTTTTTTAGCACTTCGATAATTGAATCAAAAAATGTTTTCTTTTGTGACATACACAATTTCACATTTTGGTCTAACCTAAAATATATATCATCAAGATAATCCTTAGCCATTGATATATTTTTAACAATTATCAACAAGACCTCTCTTGGAGAGTTGGCTTTTGCCTCATTTCTTTTTTGTTCAGATGCTGATAGAAAGTTAGTACTGAGATTTGCAATTACCTCATCATCAGGAACTTTAAAGCAATCTCTTATGGCTTCCATAATCCAGTGAGATATATAATTTACTTCGCTAGCATTTAATTTCATAAATTCTTTTAAATTATTGATAAAGGTAGCTGAGTCCTGATTAAATGCTTCCTCACTAAATGTGTTTGGAAGTAATGGATATACATGCAAACGAATTGAAATTTTATATTTTTCCTTAGTAAACTTTGTTAATTCTTCGATCAACCTCTGTATTGTTCTAAAATTTTCAGTTAATAGTTTAAGAATATCTTGCATTATTCTCGTCATTATCTGATCATTACCGCCTAGGATTTTTGCTACGAGATCCCGCATAGTCCTTGTGTAAATTTCTGCTGTTGGATTGTTGATGTTGTGAAATGAAATAAAATCTAAAATTTTTCTGGAGTTTTCAAGAAACTCTTCATCTACATCATCAATGTCATTTAATGCATTTGTTGCTTGGTAGTCAAGGGCTGTAATTAACTCCTTTAACTTTTCATACATTACTTTGGGTCGTTCTATTTCAGTGAAATTCTTTTGAGGAGAAAGTACGAAACCATTTTTTTCACCATCAGAATAGTTGTAAGTATCCTGTTTAATTAATGATTTTCTAACTAGAAGTTCTATGAGGTTAGTCAAATTGTTACTTGCGGATTTGAATGAGTTTTTCAATGACGGGATAGTTTTGTTGTTATAATTTGCGTCTATTCTGTCAAATATTTCATCAAAATCTTCTTTATTTAATGACATCGTATTACCTTTCATTAATGATTATCTTTTATATCGGTTTTTATATATTAAAATTATAGCTTATAATAACTTAAGTTTCAATTAATATTTGAATAATATTTGAATATATTTTAAAAATAATATAATATCAAAATTAATGATTTTAGTAACAATATTATTATTATCAATATTAATTATAAGAGGATTTATATGTCTCTAACTCAAAGTCTAAATCTGTCTCAAAGTCAAAAACTTATACTTTCTCAGAGAATGTTACAGTCCTTAAAGATAATGCAGATGCCGCTTATTGAACTTCGTAATCATATTGAAAGTGTGCTTGAAAGTAATCCGGCATTGGAGATCGATGAGAATGTTTCATTTACGCAGAATGACGATATAGACTTAATTGATGATTCATTTAACGATAGTTTTGATGACGATTTTGTAGCAGCTGATTATAAAAAGTCTAATGTTAAAGAGCAGGATAATGTCTATCAGTCAGGAGAAATTAGTAATGTTCTTGAAGAGGTGATCTCATCAAAAGAAACACTTGCCGATATTCTTATTTGTCAACTTGATATAGCAGATTTAACTGATCAGGAACGAGAGATAGGTTTGACGATAATAAGTCTGATTAATTCAGATGGATTTTTTGTTGATGACATTGAGGAAGTATTTGGGGTTGATAACAAAACTGTAGCATTAAAAGTCCTTAATACTATCAGAGATTTTGATCCGCCCGGAATAGCATCTTCTGATATTAAGGAGGCACTTCTCTATCAGTTGGAATATTCAATTGCAAATGAGTTGACTTTTAAGGCATTGGATCTATTAAAGAATCATTTTGATTTTATGCTAGAGAGAAAAGATAAAAAAATAGCAAAGGAAATGAATATATCTGTAGATGAGGTCAAAGAACTGATAGATTATATTGGGAAATATAATCCATATCCGGGACGCCCATTTTCATCCGGTGAAATTCAATATATTATACCGGATGTAATAATTTATAGATTAGATGGTGAATTTGTACTAAAAATCAACGAAAATATTATACCTCAGTTAGTTATTAGTGACTATATGAAAAAAATGTATAAGGAAACAAGGGGTAAGGGTAAAAAAACAGAGATTAAATATATTAAAGAAAAGATCAATGACGGTAAACAATTAATCAAAATGATAAGGGGACGAAAGAACTCACTATTACGGCTTGTTACAATGTTAGTTGCATATCAGAAAGAATATTTTGAAAAAGGTGTTGAATACTTAAAACCACTAACAATGAAGGACATAGCAGATAAAATAGAACTCTCAGAATCAACTGTTTCCAGGCTCGCTTCCTCAAAATTTATTCAGACGGAGTGGGGCATCAAACCAATTAAATATTTCTTCCCATCAGGGATCAAGTCTAATAATTCTAATGATACAAAATCAGCTGTCACTATTCAGGAGATGATAAAAGAGATTATCTCAAATGAAAGCAGTAATTCGATCTCTGATCAAAAGATATCAGAAATTCTTGAGAATCAGGGTGTTAAGATAGCACGAAGAACAGTTGCAAAATATAGAACAAAAATGAAAATACTTTCATCGCAGGAAAGAACACTATAGTATATTACACCATAGTATTTAAACTGTTGTTTTCAACACTAAAGTAATACAATAAAGACTTGTGATTCCTGTTCTTTTTGATTGTTATTTAGTATTGTTTTTTAATTATTATTTGAAAGTGTATTGTGGTTAGATTTTGTACACATTTTACATGCATTGTATCGCGTATGACAACCGGTTTGGTCTGCCGGTCGGAGATTAAAATTTGAAAAGTTATAACTTATAGCTTATGTATTACATTTAAAAAAATATTGATATATTATATTATATATGCTATATTTGATAAAGGTAATATAGCATGTTTTACGAAGATGATATAAACACATTAAAACAATATTTTAATTGTCAGAAAGATATATGTCTTAAAAGTGAACTTTTTGGTAACGACTATGAAGGTCATGGCGGAAAAGTTTTGATGCTCTTTGCGGAGATATTTTCTTTCTTTGTTGAGATCTATGATATTGAAAAGACGACCTCAATTATATTAAAATATCAGAATTCTCAAAGCTTCAAACACTGGTTTTGGAAGGTTAAACATAATCTTGGATTGTTAATTAATTCAGATCCCTCTTTTTATGATATAGGTAAATGGATCGGCTCAGGTTTATTTCTAAAAATTGCAATAAGTATAATTGTTACAAATAAGTTGTATATTGATAAAACTCTGATTGAAAAGATGATAGATAAACAGAGAGATAATATTAAGAAGCTTAAGGAGATGCCTCAGTCATTTCATGATGTCGATTGCTGTCTGCATGAGACTATTGATGGTTATCAGTTGTTGAAAGAGAGAACTGTTCTTGAGTTTCAAAGTGAACTGTTTTTTAGGGAAAATATTATTTAAGGTGTGAATTGATGAATAAAAAGAGAAACATAGTTGGTTTTGTTGCTGTTATATTTTTAACGATATTTTTTTTTAATTGTGTAGAGCCTACAAGCGATGCAGAGTATACCTCTATATATGATTGGTTGGGGAGAGCATTAGAAAAGTTAGAAAAATTACAGTTAGATCCCGAAGTAAGGAAGTTAGACGATAATCAGATGAAACAGCAAGAACTTGTAATAAGTAAAGTTATTGAGAAGCCGGTTGTGATAAAGTTTCCAAAAGAAAAATCGGTTTGTTTTTTAAGTAAGAAAGAAATTGAGAGTGATTTGATATATTCGCTTGATAATAATGAATTTATATTAAAACAACCGGTTTATATAACAAATCATAAAGACAAATTATTTGTATCGTATGATTCTCAAGTTTGGTACACAATGGATAATATTAATTTTGAGACAAAGATGAAATTTGACTATGTACCTGATAACAGTAAGGATAAAAATCTAATTCGATATTCTTTTGCGGTAAGTCAAAAAAAGAACGCAAAGTCCATAAGAATAGGTAACAATAAGAGAGTTATCGATCTTAGACCAAACATGTTGCTTGCAAATAAGGATGATAAAGAGTTGTCCGTTGATCTTAAGAGGGTAATCCTCTATATACCTGCCGATACTATTATAACCGGAGAGTTGAATCTATCAGGCAATATAGTTGTAGGTAAGAATTCGGTAGATAATGCTGTATCAATAAGCTCATTAAGAGATATATTTATATATTTGAATTATAATAAAAAACACATATCTATGAGTTTTGATAATAAGAATTGGAATGTGATGATCTTTTCAATTAAGTTTTCATCATTCGTAAAAATTATCTCGTTAGAGAATAGACGGATTCTATTTAATTTATTTGGTGAGTTTAATCACAAAGAGTAAATTTTAAATGTTGATAAACAGAGGCTCCTGCAAAGACACTTTTTGGATTTTTGCAGGAGCCTTAAATATTAATAATAGTAAGAGTTGTTAGAATGTAATTATGGTTTCAAGTGATACTGACGGTTGGTAGCTCTTGAAGAATAATAGTGAAGTTACCTTAGCATTTGGCAATAACTTAAAAGGATTTAATATATATGCTAAAACATGGAGAGCTGTATAGGGAGTTGTAAGCAGAAATGTTGACAATTCATCTAATAGGATCGAAAATGCAGCACCAATTGCCGGGTTCTTGAGCAGCTGTTCAAAGCTGGCATTCATGAACAATGGTCTTATTGTAAACTCATAGATTAATGACATGGTAAACAACTCGGCAATAATTAACGCAGGGTGATAATTTTTAGCTTTAAGATATAAACCCATCCATGTAAAGAATGCCGGTTCAATAAGATTTTTTGCATAGAAATCCCTTGTTAGAACTGTAACCGGTTCGCCCCAGTCATGTTTTATGGTAGTGCCGTTAATAACCAGAGGCTTTACAAATTGATCAATTCTACCTGATACAAAGGGTTCAAGCTGAACTCTCTGAGTAAACATTTCTGCGGCATTTGGTCCATTGATAAACACAGGCACAGTCTCCCATATTGGGACCGTGGTGCCTATGCTTAACCAGAGGCTTCCATAAAGAATAAACTGATCTGTAAAGTAATCAATCCATGTCAGTTTTTTTTCTTTGTATGGCCTGATATATTCATTAGAAACTAAAAAATCCGATTTGCCAGGTGTTGATAATTCGTAGTTTATAATGGGTATTGGTGCCCCATTAATAATAACTGAATTAAAAAATAAAAATAAAAATAAAAATAACCGGTACTTTATGTGATTCATTTAGAGTTTACAAAATCCATAAATGCATTGTTTAATGATGTTGAATAGTCACCGGCTTCAGGTATAAATTTTAGTCCAGTAATAGCCTCGTAGCCCTCCATGTATCTTTGACAAATACCTGTGATTACTTCAAGTGGAATTTGAGGAGGCGTGCCGTCTCCATTAAATCCATTAGCCATTAGCCATTCTCTAAAATATTCTTTATCTAGTCCCTTCTGGTTTTCCCCTTTATTAAAGCTGTCTAAGTAGTTTTTCAAATACCAGTATCTCGATGAGTCGCTTGTGTGAATCTCATCTGCCAAAACAAGATTGTTATTTTCATCAAGACCAAATTCGTATTTTGTGTCGACAAGTATCAGGCCGTTCTTATTGGCAATCTCTTGACCTCTATTAAATAATCTAATAGAAATATCCTCAATCTGTCTCATGTGTTTCTCAGATACAAGTTTTTTATCTATTATCTCTTGTATTGTGATAGATTCATCATGACCTATCTCAGCCTTAGTTGTTGGCGTTATGATAGGTGTTGAAAATTTTGAATCTTTTTTTAAGTTGTCAGGCAATTTTACACCGCTAATCATACCTGTTTTGGAATATTCTCTCCAACCACCGCCTGTCAGGTAACCACGAATTATTATTTCAACAGGTAATATTTTTACTTTTTTAACAACTATTGCATTTGGATGGATCTGTTTGATAATGTGATTTTGGATAATATCTTTTGTTTGTTCAAACCAAAACATGGTAGTTTTATTAAGAATTGCTCCCTTAAATGGGACAGAAGCTAATACTCTGTCAAAGGCGGATATTCTATCTGTTGTAATAATAATAAGTTTGTCTGACAGGTCATAGACATCTCTAACCTTGCCCTGATATTTACTTAAGTTCTCAAAGTTTGTAGTTTGGATTACCTTATCAGACTGTTCTTTAATGATTTCACCAAGGTTTTTCATATTTAACTCCTGTAATTTAACTAATAGTGACTTTTAACATATTTTTTTAATATGGTCTAATAATTTACATATATTTAAATATTTATAATTAATTATTTAACAATATAAATATTATGGTATAATATGTCAATAATGTAACAGGAGTTCATAATGTTAAAGAATATATTTATTGTTATAAGTTTTATTTTAGTATCTAGTCTTTACGGTCAAGGGAAAAAAGCTGATATAACAATGTTCTTTACAGGCGGGCTTGAGGGACGGGTATTGCCATTTAGTATTGATAACAATCCGAATCAAGGTGGTTTACCTTCTATTGCAACTATTATTGAGGCAAGAAGAAAAGTCAAGGGTTCGGTAGTAGTAGTTGTTGATACAGGAAATTTTATGGGAACAGGATCAGATACTACACTACTCGATGGTATGGTTGAGTTAACAGGCTTAAATAGTATTAAATATTTGATATCGGGTACAGGTCCTCAGGAGATAATGCACTCAAAGGCATTCTTTGATAAGTTTAATGGTAAGGCAGAGTTCTATGTCTTAACAGGTAATGTTGGTCTTAAGAAGGGTGGAGAGGCACTATCCGATGAATCCAGGATTGAAAGTGTAGGTGGAATAGCCGGAATTAAAGTTGGTTTTTTTTCAGTTATGAGTGAAGAGGCTGCTGATATGATCTCGTCAAAAGCAAGATCTGAGTTTACAATAAAGGATCCACTGGAGTCGGCCACAAAAATAGTAAATGACTTAAAAAGAAAAAAGGTCGATCTTATTGTTGCTTTGACCTATCTGGGTGTTAATAGAATGAATGGATTAAACTGTACAACCCTTGCAAATCAGCTGCCTGATATTGATATTATTCTTGATAGTTATGATGGTGTAAAAAGTGATACACCGATTGAAATGGGTAGAACAAAGATAATTCAGGTTGCAAAGCATGGACTATATTTGGGTGAGTTGAAGATAGAATATGCAGGCGGAGAGATAAAGTCATTAGAACTAAACCAAATACCAAATAATAATGGACTTGAGTCAGAGCCGATTGAGCAAAATTCTGCTGTCAAGAGTGCAATAGAGACCGCATTAAAGCCTAAAACTATGGCTCTTAAAAAGGTCGTGGGGCGGTTAAATAAATCTATTTTAACAAACGAGGGGATTAGAGATGGTGAAACCGGACTTGGTAATCTAATCTGTGATGCAATGGTAGCATTGACAGAGGCTGATGTCGCTTTTCAAAATGCCGGTGGAATCGGAGCAGATAATATTAAGGCCGGAAGTATATCGAGATCATCACTTGATAAGCTTATTAAATTTGATAATACGGTGTATATATATGAATTGACAGGCAATCAGATAGTAGATATATTAAAGTTCTCAATGGATAGAATCGGATATGGGCCTTTTTTGCAGGTTGGTGGGATCAGATTTCAATATTCAAAAGGGATGCGGGATTTGAGCGGTGTTACAATCGGTGGGAAGGAAATAGAGGGAAATGCACTGTATAAAGTTGCCGTTAATTCTTGGCTTGCTGAAGGCGGGGACGGGTATTATTTTTTTAGAAATGCCAAAAGGACAGAATTTAATTTGCACCATAGAGAGTTGGTTTATAACTATATTCAGATTAAGAAGACTGTTATCGCAAATGTTGATGGACGGATAACTATTATCGAATAAGTATCGTTATTTCAAAGAGCCTCGACCTTTAAGAATTTCTTGGTGTGTTAATTTAAAATTGTAATTCTATTTCGTCCGTTATTTTTTGATTTAAAGAGTGCCTCATCGGTTTTCTTTAATATTTCATCAATGTAATGTGTTTCAGAATTTGGATCTATGAAGGTAATTCCAATGCTTACTGTTATATTTACTTCGATTTGCTCGTATTTAAAAACGGACTGTGCTATTTGTTGCCGGATTCTTTCCATAACCAGAATGGCTTCATCAATCCTGGTCTGAATAAGGATAACAGCGAATTCTTCGCCTCCATATCGAGCTGCAATGTCAGAATCTCTTAAACTTTCACTGATAATTCTAGCAAGATTTTTTATTACAAAATCGCCGATTTTATGACCGTATTTATTGTTTACATCCCTAAAGTTATCGATATCAAATAATGCAACTGTACAGAAAGTATTGTATCGTTTAATTCGTGAGATTTCTTCAAAAAGTCGTTTAACAAAGAAGGAATAGTTATAGAGTTTTGTTTTCATATCCATTATTGCCCGTCTATAATGGATAATATTTTGCAGACTTATAGAGGCAAATCTTAAAATCGTATTGATAAAGTCAAAATCACAGGAATTATACTCTGTACTGGGGACTTTTTTTCCCAGTACAATTAAACCGTAAAGTTCATTTTGTCCGGTTAGGGGGATGATTACCTCAGGGTTAGCAGGGATAAATGGAGATGAGAGAATTGGATCTTTAGTGATATATTCAAACGCTTTAAATGTCATAGCTGCTTTGGTGTGTCTGAACGAGTCATTAAACTTAGAAATGGATCGTAGTTCTATGAAATTGTCTATCTGTTTAAGGTCCTTAAAACATATAGAAAAAACAACATTGGAATCAAGATCTTCTTGTGAGAAAAAGCCAATAAAATCAGGAATAAAATGATCTTTAAATATCTCAATGAGGTAATATGCTAAATCATGCAGCGTTGTTTTATTAACCAACTCGCTAGAATAATCAATTATTTTTTTATTTAAAGAAATCAGGTTGTTTTGATTGAGAAGTTTTGTAATTACACCACCATATTCAAGAATATCATAATTATTTACAATAAATTCTTCTGTGTTGGGTGATAAATTTTTACCGGTATTTAAAAAAGATGGTTTGGCAGTAAAGTTTTTCTCCACTTGCACTCTCCATATAAAGACAAGGCTGTCTGATAAAATTCTGACAGCCTTATATGTGTTATTTAATCAATAGTTAGTTCTTTGGCTTGAAATTTCTCAACCATCTCAGGTGATAAAATGTCTATTGTTCTAATGTAACTTCTTGATTCTACATTGACAGGAACATAAATTTTAAGTTTAAATGGTTTTAAGTTTTTGTAAACTAAATTCATTTGTGGTGCAATTGTATCATCCTCTGCAACCCTTACGGCAGTCCCATCTCTAAAAAAACTTGATTTCAAAAAAATCTGTTTTGATGACCCGTAATCATTATAATCAATAATCCACCCCAGTTGTGTCGTATAGATCATATTAATCGCGTAATTCTTCGTACTCATTTTATCCTTTGGTGATTGAGAGTAGGCACTAAGACTTAAAAGTGTTAAAAACAAAACCAGTATTCTTTTCATTAAATCCTCCATATGTTATAAAACTATTATTTATCTATAGGTTAGTAATAATATAATTATAATCGTATAAAATCAATATAAAATACAATTTTTTAGAATTTTTTTGAAATGGTGTCAGTAATAATTGAATATGGTTTTGTCAGTAGAACAATTTGGAAAGATTTAAAAAAATAGAACCGGTTAAGTGGTTAATAATGTCTTGTAGAGAGTTACTAATTTAGTAATATTGTTTTCTATTGACATGTTTTTAAGAAAAGTAATCCTTGAGTTGATGGAAAGATTAGTTCTATTTTGTAAAACGAATTCAATCGCAATTTTTAGATCTTCTTTTGTGAGATCATTAAGTATGACACCGTTAACTTTATCTTCAATTAAGTATGGGACGCCGCCAAATTTACTGCCGATAGCCGGAACTCCAAGGCTAAATGAATCTGCCAGACTAATTGGGTAGTTTTCATACCATATTGAGGGCACAATTGTTGCTGTTGCACGAGAGATAATATCTATTTTTTTATCACCTGTTACAAACCCGGCAAAGATTATATTTGTGTTGTGCTTATACAAACTTTTGTAATGTTCGAGTAATGGTCCACTCCCTGCGACTAAGAGTTTAAAATCGGGTAGTAATGCAAATGAGCTTAGTAAAAAACCAATCCCCTTTTCACCTGAGATTCTGCCTAAGTAAAGAAAGTAACCGCCATCTCCTTGGTAATCAGAAAAGTTGTCTGTTATGCAGTTATCTTTAATAACTATTCTGTGTGGGTCAAATCCGAATTCTATAAGTTTGTTGGTTGTGAACTCAGTCAGTGCAATATATAGGTCTATCATCTTATAAAAAATCGGTCTGTTTAGAAATATTGTAATAGAATAAAGTAGTGAAAAAACCGCAGAACCCTTATAACATCTTTTTAGGAAGCAAAAGATCTTGTTTTTGCCCTTGCAAAGCTCACAAATATTTTTACCGTCAAAAAAGAGTCCGTTAGGGCAAATAAATCTGTAATTGTGGATTGTTTGAACAATTTTTATACCTGATTTTTTTAGAACTATATAAACAGAGGGAGATATTAAAGGAAATACATTGTGAATATGTGCTATGTCAATTTTATTGATACGGATTATTTTTTTTATATCCCTAACTGTTTGAGGATTATAGATTGATCTGAAAAAAAACAAAAATTTTTGAATTAAGTTGAACTTTTTTATTTCATCATTATGCCTGGTGTATCTGATTACACTATGACCGTGGGCCTCGAGCTCTGATGATTCTAACTCAAAAACAGCATCCTCTCCGCCGCGTAATTGATAGTAATTGTGTATTATTAATATATTCAAAAAAAAATCCTTAATTTTAAAAATATTATATCACTATCAAAAATATTTTGCAAGTGAATGAAAAAAATAAATTATTTAAAAATATAGTTGACTTTTTGTAAATAATACAGTATAT
>CAYYKD010000038.1:0-882 GCA_964471825.1 uncultured Spirochaetales bacterium
AATTTAATGATATGCAAAGTTACATTTAATGTGAGTCAATTCGAACATACCTTTTAACATTTTTTTGATTTGACTTTTTCCAAAAAAAAGGATATAAAAGAAAGAAGAGAAACTCTCACAGAAATTGATTTAGAATTTTTTCGAAACATATTTTTTTTAAAACAAGGAAAATGCAGTGTCATCCTTGACGCTATTGGTTGACTTACGACATCCTGTCCTCGTCGACATTCCCAACTCGTGTTGGTTGCTCTGCAGCAGAGAAAACACCGGTTTAAATTACATCCTGCTCGTAATTTGTAACAATTTAACACTAGTTTAACAAATAAAATATTAAGTAAAAACACTGAAGGAATTTTTGCATGAGTCTCAACATAATAACAATTTTTGGAGTAATTTATGGCTGAATATGATGTATATGGACTTGGAAATGCCTTAATGGATATACAGGCATTTATAGATGAAGACTTTTTAAAGAAGAATAATTTAAAAAAAGGTGTAATGAGTCTTATAGATGAGGCTAAATCAAGAGAAATTCAAAATGGATTAGCTCATATTAAAACTAACTCTCAACCAGGTGGAGACTGTGCCAACACAATGAGTACAATAGCACTTCTAGGTGGGAAACCGATTTTTAATGGAATAGTTGCTGATGATATGTATGGCAGACTTTATGATAAAATGTTATCCGACAGGGGAGTTAAAACTCTAATTTTCAAACAGAATGATGGAATTACAGGAAATTCAATTGTCTTGACAACTCCTGATGCTGAGAGAACTATGAACACTCATCTGGGTGTCTGTAGAGAATATTCAAGAGAAGAAATTGATGTAAACCTCCTTAAAGATTCAAAAATTCTTCACTGCACAGGCTATAATTGGGAT
>CAYYKD010000038.1:892-27760 GCA_964471825.1 uncultured Spirochaetales bacterium
CACCTCAACAGAAAGATGCAGTTACATTCGCGATGGAAACAGCAAAAATAATGAATAAAAAAGTATCATTTGATTTGGCAGATCCGTATTGTGTTGGGCGAAATATAGATGATTTTAAAAGAATTATCAATAGTTTTGTAAATATCGTTTTTGGTAATGAAGAGGAAGCAAAAATGCTTACCGGAGAAAACGATCCTATTAAAGCAGGCGAATCGATAAGGAAAATGGGAGCTGAAATAGTTCTTGTTAAAGTAGGCGGAAATGGCAGCTGGCTTTTTTATGATGACAAACAAATAAAAATTTCAGTATCAAAAGCTGAAACGGTACTTGATTCAACCGGATGCGGGGATAGTTATGCCGGAGGATTTCTATTTGGTATCACAAATGGGTTTACTAATGAAAAATCAGCAGACATAGCTAGTCTTGTTGCAGGAAAAATGATAAGCGTACCGGGAGCACAGTTTGAATCATTAAATTTCAAGGAAATAAAAAAGAGAATTGGTGAGATATAACAATGATCAAATATTTAATTACAGGTGGAGCCGGGTTTATCGGCTCCAATTTAGCTGATATATTATCAGACAGCGAAAATGAAGTTACAATTTATGACAATCTCACTACCGGGTACATTGATAATATACCCAATAAATCTAATATTAGATTTATTCAAGGTGATATCCGTGATTCAATAAAAATTAAGGAACTCTTTAACAATACTAACTTTGATACCGTTTTTCATTTGGCTGCTGAGGTAAGTGTTCCGGCAAGTATGAAAAATCCAATAGATACAGAACACATTAATACTATCGGCACACTCAACATCCTAGACTTATCTGTAAAGACCGGAGTAAAATCATTTTTCCTTGCATCTTCTGCTGCAATATATGGTGATAGTATTTTATGCCCTAAAAGAATTGATATGGCTCCATCTCCGATTTCACCATACGCTATAAGTAAACTTTCAGGAGAATTCTACGCAGGTATGTTTTATAGAGAGTATGGAATAAAAACAACTGTTGCTAGATTTTTTAATGTCTTTGGAGAAAAACAAGATCCAAAATCCGCCTATGCGGCTGCAGTACCCATATTTATTTCTAAGGCTCTAAATAATGAAACAATTACAATATACGGTGATGGTGAACAAACAAGAGATTTTATATATGTAAAGGACCTATGTAAATTTATTATTAGTTTAACAGGAAATCATACCGGTATCTTTAATCTTGGATACGGACAACCAACTACTATAAACTCCCTAGTAAAAACAATCATAAATCTAACTAACTCCAAAAGTAAAGTTGAATTTAAAGAAAATAGAATTGGAGATGTAAAGTATTCTTACGCTGATACTAGTCAAACAAAGATCACTGAGTCTACAAAAATAATTGGATTTAACGATGGCTTATTAAACACAATTAATTACTTTAAAAAAATGAATCAAACATAGAAAATTATAAATTAAGAATAAAAATAGAAATGAAAAATGAACAAAAACGAATATCGAACCATTTTAAGAAATGAAAGAAAAATTATACCAACAAATAAATTAATTGATTACTCAAACTTGATTTTCAATAAAATTACAAGCTCTCAAGTTTACAAAGATTCTCAAGTAATCTTCTGCTATATTTCATATAATAGTGAGATTATAACAACTGAATTTATTAATTATGCAATTAAGGATAACAAACAGATAGTTGTACCTTATATTTATGATAAATCAATGTTTCTCTCAGTACTAAACGATCTAAATGAAACTATAATAAATAGATTTAACATTCTTCAACCGGAAAATTATCTGCCTGTAGACATAAATACCGTAGATCTGGCTATTGTACCCGGACTAGGATTTAACATATATGGATTTAGGATCGGTTATGGCGGAGGTTATTATGACCGGTTTTTGTCTGAGTATAAACAGTACAGTATTGGCGTTGCAATGTCTGAATTTTTAATCAGTGACTTGCCATTTGAAGATCACGATAAACCTGTAGACTTCATAGTTACCGAAAAGAACAATCATCTAACAAATTACAGCCCCTATGAACCCGAATTATTTTCATGATTATCAACGCCGCCTAATTCCATGGAAGATTTTGCAATTTTTAGAAGGTCCTCTGATTGATTATTTAATCTATTAATGCTCATATTAACACTCATCAATAATGCATTAATAATCACTGCCTGTGAGTTCAAGGTATCCGTTGCTTCATATACTGATTGAAGTTTTTCCTGCTGCATATCAGATGAATTTCTAATCATATTAGCCATTGTATATAATGATTCAGTAATACCTTTCATCAATATTACATTTTCTATCTGAAACTTTATTTTATCAGATAACTTCTCGATCTCAACAACATTTTCATTGATTGCGTCATTTATTTTATTAACACCATCTTTAGCAGATGCAGAATACTCAAGTCCCTCCTTCATCTCTAAGAATAGAGTGTCTACTTCTTTTGTTATTAAATGAGTTGCATTTGAAGAAGACTCTGCAAGCTCTCTGATCTCATCAGCTACTACAGCAAACCCTCTGCCGGCATCACCTGCATGTGCAGCCTCTATTGCAGCATTCATAGCCAAAAGATTAGTCTGCGAGGATATTTTTTTTATTAAAGAGATCATATCTTTTATTTTTTTAAATGATTTATCAAGGTGATCAATAAATGTAATAACACTATCAATTTTTTTTGTCCCATCATTTGTTATTGTCTTAAGTGTTGTTGTAAACTCATGGGATTGTTTTAATGAAGACTCAATGTCATCACTAGCGTTCTGAATCTGTTGATTTTGCATAAAAAGATCATTTATATGATCAAAAAGTGTCCCGAAATTCTTTGTAATCTCCTTAAACATAACCCTGGTTTCATCTAATCCCTTTGCACCTATTTCAATTGATTTATTCTGCAATTCAACTGCACTTTCAAGATTTCCTGAAGCACCCTTTTGATTAGTTAATCCTTTTAGCACACTCTCAATACCCTTATAAATATTAGTTGTATGTGCAAACATTTCATCTTTAAGATTATTATTTTCCAATTCTATTTTAATTAATTTTGATTTTACAACTGATAGGATCTCAATAAGAGAAACCTCTTGTTTATCTGCTCTATCTATAACTTCACCGATATGACCAAAGTCTTTTATCTCTTGGATAATTTCATTAAATTTAACCTGATCCTTCTTTAACTTAATCATTGTAAATACAAATAATACAAAACAAAATAGTATAATCAATAAAGCTGATAGCTCAGAAATTTTTGCAATGAGACTCCCAACCAACAGTAATATAAAAATTAAACTTATAGTCAAAGATATATATATATTTTTTTTTAAAGGTTTATAAAATGAATTGTAAATCATAAATGATATCAATAAAACTATTATTAAAACCATAAAAACAGTATACATAAAATCCACCAACTTATTATTATAAATATTAAATATTTTACTTACAAACTTATAATATCATATAATCCATTAAAAATAAATATATTATTAAGATTTATTTGAGAAATATGGACATATTTTAAAAAATAGATATAATACAAAAATGTTTAATCATATAAATAATACGATAAAATATTTCAAGTTTATTTTTTTTATTCAAGCAAATTTATTTTCTAAAAAGAATAGAGAATTAAAATCTAAGGTCATGTTTAACTCAATTTTTTTAGGGCTCTCTCTTGGTCTGGCAATATTGATTGTAGTAATAGGTGTTATGAATGGTTTTCAGGAAAATCATATATCAAGAAGAATTGAAATAGGGTCTTTTCATATTACACTTCAAAAAAAAATAGGTTACATAGATGAAGATACTATAAAATTATTAAAGAATGAATTATATAAATACAATCAAATTACTGCGGTTACACCATATATAGATAAACAAATAATAGTCAAACCATACCAAAGAGCATATATCGAATCTCAGGTTTTAAAATTGCGGGCATTTGATCCAATTGAGATGCAAAAAGATAACACATTTATGAGAATATTTCAACGACATGAAGATAACTTTGATTTAGGACCATATTCTACATTTATCGGACAAGAACTTGCCTATAAACTCTATACAAATATTAACAAATATATTCAAGTTACATCTGATATATCACTTTCATCATACAAATCTGACGGTACACCATTTAAAGTTTCAAATGTTTTTAATACAGGAAGTTATGATTTTGATAGATATTGGATATTTATCTCACTCGAATCACTGTCGATAATTTCTAGATTAAATATCGATAAGATTGGAATAAAACTAAATAATTATAATGAAATCAAAAATATAATTAACGAGTTGTCTTTAAAATATTCTAGCGACTACGATATTATAAGTGCTGAAGATACAAATTCTGGATTTTTTAATGCCTTAAGAATAGAAAAAGCACTAATGTCATTTATATTCATAATAATTTTCATTATGATATCTATCAATACAATAGGTGCGGTAAGATTAAGCATTATGACAAAAAAAACTAACATAGCAATATTAAAAGCATTAGGAACAAGTCAGAATGATATTATATTTGTTTTTATACTGCAGAGTATATTTACCGGCCTATCTGCATCTATAGCAGGGCTTATTCTTGGAACATTTCTTGCATATAATATTGAATTCATCTTTAAAACCACTGAGTTTTTGATTAATTCAATATTAAATTTTATGTTTTTTACTTTTGAACCCCTCTTAGTTGGCACAAATTTAATTCCTTCATCAATTAAGATATACGATAACTCAATTTACTATCAGACAGGAATACCTGTAAAATTAATTTTTAAAGAGCTGTATTATATGTGTTTTTTTGTATTTGGAATTACTGTAGCATCCGGTTTAGCACCGGTTTTCTACACATCAAAACTACGACCAAATGAAATTTTGAGGGATAAATAGTATGAAATTTGAAAATTATCTTTCACTTAAATACCTATCAAACAGCTCAGGAAATAAAGAGATTTCAAGATCATCAATAACTGTTGTAATTGTAACAACTCTTTCAATAATTTTTTATATTTCATGCGTTGGACTTATGAATGGTTACTCAGATGGAATTTTAGATTTAAACCGTGAAATTAAAACAGGACACATAGATTTTGAAGATTACTATGATACTTATACTGAAGTATCAGATGAGGCAAGACAAAAACTTCTAAACATAGATGGGATTTCATCTGCTATATTTTTTAAAGAAGTCAAAGGCCTTTTAACTGCAAATTCAATAAATATTGGGATCCTATCATTTAGAGCCTATGAAGAAAATATATTTAATGATGACCAAAAAATTAATAAAATGATAAGACTATTAGAAGGATCTAAAGATCTTGCAAACAATAATATTATGCTTTCCAAAAAAACCGCCTCGGATTTAAAAGTAGCAATCGGCGATCCTGTTTTTTTTATGGGAATGTTATCAGGAAATAGCAGCAAGGTTACATTTAAAAAATTTACTGTTTCAGGAATTTTCACAACAGGCTTTGTCGAGTTAGATGAAATAATTACATTTGTTGGTTTAAAAAGTACAAATCTACTCTTCGATAAATCAGTAAGGATGAAAATATCAATTAAGCTTGAAGATCTTTCAAAAACCGATCAAATTGTTGACGAAGTAAAACTCGCCGGTTTTCCTTCCCTATCAATATGGAAAGATATGAATGCAAGTGATATTATAGCAAACACCTTCAACAAAAATATAATCGGATTCATAGTTACCCTCGTTGTAATAATGGCGATACTGAATCTACTGACTGCAGCGTATATTTCTATAAATGAAAAGAAAAAAGAGCTTGGTATTCTAAAGGCGATGGGGTTTTCTTCTCAAAAAATACTGGTAACTCAACTGCTAAAAGGGGTCTACACAGGTGCTATTAGCGGACTTACCGGCTCAATATTAGGCCTTGCAGTTTCATTTAATCTTGACTCAATACTTAAATTTTTTACTAACCAAATTAATCATTATAATTTGTTATGCTATCACATAGCAACTAAATTTAATGACACTCTAATCATGCCGGAAAGAATTGAGATTTTCTCAAAAGATTTTTATCTTGATAAGATATACTCCAACCTTTCATTTTCAGAGCTGATTTTTATTATAATAATTACAGTGACATTCTCATTGATATCTTCAATAGCACCGGCAATAAGTGCCGGAAATTTAAAACCTAATGAGGTAATTCGAAATGGATAAATTCATCATTACTGTATCTAATCTTTATAAAACATATAAAAATGAAGCTGAGAAACTAACCGTTCTACAGGGTGTAAATCTTACAGTAAACGAAAAATCAACTATCTCAATCATGGGAGAAAGCGGCTCAGGTAAATCAACACTTCTAAATTGTATTGGCGGATTGGAAAGTATTTCATCCGGTCAAATATTTATTGGTAACACAGACATCTCAATGCTAGATGAGAAAGAATTAAATCGAATAAGAAATACTGAAATTGGTTTTGTATTTCAATCACACTATCTACTTGAAGAATTTACCGCCATAGAAAATGTAATGATCCCATTTCTTATTAATGACTTTAATAAAAAGACTGCCGCTAAAATAGCTTCCGATCTACTAGAATGTGTTGGGCTTTCAGATAGAATAAATTTTTTTCCATCCAGACTCTCAGGTGGTGAAAAGCAACGAGTGGCAATTGCACGATCATTTATTAACAACCCGAAAATTATTCTTGCTGATGAACCGACAGGAAATCTTGATGAAAAAAATGCAATGCAAGTAATGGATCTTCTTTTAAATATCAATAAAACTTTTAATCACAGCCTAATTGTAATAACACATTCCAAAACAATTGCAGAAATGACCGACTTTAAATATCACCTGTCAGATGGCATACTAAAAACTGCACCATAGCAGTATGAGTCTACATAGAAAATGCTCTATTTAAAACAGTATTTACTTAGTCCACCCATTCCATTTAAAAATTTTAAAAGTAATAACTCCAATAGTTATCATTATTCCAATACACAACGGATATGACCACCACCAATTATCCGATCCCATTATCATTGACCACTCTGACATACCACCAATACCGGATAATAGAGTTAGCGGCATAAATATTGTTGTAATCAGTGTTAATCTTTTCATTACATTATTAAGATGAGAATTAACAAAAGCATCTTTAGATCTAATCATAATATTTACTATTTTACCATATGTCTCATTTAATAACTTACATTGATCATTCTCGATAAAAATATCATCTAAAAAATCATGATTGTTTTCATCAAAACTGAATTTTTTACTTAACTGCCTTAGTTTCTCGATTACAACTTTATTTGACTCTATTCCATTTTGATAATACACTATGCTTTTTTGAAGAGTATACATTCGTACAAGGTCAGTAGGCTTTGAACTATTAGCAATCTCCTGTTCAAGATTGTCAAGTATCATCCCAATAACTTTAAGGTGTCCTAAAAAATGAAATATTGTACCATAAATCAGTTTAAGTAAAATATCATTTACACCCCTAAGTTTGAGACCGTGTTTAGCCTCCAATATTTGTATACTCTCCGGCATAATAATAATTATTTTATCTTTATCAATAAAAATTCCTAATGTTGTTACTTTGAAATGCAGGTTTTCAATCGATGAATAATTTTTTGGGCGTTTTAAAAGTATAAACTTAAACTCATCGTCACATTCTACTCGTCCAATCTCATCAGGATCTAAGGCAGAATATAGGTTGTGTTGATCAATTTTATAGATATTTTTTACATAATCTAATTCTTCTTTAGTTGGTTCCTCATAAATATCAAGGACCGAATCCTCATTAAGTGACTCAACCAACAGACCATTTAATAGATCATATCTTTTAATCATAGCCCCTCCACGAAATACCCGAATTCTAGTACAAACTAGAATTAATAATTATTTCTTTTCGATACAAACAGCTATAGCATCATTGTAGGTATTCAAGGCGTAACCCCGTCTCAGAGTTACTTTCTTTGATGCATCATAAAAGAGTGAGTAAAGATCACCCGATTTATCACAAACTAAAAATTTATTATAATCTGTTCCAGGTTTAATCTGTCGAGACATCGATGGATCAATTACATTTTTACGCATCCATGAAATCGTTTTAGAGTAAGAAGGTGATTTTGATGAAACTTGTATCCTATCACTAACCACAACTCCACAAATTGTCTGTTTTACGCGTTGTCCTTTATAGAAAACATTGTATGAATAGTTTAACGATGAATGGTCTATTCCTGTATTTACATCTATAGATTCCTGAACAGCCGGTAAATCCCACTTTTCTTGAAACCAACACCAATCAGATCTATTAGTATTTTCAGATAACGGACAGTCATTATTATGCGGACAGGGTTGAATTATACTCATATTATTAAAGCTCTTTAGTATTTTATCTCTTAGAACTCCCATTTGTTTAGAATGCATGTCTTGTCCCGGTTCAATACTAACAAAAATTGAATCATCATTTAGTAGATCATAAACTTTTTTTGCATATAAAAATCTTGACTTGGCCGGAACCTCATTTAAAACATTTACACCTATAAAAATATCTGCATTATCTTTAATCATTTTTATATTATTGTATCTGATTACTTCGAGATTTGTTTTAACATCAAATGTTTCATCAAGTATTTTTGTTCCAGATATATAGGCCTTATCAGACTTTTCGATTACTGAAATTTTTAACTTTTTCCCGGAAAGAGATATTCCATTATCATTTAAAAAAAACAAAAAGCCAAAAACGGCACTCAACGGGCCGGATCCAAAGTCAAACAATGATATCTCATTTTTATTAGAGATAATATTTTTTACTCGTTCTAAGACTTTAGGTTTGCTGAATATTTTTTTTACTCTCTCAACATTTGGCAGAAAAAAAGATGCAAGATATCCTGATAATAATGAAGGATCATCCATATACTCCATTTCAAGATAATCTCTTTTTTTGTTAAATAATTCCCATACTTGAGTTACATTATAGGAAAGTCTGTTTTTGCTTAAAAGTCGATGATACTCTGTTTCTTTTGACCAGGCCTCATAGAACTTATCATAAGAAAAATTAATACTATTTTTGTTTATTTTTGTAGTCATAGTAGTATAATACAACAAATTGTTCTTTTTTAAAAGAGTAAATATTTTTTTAAGTATTAATTTTAGGAGAATATATGAATATTATTAGTTTTAATGATTATGATATACAAAAAACCGTGGAGACAAATGGTGATTATCTAAATAGTTTTATAAATGTAGTAAATTCAACATTAAATTCAATTGTAATTTCAACTCAAGACTGGTGTCCTCAATGGCACACATTAAATGGTTGGATAAAAGAACTGAAAAATCAAAAATGTGAACTCACTGTAATTCTGATAATATATAATAAAAGTAAATATTTTAGAGAATTTATGTTTTTTAAAGAGAATTTTTGGAAAAATGATCTTGTTCCATATATCCGCTACTATAAAAAAGGTATATTTTCAGGTGAATCTAATCTTATCGATTATGAGACATTTATCAAAAAATCATTAAGTTAAAAGACTCGTTACTTCACATTCAATGTGTAATTTTCATAACAATTAAAAAAAATTAATCCTTGGAATTTAAAGCAAATTCAACACCTTCAAGGAGTTCGTCAATTTGAAATGGTTTTGGAACTAGTTTTTTTACACCACTCTCCATCATTAACAAATGTTGTGTATTATGCTGTCCCGGATATGCCGTGAGTATTAAAGCTGGCGGAAGTTTCTTACTTGAATTAGTCTCAGATAATGCTTCTTTCATTTTTTTATAAAGATCATAGCCATTTATCTTTGGCATCATCATATCAAGAATAATTAGATCTATAGAATTATTCATAAGCAAATCAATCCCTTCTTCCCCCCCCTCTGTTGTTATTACCTTGTACCCCTCTCGTTCGAGAATCTCATTAACTAATTCAAGTATCCCCTTGTCATCATCAACTACTAATATCGTTTTCATAAAATCCCTCTTAAAATTATAATTACTCTCTAATCAATACCAATGTATTGTCTTTATTTACTAATCTCAACTCATCAGTTGTAAAACTGCTATCAAATATCACTTGAACATCTTTTTTGTAAACTAATGGCACAATGTGTGAAACATCTGATGCGAAACTGGAGATAGTTATTAAATCATTATAGTCCGGCGTTGACTCTAGGCAATAGGATTGTTGTTTATAGCCTGATCGATTTAAAACCTCTTTTATAAAAACCTTATCATTTTCAGACAACAGAATGTTCTTTTTTAAAATCCAACTTTTTTGAATATCGGTTGTATAATATTTCTTAATGCTTTTTATCGAATCAGGAAGAATAGAGTAAACTGAATATGGAATAACTGATGGAACCGATGAGATCTTATAATAATCAGTTAATACTGCTTTAGTATTTTCGGATGTGAATTGACTGTTTAATATTTCATCGTAAAGTTGATCATCAATAAAAATTGGAATTGATGGAAATGTTAATTCAACTGTTTTCTTTTTTAATAAATTGACTCTTGATGAACTAATTCCTTTTTCGCTATACACCTTCAATTCATTTTGAAAATTAAACTCATATTTTTCTCCTGAGTTTGATCGCCAAAAACCAATAAATCCACCCTTCGATTTCTTAACAGTCGGATTTATTTTATTAATATAAAATTTCTTATTATCATCTGACAATGATTTTGTTGAATCGTCAAAACCAAACCCGCCATCGTCAAAGGAAAACTCATCATTAGAGCTGACTTCTGTATTTATATCCAATTCTTTAGAACGCGACTCTTCCAATAATTCTAAAAGCAGCCTCTCACCGTCATTATATATCTCAAACTTATATGACTCATAGCCATTTTGATCTTCAAGTCTAATAGTATTCTTTGAAATGGTGTATCTGCCTTTGATCGGTTCCTTAGTTAATAAATCCATGTTGGACCCTATCAACCTATAGTATACGCCTCCTGAATGAATATCAATCCGATCAATATGGCCAGAATTATTTTTAGTATCAAACTCCCATCGAGACTCCAAAGCGGGTTGTTCAATAAACCATATTGATAATTGGGGCAGATAAGTAAATAAACCAAGAGAGAACAAACCGATTAGAATAAATGAAATGACAGATTTATAAATAGTTACAATCGGTTTATTAAACCTGATTGATGATATAAATAGATTCATTCCAACAGGTGGGGTCAAATAGCCAATTTCTAGATTAGTAATAAAAATTATACCGAGATGTATAAGATTGATATTATACTCATATGCTATAGGAAGTATCAGAGGAACAACAACTACAATAGCAGAGAATATATCCATTATGCAACCGACAACAAGAAGGAATATATTAAGTGCAATTAGAAATGTCCATTTATTCGTTATTATCCCTTTAATTGCAGCAAATATCTTATCCGGGACTTGTTGATATATAACATAATTAGTTGCAGCCAGTGAAACAGATAGTATAACTATAATTGCCCCGACCAGCACCATAGAATCCTGAATAATCTTAGGTAACTGTTTAACCTTCACATCTTTGGTAAACAACACCTCTACAACCAATATATAAACAGCTGTAAATGCAGCAGCATCAGACACCGTTAACTTACCGAGATAGATCCCTGTAAACAGTAAAATAGGTAGTGGTAATTCCCATTTTATATCCCAAAGAGCTTCGCGCAACTCTTTAAAATTAAAGGAAGAACTGGGAATATGAAACTTTTTACTAATAATCATGGCAAATATTGAAAGAATAACTATTCTTAGAATTCCCGGTACTGCCCCCCCAATAAAAAGACTATCAAGGATTGGTTTTTGAGAAACAACTCCAAATAAAATTAATGGTAAACTTGGCGGAAATAAAAGTCCCAATCCGCCTGATGATGTAACAAGACCCAATGAAAATTTCTCTTTATACCCTTCAGACATCAATGCAGGTAATAAAAAACCACCTAAAGCGACAATTGTAACCCCTGATGCCCCTGTAAAAGCAGTAAAAAAAGCACATGTTACCAATGTGACAATAGCTAGTCCACCCGGCATCCAACCGAGGCCAACTTTTGTAAGTCTAACTAGTCTCTTAGAAGCATTACTTGAAGCTAAAACATAGCCTGCAAATGTAAATAGCGGGATGCTATAAATTAGGGGCATTTTAGCTATACCGGATATTTCCTGAGGAACTATCATCAGCATATCTAAAATGGGCTTATTGTCTGATAATGCGAAAAAAAACCAATTTGCCAAAGCGGTTAATGCGATAACAGCAAACAATGGCTTACCAATTATTGCTAAGAAAACAATTAGAACAAAAGTTAGTACAATAAAGACTTGCATATGATCTCCAAATATTTATGATTGATTATCATGAGGATGTATTTCATCAATTCCATTAACTAGGTTCTTTACAGAAACCATGCCCCTAAGAGCAAATCTAATAAACATCGTGCAAAAACTAAACGGTATGATAGTTATTAAAATCCATCCCGGTATAGAAAAAAGATTACTAATTGCACCCTTTTTATACTCAATTGTTACTATATAGAGCAATGAAATTAAGCTTAAAATTAAACATACAATTGCAGAAGAAAAATTGGTTATAATATTAACCCACCCTCTAATTTTACCTTTTGCAAATCTGCCTATAAGATCAATTTTAATGTGCTTATCATAATTGGTAGCTAAACTCGCAGCGATCATACCTGCCCAAAGAACAAGATATCGCAATGCCGGATCTATCCAGCTTGCCGGAATCGAAATATTTCTAAAAATTATCTGTAAAAATGCAATAAGAACCATTACTAAAATTGATATAACCAGTACTGTTTCCTCTAGAATTCTTAATACATGCGAGCCTTTTTTAATAAAATTGAGCATTACAAAACTCCATTTTCTATTTTTTATTTAGATTTTTCAAAAGCATATCATAAATATCCTTAGAATATCCATCTTTCTCAATCATCTGAAGATTAACTTCATTACAAACTCGATAAAATTCCTTCTGTTCTTTTTGTTCAACATTCAAAAATCTTATCCCAAATTTCTTTATTGTTTCAAGAGCAGCTTTATTATCCTGTCTGATTGTAGGAGTAAGTGCATCAAAATGCTTCTTAAAAATCTCTCGCACCTTTAACTGATGTTCTTTAGGGAGTGCGTTAAAATATTTCTTTTCAATTCCAATAGCACCAATCATAAATGTAATTGGAAAATCTGCTATATAATTTACCCTGCTTGTCCATTGCATAGCAATCAAACCATATGGAGGTGCAAAAACTGTGTCTATTAGACCTGTCGACAAACTCTGTAGTATATCTGAAGTCTGTAAAGGTCTCGGATTAGCTTTAATATGCGTGAATAAAGCCATGCTCACTCTGTCACCCTCAAGCACAAATGGTTTTGATGCCCTCATTGTATCAATAGAATTTAGCGGCATCTTGGAACAAACATATATGGGTCCGGTCTCAGTCCAAGCAAGTATAACTACTCCGCTATTACTCTCTTCCAACTTCTTTTCAAAAAAACCTGAAAGTTTATCCTTAAAAATGTCGTACTCGGTTTCATTACTAATCACTAATGGAAATCCTACGATAGCAAAATCTTTATAGATCCTCTGTAATCCCGCATTACTAAATGTACTTCCGGTGATTTGCCCGGTTGCCATTTTAGTAATAACAGTTCCCTGATCCCCCATTACTCCACCCGGATATATTACTATACCGACCTCTTTATTTGTTGAAAGATACAATTCTCGATTTATCGCCTTTAATGTGTTATTCCATGAACTGTCTGCAGGTACCTCAGTTGCAAATCTAATTAAATATTTTGGCTGAGGGTTTGCTGATGACTGTGAAAATACAGTATTTAAACTAAAAAATGATACAATAAAAAACAAAAAAAACTTATCTACTCTCATAATATCTCCTATCAAATCTTAAAATTGAAAATCATCTGAAAAAACCTCTTCTACTTTGGATAATTTTAACCTTGCATCTTTCTGTGCAAGAATATTCATCAGTCTATTTTCAGGAAACCGGTCAACATCAGCATCAATAACCTCTTTAAGTAACTTTTCATATCCCTCTCTATCCATCTGGGGTTTATAATAAAAATCAGCATAAAAAAGTTTAATCATAAATAATTTACCCTGAGATAATTCTAATGCTTTTTCAAACTCAATTTTTGCTTTAGCAAGATTACCGCCAAATGCTTCCGGATATGCACCGTAAAAAATCCCCTCTATTAAATGCGGGGCACCATAATAGAAACCGCTATCTAGATCGTATATTCTTTTTAATATAGATTTTACATAGGGCAGCTCAATAAAAACATCTGGATTATCAACATTTGCAAGAATATTCAAAGCCCATGAATATGCAGCCCAGAATAGATACTTGACATCATTTTTTGTAATTGATTTGACAAAGTCGTCATAAGCTTTATCTCTAACTGATTTTTCAGCTTCTTTTAATGAAGAATATTTTCTATACGCAGGATAACAATTTAAAAGGTCTTTTGTCCATTTCATAGTTTTTTCATTAAATATTGCTTTTCGTTCTTTTTGATCTACAAAAGCTCCTGAATAAGCAGAAAACAGCTGAATCCCCGTGACAAGCATATCTTTATCATTTGGTGAATTTCTAATCAATGCCTCAACCAATAAAAGATATGAAGGTGCCCCCTCCTCTACAAGCTGAATATCTTTCTGTTCATATAAAGAACCTGCAAGGTTGGACAATATATTAGTACAACTAATCAGTTGAAAAATCACTATCAATAAAAAAAACTTTTTAATCATCTCTACCACTCCATTAAAATATACAATCTGAATTAAATAACTGTAAAATTTATATTAAATTTTTTAAAAAAACTCAATTAAAATTCAATATTTATTGCATTATTTCAATTCATATTATTTGTATCAAACTTATTTTTCTCATACTTATTATTCTCATTCATATTATTCGTACTATTATACTCTCATAATTATTATATAATAAGGTTATTAGAGTCTCAAACCGATTCTATTTATATGGCCTTCTGAATACACAGTATAAAGAAGGCCATATAAATTATCACCCCTATTGTTTTCCCTTCTTATTATAAAGATAATTAAAATAGTCCATATCGGTAGTAAATGTTTTATTAAACTTCGGAAATGTTTCTCTATATGACTCAATGGATTTCCAAAAAGCATAAAATTCAGGATCCCTATTATATGCATTTGCATATATAGCTGCTGCTTTTGCGTCTGCTTCACCTCTTATAGTTTCAGCCTCTTTGTATGCATTAGACTTTATGGATCTAAGTTCACGATTCATCTCGCCTATCCATTTTGCCTTTTTACCTTCACCATCTGATCTGAATGCCTGTGCGATCTGGCTTCTCTCTTTAATCATTCGACCATAAACACTCTCTGTAAGATCGTCTGAGTATTTAATTTGTCTGATAACTATATCAATAAGAGATATACCATATTCAGGTGTAATTTTTTGAGCCTCAAAAAGTATCTCATTTGATAGTACATTTCGCCCCTTGGTTATCTTTGCAAAAGTAGTATCCGTTAAACTCAAAATTGAGACAGAATCCGGATCAAATTCATCCTGATCATCAGTTGAACTATAGACATCTTTCCTTTCTATTTCATTAATTACATTAGAATTTCTGACAGCCTCTCGGATTGAATTACTTGAAACAATCTTTCTGACACTTGAATCTATGACATCATCAAGTCTTGAATGAGCCCCGCTTATAGTTCCAATTGACTCGTAAAATTTCTGAGGATCGGAGATTTTCCATCTTGCTGTGGTATCAACCCAAATAAATTGATTTTCTAATGTTGGAAGCCGTTGTGCCTCCCCATCCCATGATTGAATCTTTCTGGAATACCTAATAACATTGTCAATCAATGGTATCTTTACTTTTAGTCCGGCCGCCTTATATACCTTCTCTAATTTACCCAATCGAATTATTACCGCTTGTTCACCTTCATGGAGAACAAATACTATGCTATTTATTAAAATAATTGATAAAACAATTATAACTATTACACTTATTATTTTTTTATTCATATTAAAACCTCCGTTTATTGCGACTTCATACTCTTAAATGGAACAAAATTCTTTAGATTTCTATCTATTAAATCAATCTTTTCTTCATCTTTAAAAATATGTTCAAACATTTCATAGTACAACCTTGTTCTTGTTACCTCAGGATTTTTACGATACTCGGATAGTACATTTATAAACCGTGCTACATCCCCTTCCGCTTTATTAACCCTCTCAATTGCGTAACCCTTTGCTTCCTGTATAAACGCCTCAGCCTCCCCATTTGCCTTAGGAATTTCCTCATTGTAGACCTGTCTTCCCTCATTAATTAGTCGGCTTCTATCCTGAATTGCTTTATTAACATCCTCAAATGCGTTCTGTACACTCCCTTTTGGCGGTACTATATTCTGAAGCTTCAATGTTGTAACCCTTATACCAAGACCATATTTATCAAACAATTCGTTCATCATATCCTGACCATTCATCTCAATTGAAGCTCGCTCTGCCCCTATTACATCTAGGATAGCTCTATCACCAACTAATAGATTTACTATAGATTGAGAAATATCACGAACAGTCTGTATTGGTGAATCAACTTGAAACAACCACTTAACCGGATCAGATATCTTATACTGAATGATCCACTCTACATCCACAATATTCAAATCACCTGTTAACATAGAGGATTCTTCAGGATAATCATTAGCAGAATACTGTGTTGATCCTCCAAATCCCGCTCTGACAGTCCTAAATCCAAATTCTTCTTTAAGAACAACCTGTGTAGGTACTAGAAAACTTTTTTCAATACCAAAAGGAATCCTAAAGTTTAAACCGGGATCTACAAGACGATTAAACTTTCCAAAACGAAGAATAACCCCCTGCTCTGTCTGATCAACAATAAAGAAACTCATAAACAACCCTATTACAACAAATAAAGTTATTGATATCATAATAATTGTCTTTTTATCAAACCTCAAACCCTTAGGCATATTTACTTCTTTCATACATAACTCCTCGCATTATCAAAGTAATATTAATTAGTGAATTACAACATATATATAAACAAATGTAAAGAAAATAATCTCCATATTTATAATACCATCTATAAAAGCCTTAATAACTACTATAGTTCAACCTGTTCTATAGCTTTAAAAAACTCAATTGCGAGAATAGTTCTCGGCTCAAATGCCGCAGTATCAAGCTCTTCAACACTTGAATGCTCAAAAGTAGGATCTGAATCAACGCCTACGCTGTCAATCACAGGGATTTTATTTATTATAATATTTGAAGGCGTAACACCTCCGGCAACAAATTCAGGAATATCCCTGTTTAATGCGTTCTTTCCAACAAGCTTGTAGATATCTGCAAGTTTTTTGGAATTTCCTGTTGCTTCAAGCGGTTTATACCCTTGATGTCCATCAACCTTAACTTTTATTCCCCTTCTATGTGTGTGATCAGCTAGTCCAAAAAGCTCCCTTTCTAACCGTTCATACTCACTCTGACGATAGGTTCTCAGATTACATTGTATCACAGCCCTATCCGGCACAATATTTGTTTTGGTATTCGGCGTTGATACAACAGAAACATTTATAACATTTTCAGGAATAAACTGTCCCCGATCAACTATCCCCCGCTCTTTTAGTGCATCCGGCGAGTGAGCCAGTGGATCCTCTGGAAGGGCGGACTGCATATCATACAATTTTGTGATTATAAATCCTGCCTCTGTTAGAGCATTTGCAGTTGCATGCGGCCCATTGCCTGCATGACCGGAGATACCCTCAATAGTTATCCTATAATCACCGGTAGCTTTGCGTCTGGTTACTATACCAAGATCAGGTCTGCCAGTATCTGCAACAAATGCAAGATCAGCTTCATCTGATAGACGACCGATTAGTTCATCCTCAAACTCTGAACCAACCTCCTCCTCACAGTCAAAATATAGGATTATCTCTTTGTATGGCTTAATATTTAACTCGTGCATAATCTCCATTAGGATAATTAAAAATGCAACTGATCCCTTAGAATCTGCAGCCCCCTGCCCTGTTACAATATCGCGTTCCTTATCATACTCAAAATGAGTTACAGCATCATTAGTAACTGTATCTGTATGATCATAGATCAAAGTTTTTTTGGTCCCTTTCCCTTGAAATCTAAAGACAGCATGAATTCCTGCCTCGCTTTCATGAGTCTCAGTCTTTGCACCTAACGGCTCTAACCGACTTTTAATATACTTAAAGATCTTCTTTGATCCCTCTTTATTGCCTGTTACCGAATCAATCTTAACTAAGTCTTCAAGTGTCTTTAAGTATAACTCTTTTTTAGAAGCCGTAATCTTTTTTAACTTTTCAATCTCAACATCGCTTGTTTTTTTTATGTTTAGCTCACTCATCTATTACCTTCTATTCATTAAAACTAAACCTACAAACAATTGCAGGTATAAACCGTAATTAATCAAAAACTAACTAATATTTTAATATATATTAATATATCAGTTTAAAAAAAAAGTCTACCTAAAATGTAATTATTTTAAAATGCGATTATTTTAGAGGCTCTCGCATTTTTTTTAATTAAGAAAGCAAAAAAATAGAACTCAATATAGAACTTTATAATGAACTCTATAATGAAGTGATGGACATTATAGTTTTTTTCTAAACCGTAATTATAACACCAATACACAGTAACCATAAAAAATATATTAATAAAACATATCAAACTATCAATAATAGTATTATCTTTAAGTAAGGTACCGTTATGCCTTCTTGAGGTAGATTTTATACGGGCAATATAAGCCACTATCTCAGGAGAATGTAATGTTAGCAAAAAAACATGCCGGTATAAGTAAGTCTATAAAAAATCGATTGCAACAGATTTTACAAATAAAAACTTTAATCGAAGAAACACCATTGAGAGCTGAACTATTTAGTATAGCTCAGTTTGAAGAATACGCCGGAGTATTAGCATCCAAACACACCATTAGCAGTAAACCCGGCAAAGAAAAGCTGCTTTCCAGATTAAAAAAAAATGAAGCGGTTCTCCTGCAAACTAATGAACTTCTTGATGAGAGTGCAAAACAAAAAAGAATCATTTCTCCGGCCGGCGAATGGCTTATGGATAATTTCTATCTCATTGAAGACCAGATACGCCTTGCCCAGAAATATTTGCCAAAAGGATATAGTAAGGGGTTACCTCATCTAACCAAAGGATCAATGGAAGGGTATCCGAGGGTGTACGATATTGCCATGGAGATTGTATCACATGGAGACGGAAGAGTTGATATAAAAGGGCTGACAGAGTTTGTTAAAGCGTATCAATTGAAACAGTATTTAACACTTGGTGAATTGTGGGGTATTCCGATAATGCTTCGTCTTGCCCTCATTGAAAATCTAAGAAGAGTGTCATCCCGTTTAATTTTAACTCAAATAGACAGAGATAAAGCAGATTATTGGGCAGGCAGAATATTGGATGTGTCTGCGGAAAATACCAATGAAGTAATACATGAAATTGCAGCTATGGCAAAGGATAATCCTCCTATGTCTGACTCATTTGTTTCTGAATTCGTAAGGCGGCTTCAGGGACAAAGTGCTACACTAACTCTGCCGCTGATATGGCTGGAAAAAAGGCTTTTTGAGCAGGGCGAAACGATTGAGCGTTTAATACAGTCAACCAGTCGGAAACATGCTGCAAATCAGGTTTCGATTGCTAACACAATTGAAAGTTTACGGGTTATTGAAAGTTCAAACTGGCATAATTTTGTAGATGAAGCAAGTATTGTAGAACGAATTCTGGAAAAGGATCCTTCCGGTGTTTATCCGGGAATCTCATTTGAAACCCGTAATGACTATCGCGGGGTTATTGAAAAACTCTCAACGAAAACCGGTATTAGTGAAGATATATTAGCAAAAACAGTGCTTGATATTGCAACTGAGGGGTTTGAAAAAGCCGGTAAAGATGACATTTTGTCGCACATAGGTTATTATCTTGTGGATAAGGGGTTATCTGTTTTTTATAAAAAGCTTGGTAAGAACCTCCCGATCAGCAATTATCTTAAAGCAAAAAAAACGACTTTACCGTTTTTTGTATATATTCTATCAATTTTTATTATAACCGTCACAGGAACCGCACTTACATTATGGTTGATTAGGCAAAATACTGCTATAAACATAGTGCTGTATCTTTTGCTTGGTTTGCCTCTACTTTTGTTAATAAGTCAGACAGCATTATCGCTTGTAAATTGGTTTGTTACCCTGGCTGTGACTCCCAGATTACTACCAAAAATGGATCTCAGTAAAGGAATTCCAGCAAATGCACATACGATAGTTGTTATTCCGACAATGCTAAGCAGTGCACCGGCAATAGAGTCACTTATTGAAAATCTTGAAGTAATGTATATGGCAAATTCTGATGTTCAACTTGATTTTGCTTTGTTAACTGATTATACAGATGCACTCCTTGAAACTATGCCCGGAGATGATGCATTGTTATCACTTGCGATTGCCGGTATAGAAAGATTAAATATTAAATACCCCAAAAATGAAGGGTGTGTTTTTAATATGTTTCATCGTAGCAGGATGTGGAATCCAAAAGAAAAAAAATGGATGGGGTATGAGCGTAAAAGAGGTAAAATATCGGATTTAAACGCATTATTACGGGGCAAAGGTAAAGATCGGTTTAGTTCTATAACAGGAGATATTGAGTTTTTACAGAATGTATCCTATGTTATCACACTTGATACTGATACAAAAATCCCCCGAAATGCAGCTCGTGATCTGGTTGCCATAATTACTCATCCGCTTAATCGTGCGAAATTTGATGCTAATAAAAAACGGATTGTTTCGGGTTACGGTATACTGCAGCCTCGGGTGGAGAGTAGTTTTCCAAAAGATAACTCTTCCTTTTTTGTCACTCTATATGGAGGTGAAAAAGGTATAGACCCGTACACCAAAACCGTTTCTGATGTTTATCAGGATCTGTTTTTTGAGGGCTCATTTATCGGAAAAGGTCTGTATGATGTGGATGCATTTGAGGTAGCAATGGGTGACAGGTTTCCTGAAAATCTGATTCTTAGTCACGACTTGCTTGAAGGATGTTATGCCCGCTGTGGTCTGGTTACCGATGTTCAGTTATATGAAGAGTATCCGATGAGTTACCTAAAAGATGTAAACCGCAGGCGTCGTTGGATTAGAGGTGATTGGCAAATATTCGGGTGGCTTTTTCCCCGTGTAAAAGATGCAGAAAATAAAATGACGCATAATCCAATCTCAATGCTTTCAAAGTGGAAAATATTTGATAATTTGAGGCGCAGCCTGGTCTCTATATCAACAGTTTCGTTATTAGTTTTAGGATGGATTATATTTAATAACTCATGGTTATGGACATTGTTTATTATCATGCTTATTTCTGTGCCGATCCCATTGAGAACCTTATATGAGCTTTTCAAGAAACCTAATGGGATTTCATTGAGGGATCATCTGTCAAGTTGTCTTGCTTCTTTTGCATCGGGATTATTTCAAACTTGTTTGTCACTTGTATTTCTTGTATATGAAGCATATTTTAATCTTGACTCTATTGTTAGGACTGTATGGCGAACCCTGGTTTCACATAAGCGATTACTTGAATGGGCTACCGTCGACAGCACTGCTGTGCGAGTAAAAAAAAGTATTGCAACTTTTTATAAAAAAATGGGTATTGCCCCGCTAACAGTACTTCTTTGTTTAGGAACCGGATATAGTGGAGTTGATCTCCCGGCTATACTGATACTTCTTGGCTGGTTTATATCTCCTGTAATCGCCTTGTTAATCAGCAAACCTTTTTATCCCCGAAAATATAAACTATCAGATGAGCGGTTGTTGTTTTTAAGGAAATTAACTCGTAAAACATGGCTTTTCTTTGAAGATTTTGTAACAGAAGCAGACAATTTCCTTCCGCCTGATAATTTTCAGGAAAAACCTCTTGGTGTCGTTGCTCATAGAACTTCACCGACAAATATTGGTTTATCACTTTTATCAAATCTTACCGCACTCGATTTTGGATATATCTCTATAGGAATGATGGTTCGCCGCTCAATAAAAACACTTACTACGATGAGTAAAATGACTAAATTCAGAGGACATCTTTTTAACTGGTATGATACTGTAACATTACAACCTTTAGAACCAAAGTATGTTTCATCGGTGGATAGTGGAAATTTGATCGGTCATCTTATTGTTTTACGCTCGGGACTTACTGATTTATTGAGTAGCCCGATTGTTTCAATTAGCTTATTTAATGGTTTATCAGACACACTCTATGCAATGGAAGATAGTATAAATACTTTTGATGGAAATGCGTCAGAGATTGAATTACAGATATTAGACAAGGCCATGACTAAAATTATACAGTTAAGAGAAAAGATTGTAGTTACTCCGGTACTTCTATCTGAAATATATAGAGCTCTTCTTCAGCTTTCAAATGATACATCAACAATATATGCAGGGTTAGAGCGAATTGAGTTTGATAAGATCAGAAACTGGGGCAGATCATTTGAAAAACAACTTTATGATTATCTGGAAGATATTATATTAATGGCACCATGGATTCTTCTTTCGCCGGAGATCCCCGGTATGTGGGACTCAGTTGATGTAAAACAAAAAGAGAGACTCGGCATTCTTCATAGAGAGTTGCAGCTTCTTGATAACATACCGCGACTTGATTATGTTGCCCGTCTGGAATTAAAGCTCTTACCTATAATAAATGAGATTATACGAGAGATAACAACTTCAATAACATTGTCGGGGGAAAATGACGAAAAGCATATACAATGGTTTCTTCAATTAAAACAATCGATAGAGAATGCCGGAAACCATTCAACACAGAGAGTAAAAGCTATTGAAGATGCAGTATTACTCTGCTCTGAGTTGTCGATCGTTGAGTATGATTTTCTTTATGATAAATCAAAAAATCTCATGGTCATCGGTTATAATGTAAATGAGCAAAAACCTGATTCATCATGTTATGACCTTCTGGCATCTGAAGCAAGACTTGCAAGTTATGTTGCAATAGCACAGGGTAGACTACCTCAGGAACACTGGTTTATACTAGGCAGACTTCTATCAAAGCGCGGGGGAGACCCTGTTTTAATATCTTGGGGCGGTTCGATGTTCGAGTATTTAATGCCGCTTCTTATCATGCCAAACTTTGAAGGCACATTATTGGATAGAACATACAGATCGGTAATTAGCAGGCAGATTGATTATGCCCGAAAGAACAATATCCCCTGGGGGATGTCAGAATCGGGGTATAATAAATTTGATGTTAATATGTCATATCAGTATCATTCATTTGGAGTTCCTAATACAGGCTTTAAGCGTGGTTTGTCGGACGATCTTGTTATTGCACCCTATGCCTCTGTGTTGGGGTTGATGGTTGAAACTGATAAAGCGTGTAAAAATCTTGAATTATTAACCGACTCAGGGTTCGAGGGTGACTATGGGTATTATGAAGCAATAGACTATACCCCGTCAAGACTTGCTCCGCATCACAAGCATGCTGTCATACAGTCATATATGGCACATCATCAAGGGATGATTTTGTTATCACTGGCATACACATTACTTAACAAACCAATGCAACGACGGTTTTTAGCTGACCCGGGTTTCAAAGCTACCGAACTTCTTCTTCAGGAAAAAATACCTGATAGCATTGCTTATTTGTATGACACCGAAGCTAATAGATCGCTTAGAGAATTTGAGAGTCGGGAAGTATTATTTCGCGTATTTACAACAGCAAATACACCGATACCGGAGATCCATTTACTTTCAAATGGGAAATATAATGTAATGATAACCAATTCCGGCGGTGGATACAGTCGTTGGAAAAATCTGGCTGTAACACGATGGCGGGAAGATGCAATACTTGATAATAAAGGCACCTTCATATATGTACGAAACACCGAAACACTCGATTTCTGGTCAACTTCATATCAGCCGACTCTACGCAAGTCAAAAAAATATGAAGCCGTTTTTTCCCGTTCATGGGCGGAGTTTAAACGCAGTGATTATTTGATAGACACTCATACAAAAATCGCAGTCTCTCCTGAAGATGATATAGAGTTACGGAGAGTTACAGTCACAAACCGGTCTCGATATAAGCAAACTATTGAGCTGACAAGTTTTGCGGAGGTTGTTTTAAATGATCACAGATCAGATGTCGCTCACACCACTTTTTCAAACCTATTCGTTGAAACTAAGATTATTAAGTCTCATCAGGCTATTGTATGCAGTCGACGGCCGCGATCTGATAAAGAAAAATTCCCGGTTATGCTACATCTTATGGCAGTTCATGGTAATGCGATTGGCAATGCCTCGTATGAAACTGATCGTGCGCAGTTTATTGGAAGAGCTAATACACTTGTTAATCCCGATGCAATGCAGTCAATTGAACCTTTATCAAATAGTGAAGGTGCCGTGCTTGATCCCATTGTTTCAATCAGGTGTTCTATTGTCCTTGAACCTGAAGAATCAGCAGTTGTAGATTTCGTAACAGGGATGTGTAATGACAACTCTCATGCGGATAAACTGATGGAGAAGTATCGTGATAAAAATCTTGCGGATCGTGTTTTTGAGCTTTCATGGACACACAGGCAGGTTGCATTGCAGCAGATTAATGTATCAGAAGCAGATGCGCAACTTTTCGGGCGGATTTCAAGCCCATTAGTGTATGCTAATTCCTTATGGCGGGCTAATGAGACATTATTAAGACGAAATTTACGGGGACAATCTGATTTATGGGGTTACCGTATTTCAGGTGATTTACCGATTGTTTTAGTTAGAATAGAAAATCCTGATAATGTAGAATTGGTAAGTAAAATTGTTCATGCTCATGCTTTCTGGCAAATGAACGGTTTACCGGTTGACATTTTAATATGGAATGAAGATCACTCGGTTTACCGTGATGAAATGACACATAAGATCAATGGACTTATTGTAAAAAATAGTCGTAATTCATCAAATCAGCCGGGTAACATTTTCGTACACCGTGCCGATCAGATGTCAGATGAAGATAAAATACTTATGCAATCAGTTGCACGGGTGATACTATCAGACAGAGCAGGTTCTCTTGAAGAACAAATTGATAGTTATTCACATATACGAATGTTACGACCAAATCTTATTCCGGTACGAAAAGTATCGCAGGAAAATACGGATGCCGGTCTTGATGAACGAACTGATCTGGTATATTATAATGGTTATGGCGGGTTCACTCGTGATGGAAGGGAATATGTAATACATGTTCGAAATAATAAAAAAACTCCTGCTCCGTGGGTTAATGTGCTTGCAAATAAGGACTTTGGAACGGTAATCTCTGAAAGCGGAAGTGGTTATACATGGAGCGAGAATGCTCATGAGTTTCGATTAACTCCATGGGGAAATGACCCTGTGACAGATGTCTCAGGTGAAGCAATCTATATACGGGATGAAGAAACCGGTGCTTTCTGGTCACCGACACCGTTTCCTGCACAGGGTGAGTCATTGTATATATCACGCCATGGTTTCGGGTATAGTATTTTTGAACATTTAGAAAACGGCATTTTTTCAGAATTAACCGTTTTTGTATCCCTCAATCATCCTGTAAAATTTACAAGTCTAAAAATTCGCAATAATTCAGGTCGCAAAAGATCACTTAGTGTGACATCTTACAATGAACTGGTCATGGGGACAGAAAGAGAAAAGTACCATATGCACATTCAGACTGAGGTTGACCCTAAAAGCGGTGCATTATTTGCTACTAATCATTACAACAAAGAGTTCCCTTTACGCGTTGTTTTTATGGATACCAGTGAAAACACTCGTTTTGTCAGTGCAGATAGAGATGAATTCCTCGGTAGAAATGGCTCTCTGAATAAGCCAAAAGTAATGTATAAAGACAGGCTGTCTGGTAAAACCGGAGCGGGGTTGGATCCATGCGTTTCAATGCAGGTGAAATTTGACCTTTTTGACAGTGATGAAAAAGATCTGACATTCAGTTTTGGAGCAGGAAAAAACCCTGAAGATGCACGGGCAATATTACAACAATGTAATAGCAGTGCTTCAATTCAACATGAACTTGAAGCTGTCTGGGAATACTGGAAATGTAGTCTTGGTGTCGTCTATGTTGAAACACCAGATGATTCTATAAATTTCCTGGTTAATGGATGGTTGCAGTATCAGATAATCTCCTGTCGATTATGGGGCCGTAGCGGTTTTTATCAGTCAGGCGGGGCTTACGGTTTCCGTGATCAACTTCAGGATGTAATGGCATTAACATATTCACATCCTACTATGGTAAGGGAAAAAATTTTGCAGTTTGCCGCTCATCAATTTACTGAAGGGGATGTTCTTCATTGGTGGCATCCACCGCTCGGTCGGGGGATAAGAAGTCACTGTTCTGACGATTATTTGTGGCTTGCCTTTGTTACCTGTTTGTATGTCGATGAGATTGGTGACACCGGTGTTTTAGATGAAGTCGTTCAATTTCTAGATGGCCCGCCGGTTAAAAGTGGTGAGGAATCAAACTATGGTCTGCCCGGTGTTGCAGAACATTCAGGAACATTATATGAACATTGCGTCATAGCGGTAAAAAACGCTCTTAAGTTTGGTGATCATGCTCTTCCGCTTATGGGGAGCGGTGACTGGAATGACGGTATGAATCTTGTCGGGCATGAGGGTAAAGGAGAGAGTGTCTGGCTTGCTTTCTTTTTATACAAGGTGCTTACTCAGATGGGTAGGATTGCACAATCAAGAGGTGATGTTGAAATGCACTCACTTTGTGTGACAGAGGCATCAAAACTATCAACGAATATTGAAACAAATG
>CAYYKD010000038.1:27770-35352 GCA_964471825.1 uncultured Spirochaetales bacterium
GCAGCCAGCCTTCGCATTGCCATAGAAGCACAAGCCTGGGATGGAGCATGGTATTTGCGGGCATTTTATGATAATGGCGAATCTATGGGTTCATCGCTTAATACAGAATGCCGCATTGATGCTCTTCCACAGTCTTGGTCAGTTATGTCCGGTGCAGCAAACACAGAGCGTTGCAAACAGGCTATGGAACAGGTTGACACACAGTTGGTTGATAGAAACAATGCACTTATTAGGTTATTTACGCCTCCTTTTGATAAAGGGGATACTAATCCGGGATATATTAAGGGGTATGTACCCGGTGTGAGAGAAAATGGTGGTCAGTATACACATGCAGCTATATGGACAACAATTGCGTTTGCTCTTTTAAAGGATAAGAATCGTGCATGGGAATTATTAAATATGATTAATCCTGTAAATCATAGCGACACAGCCGAGAAATGTGATGTCTATAAAGTTGAGCCCTTCGTTATGGCTGCTGATGTGTATGGAGGAGAGGTTAATGCCGGACGGGGCGGATGGACATGGTACACCGGGTCTGCATCATGGATGTATCAACTTATTGTTAAACATCTTCTGGGGTTAAAACTTGAAGTTGACACACTATATTTCAAACCTTGCTTGCCGGATACCTGGCAGGAATATAAGCTTCACTATAGATTTAGGCAGACATTTTATCATATAACGATAAAGCGATCGGGAAAAGATGACAATGTGATCTCAATTTGTCTTGACGGTGTTGATCAGAGCAACTGTAATATCCCGTTGAATGATGATGGAGTAGAACATAATGCAGAAGTTATAATCGGATAGATTTAATTATTGCACAAAGTGGAAGATTTTCACCACGAAGGACACGAAGGTAAGAGGGAATTTAGGATTAAGAGTTTTTCTTACTCTCTTGCTTCTCCCCCTATCTGTGTTCATCCGTGTTCATCTGCGGCTAAAGAAGAATTAACCGCTGATAAACGCCGATTAACGCCGATGAAGAAAAAGATTTAGGGTTAAGGGCTTAAAAAGCGCTTACCTAATTTCCCCCTGTACCGTAAGTGGTAACCAAAAAGTTATACTTTTGGGGAAGTGGGTTTTGTTGTAAAACATTACGAGCGTTTATTCCTAGTGTATCAGAGCTAAAGCGATTACCTAACGCCGGAGACATTTGATCCATAAACCTCAAGAGTGAAGATATTGCGTTTGGTATGTATTCGCTCTGTTGTCGCTTTGTATCATAAAGTGCTTTTATCCTTACCAAAACGCTATATTTCTCCTCTGTGGGGTTTAGGTAAAAATCGGTTATGGCCATCAGTTATTAGCGCCATAGGGTCCTCTGCCATCCCTAAGCCTACCCAACGCTCGTATAGTAAGCCGGGTATAGTTTCGGTTTTGTTTCTAATAACATTAATTATCGTAGGGTTAAAGTCGCTGCTTTGGTTCATGCGGCTTATTAGCTGGTTTAGGTTGCTGCCGCTGATTTCACGATCTTCTTGCACACCATTAAAAAACCCTTGATATTTCATTACATACGAATTATCGCCATTTCTTTGTAGGACTGTACTATATGTTCTTCCTCCTCCATTTGCTACAAAACTAATAGTATTAAATTGCGCTTTTACCGTCTCGGCAATAACGGCTCTAACCCCTGCTCTAAAGGCATTTACCATTTGGATGCGGGTAGCACCTGTTCGTTCGCTTATGGTTTTCATTATTAAGTCGTAGCGAGCCAGTTGTTCGCTTTTATCGCTACCTGCCGGTGCGGCAAACTGGTAAGCCACCATTTTTTGGTACCACATGGCACCCAGCTTTATCCCCGCCTCTATTTTATTATTCTGCGGCAACACCTGCTCTATCTGCAACCTAGCCTGCACACACTGCACCTCTATTGGCGAGAAATAGGTGGCAGTAATGAATTCTTCGGGGGTATCAATGGTAATGGATTTTTCTATTTCTCCATATTCCATTTGTGCCAAGAAGTCTATTATATCAATTGTTGATGACTTTACAGAAAAAGCTCCGCCTTTAAATCCGTAAGATCTTAAAATATCTGAAAAGCTTATCATAGGGCTTCCGGTTGTAATAGCATTCCCATAGAACGCGGTGGTGCAAACCATGATTAAAAGGATCGTTATTGTTATTTTTTTCATTTTATCTCTCCTGATTGTATCTTTTGTACTTCCTCAACCACGAGGAGTAGTATTTTCTCTTCTTATTTATGGTTAATTACTCTCCCAGTCCTCTATACTCAAGCCACTAATTCTACCAAACTCTTTTACATTATTTGTAACAAGAGTCAAATCATTCACCAATGCAACTGATGCTATTTGTAAGTCATAAGGACCGATTGGAGTTCCCTTCATATCAAGCTCTGCTCTTAACTTTCCGCAGATTTCAGCGGCTTTATAGTCAAAGGATACTTCACCAAAATTATTTAAAAAACTATTTATTTTTTCAAGAGTTTCATTCTGCTTATTGCTTTTATAAGCACCGTAAAACAACTCATATCTAACAACTGAACAAATACAAACATCGTTGAGATCAACTGAATTTAATTTATTATAAATATTTGATGAGTTCCCTTTTAAATATTTAATGCATACATTTGTATCTAATAAATACTTCATAGCGGCTCTCGGATATCAAAGTCATTTACCACAAACCTTTCGGGAAAATCCGGTATTGAACCATATAGCTTTGATATATCGTTTTTATGAATCTCAGGCCGATCATCCAATGCTATTATGATAACCTCAGCTTTTTTATGTCTAAGATTTGAAGGAATTATTATGCTTTCCGGCAAATCATCATATATTTCTCTTACAGCATTCATTGTATCTCTCCTGATTGTATCATCTCTATTTCCTCAATCGTCAAGCCGGTGATTTCAGCAATATCATCAATAGGGTAGCCTTTTTCAAGCATTCGCTTAGCAGATTCAATCGCCTTCTGCTTCTCTCCTTTCTTAATCCCGATCTTCTCTCCTTTCTTAATGCCGATCTTTTCGCCATCATCAAAAGCGGTATCTATCATATCACGCGAGACTGCAACATCGATCAAGTACTCCTCATATCGCTTCCGTTTTGCATCATCCATCTTTAAGATATCGAGTTTGTCCTGAGCTGATTGTATGTTCTTGGACTTAAACTCATCCTTGATCACTTCATTTTTAAGGAAATATATCCACTCATCAATATCGCTTTGAACTATTCCCTCAAACTTCTCAACCTCGATGATATAGTACTCAGGAAATATATCTTTGATCTCAACTGTCTTATACACCCGGTCTTCCTTCCGCTTTAACTGCAATATCGTGTTAGAATGCACCCCCTTAAACTCAGTATTGCCGTAATAAAGGTAGTCATCAACATTATTGCCAAAGATAAAATAGAGGATCGATATAGATATAACCTTTTTAACATTCTTAAAGTCCTCACCCAACTTTAGATTCTCGGTGATAACCTTGGAAGTTCCATAGAGAAGTCTTTCAAGGTAATGTGTCTCGTGCGTATTCTGTATCTCAATGATCATCTGCGTGCCTGTACTGTCTTCGACAAGCATATCAACACGGTTAAACTTATCAAAATCCTCTTGTTGATTGGACTCAGACTCAAGTATCTTGATAATGTAAATATCCTGCTTTAACAATGCGGTCAAGAAACCCTCTATGACATCGTAGTTTGCTTTGTCCCTGAGTATATTTTTAATCGCCCAGTCAAACCGGACAAGTCGCTTTTCTTCCATAAGTAATCTCCAAGTTAAAGAAGTATCCAGTGTAGATTATAGTAATTTTACTGGTTTTGTCAATATTTTGTTGTTCAATAATTTTTTGCTATTTCGAATGACTCGACAGAGATGGAGAAATCTACACCGAAGCTAAGTGGTTTCACCACGAAGGTAAGAGAAGAGTTAGGATTAAGATGTTTTTCTTACTCCCATGCTTCTCCCCCCTATCTGTGTTCATCTGTGTTCATCTGCGGCTAAAGAAGAATTAACCGCTGATAAACGCCGATTAACGCTGATGAAGAAAAAGATTTAGGGTTAAGAGCTTAAAAAGTGTTCAACTAAAAATAGTTACCTACCAGGCTATTGTATTCAGCAGGTAGTGGGTTTTGGCGGAAGAACTCGTTCCAACCTGGGTTAAAGTAAACCTTAACAGCCTCATTGTCAAAAAAGCTTCCTAGTACAGGAGATAGTTTTTTCATAAGGTGTATCATGTTTATAGCAGCTCTGCTTATGTAATTGTCTTGAGTTCTATTTTGATCTAGTAAACATTGTATTCCCAAAAGTCTGTTCCAGGTAGTTTGGTTAGGGTTAAGATAAAAGTTGGTAATATCGCGGGTAATAAGTTCTAATGGGTCAGCTTTGTAGCCTTTGGCTTGCCAGTTGGCATATAGTATAGCCGGTATTTTAGTAGCTTCTTGTCTAATAACCCCAATTATCGTAGGGTTAAAGTCGCTGCTTTGGTTCATGCGGCTTATTAGCTGGTTAAGGCTGCTGCCGCTGATTTCTTTTGTTTGCATTTTACTCATGTCGTCATCGAAGAAGCCCGTATAGCTCATTTTGTAACCGTTCTCATTGTCCCTTTGTAATACAATGTTATAAGCAAGACCAGCTGTATCGGCTACAAAACTAATAGTATTAAATTGCGCTTTTACCGTCTCGGCAATAACGGCTCTAACCCCTGCTCTAAAGGCATTTACCATTTGGATGCGGGTAGCACCTGTTCGTTCGCTTATGGTTTTCATTATTAAGTCGTAGCGAGCCAGTTGTTCGCTTTTATCGCTACCTGCCGGTGCGGCAAACTGGTAAGCCACCATTTTTTGGTACCACATGGCACCCAGCTTTATCCCCGCCTCTATTTTATTATTCTGCGGCAACACCTGCTCTATCTGCAACCTAGCCTGCGCACACTGCACCTCTATTGGCGAAAAGTAGGTGGCAGTAATAAATTCCTCGGGGGTATCGATAGACGCTCCTTCTTCAATAGCTCCAAATTCTATATGACTCATAAAATCAACATCATTAACTATCTGTGAACTAGCAGAGAATTTTCCACCCTGAAAGCCATATTTGTTTAACATGATATTTACGCTTAACATTTGAATACCACTCGGAGTATTTCCATAAAGTAGAACCGCAAGCAGTGTTAAGAGTAGCACAAAAGTTGTTTTTTTATTCATTGTTAGTTCCTTTATTTCAAAATTAGCATATAACTAACTATTCAGTCGTTTTTCATAATCATTTTCAAGTTTTCTTGAGATTTCAACTACTTCAAGATACACATTTTCACTTCCTGCAAAACTCAAATTGCACAATATTTCTCTTTTCCTTGCTAAACACAATGCCCAGCTCAAAAACATTTTTGCCGGGTATATCGATATACTTCTGGGCATAGTTCATTTCCTGTATTTGCTTCAATGCCGAGTTTACATCTGACTCATCCACTTCTTTCGGTGGAAGTTTGATCTCCATCACATAGATATTGTCACCAAGCATTACGGTCATATCAACCTGTCCGTGGTTTGTGATGTCCTCAGGTATTATTTCACAATTTATTGCTGCAAAAAAGGCGTAGAGGACTGAAGCGTAATATCCCTCTGATTCCAAAAGATTATTGTTAGTGAAGTTGCGATATGGAATTGCGGCGAATAACCGTTTAAATGTTTTTTCTAAAGCACTCATGTCACCTTTCATTAGTGCATCATAGGAACTTCGTTCATACTGGAGTTTTGCAACTGTCAGGTCAGTGTAACCGGAGATTAAATATTTATTAAATGATCTTTTTACTTCTATATTTGGATATGTCAATTTGTAAAGGATTTCGCCCATTTCTGCTATTACTTTTTTTATTGTCAAATATCCTGTTTGAAACAATAGTGTTACCGGTTCAATTTTATCTATTTCAAATGAAGATAAGATCTCCTCACCGACAACAATATTATCAAGGTCAGGTAAAAAGTATTCATTTTTTTGAAACAGTTTAATAAGGAAAGTTGGAGTTCCGGTTTCAAACCAGTAGTTTCTGTATAATTGGTCTTCGCTAATAAACAATAGAATATCAAAGGGATTATATACTTTTTCACCGAGGAAATTATAACCGTTGTACCATTTTTTTAATTCTTCCCAATCAACACCTGCAAGATGTTCGGCAAATGATGTTTGTAGGTCATTTTGTGTATATCCACAGATAGTAGCAAACTCTTTACTAAGGGTAATATCTTTTAGATTGTTAATGCCACTAAAAATATTTACCTTACTAAACTTACTCACACCGGTTAAAAATACAAACTGCAGGTTTGCATCCTGTTCTTTGAGAACTGAGTAGAAATTTTTCAACCCATCACGGATTTCGGCGATCATTTCGGGCTTCTCGATATTATCAAGGAGTGGTTTATCGTATTCATCAATTAGAACAACGACTTTTTCGTTAGAATGCAATAATGCAGCTTTTATTAAGTTTGAAAATATCCCTGCAATATCACTATCCAGGTCAACATTAATGCCAAGCCGTTCTGCATTACTTTTAATAATATATAATAATCTGATATCCAGTTCAGCTCTATTTCGTATTACCCCGCCGGCAAAGTCAACTTTGATAACCGGGTATTTTTTATCCCAGTTCCAGTTGTCGTATATATACAAATCTTTGAATAACTCTTTATTACCTTCAAATATCTCCTTTAAAGTATCAACCAAAAGGCTTTTACCAAATCGTCTTGGTCGGGAGAGAAAATATCTGCCGGGATTGGCAAGTAATTTATGAGCGATATGAGTTTTATCTATGTATAGCATATTGTTATCAATGATTGTTTGAAGTGTATTAATACCTATTGGTAAACTTTTCATATTATGTAATCCTTAGAGAGTTTCATAGATGAAAGTATATCTATTTTTTGAATATTTTACAAATGTTTTTGCTTAAAATGATCTCTTCCTCTTAAGCCCCCTTTTTCAAAGGGTGTTGTGGGATTAAACTAAAAATAATTCCCTACTAGGCTATTGTATTCAGCAGATAGTGGGTTTTGGCGGAAGAACTCGTTCCAGCCTGGGTTAAAGTAAACCTTAACAGCCTCATTGTCAAAAAAGCTTCCTAGTACAGGAGATAGTTTTTTCATAAGGTGTATCATGTTTATAGCAGCTCTGCTTATGTAATTGTCTTGAGTTCTATTTTGATCTAGTAAACATTGTATTCCCAAAAGTCTGTTCCAGGTAGTTTGGTTAGGGTTAAGATAAAAGTTGGTAATATCGCGGGTAATAAGTTCTAATGGGTCAGCTTTGTAGCCTTTGGCTTGCCAGTTGGCATATAGTATAGCCGGTATTTTAGTAGCTTCTTGTCTAATAACCCCAATTATCGTAGGGTTAAAGTCGCTGCTTTGGTTCATGCGGCTTATTAGCTGGTTAAGGCTGCTGCCGCTGATTTCTTTTGTTTGCATTTTACTCATGTCGTCATCGAAGAAGCCCGTATAGCTCATTTTGTAACCGTTCTCATTGTCCCTTTGTAATACAATGTTATAAGCAAGACCAGCTGTATCGGCTACAAAACTAATAGTATTAAATTGCGCTTTTACCGTCTCGGCAATAACGGCTCTAA
>CAYYKD010000039.1:0-4852 GCA_964471825.1 uncultured Spirochaetales bacterium
CCCTAACATCAACTGCTTCAAGTTTGACTCATAACACAACATATTACTTTGCTGTGCTGGTTAAGGACGCTGCAGATAATAAAGCACTGTATGTAACTCAATCAAAAGCAACAAACCCTGATACAACACCGCCAACTACAGGAACTGCAATATCATTCGGCACTACTACAACAAACTCTATCGTTGTTAACTGGGGAGCAGCAACAGACACAGTAACTGCTCAGGCCTCGTTACAGTATAAATTAGTCAGATCACTCACTAATAACCTCACAACTGTAACAAATGCTGAAGCCAACGGTACAACTGTAATGGACTGGACAGCAAATACCCTAACATCAACTGCTTCAAGTTTGACTCATAACACAACATATTACTTTGCTGTAATTGTTAAGGACGCTGCAAACAACAAAGCACTGTATACAGCTCAATCACAAACAACCAATGAAGAAGGAGCACCTACGATTGGAGTAACAATAGGCTTCAGTGATGTCGAAGAAACAACTCTAACAGTGTTATGGGGAGCTGCTTCAGGTGGTACAGGAACTCTAAGCTATAAGGTTGTTAGGGCAAATGTATCTAGTGAAATTGATTCAATTATTGAGGCAGATGCTATAACAAGCGGAGATGGACTTGTTATGGATTGGACACAGGAAGTTTATTCACAAGCAGTAACCGGTCTTACGGGCGGAAGTACTTATTATTTTGCAATCATAGTAAAAGACACGGAAAATAAAAAATCTCTTTATTCCCCTGTACCTGTTACTACAAAATCTACCCACACAATAACAGCAACTATCCCTACCGGGGATTATACAGAGCCGGACATAACATTCACTCCTGAAAACTTAACTGTGGCTAAGGGGGCTTCATTGACTGTTACAGCAACAAGCGGATTCTCTACTTATCAATGGTATATTGATGGAGTAATACAATCAGGTCAGACAAGTAGTTCTTTAACAATTGATACAAATGTTACCGCAAAACAGTACACTTTAACGCTGGTAGTTACAAACAGTAATGGTATGCGATCAGGTAACTGTAAATTTACTATTACGAATTAAGGGAGAAGATTATGAAAAACTATAAATTATCAAACATTTTATTATTAAACATTATATTTTTTGTTTTCTTGTTTGCCGGGTGTATGCAATCAGGAATACTGAACGAATCATCAACAGCAAAAAAGAAAGTTAACCTGCAAATAAATGCATTGAGCGAGAATTCAGGAATTAGCAAATCTGTATTACCCGGAGATCCGACAACGCTAATTGACAAATACAAACTATTATACGGAACAAACTCTGGCAGTTTGGACCAATCAGTTGAATTTATCGCGTTAGATACGGATGCAAAGGTTACATTGGAAACCGGAACATGGAGTTTCAAACTTCAAGCACTCAAATCTGATAACACCGTACTACTTGAAGGTCTTATCACAGATAGAGCTATTACAACAAATTCAACACTTGATTTTACTCTCGTGCCATTAGCAATAGGCAACGGTTTAGTCGAAGTAACTGTTAGCTGGAATGGTTCTACTCAAACTGTAAACAGTGTTGAGACAATTTGGAATAGTGGCATTTTGGACCCCGCATTAACCGTGGATACCCTTAACAAGGAAGTTGTTTTTACAAAATCAGATGTCCCGACAAACAATTATTTTTTAACATTTAAATTAAAAGACACAAACGGGAAAGTAACCTCTACAGTTTCTGAGATAGTTGTTGTAAAACCAAATTTGACAAGCACTAAGACAATAACTCTAATAGATGCTGACTTTAATAAACCACCTTTGGCACCGGAGAGTTTAACAGTTAATGTTTTGCCCAGTGCTACTGAAAACGGAAAAGTAAAACTAGATTGGTTAGATAAATCTAACAATGAGGAAAAGTTTGTTATACTGTGGAATGATGGAACAACTACAGGTAATATCGATGTTAGTGCCTCTCATGAAACATATACTTGGGAAAGTGCAGACAGAAGTAAAACTTATTCATTTACTGTTAAAGCAGTTAATGAATTTGGTGAGAATGAAAGCAATACTATTTCATCAATAAAATTTGTTACAGGAATATCTCTAAATAAATCAACAACATCTATTGCATCGGGAGGCAGTGAAACACTTACGGCTACCATAACGCCAAATGATGCCAATAACACAGGTCTTCTCTGGTCAAGTAGTGATGAAAATAAGGCCGTGGTATCAACTGGGGGTGTTATAACAGGCGTGTCTTCAGGAGAGGCAACGATCACAGTAAAAACTGTAGATGGAGAAAAAACAAGTACTTGTACAGTAACAGTTAGCGGTGAGGCTTTTCCGGGGGCGTTGAGTTCAGTTGTTGATAGCGACATCCCTGACCCTGCCGATGCAGAATATTTTACATACACTAGGGCTACTTATTTAACCAATTACATTAAACCTACCGGTAAAACCTCAACCGGTGCTTTTGTTTACCATAAAGAGGCATCCGGAGAAGAAGACTGGGTTACAAAAACAGGAACCGAGTTTGGCGTTTGTTTAACCGGAGGCGGTAGTGAATCTGACGCAGCTATCCAATGGATGTTAAATAAAGGAAAAAACGGTGATGTTGTTGTTTTAAGAATGGATGATCCAAACGAAGGGTGGTATGATGATACAGCAACCCCTAAAGTTTGGAACTATCCAAATGAAACAGTTGATACGGATAGTTTGACCGAGTTATTTATCTCTTTAGGAGCTGACTCGGTTACAACTCTTCTTGTAAAAACACAAGCTCAGGCTAATGACACTTTTGTAGAACAGGCTATAAAGAATGCAGAGGTACTCTGGATATGCGGAGGCAATCAAACAGATTATTATAACTTCTGGAATGATACAAAAATAGAAACTGCAATTAATTATCTTGTTAACACAAAGCTTGTGCCTATAGGCGGAACAAGTGCCGGAATGCACAGTATGGGGAAACTCCTGCATACACCTGGCAAAAACAGCATTGATGAATCTAACTCTGTAATTTCAAACGATGTTGTTGCTGACCCGTATATAAGCACAACTGAAGGTACAACATTAGGTTCCGGTACATTTGATTTTAGTGATAGTTTCTTGAATATACCTTTTATGGATAATATTATAACCGATACACATTGGGAAACTCGAGATCGTATGGGTAGATCAATTGTGATGATGGCGCGTGCTAAAAAAGATAATTTGAGAACAATAGATCAGATCAGATTGATAGCAGCCAATGAATGTAGTGCTGTATGCATAGACTCTAGTGGAATAGGTACGGTTTTTGGTGAATATGATGAGACCTATAATGATGCGGTTTATTTTTTTAAACCTTCTACAACAACACCGGAAACATTTATCTGCAATGATAATAGTAATGTTCAATGGGCACATACAGGCGGGGCTATTAAAGCATATTATGTCAGAGGATATACAGACGGCAGAAACACTTTTAATATAAATACATGGGAACCGGTTGGAACCGAAGGCACTAATTATTTTGTGTACAACATTAATATAAACGGAAGAACTCTAAATATTAATGGAACAAATTACACTATTGACAGTACTAACGGAAATGAAACATATTATGCTATAGAGTCTTCCGGTGGCAGCGGCGGTGATACACCTCCAACATGGGCGAGCGGGTATCCTAAGATTGACACATCTTTAACTGACAAATTTCTTGTAAAAATCGATGAGGTAGGAGTTGTGTACTGGATAGCTGTTACATCAGGGTCAACAGCACCTACCCCTGCACAAGTTAAATCGGGAGTTACTTATGGGGATGTAACAGTTCATACTGCCAATAACCTGGCGATGACTGCAAATACAGAAAACTATGAATATCTTACAGATGTGCCGTATGGAATATACGATGTTTATATTGTAGCTGAGGATGCGCAAACGAGTCCTAACCTTCAAACAAGTGTTTCGAAACTAACAATAACACTTGAGGGGACAAACTATCCTCTAACTCTCAACACTTTACATACGGATTGTGCAATAGGTGGATCAGACACAACCAATTGGCTTGAATATACTGCCGGATCAGATACAACCGTATATTTCTGGATCAATGATAAATACAATTTCACGAGTACACAACCAAATTGGGCAAATTATATTTATTTTTACGATAACCAGCAAACAACTGTAATGGATAATTCATTAATAACAAGAAGTGATACTACTGAAACAGGAATTAAACAAACAATCGCTCAAGATGGTTATTATTATAATAACACATCTTCACGAACAGCTCCGTTATATTTTAGTTTTAGTGTAACCGCGGGACACACTTATTATATAAAACTATTTAATGATGGTTCTGCCGGTGGCAATGCAAAAGTTAAAATTTCAACATCTGCTCCTACAAATTGGGAATAAGGAAGTTATTTAATACTATTGAGGCTGCCCTTTTAGGGTGGCCTTTTTTTGATTGTTTACAGGTCATACTGTTTACAGGTCATATTACAGATCATATTAATAAAAAAACTAAACTAGTAGAGTTTTTTAAATATGTTAAATGAATCGCCTGTCTCGTTTGATATTTTGCCGGATAGGAGATCTGCCCCAACTTTATATGGTTCCGGTTGATTCCTCAGATCCGCGGACAGAAAATCAAACCGAATATCACTCTGTTTAAATCGTCTGCCTATAAAAACTACCGGGTCGACCGAATAAAAGACAGTTGTAGAGTGTTCCGATATTGGTTCAACTGCAACATTAAGATTATCCACAAGCCGAGTTTTTTCTGAAAAAACAGGAGATTCTACCCTGGAGTAAAAAAGCGGTATCCTGCCATAGACTGTCATACCGATTGAGATCTCGGAACAACCGGAAAATGGCTTTAGTATCGAA
>CAYYKD010000039.1:4862-22455 GCA_964471825.1 uncultured Spirochaetales bacterium
CGAAAGATCGCTCTCATAGGGAAGATAGACCTCATGCAGACCTTTTTCTTTATAGAATCTCGCTGATACAGGATTGTAAACAGGTAATCCCTGCCCTCCGTGGATTTTTATATCAAACCCCTTAGAGATTGTTCTCAAAAGTTCAATACCACCATGACTATTAACTTCAAACTCTGTCAGCCCGGTTTGTATCAACTCTGATAAATAGTTCTTAAACAAGGAGAGTTCATTTTCATATAGAATATGCGGCAATGAAAGGGTAAGTTTATATCTTTTGTTTAGCTCAAGGATTTGTCTTTTATCTGTGAATCGATTTAAATAAACAACCATTTTTTCTATTGGTAATAAAGGGTTCTTGATAAATAACTCTATATCATCTGTGTTGATTACCAACCTGTCAGGAATATCACCGAACGCCTTTTTTTTATTTTCTATAACTTTATTTGATTGCTGCTTAATAAAATCGATCAATTCAGGTCTATTAAACTCAATCGTGTTGCCTAAAGTTGCCAATTTTTTTACCTCAACAGAGATATCCTTAATAAGTGAACTGATAAATGTTGAGGAGAGTGGTGCCGGATTATCTGCAAAGACCTTTAAATTGTAATCCTTAACACCTATTTCAAACTCAGAGATTCTGTCATTCAAACAATATATGTCAAATGTTCTGGCCTTCTTTGGTGGTGCCGGTTTTTTAAATCTTAGCTCTGATATCTGATCTAATATCTGCAACTCAACTATAATTTGGTCAGATTGCTCTGTCACAGTTATCAGGTTGTTTCGGTCAAATAAACTTAGATCAACAGAGGTTTTTTTGTCAACAACATAGCTATCCCAGTCTTCGTTACGGCCGGTTAACTTCTCATGACCAAATAGATGCCCTGTGCCACTCTCTCTCGCCGACCATTTCTTTAACTCGCTCAACTTCTCCTTAGAAATATGGCGGTTATCAAGTGCATTTCTATAGATTGAAACAATAGTTTTAACCCATGCGTGGTGTTTTAGTCTCCCCTCAATTTTTAATGCTCTTACACCGGCTGTTTCCAGATCGGACAGATGTTCGATCAACGAGAGATCCTTCATAGAAAAAAAGTTAAATGAGCTTCCATTTTTCTTCCATGATATCCTGCATGGCGCCGTGCAGGCACCCCTATTTCCACTTCGCCCTCCAACAAAGGATGACATAAGACATTTACCCGAAATTGAGAAACACATCGACCCCTCAGAGAACACCTCTATCTCTATGCCCGTTGCCGCACATTTGTTTATCTCATCTATCTCAAGCTCTCTTGCCAATACAGCTCTGACACAACCGTTTTTTCCTGCAAACTGCAGATCATATGAATTGGTTATACAGGTCTGTGTCGAATAGTGAAGCGGTACGGCTTTAAAAAAATTGTTCGCAATGTAGATAAGACCGGGATCCTTAATAATAACAGCATCAATATTTAAATCCATCGCAAGCTGCAAATAAGATGATGCCTCGATCATATCTGTGGATTTTAGATCAATATTAAGTGCCAGATATATCTTTACACTTTTTTTAGCTGCATAATCAACGGCACGCCTCAAGTCTGCTACACTAAAATTATCAGCAGGTCTCCTGGCATTAAGAGTAGAAAGCCCAAGATAGACCGCATCTGCCCCCTCATTAATTGCCTCAATAAAACTTCTCTTTGATCCGGCAGGAGCCAATAGTTCCATACTCATTTCTTAACTTTCATAACTCTTTCGACATCCTGCTCTTTTATCTTATTCAAAAATTTAAGCGTATCAAATAAAACTGTGATAAAATAGATAAAAAAACCTGCTACAAGGATTCCATAGGGTATAAATAAAAGAAGAACCTTTAAATTCAGCTTCATAAACCGCTCATATTCTATAAGACTGCAGATATGTGCTGATATAAATAGATAAAACGGCAGTGTAAACCCAAAAAAAGTAATATTTCCAAAAATATCCCACTTAGAAGCCAGCTCTGAATTTGAGAAATAGTTAAGACTATGTTTCATAAGTTTGGTTATCGTTACAACTACCAATGACATAAGAACCGGAGCAAAACTATGTATCTCTTTAAAAACAGGAAATGAATAGAGAAAAAAATTCAGCACATTTAATACCAGCACTACAAAGAGTATGTACTTTGCAATAACTGCATCAATAAACGGATAGACTCGTGATATAATAAATATACCGACCAGAATCAATGAAGTTCCCAGTATCTCAAGGCCGATATTAGCAAAGAGATCTGACTCAGGAATCCAAAAAAATGTAAAATACTGAACCTTTATAACCCATAGAATAAGACCGATTAATATCAACTTCGATGAGAGTATCAACTCATGAGTTCTATTTTTTTCCATAATTTCCCCTTATTTATTAATGTCTATGATTAACGGGAGATTGTAACCATCACTTCAGCCTCATCAACTTCAATCAAAGTAGTAGCACTGTCCGATAAAGATATCTCTGTACAGAGCGTCTCCTCTTGAATAATTGTCGCCTGAGACTCTATCGCCTCTCTAATTTCATCGTTAGACTTAAAAAGTATCTTTATTCTATCTGTAACATCAAAACCTGATTCTTTCCTTAGATTCTGAATCTGTCTGATAAAATCCCTCGCAACACCCTCAGCTATCAGCTCCTTAGTAAGAAGTGTATCAAGTGCAATAGTTAGGGACCCCTCATTTAATACAGTTAGCCCCTCTTTTTCAGTTCGCTCAATTATAAGGTCGTCAGAGGTCAACTCATACTCTGTACTATTTACATTTATCTTTACAGGCGTACCATTAGACAATGCGTTCAACTCATTCTTACCAAACCCGACTACAACCTGGGCTGCATCCTTCATATCTTTGCCTAGTTTCTTACCCATAACCTTAAAGTTAGCCTTACATGATAGTTTGACCAACTTCTCCTCATCATCCTCAAGAAGTACTGACTTAACATTAAGTTCCTCTTTTATGATCTCAGACATGCTCTCAAGAAGTCGTCTCTCATCAGGATCCTTAGTTATAAGATGAACGCCGCTCAAGGGCTTCCTAAGATTGATCTTAACCTTAGACCTGAGGCTTCTACCCATCTCAACTGTCCTTTGAACAAGATCCATCTCTCTTTCAAGCTCAATATTTCTCAGAGAGGCATTCTCCACAGGATAATCAGATAGATGAACAGAACCGCCGGTTTCACCGGTTAGATTTTTGTAGATCTCTTCAGTCAAGAACGGTGCTATAGGTGCTGCGACCTGACAGAACTTGACAAGTGAAGTATAGAGTGTAGAATAGGCCTGTTTCTTATCAGAATCATCCTCTGACTTCCAAAACCTTCTTCTTGATCGTCTGATATACCAGTTTGTAAGCTCATCGAGATATTTATATAGGGCTCTTATAGCCGCCTGGAACTCATAGTCTGTAAGATACTTATCAACTTCCCCAACGAGTTTCTCAGTAAAACTTGAGAGCCACTTATCAAGAAGGTTCTCTCTTTGATCATCATAGTTATTTTCCGGTGTCCACTTATCAACAAGTGCGTAGGTTACAAAAAATGAGTAGGCATTCCACAGTGGAAGATGAAATGATCGTAAAACTTCCTGCACGCCGTTCTCATTAAAGAGAAGTTCTCCGGCCTTTACAGCAGATGAGTTCATCAAAAATAATCTCAATGCATCAGCACCATACTTATCAAATATGACGCTTATCTCCGGGTAGTTCTTCAGTCTCTTAGACATCTTTCGCCCATCCTCTGCAAGGACAAGACCATTTACAACCACGCTCTTAAATGGATTCGTGTCAAATAGAGCTGCCCCAAGTACAACAAGGGTATAGAACCAACCTCTTGTCTGATCTATCCCCTCTGCGATAAAATCAGCCGGAAATGAACTCTCAAACTTTTCCTTATTCTCAAACGGATAGTGGTTTTGAGCATAAGGCATGGCACCCGACTCAAACCAGCAGTCCAACACCTCTTCAACCCGTCTTGACTCACTGCCGCATTTAGTACACTTCAAGACAATCGGATCAACAAAGTGCTTATGTATATCATTTATTTTCTTGCCTGACAGAGACTCGATCTCCTCTATACTGCCGATACATACGGTTTCACCACATTCACATTTCCAGACAGGGATAGGGCATCCCCAGTAACGATTTCGTGATATAGCCCAGTCTCTTGCATTCTCAAGCCATTTACCAAACCGTCCCTCCTTGATATGTTCAGGAACCCAATCTATCTTCTGATTTGCACTAAGCATCTTATCTTTAATCTTCGCTATATCCACAAACCAGCTTGATACTGCCTTATATATCAATGGTTCATCACATCTCCAGCAATGAGGGTATGAATGCATGTAGGTATCATGTTTTATAACCTTCTTCTCATCCTTTAGCCTTCTTATTATATCCTTATCGGCCTCTTTAACCCATCGGCCTTTATAGTCTATCACCTCTTCTGTAAACTTCCCCTCTGCATCAATAGGACAGACCGCAGGAAGCCCCTCTTTTTTACCAATCTCAGCATCATCCTCACCAAATCCAGGTGCAATATGAACAATCCCCGTTCCTGTCTCAGTTGAAACATGATGCCCATCAACAACTCTAAACCCATTCTCCAGATCCTTAAAGTATGGAAATAGTGGCTCATAGCTTCTGCCGATAAGCTCTGCACCTTTAAACTCCCTTAATAGAGTGTATGAAGAATCATCCTTATAATATCTGCCTATCAGATCCTTGGCAAGAATAACCTTTCGGGCATCCGCCTCTATCAAGGCATAATCAATGTCCTTGCCTACAGCAAGACCTGTATTGGAGGGAAGTGTCCATGGGGTTGTTGTCCAGGCAAGTATAAACTCATCAGAGTCCCTTAATTGAAATGCTACTGTAATTGCCGGATCCTGTACATCCTTATAGCCCTGATTGGTCTCAAAGTTGGAGAGCGGTGTTGTACATCTTCCGCAGTATGGCAGAATCTTAAACCCCTCATAGATCAGTCCCTTGCTCCAGAGCGTTTTAAAGACCCACCATATTGACTCCATATATTCCGGATCCATAGTTCTATAGGAATTTTTAAAATCAACCCATCGCCCCATTCTATCTACTGTTTTTTCCCACTCATTTGTATATCTCAACACGCTATTCCGGCACGCCTCATTAAAATTATCAATTCCATACTCCAGAAGTTGATTTTTATCCTTAAGCCCCAGTTCATTTTCAATAAGATTTTCAACCGGTAACCCATGGCAATCCCAGCCCCACTTCCGTTCAACGAATTTACCCTTCATAGTCTGAAATCTGGGTACAATATCTTTAATAGTCCCCGGTAAGATGTGACCATAATGGGGAAGTCCTGTTGCAAACGGAGGTCCGTCATAAAAAAGAAATGACTCCTTACCTCTGTTTTTTTCCAGAGACCGTTCAAAGACACCTAGTTCTTTCCATTTATCTAAGATCTCCTTTTCAATTGCCGGGAAGTTAACCTGTTTATCACTCTTCTTAAATCTATCAGTTGTAGTATTTGAAACATTATTACACATAAAGACACTCCATCTTCAATATTTTTTGGCTCGTTTGTCAAAAATTACTATATCATTTAAATAGATATTTGACAATCTTTTAAATAAATCCAAAATTATTCAAATATATATCGGTTGTATAAATAAATCTTGAATTTATGAAAAGCATATTCTGTCAGTAAACAAGGAAAAGCATATTGAAAAAAACTATTGACAATCAAGCTAAAAGAAGCGATAAAAATACTGAAAGGGCTTTTTGGGGGAAGTAATATTTGATATAATATTTTTTATTCCATCTTATTTGATTTCGTGTTGATTTATTTCGTATTAATTTAGTCTTGATTTAGCCTTGATTATAAAGTTTATAGTAACATGGGGTATATTACCGAAAACACGGTACCGCCGCTTTGTGAAGTCTGAAATGATACTTTGCCTGATAGGTATTTCTCGGTAAGCAGCTTGATGCTATAGGTGCCTAATCCGCGATCAGCTCCCTTCGTTGAAAATGATCTCTTGAAAATCTGCAGTTGGATATCTTTAGGAATAAACCCCTCATTTGAGACGGTAAATTCGATGTGGTTTTCATGTCTAATCGCATTCAGGCTGATAATTCCGCTCTGTTTAGTTGCTTCAACTGCGTTCTTTACGAGGTTTTCAAGTACCCGTCTGATTAAAGAATGATCTGAGATAAAGTCAACACTGCACGCCTCAGGTTCTATCCGGATATTTCTTTTGACGATCCCCATTTTTGATGAAAATGGTTTGACTACCTCCTGTAATAGTGAAAGCGAATTCAGTATCGACTTTGATATAACAAGACGATTGTCCTCAGCGGCTAGGAGCTGCTTCTGGGATATTATCTCTTCCATCATATAATCATAGATATCATTTGATTGTTTAATAAACTTCTTGGCCTCTTCAAAATTCTTAGACCGCATTGACAACTCCAGAAAACCTTTTAATCCGGCTGCGGTATTCATAATATCATGAAAGAATATCCGCTCGAGTGCGAGTTTTCTCTTGTCTGAACTTACATCTTTCATTATTAGAAATGAAGCTTTTGTATTATTTACAAGAATAGGCCTTGCAAAAACCTTAAAATCATACGAAATAAGATTGGTAGCATTAGTTTTAGTAGTTATTCGACATTCCTGTTCATCTTCGAATTGATTTAATGATGAACTTAGTGAATGATGAGCTCCGCACCTGCTACAGAATTCACTCATTCCACACTGCTCACCATCTTCACCTGAATGTATGCAACCAAATACGGCTCCAATCCGTTTGCCTGTTAACACAGCATCATTCTTCTTCCCAAGAAAATCAGAGAGATAACGATTGCAACACATAACTACACCATTACAATCTAAAATCAAGACAATCTCAGGTACCATATCAATAATAGAGAGGATATCCTCAAATGAAATATTGATAGGTTGTTCAACTTTTTTGTTAGAACTGTGCATCAGGTTGAGCTCGCTTCAATCTGTTTCAGGATCAGCTCAGTTGCCTTAACAGGATTTGCCTTACCCTTGCTCTGTTTCATTACCTGCCCCATGAGAAACTTCAAGGCATTATCCTTACCGCTTTTATAATCACTGATTGATTGCCCATTTTCCTGGAGTACTTTAATAACTATGCTCAACAACTCATCTGTGTCATCAGATTGAATCAGATTTCCGTCTTTAGCTATAGTCTCAGCAGACAAGTCTGTTTCAAGCATTTTCTCAAAGACCTGTTTTGCAAGGAATGAACTCAGGCGGCCTTTTCCGATCAACTCAACAAGACCGGCAAGTCTTTCCGGTTTAATACTGAAGTCCTCAATACCGATCTCCTTTGTCTTTAAGACTGCATTGATATCTGATAATATCAAATTTGCAGTTTTCTTGTATAATTTAGTTGATCGACACACATCCTCAAAGTAGTCAGCAAGTTTAATGTTGGCTGTTAACAGATTAGCATCGTAGGGGGTGATCTCATATTGCGATTCCAACCTAGATCTTCTGACTAATGGAAGCTCAACGAGTCTCTTCTTTTCTTCATTTATAAATTCTGGAGTAACATGGAAGTATGGCAGATCAGGCTCAGGGAAATATCTGTAATCCGACTCACCCTCCTTTGTTCTCTGAAAAACTGTAATCTCTTTTACATCATCCCAGCCTCGGGTGATTTTATTTTTACCATTGTTGGTTTCGCCGGTTTTTTTGTATTCCTCCACTTGTCTAATCATCTCATATTCTATGGCCTTCTTAACATTCTTAAATGAGTTCATGTTTTTGATCTCTGATATGGGGGTGTTTACCATCTTACCGTTAGAGTCAGGGATCATCATGCTGATATTTGCATCACACCTAAGACTCCCCTCCTCCATATTACAGTCAGAGAGTCCAAGATATATAAAAATCTCTTTAATCGCATTGAGATATTTTACGGCCTCTTCAGGGTCAGTTATGTCCGGTTCAGAAACTATTTCAAGAAGCGGAGCACCGCATCTGTTATAATCAACATAGCTATTTCCCGTCCCATCTTCAAGGTGGATTAGTTTACCTGCATCCTCCTCCATGTGAATCCTGGTTAGACGGATATTCTTTGTAGTTTTATCATCATTCTGAATCGTAACCTCACCACCGCTACAGATCGGCACATCATACTGGCTTATCTGATACCCCTTTGTCAGATCCGGGTAGGCGTAGTTTTTCCTGTCAAACTTTGTAACAGAGGCTATCCTGCTGTTAAATGCAAGGCCTGCAAGCACACCACTCCTTAAGACTTCGCGGTTTAATACGGGAAGCGGTCCGGGTAAACCAAGACATACCGGGCAAACCCGTGTATTTGGTATGCCGCCATATTTGTTTTCACATCTACAGAATGCCTTCGTTTTTGTTTTTAATTGAACATGAACCTCAAGACCAATTATCGGGTATGGTTTATTATTATCAATCATAAGTAATGTACCTCATTTACTTTAATATTTCCTATACAGAGACTCTTGAAAAAATATCTTCTATACAATCTATGTGTCTTCTAAAACATCTCTAACAATGCAGCAAAACAAATAATCCTTAGCACCGCATAATACATGAAAATCACAAAAAAAACAAGAATATTTAACTTTATAAAAGCGAATAGCTTTGTGCATTAAAGTCTGCTCTAAACACCTGCTTTATATCGTGCTTTATTTTATAGAGCTTTATTTTATATCGTGTTTTTTTTAATGAGGCTACCCGAAAAAATCCCTTCAGTGTTTTTATTTCAGGAGTTATTGTTTCAGTATCTTATGAGAGGCGATATAGTCAGATATTTTTTTTACAATCTCATCTTTAGTCCCATATTGAAACCCGCATCGAGGAAGCGATTTGATAAAGATCTTACCATAGTACTTACTTATAACTCGCGGATCAAGGATAGTAACAATCCCGTAGTCGGTCTTTTTTCGTACCAGTCTGCCAAAACCCTGTCTAAATTTAAGAACAGCCTGAGGAAGTGTGTAGTCATTAAAGCCGTTCCTGCCTTTTTTTGTAAGTTCCTCCACCCGTGCCTGCTCAAGAGGTTCAGTTGGCATCTTAAATGGCAGTTTTGCAAGTATAACATGTGAGAGTGTCTCACCCGGTGCATCGACGCCCTCCCAGAATGAATCTGTTCCAAATAGATTGGAGCTGATATCATCTACAAAGGTCTGTAGAAGTTTTGATTTTTCAAGTTGCCCCTGATAGTAACACTTCAAACCCATCTCATCAAGCTCTCCCGAGACAGCCCTGTAACTGGAATTGAGCTGTGAATAGCTTGTAAAGAGGACAAAAGTTGAACCGTTTGTTGCTGTAACCGCATCCGTAATAAAACTATTCAGATACTCGTTAAATCTATAATTGGACGGATCGGGGGCATCTGAGGGGGTACAGACAAGCACTCTATCCTGATAGTTAAATGGTGACTGATAGGTATAATATTTTAGTCTCTTGGGCTCTACCAGGTACAGGCCGTTTATAAAACTTATGAAGTCAAACTTATTGTCTACAGTGAGGGTAGCTGAGGCCAGAACTACAGATTCAAAGGTTGCATAGAGGGATTCATTAAGAAGTTTATCAACAAACAGTGGTGAGATCTTTAAGACAAACATAGGTGATTCGCGGTCGCCAAACAACTCTAGCCAGCTTACCCGCCCCAGGATATCGTTATCTGTAATCTCAAGGATACTCTTCATGAATGATTCGACCTTGCTAGTATAGGCCTTGAGTAGTTTTATCTCTATCTCGACAGCACTTTTCAGGTTGTCGTTAAATTTTTTACAGGATTCATAGAGTTCATTCAGATTTAGAAATATATTGCTGATAAGACCGTAGAGTGCCTTCATAGGTTTTTTAACCCGCTCTGTGAAATAGTCAGAGTTCCACTCATCCTCAAGGATTCTGTATTGCATACTGAAGTTACTCCCCGGGCGAGTGTCAGGATTTTTTTCTATAACTGTTGTTATATAGATATTTATGATCTCAAATAGTTCAATTGAGCCCTCATTGGCTTCATTAACAGATGGAATGATCCGTTCATTTATAAATTCACCGCACTCTCTTGCCGCAGTCTCAGTTTGGAGCATTAGCTTCCTTGCAAATCTTGGTAAATACCCCTTAGTCCCCCTGGGTTTCAGTAGATTGAGAAATTTGTAGTATCCATGCTTTGAGAATGTACTTGAGAAATAACTCGAGGCGGATTTATCTATATTATGTGCCTCGTCAATAACTATCTTCTTGTATGGCGGCAGAAGTATGTTTTCCTCAGTGCCGCCCCCCTTAAATCTAAGGTAGATATCTGCAAAGAGAATGTGATGGTTGACAATGAGAATGTTGGACTCGGCGGCTTTTCTTCTTGACTGTTGGAGGTAACACCCCTGATAATATGAGCAGTTTGTACCTGAACAGAAATCAGAGTCACTTGAGACTTTTTCCCAGAGATCGTTCTTTGGTATAATTGTTAATTCATCAATATCGCCTGTCTTTGTTGACTCACCCCATTTTACGAGGTTATTCCATTCTGCATCAGCATCACCAAACTCAAACTCGATCTGTGCATTGTTTAGTTTTAGTTTGCATAGATAGTTTCGCCGCCCCTTAACAAGTACAGGTTCAATATCTGACTTTAAGATCTTCTTAACAAAGGGGATATCTTTGCCTATAAGCTGATTTTGCAGGTTTATCGTATTAGTTGAGATCACAACCCGTTCGCTGTTTTTTTCAGCCCACTTAAAGGCGGGTATGAGGTATGCAAGACTCTTACCAATCCCTGTGCCTGCTTCAATTACAGATATCAGGTTCTCATTAAGTGCCTCACTGACCCTCAATGCCATCTCTTTTTGACCGGATCTAAACTCGTAGTCCTCTCTATGTTTTGAGATGATCCCGCCCTCATCAAATATTGCACCAATATTGTCCTCATTAATCGGACTATTTTTACTGACAATAACAGGCGGGTAGATCACCTTCAGCTCTGTGCCGGCATTGTTAACTATAAAGAATCCAATACCTTCATTCTTTAGGTAGTTAGCCATATAGAGATCGGCGTCTGATGGTTTAAGAATACCACCGGGGTGGTTGTGCATTACAGCATTGTATTTTCTTGCAATCTCAGGTGGTGAGAATACCGTGTCCTCCGTTCCATAACAGATAACCTCAACAGAGTTTAACTGATTTTCCTCATCAAAGACACAGCCAAAGAATACCTCTTGACCGAAATTACTCTCTATGGCTGAACTTATTTTATCTCTAACAAGCTCATTTATAAAATACCGGTGTTTCATCATACCTGCTTAATAATAATTACAGATCTCATGCAATAATAGTTTTTTTCTAAGTCCCTATGCGTGGATTGAGATTAACCCTAGACTATAGTTCAAAAAGATTATAATACAAATTTTTTTTATTTGCAATACTATTAGTTTTCCAAATCATTCTCTAAAGGATGATAGGTTTTGTAAATAATGATAAAAAACAGTTAACTTAATCAGGTAAAAAAGATATAATTAAATATAGTGTCGATATAAAAGACTTCGGACAAATGCGGAAGTCATAATGCGATATATTTACACAAAGTGCGACAAGCCAACAAGTAAGCGAATAGATGCCTGTTTAGAAACCTTAGAAAATGCCCCTTTTTCCGCAAGTGATATTAAACCATTAAAAGGACAGCTCGAAGGCCTTTACAGAATAAAAGTTGGAACATTGAGAATAATTTTTGAGGTCATAGAAAATGAATCTGTAAACAAGGTCAATCAACTAACTCTGGATAATATGACAACTATCGAATTACTTGTTAATCAAATAAAAAAAGTTATGGTGGATTGATGTTTGTATGAATATCAACTATAAAAGTAAAAAACTAATAAAACTTATAAATAGTTATTTATTATTCTTGAATAATAGTGTATTGTCTTAGACGGATTATTAAATCCAAAAACTATAAATGGAGTATTAATATGAAAGTTGAATTCACAAAAGAGCAATATGCCAGTCTGATGAAACTTGTATATCTTGGAAATTACATGGCTAACGGGAATAGGATGGATGATGAGGTTATTGATGATTTCAATGATCTTGAGGACTATATATTTGGCAAAGCAAAAGAGGCGGGTCTTGAAAGATATGTTGATGAGGGAACTAATGAGGATGAAGGCGATCCTATAGCTTACCCGTCTGAACTTCTTGATGAAGAGGTAAGTGAGTACATTGAAGAATTTGAATCTCAAATTTTCTGGGATGAACTAATCGACCTTCTTACAAAGAGAGACATGATTAAGAAGTATGGCGAGGACAAACTTGAGGCTATGGAAATTGAAGACCTAATAAGTAAAGAATCTGAGATATATGATAAATATGCTGAAGAGTTCAATGACAAAGGTATTGAAAATTTGTATTTGAAGTAAGAATATTTGTTAAAAAAAAACCGGCAGATGCCGGTTTTTTTTTAACTATTTCTTTTAACTATTTCTAATGATGAGGTTTCATCTTTTTAAGTAAAACAATAAGTCCAAGGCCAAGTATTAACATAACGCCTGCTAATATAAATGAGCCATTGAAGTTTCGTAGTGCTACTTCAGTTGATGATGCCTTAAAAAGCATCTGAGATATTCGACTAAATACAAATCCGCCTACACCCCATGCTGAATATACTAGACCATAGTTTACACCAAAATTCTTCATACCCCAAAGATCCTTTGTAAATGAAGGAAATAATGACATATTTGTACCGTAGTTAAAACCGATTAATACAGTTAGTGTAACAACAAGGATTGCAGGAACCAGTGAAACTTCTTTGATACCTGTAACAAAGATTGCTGTAAACATCATTATAGCTTGAAAAATAAACATTATAAACAATGTCGCAATTCGTCCAATCTTATCAGATATAACACCACCCATGATTCGACCTGTTGCATTTCCCATAGCAAGTATTATTACAGCAAGGAATGCAAAAGTACCCATCTGCTTCTTTGCCATCTCTGTCATACTTCCAATTACAAGTAAACCTGCACCTGCACCTATGAAAAATAATATCCACAATATGTATAGAGCCGGAGTCTTAATAACTTCGATTGGTTTAAAATCTTCAACTACATCGTGACTATGAGCCGCAGATTTTTTTGCCAGTTTTTCTTTTTCTTTATCTGTAATTGGTGCTACATAGCCTTCCGGTGGATTTTTTAGGATAAAGATAGATAATAATGTTATAACAACCAAGGCAATTACACCAAAAACTCTAGTTGCAACGAAGATATCATATTTCTTTATTAGAAAATCTGCTAGAGGTGCAACATAGATTGGTGCAGATCCAAAACCTGATACAACAATCCCTGCTACAGTACCTGATTTTGCTTTGTTAAACCACTTTAACGCTGCAGGAGAGCCGGCTGAATATGCAAAACCAATACCTGTACCAAATAGAACACCAAAACCAATAAACCAAACCCAGTAATTAGTTGAATAAGATGCCATAATAAGTCCAATTCCGGCCATTATTCCACCAATCAACGCTGTGATTCCCGGGCCTTTTTTATCCTGAAGTCTGCCTGCTGCAAGAAGGCCTGCTGACATTATAACACATGCCCAGGCATAAGGATCATTCAACGCAGCAATATCCCATGTAAATTGAACTTCCTTTCCCAAAACATTAAATACTGTACCTTCCTCGATAAATTGCTTTATTGCCGCTTTAAATACACTCCATGCATATAAACCGCCGATGGAAAGATTGATAAATAGTGCTGCAAAAACTACATTCCAACCTTTATTTCTTTCATTTGACATCTAAATCTCCTGTAATTATAAAAAATCATTGCTCTTCTATACTATTTTTTGTGTTTTGGCAAGTGTTTTTTGTTGTTTTACAATTATCCGGCATCGTCTGTCAGTCTATAGTGCGGTTATTTTTTTGTTACAATTCGCAGCCTAATAGCTCCGGTTATCAAAAATGGGATCCCCAATACAGTTAGACCACCGCCGACACCGATAAGACTTAGGAATGTATAATCATTAGTTTGACTCTGTGCAGTAGGTTTTAAAAAATAGAGCAATAATCCTGAAAGTAGAAGTGCTGATCCAATAGTGACACTCACAGCCCCGCCAAAAAGAGATAGTTTTTCTAATCTACCTTTTTCTTTAAACCAGCTCATGTCGGGTTTATCAAATATCTTTGGCTTGTTTGTACTGAAGTAATCAGAAAAAACACCTGTACTGGTAAATGATGAGTTTGTGTTTGTCTTTAATGAAAACTGCAAGTTTGAGAAATTAAACTCTGTACAGAAAAGCCCTGTTACCGAAAGAAACAATAATACAATAAGTGATATATTTTTCATATAAATTATTTTAAACCATTTTTAAGAAAAATCAAATATAATTTAAAGTTTTATGTAACTGCGGCCGAAATATATATTGTTGCTCGTCGTAGTAATTCCCCTCCCAAGTACTTAAACGACAACAACCGTTATACGGTAATTGGGGCTGTCTTTGGACAGTCCCTTTTTATTTTGATTTAATCAACAAACATTAAATATTACAATTAAATATTACAATTAAATATTACAACCAATTTTTGCTAAAGCCTATATCTTTGTTGGAGCCTATATTAATAGCCTCTACCAATTGAATATTTAGTTGATAGTTGAATAATAATTGAATTTATGGATTATTACAGGTTTTCTGTTTTATCTAATGCAATAGGTTTACAGAGATTTATTTTAGTATTTGATACTCTGCCGCATTTCTTACAGATAAAATAAGCCGAATCTACAAGTCTCATGTATTGTGCCAGGTTGTCCTCAATAAAACCATTCTTAACCAGTTTGCAGAGCGGTTTTTTTAAGGCTTTTTCTTCTTTTCCGGTTTTACTAACAGTCATATCTTTCATTTTATTTTTCCCATATTGTGATCTCTCTTTCCAGCGTGACATTTTTTGCGGCTCTAACTTTTTGCTCTACTGATTCTATCAATGAAAACATTTCTTGGAAACCTGCACCTCCGGTATTAACAGCAAAGTTTGCATGTTTCGGATAGACCATAGCCCTACCAACCTTGAAACCTTTAAGTCCGGATTCATCGATTATTTTACCGGATGATATCCCTATAGAATAATTATTTTTAAATACACACCCTGCACTAGGGTATACAAACTGACCCTTGTCGATTCTGTCTTGCTTATTTTTTATTGAATTGACCTTTATAGTTTTCTGCTCATCCTTTTTTACCTTTTTTAATTGTAGTATAATTTTTGTAATAATAAATTCGGGATGCTCCATAAAAATTGATTTTTTATAGGAATACTGAATCTCATCTGAACTAAATCTTCTTACCTGTCCACAACCATCGATAAACTCAACACCTGATACCACGCCACTAAATTCTCCATTGTAGCACCTCGCATTCATAAAGGCTGCACCGCCTATTGTTCCGGGAAGTCCATATGCAAACTCCAATCCCGACAGACTCTGCCTGATCGCTATGCGGCAGAGCCTGTTAACTAAGACGCCTGCCTCTGCTTCCAGGGAGTTTCCCGATATAGATACTTTATTTAAACCGGTTGTGTCAATAATCAATCCGGATATTGTACAGTCATTAATTAAAAGATTAGAACCACCGCCTAGAACCCTATAATTTATTTTGTTATCCATTGCATATCTTATTGTTTCAAGAAGTTCATCTACATTTGATGGCCTACAATAGTATTCAGCCTTTCCACCTATTTTCATTGTTGTTTTATTTTTTAAGAGTATATTTTTTTTTATATTGTTTCTCTTGTAAAAAAAATTCATAAAAAACCGCTCCCTCTTCGCTATCTGTAAAAATTGTTTCGTGATAAATCTTTTCGTATTTTCAAGCTCTCTCTGATACGCCACATAAAGTTTTTAATTTCTACGCTGCCTTCTCAGTCTTTACCGGACTCAACAAAGTCAAAATCAAACTCATTTTTATATTTAACCCTTAATATCTCTTTTACAGCCTGTTTAAGATAATTAAAATCAGATGCCCCGATGTTTTTCTTATTTTTAATAGCAACAATATGTTTTCTAAATATTGATTCATAAACAAAGGTTAGGTAGTTGGCTATGTTACCGGCAGTTATCCTCTTTGATCTGTGTTTTCTATGTTGCTCAAACAATTTATCAAGATCATCCGAAAGATTTTTATATAGCTCCCTTACTAGAGATTTTCTGAACTCAGCTTTTTTAAACTCGTATTCTTTAAACTCATGCTGTACCAGATCCCTTACTATACTTTCAATTCTATCAATAAATTCTTCTGAATAATTCTGCTTAATAATCTCCCTCTTCATATCCTCAACAATTACTTCAGACAGATGTCCCCCATCATAGAGCGATACATTTAGATATTGTAGAATATTTACTACCCGCTCCTCTATCTTAAGCAGAGCATCAATGTCAATAACTTCCTCGGCAATCATCTCTTCTACTTCAAGAATCTCTTCGGCTTCGTCAATTAATGAGTCATCTATTATCTCAATTTGTTCATCTGCGGTAATTTTTTCCTTGTTGTGATTCCATATATCCTTATACATATCAATGAGTCCCATCTCAGGAATATCTGCTGCACTATCATCGGGATTAATTTGGAACTTATCAGGGTTTTCCAGGTGTTTTTTTCTTACATAATTAACAATTGTTTCTCTATTCATCTATCGCCTATCTTTATATTCAAGTTTTATGTTTCCATGTTTCCATGTTTCCATGTTTCCATGTTTTATGTTTTCATATTTCTATCCGGCTATTTTTTTTACTAAACTTCTCTACCTATCCATCTTCTAGCCGGTACAAGCTCTATACTCATCGCATTGTACCCCTGAAGAATTAATTCATCAATGCAATGGGTTCGGTCTTCCTCAGTCCTGGCCAGACCTACCATTGTTGAGCCGGATCCTGTCATAAATCCTCTTAATGCACCTATAGACTCTATTGCATTTTTTATCTCTACCAGCTCAGGATTTTCGTCAAATGCAGGAATCTCAAACTTATTATATATATTTTCGGCAACGACATCAATATTCTGTTGCCTTAGGCCAATAATTAGATTTTTATATTTTATCTCATTTGTATAGGTAGCTCTTGATAGGTCTAGAGCGTCGAGTTTGCCATATGCATTAGCTGTCGATATCGGTGTCTTAGGTATAACTATAAATGGGCGTATAAACTTTAAATTACTCTCCATTGGTCTTATATATTGTCCAATACCACCAACCTTTTTAATACCGCCAACTATAAAGAATGGTACATCTGCACCAATTTTTTCTGCCATTTGCATTAATTGTTTTGTACTCAACCCCATTTTCCATAGCCGGTTGATAATTAGCATTACGCTTGCGGCATTGGATGACCCCCCACCCATTCCACCTCCGATTGGGATCCTCTTGTGAATTGTAAACTCTAAACCAACCGGTATCTTGCAGTTGACGGCGGTCATAAGATCGCCGGCTTTTTTAAGTAGATTTTCGGTAGGAAGTACTCCCGATCTGTCAATATAGGTGAGGGATTTATCCTGTACTTTTTTTACTGTAATTGTATCTGAGAGTGTGGTTTCAGCAAAGACACTTCTT
>CAYYKD010000039.1:22465-34476 GCA_964471825.1 uncultured Spirochaetales bacterium
AATATAACAGAGTTTTTTTTCCTGAAGAATTTTAACCGTAATAGTATCAAAAAGTGAAGTCTCTGCAAATACACTTTTAATTCCATGATAACCGTTTTTATAGACTTTGATTACATCCAAAAAGAGGTTTATCTTAGAAAATGAATTTAATAAATAGTGGATATCGTCTGAGGAATAACTAGAATTAATCATAGATTGGTTTAACAAGCAGGTCAATGGGAACCCTCGATGGCAATATTTACTTTTCTTATTTCCATTCCTGTAAATATCCCGATCTTATCTTTAATTATCTTCTGTATGACCTTAACAGCATCAAGCTGATTGATATTGTGTCCGATCGATACGCTAACAACTATATCAAAACCATCATCGAATTCTTCAACAGACACTTTTATCAGTTTAATATCTGTAGAATACTCCTGAATACAATGGCTAACCATCTGAACAAGAGCTGTGTCTGTTATCGATATAGATCCGCCGCCTTTACCGAAATCCGGCCTGATAATTGTTTTTTCGATCAATTTCTTATGATTCTTTTTAAATATAAAACCTTTTGGCTCATCTATAAACATATGGATTGCATGAAGAACAAGATTCGGGTATTTCTTTTTCATCTCTACCAGTGGAACAGGCACAACATGTTTCCCATGTTTAATTCTGCTCTGACGAGCAATCCTCATCTCCTCGGCAGTTGCAATATCCTCTATCCGAATAATCTTTTGAACTTTTGGAAGATGTAGCTTCTCTACTATCTTGTTCAGCATATTATCTGAAGTGGCGATAATTAGAACACCGGAATACTTCTGCTTAAAGAGTTCCTTTCTAACCTCTCTTGCATGTTTTGAGTCATGAAAGATCGCCCTCTTAACTGCAGAGATATGAAATTGCTCTTTCTTTGCTGAGCTGCCTACAACGATCTTATGATCCTTTAGTAATAGCCCGTCATCGATGATAAAAGGGATCTTGTGTTTATCTGCAAGCAAGAATGCTCTAAAGCTCTTGCCTGTCCCCGGAGGTCCGACAAGCCCATATATTTTTTTTGGAAATATCCGCCAGAATAGGTTGTAAAAAAAACTGCTTTTACTCAAGACTATATCCCCCTTTTGTTAAATGAGGCTCTTGCAAAAATAAATTTTGAATTTTTGCGTAGCATATTTTTTTGGAAAACAAGGAAAAATGTGGCAAATAAACGCAGAATAATCACTTTATTTGAGTATTCTTTGCCGCAATTTGACGCATGTTTAACAAATAAAAGATCAAGCAAAAAACTAAAGGGATTTTTGCAAGAGCCTCAAATGTCAAGTCTTACATTTACACCATTAGAGGACATATATCTCTTTAGATCCATAATATTTATCTCGCCAAAGTGAAACACACTGGCAGCAAGAATCCCGGTTGCACCGCCAACCTTTGCCGCACTCACAAAATGTTCCGGTTTACCACCGCCCCCCGATGCAATCACGGGGATTTTTACACGGTCAGTTACCTTCTTCAGAAGTTCATCATCAAAGCCCGACTTTGTACCATCCTTATCCCAGCTTGTGAGTAGGATCTCACCGGCCCCTAATGACTCAACCTCAAGGCACCAATCAAGAACCTTATACTCGGTCTGTTTCCGTCCGCCATATATAAATACAAAGTCCTCACCGTCAACTCTTCTTGAGTCAACTGCAACAACTATACACTGGCTACCAAAACTCTTTGCCCCCTCTGAGACTAGTTCAGGGTTGTTTATTGCCGCTGTGTTGATAGATACTTTATCAGAACCGGCCTGTAGTATTCTCTCCATATCTGATACACTTCGTATGCCGCCCCCGACAGTAAATGGGATAAATGTTACCTCGCTTACCCTTTTTATTGTATCAACGATAGTGTTTCGATTGTCTGAGCTTGCGGTTATATCAAGAAAGACCAATTCATCCGCACCCGACTCAGAGTACCTCTTAGCACATTCGACAGGATCGCCTGCATCCCGCAGGTTTAAAAAGTTTATCCCCTTAACTACCCGTCCGTTATCAACATCCAGGCATGGTATAATTCTTGTTTTAAGCATCTTATCTCCAATTAACTCTGGTAAAGTTTAATAGCATTTTCAAGGTCTATTCTACCCTCATAGTAGGCCTTGCCCACTATTACCCCTTCAATTAACCTGTGTTTCTTGCTGTAAATGAATTCTATATCGCCGATATCCTTGACTCCACCGGAGACTATGACATTTAGGCCGGTTTTATCGGCAAAACCTATAGTATCATCTGTATTAGGACCTTTCAACTTGCCGTCCTTAGAAATATCAGTAAATATTGAGGTTTTTATGCCGATCTCTTTGAGTCTGTTGCCGAGTGAAAATATATCAGTCTCATCACCCTCAAGCCAGCCCCTAGTCTGAAGTTTATTTTCCCTCACATCAACACCGGCTATAAATCTATTTCCATATTTTTTAACAGACATCTCTACAAGGGGGTAGTTCTCTACAAGAAGCGTTCCAAAGATCAGATAGTCTATACCTGCATCAATTAGTTCTTTTATATCATTCTCAGTCCGTATGCCACCGCCGGTTTCAACTTCCAGGCCGGTTTTTATCTTAATCTCTTTTATAACCTTTCTATTAATCGAGTTTCCGGTTTTTGCACCATCAAGATCAATTATATGAATCCTCTTCGCTCCGAATTCCTTATATAGTAACGCTGTATCTAATGGATTCTTATCATACACTCTTTTCTGTTCAAAATCACCCTCAGTAAGTCTTACACACTTACCGTCAATGAGGTCAATAGCGGGAATAACTAACATTATAAGTCCTTTTAGGGCTATCCTATTTTTTTAGAATTTTAAATATTTACCTTTTTTGAAATTGCTTACTACAGTCTGTATTCTTCTGGTCTGTACAGTACCCCACTCAGTTTTCTCAGATATTATTACAATCTGTCCGACAAAATCCGAATTTTTATACTTAGGATCTGTCGCTAACGGAAGAATTGTCTCTGCAGCATATGAGAATGCATTCTGCAAATACGGATTAACCGCGGTCTGCCTTCTTATCTCTGTGTGAAGAATAATCTTACCAAGGGCCTCAAGTGCATCCTTAGTAAAGTCCTCTGTCTGCCCGATTGTTGCAATCAATTGAATAAGATGTGCCATAGAAAATGTATTATAATTACTGAAGTCATTATCGAGGCACTTCATTGTAAGATTTTTAACTTCCAATGGAAAATTTTCCGGTTCAGTTGGAAGTAGTGGAAAATATGATGAGAAAAATTTGTAGATGGCATATTTTTCATTTGATTTGTAGGATTCATCATTTGACGACATATGCTTTAAAAGGCCATAAAGCACAAACCACTCATTTTTTTTAGATTCAGCATTTTTATCAACCTCTCTTAAGAAATCCTCTCTTGCCATTGAGTACATCTTATCGGTCATAATTCTAATTGACACCTTCGCCTTCGCAATCTCTTCCTCACTGATCGTCAACTTATCAGTCTGGGCAAATGCAAAACCTGTTACCATAAGTAAAAAAACAATAAATATAAATTTATTCATAAATACACCTCATTTAAGGTATTAACCTTATATATATTATATCACAAAATGTGATAATTAAACACCATATCAATTAATAAATCTGCTTTATAGGCATCTTAATAGACTGCTTTATAGACTCTTTAATCTAAACTAATTTTTCTACTACAAGTTGTGTTCTACCAGATGATATTATCATTCATAAAATATTATCATTACCACTACACAGTGTTGTAGACCACTACACATTCATTTTCGTCCTTTTTTGCCGATGATAGAGCCTTTAGTGCGTTAAATGTTAGATCTCTAAAACAATTATCAATATCGCTCTGATCATTTATATCATCAGCTGTCAGTATCGCAATCCCAAAATCAGCAGTAATTGTTATTTCCTTGCCGTCATAGTAAAATTTGCTCTCCTCTATTTTTCTATAACAATTGTCAGCAAACTCTTTAGATTCTTCTGCGGTGCTGTTAACCATCAAGATAACAAACTCATCATCACCGAATCGGCCCTTTACATCATAGTTTCGGTAATTATCACCAATAATTTTAGCAATTGCCTGAATAATTAACTCAGCAAAATCAAAACCATATTTTTCATATATATTAAAAAAATTTCTTAAATCACATACAGTTAATGAGAGAGACCCCTGTTTCTGTTTAATCCGTTCGATCTCCTGCTTCAATACCTTAAAAAAATAATCCTTATTAAAAAACTCGGTTAGCGGATCCAGCATTGTTATTTTAGCATTCTCCTTCTCTTTTGAATTTATCCTCTTGTACAGATTTAATATCATTACAACCAAGAATAAACCAATAAAGAAAGGTAAAACAAGAACTATAAATAACAAAGGTACAGCCTGTGGAAAATAGGCGGATTTTACCGAATTGAGGTCATATTCTAACTGAACAATTGCTACACACCTACCACCGTTTGTTATCTTGAATAGGACTACCGCATCTATACTGCCTCTGTCATTCCTAAGAATCTTAAAAAAAACTGCCTGTAGTGAGTCTTGATTAAAATCAAGCCTAAATAGTTGTGAATCAAAATGGGATTTACCGCTTTTTAATGAATAATCAGGGTTGTATATAACAATATTCTCAAAGTTATACGGATTCTTCTCATTGACACCATCAAAAATAGATTCGGCAGAGTCAATTAGTGAGTAGTTAGAATCAAATATTTGTTTAAGAAAATGCCCCTCCCCTTTTAGGATCTTAACGATTGCATTGTGCTGCATGACCAGAGAGAGATTTACATATAAAAAAACCATCGAGAAGTAGAAAAACGCTGAGATGAATATAAAAGTTGTCCTGGATCGATTTTTCATATTTACCGACTATTGTGTAAAAATTTAAAATAATAAATGATAGAGGCTCTATAAACTAACATTAATATCCTAAGATATCAATACATACTTTTTACTTGTTTTGCTGTCATACATATAATCTGTTAGAAATTGTTATTTTGAAAGCTTATATGCTGTCTCCAGTGATTTTGTTTTTGCTTAGACTGCAGGATTATCATATATGGCTCGGTTTTAAATTTCTATTTGATCATAACCGGTTGGTCAGTTAAAGTTAAGTTCTTAGTCGCGGCAATTGATGTCCCATCTAAAAGGTAGACTGTTTTTCCAAATTTCTCACTGTTTATCTGCCGGATATGTGAATCTGTCCACATTATATAAGATATCTCTCCGTCCTTAGATAACTTTAATATGTTGACACCAAGTTCACAGGTAACTGAAAAGACAGTGCCGCCACTTAACCACCTGAGAATGTTGTCATAGGAAACTCCGGAACTATATTTCTCATTTGTCTCTCTGTTGCAAAGTGTACCAAATCTTAAGTTATTAGCAGCGTACCAACAAAAAACATCAATACCCAGAAGTCTATTTATGATTATCATCCGTGCAACAATGCCAGGTCTATTTTCTATAGCCGTAGTCGGATTGTAATATCCGCCCTCTGTATTCCATATAGGAATGCCCGTTTTGTTCTTTTTTAGTACACTCCTTACAGAACTAATAAAACCCCGGTTATACTCGGGTTTATAGTAGTCATCATTATATAGATGGATCCCGATAATATCGATATATTTTACCCCTCCGGCCATTAGATATAAATCCAGCCATGCTATTCCAAATGGTATCCCCATCCACCCTGTAATTGACGGTGATAATATTTTGCAATCAGGATTTATCTCTTTTAGAACATTATATGCAATTTCACTCATTTTTACAAGCTCATCTATTGTCCCTGTATAGAACATATATAGATCCGGTTCATTCCATATCTCAAAAAAATCTATCTTTCCTTTATATCGTGTGCCGACCATCCTTATGTAGTTCTCCCAGTCATTGAGATCACGCGGTGAACTTGTCGTATGAACACCGCCATATACTGATTTTCTCTTAGGATACTTTGCTGCCCAGGCGGGTGTCTGCCCAAGCGTTAGAATTAATTTCTTATTGTTTGATATGGCAATTCTAACAAGCTCATCAAGAGCATCAAATTTCCAGTTTCCTTTATCAGGTTCAAGCGAAGCCCAGGTAGTTCGTGTATCCCATAATCTCCACATATTATTATCAAATTGACTAACAACTGAAGGATTTTTTTGTGCATCATGAAAATGATTTCCAAAATAGTCGGGATTATAGACAATTGGAGTTGTATCTATATTAGTTGTATCTTTATTATCCGAGAGACTCTTATAAGTCAGAGTTCTACATCCCGTAATAATAATAAGCAGCATAAAAATACCGATGACTTTCATTTATATATTCCTTAATTAAAATTCGTTTGCTCTACTTTCATCATAATCTGTTTTTGACAACAATTGTGATCACAGTTTCATTTTTAATCGGTTTAAACTGAACCGGATAGTTAAATAGAGATGCCCCGGATGAAACAAATATCTCATTTTGATCTACAAAAACCTGTCTAATTTCCCGCTTTTTGGCATCGGAGATTTTAAATTCGATAAACCGCTTCGGTACCGAGATTTTATCAACAGAATAATTAATTGTAATAATCTCATCGAGTTGCTCCAGTACAAAGCTGTGTTTAATTATATCTTCTTCAATTTTTTCACCTTTTACACTGTCTAATTTTATATCAAGACTTTTATTAAGGCTTTTACTAAGGCTTTTATTAGGGTTTTCATTAAGGCGTTCATCAAAACGCTCAAAGAAGATATCCTGGTATGACGAATCAAAGAAAACCTCAAAACTAATCCCCACTGAAGCGGTTTTGTTAAATAATTGTTTAGCAACCGGAATAACAGTATTAAGCCTCTGAAGTGCAATAAACTGATCTTCTCTATCAAGTATATAGCTTCCTGACTCATTAAAGAGAGTGGAGGAAAAAAGCTCTTTCCACACACCATCGGGAATTTTTACAGATTGTGACAAAGCATGAGGAGATAATTTTGCTACTAATAATTTTTCGCCGATTATTATCTGTTCGGAGTACTCGCTTTGATTTGTATGGCCGCTAAGAATCTTATCAGATGAGCAGAAATCATACAATAGTGAGATGCCGCGGTTAAATCTTATCAATGAATCCTGAATAAACAGTACCAGCTCTGCCCTCATTTTAAAAAGTTTAGTTATCCGTTCAGACATCTTTTTATTTTGACAAATTTTTATCAGCCTAACCGAATCTATAAAGATTGCCGGCAAAAAGATAATCCCTATCAAACTTGCCTGATCAGAGAGGAGAGATTTATCATAGATCACTCCCGTATTTATTACGCCGTTATAGTAGAGATTTTTTAAATGAATCAAAATATCAGAAAAACTTTGCAATGCACCCCTCATATAGATTGTGGCCGGATTATTCTTAATTACAAATGATGAGAAAAAACAATTTCGACTGCTGCCATAATTCTCAATAAATTTATTTATTATATCATATAACAGAGGTGTATTCTCTGTATAACTAATAAGCCGCGTGCCTCTTTTAAAGCATATTCTATCCAGATCATCAGGATCAAAGACTTTATAGAGATGACCAGGGATATAGACTCCTTCCGAAACACTATCATCATTACCTAAAAGTTTATTATTTAAAAGTTTATTATTTAAAAGTTTATTATTAAACAGGTCATTAACTAAAATGTTATTCATAACATTTTTTAAAATCAACTCTCCTTCCTCAGTAAAAACATCAGCAAAGAGAAGACCTTTTTGAATAAACGGGCTCCCATTCCTCAGCCGGACAATATTATTTGTGTCGACGACAACCGCTGCTTCTGATAAGCCTAAATTTGACGCAATAACAACTCTGTAACCTCTCAGACTAAGTAGAATCCGCATTGTAATATAATCTGTATTATCGTAGCTGCATGTATCAAGCCCCAGCTCAGTACAGTCTGCAACCATATATTTTGTATCAGTCTGAATTATTCTATCAAGGCTATCAAGAAGACTTGCTTCAAATAGAATTTCTCCAATTCGCCCGAATAACCCTACCTCAGATGACCACAAGGGGAACAACTTTCGATTAGAATTGATAGACTCAAAATATGCTCTCTCTGTTGCAAATACTTTGATAGAAAAAGAGGTCCTGCCATTGTAGTAGACATATATTGCATATTTTTTTTTGTCTCTGACAGGAATAAGTACTGATAAATCAACAGATTCTATAAGAATGATAGAGTTGTGAGTTTTAAAAACAAGCCCGGAAAAAAGTGCAATATTTTCGGGATTGAGGGGGATTTTTTCCATAAATATTCTATCGGAAAATAGAGGCGGGGACACTATCGTCAGGTTTTTTGATTCAAGTTTAAAAGCTCCCTGCGTGTCAGGTGTCAGGCATATCTCAACACCATTATCTATCTCAACTGTTAACCGCGTATCTGTTTTCCATTCATATGAGAACCCACTTTGAATCTTAATATAGCAGTTGTCTATTTTTTTTATATATTTATCTGTATTTATGTGATTTGTATTTGTATAATTCGTATTTATATGATTCTCTGTATTAATATGTTTATCTATAGTCATTAGAATAGATCCGAGATAATCTTCAGTCCTTTGATGCTAAGTTCATAGTCAGCGACATCTACCAAACCTGAATTGCTAAAAAGTCTGATATAACCGCCTGTACCGATAACAAGCGGATTATCGAAACCAAGCTCTCTCTTCATCTGTTCGATGATCCCCTTTAATCCATAGAGAGTGGAGAAGTATACACCAGACTCAATTGCACCGGCAGTGCCGGCCTGTATCAGTTGTTCCTTATGACTGATATTAATAGCGGGAAGTCTTGCTGCCTTGCTTGTTAGAGCATCTGTTGCAGTTTTAATTCCCGGAATAATTACCCCGCCAAGGTAGTCCCCCCCCTCTGTCAAGCTGCATACAGTTGTAGCTGTCCCCATATCAACTATAATTGAATTACGATTATATAGTTTATGGACTGCAACTGCATTTACAAGCCTGTCAGCTCCAACCTCTTCCGGGTTCTTATAGCGGTTATTTATCGGAAGTTTAGTAAGATGATTGATCTCAATAACAGGTTTATTAAAATATTTAATAAAGGCCTCACAGATTATTCCGTTTAGGGGCGGAACAACTGATGAATAGACCAGTCTCTTAATCCTGTCAGAATCAATGTTGTTTAGTTTTAGAAAACTTAATATAAATAGGGCAAACTCATCAGCAGTGATATTTGTTCTGGTGTAATATCTAAAACTCAAGATGTTAGTAAAATCATTCTTCTTATCAGAAACCAATCCAATCTCAAGATTGGTATTTCCCGCATCTACTACTAAGACCACAATCCCTCCAAACCGGCATTTTACACCGATAAATTAACATTGTTTAATTATTCTCTATATCCTAATCAAATTCTATTGTTTTTTTAATGAGTTCAGATATCTTAGGGCTGTCATATCGCCCTGTTTTGCAGCTTCACTAAATAGGAGTTCTGCTTTTTTAAGATCATTAGTCCTATAATAGGCAAGTCCAAGCGAGGTCTTAAACTTCACCTGTAATGGGTCTACCTCAATTGCCCTTTTAAAATAATCTGCGGCATTTTCATACTTCCCGATATCAAGAGAGATTATTCCACACTGAAACAACTTCTCTGCAAGTTGTACAGCAGGTGAATTATTTTTAAGACCAATATCATATGAGGACAATAGATATTCAATGGCCACCCCATAGTCTCTATCAAGATAGCTTATTCTACTCAGATAGTAGTATGATTGTTCGATATCTGAATTGTAGTGGACAAGTTTAGAGAACAGCTGTTTAGCAAGCCGGTAATTACCTGTATGATATTGTTTAATTGCGTCCGAGACAACTCTGTCTGTAACTTCTCGGGAAACAGAGACCCTGGATGCCGGTATAACCGTTCCATTTTTATTATAGCTGAGAATAGGCAGTGCATAGTCAAAGTCAAGCCTTGACAATGGAATATAATCCGGTTGAGTATATTTATTGACAACAACACGATCTGTTTCAATATAGTACCCCTTTTCTATATTACCTACAATAGAACTCTTATTTGTTTCCGGCAGTTTTACAGATTCACCAAACATAACAGTTCTTGGCTTATCAGATTTTTTAGTCTCAGGCTCAACTTCAGACTGAACTGACTCTTTTTTTGGAGTCTCATGTTTAGGTTTTGCAACTCCTATAACAACCTGATCTACTTTAGCTCTCTCCAACTCAGTTTGTTTCATTGTAGACACATCAATTGTAGACACATCGATGATTATCTCTTTTTCAACCTCAGTCTTTATTGGCTCATCAGTTTTTTTGTCCTGTCGGACTACAACCGGTTCATCTTCATAGACAAACTCAGGTTCAGCCACCTTCCCTGAAATGTCGGGCTTAACAACCCCGCCTTCAGATTTAGTTAGTTCAGGTTTTTTCGTTTCGATTTCCCCGGATGATTTAACGGTATCCGACTTATCGGTCTCCATATCAGGCCCTATGGTTATCTTCGGATCTTTATCCTTATCAATATTTTGTGATAACCTCTCTTCTGCCTTGTGTGAATCGTCTTTCTTTTTATCACCGGTTGTTATTTCCGAAATATTATCCTCTTTACCGGACGCTATTTTTGTATCATCAATTTTATCAATAATTTTATTATCACTTGAAGAATCAATACTTGAAGAATCTATACTTAAAGTATCTACAATTAAATTTTTATTAATCGAGGGTTTTAGAAATGCAAAGAAATATTCATCCAAACCATCTCCGACGATAAGCGGATTTGATTTTGTTCTATCAGGTGAGGCCGGATCAGAGAGATCCGGTGGGATAGTAATTGAGTCTTTATTTAGCTCAGATATCTCATTTGTATCGGTTTTTATATCACCTATTTTTTTCTTTTCTTGTTTATTGTCTTTAACGCTATCTTTAACACTCTCTTTAAAAACAACAGTTTTTTCAGGATAGACGGTAGAACCGGTTACTGCATCTATTTCATCATTTTTTATTTCATTACCTTTTATATTATCACTTAGGATAACTTCATCTTTTTGGAGAGCTTTATCTTCTTTAATAACTTGATCCGGTTTCTTTAGGTCTGTTTCCTTTACTAAATTGGTCTCATTCTTTGTTTCGGCGTACTTGTCTTTTGGGGTAGTGTCATATGGATACTCTGTTGCACCCGTTACTGCATCAGGCATATCTGCGGATTTAGCCTTTTCATCATTTTTTAGTTCATCTTTTTTTACAACTTTTGTTTCATCTTTCTTTACAACTTGTTTCTCTTCCTGCTTTTTAACAGGGTCTGTTTTCTTTTTTGGGTCATCTTTCTTAGCATTATTTGAGGGGTTATTAGAATAGTTATTATTTGTATTACCTGAAGTCTTATCATCAGGGAAGTCGGTTGCACCTGTTACAGCATCAAATGCAAATAGAAGGAATGAAGAGATTAGTATTAATATTACCGTAACAAATATTTTTCTAAGCAAGATTCCACCTTTTAAGTTCTTAAAAAGTCGATTATAAAAAAATCAACCCGTGGTTTAAGGATAATTAAAGATAATTATATCATTAGTTTCGGTAATAAACACTATAAATTATAATTGATATAACTAAAAATGAGAACTTTTTTTGAATGGCTCTTTTTTGTTTGATTATATGCAGATTAAAAAAGTCCATAAAACAGAGTATAAAATAGAATTGCATAAAAGAATGAAAAAATTATACTAACTATAACTTCCTTCTCAGTATGTGCAATATGCTTAGGCAGTTTTAGATCCTTAAATCTATCATCAGAGTCGATTATCTTCTTAACAATATCATTTATCTTGTCTACATTACCTCTAAACTTAATAGCATCTACCAATATCAACGCTGCAGTCACAAGACTCAAGGCAAAAAGGGGATGTCTAAACCCTATAAGAGGATCAAGGCCTGCACCAAAGACAATAGATGCAATAAACGCAGTATGACTCGAAGGCATACCGCCATATCTTGCCATATATTTTATATCAAATTTTCTATTCTGAATAGTCAGGA